>FMTN01000015.1 GCA_900100095.1 Lachnospiraceae bacterium C10
GGTCACTCTTCTGATCATAACGATGGCACCGCCTATGACAGAAAGGACAATCATCCTGATGCCATTTATCAGTCCTGGCATGGATTCTGAGGTGGCATACACCATCCTGATCATCATAGAAATTTGCATCTTCTATGACAGCATGGTTGACATTAAGCAGTTTTTTACATAGTGTATTAGCAGAAACCATCTGTGGGTACTCCTTTGAGTTTTGGTTTGGTCGCTAATACTCTACAGGAGCACAGGTGGTTTTTCAATTGTAAAAGTACATCAGAGGTCAGGCATACTACCCACCTTTATGCCAGAAGCCTCAATTCTTCCGTACTTTAAAGACATGCCAATGAACAGTATTAAACCTTTGGATATATTAAAATGGCAAAATAAATTACTTGTAATTCAGAATAAAGATGGAAACGGGTTATCAGGAACGTATCTTAAAACGATACAGGCCCAGTTAAGTGCTATATTTAATCATGCTACACGATTTTATGACTTATCTAGTAATCCGGTTAAAACAGCTGGGCCGATAGGAGTCGTACGGAAAAATGAAATGAATTTTTGGACCAAAGAAGAGTATTTGAGGTTTATTGAGTGCATGAAAGATAGTGATAAATATTATTATGCTTTGGAATTACTCTATTGGTGTGGACTTCGTGTCGGAGAAGTATTGGCGTTAACTGAATCTGATTTTGATTTTACAAACCATACATTATCAATTACCAAATCTTTCCAGATAATAGATGGCGAGGAGGTTGTAACAAAGCCAAAAACTATTACCGGAGTAAGAACTGTTACTGTGCCCACGTCATTATGCGAACAACTGAAGGACTACGTGAAGAGAGGCGATAGGCGAGAGAGGATATTTCCATATGCAAGGCAAAGACTATATAAAGAACTAAAAAAGGGGATTAAATTAACCGGAGTAAAAAATATTTGTTTACATGATTTGAGACATAGTCATGTGTCGCTTTTGATACATATGGGATTTTCTGCAGTGGCCATAGGGAAAAGAGTGGGGCATAAAAGTGAGCATGTGACGTATTATTATGCACATATGTTTCCCGGGGTGCAGGAGGAGATGGCCGACAGGTTGGATGATGAAAGAAGGTAGACACAAAAAAAGAAATACTAGTGAGGACCCATGTTCTTGACATTGCTGTCATGAGAGAGTATTATAACGTATATGCGAATACAATACGCTAAAACGATAGAAAGAAGGGCGTTATGTTATATCCGGAGATTTCTTCTAGAGAATTGATAGGAAAACTTGATTCAGATGATTTTTATAAGGTTTATGGAAATCCTGTCAAATGCAAAATATTTGATACAGATAGAATCCTTATGTCTTTTGATTTGTATGAGCGACTGTTCGGTAAGGTCGATTTAGATAAAGAGAATACAATAGAAATGGATGATTTTATCAGAGTGTTAGTATTGCAAAGGCTTCATGAAAACCCAGTTAGTGTAACAGATACGGAGGAAGGATATTCACTTTCTATGGAAAGCGAAGTTTACGACTTCTTAAATCGAATTACATTGAAAGATTATGGGATTACACTTGAGAAACTCACCTCTTATTTTTTTGAGTGGATAGCTGCTTGTCCGGAGGAGTTTAAGTTGTGGATAGAAGAAAGTGTAATGGAAAAGGGAACGGAAAATGACAATAAGTGAACGCATTTTTAAATTAATAGAAGAACGTGAAATTACCCAGATGGACTTTTCGAAAGCTACAGGAATAGCACAGAGTACTATTAGTGATTGGAAACGAAAGAAAACGAACCCGTCTGCAGATAAAATAATGATTATTTGTAAGGTGTTAAATGTAACGCCATATGAATTGTTGCAGGACACGGTTCAATCTGTAGAGGAGTTGGATTATCGAGTGGTTACAAAAGGCACAAAGGAATATGATCTTTTGATTGAAATGGATAGCCTGAAGAAATCACAGAAAGAAAGATTGTTGGGGTATATAGAGGCTTTAAAACATTAGGGCGTCGTGGGAAGTGTAATGATGAGGTAAAACTATGGTGGGACGGGACAAGGCAGTGCTTAATATGCAATTGACTTTGATACCAATACTATCAAAGGCTTGGAATAAATCTTATTGTGAACTCTCTGATATTTTTAAAGAGTATGATGTGTTAGGGTATATTGATGTATGTTATGAAAAATATAATTCTACCGGAAACCGAGGTATTATCGAAGACATACAGGATTATATAGAAATGCAGGGCGGTAAATTGGATGAATAAAAAAGTAATGTGCAAAAAATGCACATTGCAAATGCGGATGCTCTGATTTTGCAGACGGTGTTTGCAAATTTAAAAGTATGAGGTGTTCTATGGGAAAAGAAAAAACGTTTGCTATACTTGCAAATGATATAAAAGATATAAATGTTAAGGCTGGAAATGCTGCGAAAGGCGCAGTAAATCAGTTGATGACTTTAAGGAACTGGGCGATAGGTTATTATATTGTCGAGTATGAGCAGGGCGGCAAGGATCGAGCAGAATATGGTAGTGCATTGCTTGATAATCTTGAAGCACGCATTAATGAAAAGGGTATGAATAAGACCCTTTTTAAATGGTGTAGGCAGTTTTACAATATGTATCCTCAAATTGGTGCGACAGCGTCGCACCAATTCGGAATGCTGATCGATAGCCAAAAAGGTGCGACAGTGTCGCACCAATTCATCACCAATCCGGAGAGACTGGTAAAACAACTTTCATTTTCTCATATTAGAGAAATAATGATTTTGGATGATGAGTTTGAAAGATTCTTTTATGAAACAGAATGTATAAAATGCGGATGGACCGTAAGGGAACTTCGTAGACAGATAAAGACTAACTTGTATTTTAGGTCAGGTGTAAGCAAAAATCCAAGGGAACTGTTAAAGCCGTCTGAAGATAATCCTGAAGGATATGTGCTTTCAATCAAGGATCCCTTTACATTTGAATTTCTGGGTCTTAAAGCAAGCGGATCTTTGAATGAATCCGATTTAGAGCAGGCGTTAATAGATCATTTGCAGGAATTTATGCTGGAGCTGGGAGAGGGCTTCTGTTTTGAAGCAAGGCAGAAGAGAATTGTTATTGATGATAAGTACTACTTCATCGATCTTGTGTTTTATAATCGTCTGCTTCACTGTAATGTGATAGTAGAACTTAAAAATGATGAGTTTAAACACGAAGATCTCGGGCAGTTAAATGCCTATGTGGGATACTACAAAGCTAATGAGATGGTAGAAGGAGATAATCCTCCGGTGGGCATATTGTTGTGTACGGACAAAGGAGCACAGATGGTAGAATACGCTTTATCGGGGATGGATAACCAACTGTTTGTATCGACATATATGTTGCATCTTCCTGATAAGCAGAAACTGGAAGAATTTCTAAGAAAAGAATTAGAAGAAATAGAATAACAGTATGCTATTTGGTATAATGGATATTCTTACTCGGGGGAGAAATCCCCGAAAATAAACGATTTTGCAATGACAAGCAATCAGAGACAGGGATGAAATCCTTGAGATGGAGTAATATATCTGTGTTATCTCGTTCATCTGGTACAGATATTGTTAATAGATTGCAGGTAATCCTTGTGGTTGCCTGCAGTTTTATTTTATAGAAATAATGTTGTACCCAATAAAAGAAAAATATCCGTTGACAACGTATGTATGTCAACCTGTACTTTAATAAAGTACAAAATGTTTTTGGAGACGATGATATGGATGTTTCAGAAAAAATAAAGCAGTTACGAAAGAAAACGGGATTATCACAAAGTAAAGTTTCCGCTAAATTTGGAATTCCCGTAAGAACTCTTCAGCAGTGGGAACAGGGAATAAGCGCCCCTCCGGAATATTTGGTCAGAATGATGGCATATATTATGCTGCTTGAGGAAAATGGGCAAAAACAAGACAAAGAACCAATAAGGGGGAAACATGCAGATGACAAATGAGAAAGTTCACATATTTGAAGACCAGCCGATTAGGACGGCATGGGTTGAAGATGAGGAAGAATGCTTTTTTCGGTTGTGGATGTAGTGCAGGCATTAACAGAAAGCGCGGATGGAAGAAAATATTGGAATAAACTAAAACAGAGACTTAAAGAAGAGGACAGTCAGTTGGTGACAAATTGTAACCAACTGAAAATGAAGTCGCCGAAGGATGGAAAACGATATAATACTGATGTGGCAAACACAGAGCAATTGCTTCGCATTATCCAGTCGATTCCATCTAAGAAAGCGGAGCTGTTTAAAATGTGGCTGGTTCAGGTGGGCCGTGAGCGAATAGAGGAAGTAATCGACCCGGAGCTGACAATTGAGAGGGCACTTGAAACCTATGCTAAGAAGGGTTATTCGCGAGAATGGATAAATCAGCGCCTGCAGGCAATTCAAGTAAGAAAAGAACTTACAGATGAGTGGGACAAACGTGGCGTCAAGAAAGGCATGGAGTATGATACAGAACCGTCAGATTATTAGAGATGCAGGGAGGAAATATAATCATATGAAAACTATTCAACAGGTATTGATTGAAACAGATCACAAATCAATAGAATCTGCCTATTTTTATGAGCATCCGATTAATCTATGGGAAGTAAAGGACTTTGATGATATTACGATCGGAGAATTTAAGAATAGTATATCTGCCAGGTTTCAGGACTTTCTGAATAGACTATGTGAGATGAATGCAGAAGCGAGTCCGGAAAAGCAGGGAATATTATTTGTGTATAAATCGCAAACGCAGGATATTATGTTAGGTGAGGAGGTAGGACTAATTCATGCAGATGAATTAATGGGTACGGAGGAGCTTGAGAATCTTCCTTCATATGCATATGAATTTACGGAACAAAAAGAGGCATTAAGTTTCCTCGTTTCAGATAATAAGTTGACACAGGATAACATAATGGATGTGATTGTTGATTTTTTATATGAAATATCTTTCTTTGGGTATGATCAGGAAAGCCTTGAAGAAGAAAAGAAACAACTCGATGAATCGATTAAGGAATGTGAGGAACATCCGGAACGCTTGGTTACATTTAATCATGAGGAATTCTGTAGAGAATATGGAATTCCAATTACGGAAGAATACCCAGAGGAGAACGAAAAGGAAAGAGCATTCTATGATGCGGGGATGGAATATACGCGGTATTGTAAAGCAATAGAACTTCAAAGGATAAAGGATTCGTTTGGAAAATAGAGCGGATAGATTTGGAAGGGATGCACTATGGGAAGTATTAATGAGATTGTTTTATTTGAAACTGATGATAAAGAAGCAACGTTATCAGTATCAATGGATGAAGACACCGTATGGCTGACGCAAGAACAAATGAGATGAAAAATACTGCAGGGCAGTGTACCTTGGTCAGGGATGTTGGGAAGACTTACGAAGGATAAATGAATCAGAGGCATTTGAAATATTACATGAATGGGGATACGAAGATAATCCGCCTTCAGAAAAATAAGCGTTAGGAGAGGTATATGAAGAATCAGTACGTTGGGGATATTGGAGACTTTGGAAAGTACTCTATGCTCCGGGCATTTATAGATGCAGGAATAAAGGTTGGCGTGAACTGGTATCTGACAGAGGATGATGGCTCTAATGATGGAAAGTTTACGGACTATTTGAATAAAGGCGTAATGCGAAGATATTGCCCGGAAGTATTTGATGTATTGAAGAGCATTGCAAAGAATAAGGACAAATCTGTTTTTGATATTGAAAAGAGTGGCATTCTTCCTGGAACTGTATTTTATTCAGAAATTCTTAAACCAGAGGGTACGCCAAATGATCGAGAGCAGGAGCGCAGTAGTTGGTTTCAGGAAAGCATGTATGAGCTTAAAGATACCGAACTGATTTTTATGGATCCGGATAATGGCTTATTGGAAAGCGATGATGCCACAAAGCTTGGCGGAGAGAAGTACATTCTTCCGAGTGAGGTGGAGAGCTACTTTTTGGATGGGCATAACATCGTTTACTACTGCCATAAGGGAAGAAGACCATATGAGCAGTGGGAAGCTCACAAAAGCCTGATGTTTAATAGAATTAAGAATGCAAAACCTGCGATATTGACGTATCACAAAGGCTCACAACGTTCGTATATCTTTCTGATTCATGAGAAGGATTTCGTGAGATACAGAAAGGTTATAGATAGCATTCTTAGTGGTTGGTACAAGGTCTTTTCTGAAGAGTACACATCAAAGGGCAATGCTGCGGGAGAGGCTGTTGGAGATTCTTTTGATAGGGACTATACGGATGAAGAAATTCTTAAGTCTATACATTTTCAAGAAAAGTATTTTGAAGGGGAATTGCTGAGATAGCAATTTACAAAGGGGATTTCGTGATGCCAAGCAATCAATACGTAGGAGATTTTGTGATATAATGCGTATTAATTATAGGAGATTTCGTGATTGGAGTGCGTAAGATGCAGGAAATAACGCTTAAAAGGAAGATTTATACAGAATTACAAAAATGGAAAAAAGAATATGCCCCTGAATATGCTTTGTTCATACCAGGAATTGATGAATATAGATATGTACCGATAACAAATGTGATACTCTCTAAGGCTGAAATTCCCTTTTTGATATTTGAGAGAAATAAAGGTAAGTGCTTTATTCAAAAGTGCTGATAATATGAAGGAGTGATACCGAATGATTCATATATATACAGAGAAAAAAGAGTCAAAAGATTGGATTCTTCAAAACGACCTGTATTTCAATTTGAATACAGGTAATGAAGAAATGTCTGAAAATGAAATAAATCTCATTCGGCAGGTGGATGAGGCAAAACTGACACCAGATAAGCATATTGAAACAAAGTATGGATTAGGTACAATCCGTAATTTGTCATCCGGATGCAAGACATTACTCAATATTGTAAAACATCCTGATAAAGTGGTGTGCGTAGAGGAATGTGGTCCAAATGTGCTTAAAATTATTTTTGCGATGGATAATATAAAGATTTATATGTCAAGGCCATCCTTTGCAGATATTCCGGACGATGCGAAAATCAGGTTCAATGATTCAGATGTAGTAATTGGAAGCAAAGGATATAATGCTTGGTGGAGCAAGGAGTATGAAAGGAGAGAAGCAGATGATTTATAAGAATATTGCGTTTAAAGCAGATCCGTTTTCATACGATTTAGTGTTTGATGATAGAATAACTCTCGTTGGTGGGGATAGTGGTACAGGTAAAACTGTTCTTTATGAAATGTTAGAAGACCTAAGATTAACTGACGAGTATAAGGCTATTAAATTGTTCAATTATAAATCAGATAATCTTTTAGAAACGTTAACGCAGTGTAGAGATAGTTTCATAGTAATTGATAATGCAGATATTTTGATTGACGATGCGATTAGGAGATTCATCAATTTTGAGTTTTCCAATCAGTATATGCTTTTCTTAAGAAATTGTGATGGACTCAATGTATCGGATATGAGCTTTAAAGTGTTGCGGCTTGATGATAACAAGATAACCCTGGAAGAGGAGTTGTGAGATGAAATATTTGTGGACAGAAGACACAGGTGCTGGACTTCACTTCTGGAAATTGATCAATCAAATTTTCTTCGATAATGAGCTTGCAATTGAAAGTAAAGGAAGTAATCAGGAAATGCTGGATGCACTGTCAGATCTAGAGATTAAAAAGGGAGACGAGTGTTATATTGCATTTGATTATGTGGTAGACAATCAGGATATTCGTAACAAATATCGTTTGCTGAAATCAATAGCAGAAAAATCAGAAGGGAAGGTTGTAATTCTCGATTTGATTTGTTTTGAATACTTGATTCTTACCTTTGACAAGCTGGTGCCATGGACGGGAACTGGTAAGGCAGATAAAATCAAGATTCGTGATGACATTCTATCAGCTATTGAGGACCATAGAATCAATTTGTCAAAGATTGATGACGAGAAGACCTTACAGTACTTAGCAGGTTTTAAGAGATATTCTACAGAGCGTGTGATGAAATCATTGGTAGGTGAACTTACAGAAAATGAAAAGTGGTCTGTCAAAGGTTCGCTTATGGGCGAGTGCTGGTACAAGGATTGTTGCATATCTGAGCATCCGGATAATTTAAGGTGTGGTGAGCCGGAGGTTGAAGATGGAAGTGAGAAGATGAGAATGTTGATACAGTCGGAAAGTGTGCAGAAAGTATTGAATCAAATCTAATGTTTTGGTAAATTGCGCAAAAGCGGTACTAAAAGTGTGTGAAACGAAAAATAATGTGTGGGAAAACCACTATTTTCAAAACTGCATAGTATAGAAAATGATCTAAAACGAATCAAAATCACATCAAACTTTGTGATTACATTTAATCATGAGGAATTTTGTAGAGAATATGGAATTCCAATTACGGAAGAATACCCAGAGGAGAACGAAAAGAAAAAAGCATTCTATGATGCGGGAATGGAAAATAAAGGTTTGATAGAGCGCAGAATGATGAACGGCAACAGACGGAATCTTTATGTGTTCCTGACAGATAAAGGAAAAGAACTGACCGAACGGGTGGAACGGGAGTTCCTGCGGCTTGAAGAAGCCGCTTTTGCAGGGCTTGATGAACATGAAAAAGAGCTTGCTGTCAGATTTCTGAGCCGCATCAAAGAAAATCTTGAACATATCACGGAGAAATCAGTGCTAACTTCCTATGATTTGTTACACTCAAAGGATTTTTGGAGCCGTCAAAAAGTTCAGAAAATAGCAGAAATACTGCATTTTTCCGCATCTTTCGTTTGCAAAGGTGCGGATTTTTTGATATAATAATTGAGTAGGATATCATGCTCAAACGGAGGCCGTTATGTACTATGATTTTCTTGTAAAAATCCCTTATGAATCGGGAAAAATCTCTAAGAATAGACGGGGAAAAACTACGTATATCGAATACACATATGGGAGAAAATACATCCCTGAAAAGAAGTACAATATTCCCCAGCGTACAACCATAGGGAAGATGGCAGACTCTGACGAGAGTATGATGTATCCGAATCCTAATTATGAAAAATACTTCCCAGAAAATCCTCTTCCCAAGACGAAATCTTCAGATTTTCGAAGCAGTTGTATCAAGGCGGGTTCGTTCATTGTCATCAAGAAGATCATGGATGAGTACAAACTCTCTGAGCATCTTTCATCCTGGGATGAAAATGGCAAGGGCTTATTTTTAGATCTCGCTGCGTATTCAATTATTGCGGAGAATAATGCAGCTCAGCATTATCCCGACTATGCGTATAACCATCCGGTATTAACTCCTCATCAGAAGATATATAGCGATTCTACTATTTCAAGATTCCTTTCAGAAATCGATGATGATGATCGGATTAACTTTCTGGACTCTTGGAATGAAGATAGAGACCATAAGGATAAGCTTTATATTTCATATGATTCAACAAACAAGAATTGTAAAGCCGGCGACATAGAAATGGCTGAGTATGGACATCCCAAGGAAAACGTGGGTGCACCGATCATTAATTACTCAATCGCCTTTGATATGAAAAACCAGGAGCCGCTACTCTATGAGAGATATCCCGGTAGCATCGTGGATGTGTCTCAGCTACGTTATGTCATTGATAAATTCAAAGGATACGGTTATAAGAACCTTGGCTTTATTTTGGATCGGGGATATTTTAGTCGAGAAAACATAGCATACATGGACTCCTGCAAGTTTGATTTTGTAATCATGGTAAAAGGCCGGGCATCTTTTGTTCATCAGATGATAACGGCTCATAAAGGAGAGTTTGAAGAGAAAAGATCCTGTGCCATCAGAGAATTCCAGACTTACGGAATGACCATACCATCTCCCCTGTACGCGGATGAAACAAAAGTGCGATATTTTCATCTCTATCACAAAGTAAGCCGTGAAAATGCCGAACGTGCGCAATTAGAGAATACGCTTGATAGAATGGCTGAGATCATGGATAAGAACAAGGGAAATGAGGTCAGCTTCGGTAAGGCGTACGAGCGATATTTCAATCTTATCTATCATGAAAAAGACGGGGTTCGTAGGTTTTATGGATACACAGAACGTGAGGATGTTATAGAGAATGAACTGAGGCTCTGCGGTTACTTTGCGATCGTAACTTCAGAAAAGATGAGCGCAAAGGAAGCGCTGACCTTATATAAGAGTCGCGATGTATCTGAAAAGTTATTCTGCAGTGATAAATCATTTCTCGGAAATAGAACCATGCGGGCAGCTACAGATTCAACGGTAGACGCTAAGATTTTTGTCGGATTCGTTGCTCTGATCGTGCGGGCAAGAATATATACGCTCTTGCGAAAAAGGGTTATGGAGATGACAAAAAAGCCGAATTTCATGACCGTGCCTGCCGCTTTAAAAGAACTTGATAAAATAGAACTGATACGCCAGGCAGGCGGAAACTATAAGCTTGATCACGCGATTACTGCTACTCAGAAAACAATTCTTGGTGCATTTGGAATAGATGAAAGCGACATGCTTGTTCGTATAGCTGCATTAGGAAAAGAACTTATGAATGCTGAAAAGCCTGAGAAGGAGACAGAGAACGATGGCACGTATGAAATCGATTAAATCTATAGACGAGAAGATTGCAGAAACAGAAATGAAACTTCAAAAATTGAAGGAGCGCTGCGATAAGGCAGCACAAGAACTTGATCAACTCTATACCGAAAAGAAGAAAATGGAAGACATGGAGTTGCTCAATGCGATTCATAAGAGCACGAGATCCAAAGCCGAGATTCTAGCATTCCTGGAAAGCAGAGCTTGATCAGTTCTGATTTGCCTTTTGAGTTGTAAAATCCTGGGAAGTTAGCAATCAGAATGAGTAAAATTGAAATTGCAAAGAGATATATCCTGTTTATTTTTGGGCTGTTTTTTGCAGCACTTGGTGTCGCATTCACAAAGCACGGAGAGCTTGGAGTTTCGCCCATATCATCGGTCGCAAATGTTCTGAGCTGCGAATTCAGTGCATTTTCATTAGGCACTTGGCTTATCATCTGGAACTGCATACTGATCGTGGGACAGATCGTTGTGCTGAGGAAGAAATTCCAGTTGATACAGCTATTGCAAGTGCCGTTGTCATTCCTGTTCGGCTGGTTCACGGACTTTGGAATGTGGATCGTTGCAAAGATACCTGTACCCACCTATTTCACAAGAATGACGATGGTACTTATCGGTATCATCATACTCGGATTCGGTATATCCCTTTCGGTCACGGCAAATGTGATTCTCAATTCGGGAGAAGCCTTTGTTAAAGCAATCTCCGATACGACTAACAAAGAGTTCGGCAATGTCAAGATCGCTTTTGATGTGACCTGTGTGATACTGGCAGTTTTGCTTTCGTTCATTTTCTTTGATTTTACTATAGTCGGCACAAGAGAAGGCACAATCGTATCCGCATTGCTGACCGGATTTGTAGTAAAGTTATTCCTGAAGCTCGTCAAGAAGCCACTTGAATCCGTACTTTGCCGCAAGGCGGTACAGGCATTCTGATCATAAAATAGCTGAAAAGCGGTCAACCTCGCGTAAACGTCTCTGCAGCCACATTAAAAAATCAGATAGAAACCTTGAAAAAAGCACAACAAAAGTGCATCGGTTAAAGATGGGAAACCGGTTTTTGGAATGTGGAAAGGTGTTCGAGTTGGTGTGATTCGAACAAAGGGCATTATTGCTACTATTTTTCCAGATTCAAATCAACCTACAAAGAAACGAGGTAAAAAGTAATGGATATTATAAGGTTTAGAGAAGTTATAAAACAGCGCGAAGAAACTGATGATGAATGGACATTTGGAGTTGAGCAGTGTTGGAAAAAAGAGATTGAAATTCTTGCTGAAGACATTCCTTCTACAATCAATTTTCTAAAAAATGACTGTACAGCAGAAGAGTACTCGTGGATTAGTGAAGTAATTGATGATGTAGTGGAGAAAGTTCGCAGCAAAGAACTTGTTCAGTGTTATAAAGATCTCATGATAAAGTTCCCGGAGGAATGCGTCAAGTATAATATTGCAGGAAGCATCGAAAGTGCAGAGGCGATACTTACATGGGAGGATGAAAATGAAAAAAAGGTTGAAAATTTAGTAGATGAGGGATTCAGAATCGGCCTTGTCGAAACAGCCTTTTTTGATGGTAAATTTGAAATCCCTCATATAGATGCACCAAAAGAGATAATTATTCCAAAAGGAATGATTCCATTTTCTATTAGAGAACGCAGTATAGATAAAAGTGATTTCGTATGTTTTTATGAACATGATAAAAACTTTAGGGAAATTCTTACTGATACTGAGGATTTTGTAGATGATTTGAAAAGGTATCCCGGAGTCATATCGCCAGACTGTTCATTGTATATTGATGCTCCATTATGTGTACAAATAGCAGATATTTATCTTAATAGGGCTGTAGGATACTATCTTTCACAGCAGGGGATATATGTGATTCTTAATATAAGATGGGGTGACGAACGTACATACACAGATGCATTGTTGGGAGAAAAGGTTGCCTTTCAGGGTGTTGATAAGCATAGCATTGTATCTGTTGGTACATATGGGCAGATACAGACAGCTGAATCTAAGAGGTATTTCAGGGAAGGTCTTATAGCAATGTTGGACGAATTAGAACCACAAGTGGTTTTAGTCTATGGTAGTATGCCAAATCAAATATTTGGAGGCCTGTCTGATAGGACCAAGTTTGTGCAGTTTCCTGATTGGACAACAAGAATGAAAACCACAAAATAGTTGTGCCACTTAACCGGTTTGATAACACTCCCGTGATAACAATTTGATAACATTAGCTGATACAGTCCGTGTGATATGGACAGCTGAAACCAAATGAAGTTAAATCGTGACAGATAACCCAACCAAAAATGTTTAAGATACAGGTTTAGTTAGGGAGATGGAGTGACCTGTAAGTGGTTTAGAGGTTAGCTTCAAAAATCCAGTATTTTCAAGGCCTGAGGGCGTGTGAAACAACACGGTTTCAGGTCTTTTTTTGGTCATCGCTTCTAATATGCTTCTATTTTTTTCTGAAAGAAGCAGAAGCGAAATAACTCCAATTATCAGGAATTAAGCCGGATAGACAGTTTGTGGAAGAAATCAAAAAAATCGGAAAAAAGTAATATGCGCGGGAGGTGTTTTTAGTGAAGAAAAGTGAGATTATACTATTTGAAACGAAAGACAAGGAAGTAACGTTGTCAGTCCCGATGGATGGAGATACAGTATGGCTTTCGCAAGCTCAGATGGCAGAGTTGTTTAATACAACAAAGCAAAATGTGAGTTTACATGCAAATAATTGTTTTAAAGAAGGGGAGTTAGATATGAAGTCAGTTGTCAAGGATTTCTTGACAACTGCATCTGAGGGTAAAAAATATAAAACAAAACATTATAATCTAGATGTCATCATATCTGAGGCTACCGTGTAAAATCAAAACGGGGTATCGAATTTCGTCAGTGGGCAAGTAAAATCTTAAAGCAGTACATGATTGATGGCTATGCAATAAATGAGAAACGTTTACATGTATTACAAAAGACAGTGGATATCCAAACACGAATGTTGGCAGATGCATTAAATGTCGAGGAGAAGGATATTGTCAAGACTCGCTCGCGAGTCTTGCGCGCCGGATTCGGGTCTGCTTCAGCAGACAAATTCCTGTCCGAATCCGTGCGCATCCTCGCGGAGCTTTTAACTCAGTCGGAGCTTGTACCCCGACTGAGTTAAAAGCCGTAAACCTGTATACAGATGCCTTGACGTTGTTAGATCAGTACGATCACCAAGCAATAGTTAAACCTGATGGAAAGACTCCTGTATATAGGATTACTTATGATGACTGTATGACGATGGTTTCTCATATGAGGGATTCTTTTGATACGGATGTCTTCGGTGTAGAAAAAGAAGTTGGAAAAGTGAATGGGATTATTTCTGCAATATACCAAAGTGTATTTGGCGAAGATGCCTACCCGACTATTGAAGAAAAGGCGGCTAACTTACTTTATTTTATGACCAAGGATCATCCGTTTGCGGATGGGTGTAAGAGAATAGCGGCTTCTTTGTTTTTGGAATTTTTGGAGAGAAATGATGGATTACTTATAGATGGCATATATTATGCTGCTTGAGGAAAATGGG
This sequence comes from Lachnospiraceae bacterium C10, assembly GCA_900100095.1. Classification (GTDB taxonomy): domain Bacteria; phylum Bacillota; class Clostridia; order Lachnospirales; family Lachnospiraceae; genus Weimeria. The sequence goes on from FMTN01000015.1 coordinate 14,065, forward strand.
TAAAAACAAGACGAAGAACCGATAAGGGGGAAGCATGCAGATGACAAATGATAAAGTTCAGTTATTTGAAGACTAGCTGATTAGGACTGCATGGGTTGAAGATGAGGAAGAATGGTATTTTTCGGTTGTGGATGTAGTGCGTGTGTTAACGTAACAACCAGATACAGACGGTGCAAGAAATTATTGGAAAGTTTTGAAAAACAGAATAAAAGGAGAAGGAAATGAACTGGTTACAAATTGTAACCAGTTGAAGATGAAAGCTCAGGATGGAAAAATGCAGCCCAACTGCAAGATTTAGTTACAGGACTCATTGAAACTATAAATGACAATAGCGATGAGCAAGAAGGGGAATGAATAAACTAAGAAAGGATTTGGCTTAGATGAGTTTTTCCTGTTGACGCGTTTGAACTTGTACTATAAGATACAATTAAATATTGAAATATAAGAATGGTTTAGGGAGTAGCTCGCATATCGTTGGTATGTGATGTATTTCGTCAATACGGGAGGAATCCTCGGAATATGTTGAAGTAGCGAGACTTTGCCACAGAGTATCTGTGGCAGAGTCTCGTTTTTTTATATAACAACGAGCCAAAGTCCCACCTGCAAGCTCGCTTGCGAGGGGGACTTAGGCGACTATGGAAAGGAGAAAGTATTATGATTGTATGGTATGGGATTCTTTTAACGATTGGATTTTTGGCCTTGGTAAAAGGCGCAGATTGGTTTGTGGACAGCAGTTCATCCCTAGCCGGAAAATTTCATATTTCCGGAGTGGTGATTGGACTTACCATTGTGGCCTTTGGCACCAGTGCACCTGAGTTGGCGGTAAGTACCTTTGCCGCATTTTCCGGTTCTAATGAGATAGCGTTAAGTAATGTGGTAGGTTCTAATATTTTTAACCTTTTGGGAGTGTTGGGTGTATGCGCGATGATTCATCCTCTCAAGGTGAATCGTGATATCAATCAGCGGGATTTTCCGATTTCCATCATAGCTGCTGTGATATTAATTGGGACTTGTATGAGCGTATTTCATAGTCATATAGTAACCGGTTTTGATATGAATGAAACTGTTGGAACTATGAGTCGTAGTTTTGGATTTTTCCTGCTGTTTTTATTTGTTTTATATATGGCAGTTTTGATCTTCCATGCAAAACAAAACCCTGTAAAAGAGGAAACAAGAGACGAGACGTCTGTGGGAAAGAACATGTTGTTTTTAATCGGCGGTCTTATTTTTATCATTGCCGGTGGACAGGTAGTGGTAAATAGTGCAAAAGAAATTGCAGGATTTTTTGGAATGTCAGAGACTTTAATCGGGCTTACCATTGTGGCAGTAGGAACCTCCTTGCCGGAGTTTGTGACTTCCGTAGTGGCTTCGCAAAAGGGAGAAACCGGAATTGCTGTAGGAAATGTAGTAGGTTCCAATATTTTTAACATACTTTTTATCTTGGGATTATCCGCGACCATTCATCCCTTAGGGGTAAACTTTGCAAGCTTTTGCGATATTGTTATTCTGATAGTATGTAGCACAATTTCTTATCTTTTTGCTTTGTCAAAGCGCAGAATCTCCAGACAGGAGGGCCTGATTATGATTTTGTCCTATGTGGCTATTATGGCATTTGCGATTGTACGCTGATAAAAAATAAAAACCCCCGTATGAAAGAATGTTGACGTGAAAGTATGATGCCCGGTTTGTAAAAATTGAATACAATACCTTCTTTGCAACGGTGAAAATGTAAGGTAAAAGATGCAGGGGATGAAAAAAGACCCTCTGTTTTTCATTGTGCTGTCCGTATATTATGAGTATAATCCAGATAAAAAACATGCAAAATGAAGTGGCAAAGGGGACGAAAATGAACAAAGAAGAGATACTGAATCAATATTTTAGAGAAGAAAAAGCCGGAAAGGTGAAGCTTTTTAAACATCTGAATCTTCATGTGAAAAAGGGGCAGATTTTATTTACGGGATCTTCACTGATGGAGCAGTTTCCGGTCAATGAGATACAGCAGAAATATGACCTGGGGGCGATCATTTACAACAGAGGAATCGGTGGCTTTACCATTCCGGAAATGCTGGATGCTGTAGAAGAGCAGATATTGGAACTGGAACCGGCGGTGATATTTTTAAATATCGGGACAAATGATATAAGCGCCCAGGAATGGAGCAAAGAAACCTTTGAGGGAGACTATAGAAGACTGCTGGAAATTATTAAGGAGCGATTGCCGAAGACCGGGGTATTTTTGATGAAGTATTACCCTGTCAATGAAGAGGTGGCAGAACAGATGCCCGGGGACGGTTACATCCGAACCGTAAGATGCCGGATGGAACGGATGGAGACGGCAAATCAGGTGGTATGCGATTTGGCGCGTGAATTCGGGTATCAGTACATCGATGTTAATTCTGGTATTGTGGATTTTAATGGACAGGTGAAAAAGGAACTGTCCAAAGATGGAATTCATCTGTGGCCGGAGGCATACGAAATTATTTTTGAAAATATGAAGCCTTATATTCTGGAGTCGTGATGAAGCGGATGGCAAAACAGGTTGATTTTAAAAACGGAGGAACCCTCAATAATATTCTTGCGACAGCGTTGCCTATGATGGTGGCGCAGATCTTAAACCTCTTATATAACATCGTGGACCGGATTTATATAGCGCGAATTCCCGATATCGGAACGGCGGCTCTTGGAGCCGTGGGACTGTGTTTTCCTGTGGTTATCATGGTGGGAGCTTTCACCAATATGTTCGGAAGTGGAGGTGCTCCGCTGTTTTCCATAGCAAGGGGACAGGGGGATAAGGAGACGGCAGGGGATTATCAGAATACGTCTTTTTTTCTGCTGCTTTCAACGGGAATCGTTTTGACGATCATAGGGGAAATCTTCGGTAAAAATATCCTGTCATTATTTGGCACATCGGATGGATCTATGACGTACGCTCTGCCCTATCTTCGGATTTTTCTTTTGGGGACTGTGTTTTCCATGATTTCGACAGGAATGAATCCCTTTATCAATGCCCAGGGATTTTCTCTTGTGGGAATGATGACGGTTATTGTGGGGGCTGTTTCCAATATTATTCTGGATCCGCTGTTCATCTTTGTATTCCGGTTTGGAATTGAAGGAGCAGCGATTGCTACGGTGATATCCCAGGCACTATCTGCAATCTATGTGATCTGTTTTCTTTTTGGAGAACGGTGTGATGCGAAAGTGAGACTGCTCTCTTTTCGTGAAGCAAAAAAGCAGGCCTCTAGGGCGGTAAAAATAGCCGGACTTGGAACGGCGGCATTTATTATGCAGTTTACCAATGCTGCGGTACAGGTCTCCTGTAACCAGGTGCTTTCGGATGTGGGCGGGGATATTTACATATCGATTATGACGATTGTGAACAGTGCCAGACAGATGATGGAAACTCCGATTCTGGCTTTTTCGGAAGGGGCATCCCCTGTGATCAGTTTCAATTACGGAGCCAAACGATATGACCGGATCAAACAGTCGATTCTGATTATGTTCCTGCTTAACTTTGGATATACATTCCTTGTGTGGCTAGTCATAAGAATTTCTCCGGCAATGGTTATAGGAATATTCAGTGATGATAAAACCATACTGGACGATGCCATACCGGCATTTAACATTTATTTTTCGACCTTTGTATTCATGACCTTTCAGCACTGCGGACAGGTCGTATTCAAATCCTTAGGGAAGAAGGCTCATGCGATTTTCTTTTCCCTGTTCAGAAAAATTATCATTGTCGTACCGCTTACCTATATGCTTCCTTACGTGTTTTCCCGGGGAACCGATGGTGTGTTTATGGCAGAGCCCGTAAGTAATGTGGTGGGAGGACTGGCTTGTTTTATTACCATGCTGTTTACGGTGAGAAATGTAACGGTGCAAATGCACAGTAAAAAGTGACAAAAACTGTGCAAACCCTCTTTCTATTTGTTGTCAGTGGAAAAAAGTGTTTGTATAATTCCATTAAGACGTCTGAAAATCAACGAAAAGGAGATAGGAAGATAGATTAGAAGAGGGAAAGGAAAACATAATGGCAATGAAGGCAGTCACTCAGAGCAGGATAGCAGAGGCCTTGGGAGTCTCTCGAAACACAGTATCACGGGCATTAAATAACGATGTGGGTGTTTCGGAAGAGATGCGGAAAAAGATAAGAGATACAGCGATTGAAATGGGATATCATAAGCTGGTTGTTATGGATGAAAAGGGAGGCATTTACAAGCAGAATATTGCACTTGCATGTATTGGAAATGCCTTGATCGACAGCTATTGGAACACGTTTATCGTGGCTCTTGACAAGCGCCTGCGAAGCCTGAATTACAATCTGACACTATGCTTTCTGGATGAGGAAGAGGAGGAAGCGCTGAAAATACCGGATACTCTTTCTCCAAGCTATGTTGCCGGTATCGTATTTATAGGAGTTTGTACCAGAGATTTTGCAAAGAAGCTGATGGGGCTTCATATTCCTACTGTTTTTATCGATACCTTTTGGGATGTTGATATCAACAATCTGTTTTCGGATACATTGATGATTGATAATTATCATGCAGTCTATGATATTACTACTCGATTGATTGGGGACGGACATAAACGTATTGGTTTTTTGGGAGACATCTATACCTGTAAAAGCTACTATGAACGCTGGAAGGGCTATCGGGATGCACTCATAGATCATAACAGAGCCTACGAGGAGAAGTATTGTGCTATTGGGAAAAACATAGACGGCACATATACGGACGAGGAATATATCTATAAACAGTTCCGGAATATGGATATGAAGCCTACGGCAATGGTTTGCTGTAATGACCGGTATGCGATTCAATTTATGATGGGACTGAAAGCAGAGGGTTATGAAGTTCCCGGAGATGTTGCGGTCAGCGGATTTGATAATCTGAAGGAAGCCACATATTGCTACCCGGCTCTTACGACAGTGGAAGGCAACAGGAGCCAGCTGGGAAGCAGGGCGGCAGAGCAGATTGTAAAAAGGATCCATGCGCCGAAGGAGCAGTATGAGCTGATCCGGGTTCAGACGACACCGATCTACAGAGACAGCACGAAGCGGACATCCTGATCTCTTCTTAAATTCTATCGAAGAAGTTCAATGAAAAAACCGGAAATTTTATATTCACCTGCACCGGTCGTAGAACCGAAAGAGGGATGCGACTGGGCAGATACCATGGTTCTCAATCCGGCACTTATTCTGGATGAGAATGGTAAAACGATTCACATGCTGTTTCGGGCAACCGGCCCCTGGCCACAGAAAAATCTGAAGGGCTTATCCGATCCGTATCCTATATTTTTAGGCTATGCCAAAAGTGAAGATATGGGAGAAAGCTTCTGCTGCGATTTTACAAGACCGGCATTGGCTCCGGCTGTGGCATACGAAAAAGATGAGATGTACATAAGAGATGTTAACGGAAAAAGGGTTTTGAATTATGCTAACGGATGTGTCGAAGATCCCCGTGTTTTTTACATCGGCGACAGGCTGTATCTTACGGTGGCTTCAAGACTTTTCCCGCCGGGACCTTATTGGGAGAAGGATGCCAGAAGAGATAATCTTCCGGATTGGGTTTTCGTAGATGACAGTGAGGCAGGCAGATGCGCCCGCTCCAATGATACGGTCACGGTTCTTTACGAACTTAATTTGGAAGAACTGACAAGTGGCAGATATGAGAATGCTTTTAACTATGTGTGTCCTCTGACCGATGGAGCGCGGACAGACAACCGGGATGTATTTTTCTTTCCAAAGAAATTTATGATCCATGGCAAGGAGCAGCTTTTGATGCTTCACAGGCCAGATGATCCCAGCAGATTTGAAGGTGTGACGGATGTAACAACGCCATCCATCATGCTTGCGGCAGCGGAATCCTTTGAGGACTTTATCACCGACCGTGCCACAAATCAACTTCTTGCTACCGGTGAATTTGACTGGGAAGAGGAAAGAGTCGGTGCCAGCTTCCCGCCGATCGACATAGGAGAGGGGCAGTGGCTTCTTTCCTATCATGGAAAACAGTTGCCGGATTATGGCTACACACAGTCTTTTATGATTTTGCAGGAGAGGGAAAATGACTTCCCGGAAATCATTCACAGGATGTCCGAACGACTGATCTATGCACGACAGGACTGGGAGTTGCCGGATAAATTTCCATGTCCGTGTATCTTTACAACCGGAGCTGTTGTAGTGGAGGATGAGCTGATTATGGGATACGGGGCAGCCGATCAGAAAATCGGAATTGCAAAAACAAGCCTGTCGGAACTGGTTGCATACGTTAGGTGTTTTGATTCAGAAGGTAAAAAGCGGTTAATTTAGTTAAAACCGTGTTTAAATTTGGCTAAACAAATGATATACTTACTTTAAACGTAGTATACAGATGAGGTTTGGTCATGGCAAAAAATGTAAAACTATCCGATATAGCCGAGCGCCTGGGGGTCAGTGCAGTAACGGTTTCCAAGGCGTTGTCCGGTAAAAAGGGCGTCAGTGAAGATATGCGTACCAGAATCATTCAACTGGCGAATGAGCTGGGGTATAGGCAGCCTTCTTCCGGCAGGCAGAATACAACGGTTTCCAAAAGCTGCAATATTGCGGTGCTCATACACGAGCGGTATTTAGCTAAATATGATTCCTTTTATCTGAGATTGTATCAGTATATCGCTGCCTGCTCGGCATCGAAGGGCAGTTTTACTCTGATGGAAGTGGTTACCGGTGATGCCGAGAAGAAATGCACGATGCCTATGGTGATCCGGGAAAATAAAGCGGATGCAGTTATTATTCTGGGCAAATATTCAGGTAAATATGTCAAGGCGTTGAATGGTTATCTGGGACAGATGCCGTATGTCTATCTGGATAACAGTAATGTGAATACAGATGCGGACAGCGTTATTTCCGACAGCTTTTACGGAGCCTATTATCTGACCAACTATCTTTTTGAAATGGGACACACCGGGATTGGTTTTGTGGGAAATATACTGGGAACCACATCTATAACGGATCGTTATTTAGGCTACCTGAAATCTCTTTTGGAGCATGGTGTGGACCTGCGGACAGACTGGATCATCGATGACCGCAGTGAGGATACGGGCATCATGTATTCCTCCGACAACCTTGCGTTACCGGAGCAGATGCCGAGTGCCTTTGTATGCAACTGTGATCTGGCAGCCAGCACCCTGATCAAACGTCTTGAAAATGACGGATACAAGGTGCCGGAGGATTTCTCCGTGGTCGGCTACGATAATTACCTGTACCCTGGCATGTGTGATGTGAAGATTACCACATACGAGGTGGATATGGAGGAGATGGCGATGGAAAGCCTGAATATTCTCCTGAAAAAAATGGCAGGTGAGCCATACAAGCCGGGTACCCACATCATCGAAGGACGGCTTATTACCGGAGATAGCGTAAAGCAGCTGGGATAGACTAAAAAGAATATGGACCCGGGAGATTGTCTCCCAGGGTGGAATGATGCTGGCGATACTTTAGTGGAGTATCGCCGGTTTCTTTTTTGAACAATCGTATAAAGTGGGTGGTGTTAGGGATGCCTACCGCATTGCCGATTTCCACCACGGAATGATCCGTATCCAGAAGCATCTGCCGGGCTGTGTTGATTCGCACAGAGTTCAGGTACTTCAGGGGAGAAATATGGTAGGTGGCGGAGAAATCTCTGCACAGCCGGTATTTATTGATGTTAAGTTCCTCCTGCAAAAGATCCAGCGTGAGGTATTCAGCATATCGTGTATCAAGTAATTTTTTCAGCTTATGGATATAGGGGATGTTTTCATCCCCTTCTTCGGCCTTTTTTTGCACATGCAGCAGGCGCACAAACACATACTGAAAAATAAGGGATTCCGTGAACAATGCAGCCTCCTCCTGTCCGGCAATCAGTTCGTTGAGCTTTGAAAGGGAATGGACAATAAAATCGTGCATATCAAATTCCTTATGGAAATAGGATTGACTGTCTGCGGAGGATCTTAATGTGTTGACATAGGAATCCGCTGTGGCTCCGGAAACAAAATATATATACATGGAGGATACCTTGCTGATTGTCTTGATGTTGTAGGTTTTATTCCTGTAGCCGACAAATACAAGCTTTTTCTCGCCGATGGTCTGGCAGGAATCCGATGCAAAACTTATGCGCCCCTCACTTACATAAATGCACAGATATTCATTGCTGGTTGTGATGTTCAGATCCACATTCCGGTCGAAGGAGATGATTCCACCGTAGGCGGCGTAAGGAAGAATATCATCCGGCTGCGCCAGTGCATTCTTATGAAACCGGCTGATATCGCAGCAGGAAGGCAGTGTGTCCTTGACGAGGGCCGGTTTTAAGAAAGTAAATCGCTCGGATAGAAAACGCATCGTAACTTCTTCCATAAAATCTCCTTGAGTTTAACTCAGTCGGGGTACAAGCTCCGACTGAGTTAAACGCTCCGCGAGGATGCGCACGGATTCGGACAGGAATTTGTCTGCTGAAGCAGACCCGAATCCGGCGCGCAAGACTCGCGAGCGAGTCTTGATCGACAGGTTAAAATTAGTTTTATTAACGGTTCAGTAGGGTAAAATAGGTTAAATTGATAGCTGATTTACACAAAAATGACAAAATAAAACCATCAATTTATACAAAAACAAGCCGAAAATCAATAATGAATGATTATTAGCAATAATAATAGATGACTAAAATATAAATGTCAATATAATTAAATTAAACCAAGCAAGAAAGTTTTTTTAAAAAAAGGAGGAAAGAAACGGTGAAAGGAAGAAAAGTAATGGCATTTGCTCTGGCATCATCGATGCTGGTGACAATGGCGGGATGTGGCAGCAAAGCAACTGGTGCATCCAAAGGGAACGAGGATGGGGATTTAACAGCTTATGAAGATATTGAACTGGGAAAGGATTTTACCGACCTGAAAGCTTCCATATCCATGTTTAACAACAGAACGGACCTCTCTTCCGACGATTACGGCGGAGTTACATGGAAAGAGTATCTGGCGGAGTTTAACAAAGTCTATCCGAACATAGACGTCAAGATTACAACGGATACCAACTACAAGGAAGACGCACTTACGCATTTGCAGTCAGGGGACTATGAGACCATTATGGGAATTCCTGCAATCGACAGTGTCGATTACAGTACCTATTTTATGTCTTACGGTGACTATGATACGATTTCGAAACATGTAAACTACGCGGATGAGAGAATGTATCAGAAGCAGGTCTACGGTATTCCGTTTACGGCGACAACGGAGGGAGTTGTATATAACAAGAAGGTATTTGCGGATGCCGGTATTACGGAAACACCGAAGACACCGGAGGAATTTATTTCTGCACTTAAGAAGATCAAAGAGAAGACAGATGCGATTCCGCTGTACACCAACTATGCAGCAGGCTGGACCATGGGTGTGTGGGATATGTACACAGGTGTGAGTGCAACCGGTGATGAGGCCTATGCCAAGCAGAAGCTGATTCATACAAAGGAACCGTTTAAGGACTACGGTGACAACACCCATCCGTATTCGGTCTACAAGATTCTTTATGATGCAGTGGCCGGTGGTCTAACCGAAGAGGATTACAGTACGACAGACTGGGAAGGCTGTAAGGGTATGATGAACAATGGCAAGATCGCCTGCATGGTACTTGGTTCCTGGGCTGTTCCGCAAATAAAGGCAGCCGGTCCGAATGCCGATGATATCGGATATATGGCATTCCCGATCACAATCGAAGGCAAGCAGTATGCCAAGGCAGGAGCGGACTATTGCTTCGGTATCAATACAAACGCATCAAAAGATGAGAAGCAGGCGGCTTTGATCTTTGTAAAATGGATGGCAGAGGAAGCCGGATATTCCTACAACGAGGATGGTCTTCCGGTATCCACAAAGAATACAAAAACAAAGCTTTCCTTCGATGGGGTAAGTTTTATTGATGATTTACCACCACTGGACGGGGAAGAAGATCTGTTAAATGAACTTAATGCTGAGACAGAGCTGAATGTCAACAATGGTGGTGACCAGAAAATCCAGGAGCTGGTTGAGCATGCCGCCAATAAAGATATGACATTTGATGAAATCATGGATTCCTGGAATAAGCTTTGGACTGATGCCCAGGACAGCCTCGGGGTGGAGACGCTGTATTGATTGACAGTATTCTAACGTACATGTTAGAAGGAAGGCGTTATAGGTAGCGAGACTTTTCCACAGTTTTTGCTGTGGGAAGGTCTCTTTTGTCATTAATAAGGAAAAGGAAAGACAAAGGAAATTCCATTCAAACCGTGAAAAATACAGCCATGCATGATATCATTAAGGTAATCTATAAATTTTCCGGTCAAACCGGAAGAAGAATGTTATCCGAAAGGGGAATGGATCTAACAGGAAACGAAGGAGGAGCCAATGAACGTATATTGCTATGCACGTTGCAGTACCTGCAAAAAGGCACTGAAGTGGCTGGATGAGAATAACATCAGCTATGAAACCATAGATATCAAAGAGAACCATCCGGATATAGAGACCTTGCGGGAAGCTTATAAGAAGAGTGGGCTGCCGCTGAAACGCTTCTTTAACACAAGCGGACAGCTGTACCGCAGTATGGAACTGTCGAAGAAGCTGCCGGATATGACGGAGGAGGAGCAGCTAACGCTCCTCGCTTCGGATGGAATGCTTGTGAAACGGCCAATGGTTCTTTTGGAGGATGCGGTTTTGCTTGGATTTAAAGAGGCAGAATGGCAGGCTCGGTTTATAAACAGCAATCATTGATATCATTTGATACATTTGATATGAGGACGGGAATTGAAGAAGAGAGAGATTATTATTGTTAATATTCTAATCGTAGGTTTGATTCTTTTCATTATTGCCAAATATGCGAACGATCGGGCGGTAGAATCAAACCTTGCTTCAATTGCGTCTTTTGAGAAGATGACCACGACAACGGAACAGATTGTGGCCAACTACCTTGAGGATGAGCAGCATCTGTGTGACATCTGGGCGAACTACATCAACGGTTCAGCAAAGGCCGGAACGCCAATGACGATGGATGAGGCCATTTCCTATATACGAAAAGCAAAAATTTCTCCTGAGATTTCAGGACATCTTATTTTTACGGATGACGGTTCCATGGCAGGTATTTCTACGACTGCGGGTTCTACAGAACCGTCGGATTACTCTGTGAATTATTCCCATATACCTATATTTGAACAGTCCAAGAATACTGACGAAGACAGTGTGCTTCATTTGACAAGAGCATATACCAATCCTTTGAACGGGGTGCAGTCCATCGGATTTTTAAACGATATCAGGATATTAGACCCTCGAACAAAAAAGCTGCGGGACGTGCTTATGATTCGCGTGGTACCGGTGAGCAGGCTGGAGCAGAAGCTGGTTTTCTTGAAGGGAGAGTGGGAGCATGTGGAGATTTCACTGGTTGACTGGGACGGGAATTACATGATTCATGGAAAATCCCTTAAGAACAGTAATTTTTACGAATACATCAAATCCTATAATCCCATGTCCGCGCGGGAGTACAGCAAGACAATAGATTCGATTCATGGCGGCATCGGAACGATGCATATTAAAAATTCCAAGAATGAGGATTGTGTGATCGCCTACGTGCCGTTAAGCGGTCTGGTTTCATGGTTTCTGATTGCTTACATTCCGGAAGCGGATCTGACCGTTAACCGTTCCATCGACTGGCTGATCCTTGGAATTGTAACGATCGGACTTATGATCCTTTTGCATTTTAACCTGCTGTTACTTCAGAAGTACAACCGGAAGCTTATTGTGGCAGCCGAGGCGGCAAATCAGGCAAATGAGGCGAAATCCAATTTTCTTTCCACCATGTCTCATGATATTCGAACACCGATGAATGCCATCATCGGTATGAATGAAATGATTTTAAGAGACAGCAGGGAAGAAGAGATTCTGATGTATTCGGAAAATATCAGAACAGCAGGCAATACCCTCCTTGGCATAATCAATGACATTCTTGATTTTTCCAAAATTGAGGCCGGCAAGATGGAAGTCATTGAGGTGGATTACAATGTGGTGTCTCTTCTGAATGATGTGGTGAACATGGTGCAGAGGAAGGCGGATGAAAAGAATCTGGAGGTTCAGCTGGATGTGGACGAACAGATTCCGGGATTCCTTCACGGAGATGAAATCAGAATCAAGCAGGTCATCATCAATATTCTTTCCAATGCGGTGAAATATACCAGGGAGGGCAGCGTTGTATTTTCCGTTCATGGTGAAAGATGCGAGGAGGATGCGGATTATGTCAATCTCCATGTCAGTGTGAAGGATACGGGAATAGGAATCCGAAAGGAAGATCTGGACCGGCTGTTTGTAGCATTTGAACGCATCGAGGAAAAGAAGAACCGTAATGTGGAAGGAACCGGTCTTGGTATGGCCATTGCCCAGAGCTTTTTGAATATGATGGGCAGTAAGATTCAGGTGGAGAGTGAGTATGGAAAAGGATCCGAGTTCTCCTTCGACTTAAGGCAGAAGGTGATCAGCTGGGAGCCACTGGGAGAATTTCAAGCGGCCTATAAACGGTTCCTTCAGGACAGAGAGCAGTATCACGTATCCTTCGTGGCGCCGGAGGCAAGAATACTGGTGGTGGATGATAACGAAATGAATCTGAAGGTCTTTGTCAATCTCCTGCGGCAGACCAGGATACAGATTGATATGGCGGAGAGTGGAGATGCTGCCATCGTACTATTTAAGCGGAATTTCTATGATATCATCCTGCTCGATCATATGATGCCGGATAAGGATGGTATAGAGACGATAAAAGAAATGAAGGCATGTACCGACACACCGAATCAGAGGTCGCCAATCATCTGTCTGACAGCCAATGCCGTTTCCGGAATGCGGGAAATGTATCTTAAGGCAGGCTTTGATGACTATCTGACGAAGCCCATCGATACCTTAAAGCTGGAGCAGATGCTCCTGACCTATTTGCCGCAGGAGCTGATTGCGAAGGTGGAGAAAGAGAAACATCGCATTCTGATCGTGCATGAGAAGGTGGAATCCTTGCGCAGGCTGATGGGTGTGCTGTCTGCGGCGTATGACGTATCCGTGGCAAAAAGCCTGCAGCAGGCGGAGGCGTTTTTAAAGACACATGAGGTGAAGGCGATTCTGATGGATGAGAATATGCCGGGAGGGGAGGAAATGAAAGGAGATAACGTCCTGCGGGATCATTTTGATGATCTTAAGCCGGATGAAATCATGGCAAAGGTAAAAGATTTTTTACAGCGAAAAGGATAAGGAGGAGAGCCTATGAGGATGAGCGCGAAGAAGGTGGTTTCGATTGCACTGGTATCGATGCTGTTATGGAACGTGACAGGTTGTAAAAGTCGTCCGGGTGGGGGCGATGAGGCAGGCAAAGGCAGTAAGGCAAAGCAGGCAAAAGAGTTCTCTCCAAAGTACGCCTCCGATACGGAATATAAACTGTCGGTTACCGGAAGCTATTCCAATTTTGAATCGCTGGAAAGTGCCATCGACCGGTTCTATGAATATTATCCCAATGGAGAGATCAGCTACACCTGTCTGGATGATTACAGAAATACCATTGTCCCGGCACTGGCAGGACAGGAACCGCCGGATATTTATGTGGTTCAGCCCTGGATGTATGGCGATGAGCAGTTCACGGAGCTGTTTGATCATGCCATAGACCTTTCGAATCCGGAACTTGGAATTCAACTGGATTGTATCCGTTCCGGCGTGCAGTGGAACATGGAACAGGGAAAGGTGCTGACGTTACCGGTATTTGCCACATCCTACGGAATGCTGGTCAACCGGGATATCTTTGAGAAAAATAACCTTGACGTACCGGAAACGTTTGAAGAATTAAAAGAGGTATGTAAAAAGTTAAAGGAGGCCGGCTATCCGTCACCGGTTATGGGAGCGAACACCACGACAACACCGGGAATCGGCTATGCCTTTTCCTATCCGATGTTTGCCAAAACGGTGAAGGAGGATCGAAGCGTGGAAGATGATCTGAATCAGCTTCTTCCTTCTGCCGGTGAAGTGATGCGGCCTTCACTTACCAGGCTGCAGGAATTTGCAGACAGCGGCTGTATCGATGTGGCGATGTGTGCGAAGGAAATCGAGGACGACTATAATGCTGTGATTATGCGATTTTTTGAAGGGGATGTTCCGATGATGCTCTGCTCCGGAGATGTAGTATCCGGAACGAAAAAGAGAGAGGGGCAGTCACAGGCTTTTTCCGCCCACCCGTTCCATTATGACTTTTACGTGGCACCTTCCGGTGATGAGGGCGGATATTATATGGATTCGGTTTCCATGTTGTTCAGTGTGAATAAAGAGAGCAGGAATCTTGATATGACTACGGAATTTATAAGATTCCTTACAAGCGAAAAGGAACTGGGGCAGATGGCGGCAGAGAAGCGGCTGATTACCCCGACTAGGGATTACTCCCTGGATGAGGTGTATGCATCCCTTGCATCCTTCCCGGAGGAAAGGACGGTGGCCTTTCGTGATACCGAGATTCTTGATGGGGCAGTAAAGCAGTTCCGGTCTGCAGCCTATGCCGTTGTCAATCATGATATGACAGTGGATGAAGCAGTGAAGCGTTACGGAACCATCCCTACGGATTAGACCGGTATCAAAGATTATGGAGGCAATCGAGGATATCAAGGGAGAGGGCCTTGGCTTCGTCATAGTCAAGATTGGCGACAAGGCGCTGTAATTCCCGGACCTTGTCCGATAGAGCCGGAGTCAGGGAAAAGGAAGAAAGCATACGGGTGGTTTCTTCGGCGTTGGTCAGGTCATAGTCTGCGATTGCTTCCATAAGTTTATGCAAAAGATCACGAACACGATCCCTGTCAAAAGGCAGGGGCTCGTTGCTACCCCGGACAGCAAAGGGTGCAAGATACGGCTTTAGAGCACGAAAAGAATCCAGCACGTCAGGGGTGCGTTTTTCGATCTGTGCAAGGTCATTCTCTTTGCCTAAAAGCTCCAGTGCGTAGAAAGCTTCACCAAGTTCGCTGTCTCCCAGCATGCGACAGGTGGTCTTTAGAGAATGGACGTAAACCGTATAATTGGTAAGATCTTTCTGAAGAAGGGCGGATTCCACCAGCGAGATCTTTTCATCCATGAGGTGATACAGGTCATGAAGAAGTTCAAGGAAGAGTTCCTCGGAACCTGCATGCTGGATTGCTTTTTCCACATCAATACCCGGAATATTTATATTCATAAGCCGTTCCTCCTTGCTTTGAGTATATCAGACTTGAATTTCACTTAAAACGGGCATAAGCTATTAAAATACAAGAGTTCTTCAATGGGAGGTGAGAAGGATGCCGCAAATTGTAGTTGTTGACGATGACCCGATCATTTTAAAAAGAGCATGGAATACCCTTACCGATGCAGGCCTGAAGGTCATTGTTATGAAATCAGGAAAAGCACTGTTGGAGTATACGAAGGACAATCCGGCACCGGATCTCATCCTGATGGATATCAGTATGCCGCAGATGGATGGATTTGAAACGGTCCGTGCGTTGAAGCACAAGGAAGACGGCTGGCAAAATGCGCCGGTATTTTTTCTGACAGGGCAGGAAGACGAGGATATTGAGACAAAAGGACTTTCGCTGGGAGCCATGGATTTTATCCGTAAGCCCTTTGTAGCGGATGTCCTGGTTCTTAGAGTTATGCATGCGGTGGAACTTATAAGGCTTCAGCGTCATCTTGAACTTATGGTGGATGAAAAGACAAAGGAGAATGAGAACCTGTTTTTGCATGTGGTGGAATGTCTTGCAGATGCCATCGATGCGAAGGATAATTATACCAAGGGTCATTCCGGAAGAGTGGCTTCTTACGCGAAGGAGATTGCGAGACGCTACGGTTATGATGAGAAGCACCAGGAGGAGATTTTCATGATGGGGCTGCTTCATGACGTTGGTAAAATCGGAGTTCCGGATGAAGTGATCAATAAGCCGGGAAGGCTGACAGAGGCTGAGTTCGAACGGATGAAAAAACATCCGGAGATCGGCGGGAAGATCCTTGGGAACATCAGGGAGATGCCAATGTTGGCAGCAGGCGCGAAATGGCATCATGAAAGGTATGACGGGAAGGGGTATCCCCAGGGCTTATCCGGGGAGGAGATTCCGGAAGAGGCAAGGATCATTGCGGTTGCAGATGCCTATGATGCCATGACCAGCAATCGAAGCTATCGGGGAGCGCTTCCTTTGGATGTTGTCCGGGGCGAGATTGAAAAAGGCAAAGGGACGCAGTTCGATCCGAAGTTTGCAGATATCATGCTGGAAATGATGCGGGAAAAGGGAGGTTGACATGGGAGAGATGGATGTGTTACATGCATTTGACGTCACAGAGGTAAGATCGCAAAGCCGTAAAAAGACGGAAAAAGCAGGAAGAGGCAGCGCAAAAGGCAGACAGAAATAAAACTGCTCACAGGAAGGAAAGATACGATGAACTACATATTAGAAAATGACAACATAAGACTTACCGTTTCCGATCATGGAGCAGAAATCAAATCCCTGCTTCGCAAGCGGGATAACAGAGAATTGATGTGGCAGGCCGATCCGGCATATTGGGGACGTACATCGCCGGTTCTTTTCCCTCTGGTAGGAAATTATTATCAGAAAACGTCACGGTTTTGCGGCAAGACCTATGAAATGGGACAGCATGGTTTTGCAAGAGATATGGATTTCACATTGGAGCGACAGACGGAGCAGGAGCTGGTATTTGTGCTGGAAGACACCGAGGCAACGCTTGAGAAATATCCGTTTTCCTTCCGGTTGTTTCTTTCTTACCATTTAGAAAAGTCGAGCGTGCGTGTCGGATGGAAGGTGGAGAACACAAATGATAGCACCATGTATTTTTCCATTGGAGGACATCCGGCATTTTGCTGTGACCTGGATACATATAAACTGCGTTTCATGCAGAAGGGTCAGCTGCTTGGGGAACTTCAATCGAATCAGATTGCAGAGGATGGCAGCGGTTGCCTTGGGGATGTGGTGAAGAACTTTGGACTTGCGAATGGAATGCTTGGCATGTCGGATGAACTGTTTGACAAGGATGCTTTGATTATTGAGAATCATCAGGCTGATCAGGTTACCCTGGTGGATGATCAGGGAGAGGATGTCCTTACCGTGAAGTTTGATGCTCCGTTGTTTGGAATCTGGTCTCCTGCAGGGAAGCATGCTCCTTTTGTATGTATTGAGCCATGGTACGGAAGATGTGACCGGGTAGGATTTTGTCAGGAATTAAGCGAGCGTGAATATGGAAATGCCCTTGAGGCATCTGCTGTATTTCAGGTTTATTATGATATTCAAGTGAAACAGAGTTGAAATCGACAAAATACGAGCATTTATTGGGGTGATTTTAAAGTGAGGCGGACATGAATAAGTTTAAAAAAGATACCCTCTTGCCACTTTTATATGATTTAGCATTGGATGAAACAACACAAGAGGATGAACGAAAGATTATAATTGAAGCTAAGAACAGACTTGAAACAGGGGAAGATTTTCTGACAACTGTTTCTAAATTAAAAGGTGGTTTGATGATTGTTTCAGCCGACCATATTTTGACGGAGAACGTTCTTAAGTTGTATTCCGAACTACTGCGGCAATATCCGAAAAGAGATATATTTGGTTTACCCGCTGGATTTATTGTATAGCGAAAAAGGGGGCTGTGAACATTGTCACAGCTCCCTTTTCATTGACATCTTCACATAAAGGGGAAGGTGCAAGACCTATTGCTTCCTACAGGCTTTTATGGGTTAATGTATAGAAGGAGTGGGGCAAGAAGGAAAGGAGCGTAAGGCATGATTGTAATGGACAAAAAGGAGATGTTTCATGTTCACACCTATCGTTGTGGGCATGCGAAACCGGTTAGTGATGAGGCATACGTTATACGTGCACTTCAGATGGGGGCAAAGAAGATTACGTTTACCGATCATGCACCTTTTCCGGGCAATTTTTTCGCTAATCGGATGCGTTATGATGAGCTGGACGAATATGTTGCTTCCATTCGGGCTTTGCAGGAGCAGTATCAGGACAAGATCGAGGTACGGTGCGGTCTTGAGATTGAATACTTTCCATCGTTTCGGACCTACTACGAAGAACTGATTGCATCCGAACGGTTTGACATTCTGCTATTGGGACAGCATCTGTTTGAATGTAAACCGGGGGTCTACAATTTTGATGTTTCTCTATCGGATCAGGAGAATGCAATGGGGCTTTTCAATGCGCAGATTGAGGGACTTAAGACGGAATATTTCGGTGCGCTGGCACATCCGGATCGTTGTCTGCAAAAGATACCGGACTGGACGCCGGAACTGGATCGGGCCACAAAGGAGCTTGTCGCCGTTGCAAGACAGCATGGAAGTATCCCGCTGGAGAAGAATCTGGCATCCATGCGGTCAGAGAATATGTATCGAGAATCCTTCTGGAAGATTGTGGGAGAAGATTATCCGGTACTGGTAGGCTGTGACGCTCATGCGCCGGAGGATTTGAAAATTTGGGAAGAATTATAAATTTTGAAAGGAAGGCTATGGAGATTAAGTGGAATGCTAGCTTTTTTTTTCTAGCAATAGTACTGGTGGTTGCTTTTTTTTGTGGTCTTGTACCTGGGGTTTTTCCGGGGGGAGCAGTTTTTTTTGAAATTTTTGCAGCTATTGTTGAACTTGCTTGCGTTATAGTTACATGGCTTTGGTTATTAACCTGGATACATAGCAGAAAGCAAATCACACCAGTTGTTCATGTAATAAATACAGTATTGCTGTTAATTAAGGCTTTCGTTATTGCATGGATTGGCTATTGGTTAATTATTGGTTTTGTAATTGTTACAGTAATGTGAGCATGTGAAATGGCCGATATAATAAATATAGTGCAGGGAAAGCGTATTACTTCAATGGAGGAATTGAAATAATGCGCTTTTTTCTTTACCCATGTTATGTCAGGTAGAAAGGAGTCATCATATGAAAAAAATATTTTTTATCAGTGGATTTCCGGAATTGTAACATGTTTGCTGCTTATAGGGGGCATATCCTTTGGGATGACGGAAGAAAGAGCATATGCGGCCAGCTACGTCTGGAAGCTTGTAGAAGGTCCCGTAACAGAAGCCGGCCTGGAAGAATATTATGGTGTGAGCCATAAGCTCAGTTATGAGATTGATCCGAAGTCGAGGGTCATTGTGCATAAAAGGACGACGAGTTATGATACGCAAAGTGACGGGCATGTCGAGGGAAATTTCCAGACGGAATATACCCTTCTTCCGGAGGTGATTCGTGGAGGAGAAAAAGTCTATGTTGCCATTTCCGCTTCTGTGGATAATAACATGAAGAATTTCTTGCATGGGAATTCTGCGAATGTGTGTCTGAACAGTGAAAGTAACCGGTTCTATCGGGTCAGTGATGATTCCAGCAGTGGATCGAATCTATCGATTTCGACCGGGCCGAATCATGTTCTGCAGGCAAGTGAAACCGTTTATTATGAGATTCCGGCCGGCAGAGAAGCGGGTGAGACGATGACGATCAAGGCCGTGACATCCCAGGGACAGATGAGCATGGGAGAGTATGTCGGCGGAATGATAACACATTGGACCTACCGGTGGACGAATGTTACTCCGGGCAGGGGAGCCGTAGCAAAAATTGTAAACTGTAAGGGCGCAAAGGTAAAAGTCACGGCGAAGAAAAAGGCAGGCTTGACGAAGTATCAGGTGCGGTATAAAGTTGCTGGGGCTAAAAACTGGACAACCACGAAGACTGCGAAAACGCCGTCCTTTGTGATCAAAGTAAAAAAAGGCAAGAAGGTTACAGTTCAAGTCAGAGGATACAACGCGTATGGAGCCGGAGACTGGAGCACTTCAAAATCTTTTCAGACAGACAAAAAATGATGTAGGGATTCTGTAAGAAGTTCTTGCAATTCATAAACGGCATGATACAATCATATTGTGCAAAATAAAAGTAGTATTCCGTTTCTACGGATGTAGGAAGAGGAAAGGGGCATGGGATGTTAAAAGTATACGGAACTGCATTATGTCCGGATTGTGTTGAGTGTAAATATAATCTGGATCAGAATGGGATAGAATATGAGGACCTGGATATTACAGGCAATCTTAGAAATTTAAAGGCTTTTTTAAAACTCCGTGATCATTCGGAAGTCTTCGCAGATGCGAAAGAGAAGGGATATATCGGTATTCCGGCTCTTGTATTGGAGGATGGCGAACTGATTCTGGATTGGGAAAGTTATCTTACAGGGAAGGGTATTGAGATTGTACATCCTTCTAGGTCTGGAGCATCTTGTGGAATTGATGGAAAAGGTTGTTAAGAAAGGGACATGGAATGGAATTTAAAGAAGTTGTAAAGAATCGTTATTCCTGCAAAAAGTATGATGGACGTAAGGTAGACAGGGATCAGTTACAGAAGATTCTTGAGGCAGGAAGACTTGCGCCGACAGCGAAGAATCTTCAGGAACAGCGCATCTATGTGATTGAGTCTGAGGAAGCCTTGGCAAAGGTGGACAGCGTGACACCGTGTCGGTATGGTGCCTCCACTGTGGTTGCGGTCGCTTTTGATAAGAATCGTGTCTTTACCTATCCGGGCGAGAAGAGAGATTCAGGAATTGAGGATGCAACCATTGTGGCAACCCACATGATTCTTGCAGCAGCAGATGAGAATGTGGACAGCTGCTGGATTAACTTCTTTGATCCGGATCAGCTGGCAAAGGCCTTGGAGCTTCCGGAAAATGAAGAGATTCTGATGCTGATGGATTTGGGATATGCGGCAGAGGGTGCCGGTCCTTTAGAGAATCATACGAGTAGAAAAGAACTGGAGGAGACGGTAAGCTACCTGTAATCCTGCCTGCAACGGGTCTACGTTTTATGAATGATATTACAAAAGCCGGTGAAAATGACTTCTGTCATTTCACCGGCTTCTTTTTAGAATTTCTTTTTCACAGATGCGCTAAAAGGAGCATAAACCTTTGTGCCAAAGACGTCGTAGATATACGGTCTTACACGAAAATAATAAGTCTTTTTAAGCGGATAATTTCTTCCGTTTAACTGACGGATGGTGGATGCTGTATCGCTGTTTGGGCTACTGCCGAGGTCGTTGTCATCGTTGTAAAGGCAGGTCCGGAATTTCTTGTCATTCGCAAGCATAAGGTTGTACCCCTGGACATCGCCATAACCCTTGATAGAAAGATTCTTAATGGAACGGTAATCATAAAGGAGTCCTTTTTTACGTCCGCTGATTCCGATTTTCCTGATGTTCACTTTCTTGAGGTTAGCCTTCTTAAGGTTGACACGAAACTTATATGGGAGAGCTGTTCCTCCGGATACCTTGATGTAGTAGGTTCCCTTCTTTAGATACGCTTCTTTTATCTGTGTTGCCGAATCACTGTTAAAAAGACGTTCGGTTTGATTCTGGGCATTGATAATTTCAGCATAGAAAGATGTGGAAGAGCCGGTTATTTCCGCAGGGCCAAGTAGAAACGTGGCTTTGGACAGCTGACTTACGTTAAAACGATAATAATCTCCCTGGTCGAATGCTGAGCTGGCATCATCAAGAATGCCGTATTTGTCTTTGCCGGACTGCAGAGGTGTAGCGGTCTGGGCAGAAGAATTCTTGCCGGATTCCCAGTCTTTGCTTTGGGTAAACACAACCCGTAAGGAATGGGTGGAATCCGCATGATCCAGCTTCAGCAGATAGGAGTTACCCTTTGATGTTGGAAATTTCGCACTGCTAAAGGTGGTTTCACGGCCCCAGTACAACTTTTGATTGCGATCGTTAAAGACCGTAAGAGAGGCATGTTCGGTATTACCGGCCTCGGTGTTGGTTACTTCAACGACAAAATAGCCATCGGATGGTGCCTGGAAGTGGAAGAGATATTCATCATCCCAGTTCTTTGTTGAGAGATTGCCGTACGTCTGGTTGGCAGTGATGGTTTGTTCTGTTGTCTTGGCATGAACCGGAACCGGAGCGGCCGGCAATAAGGTAAGTGCACATGTCACCGCCATAATGAAATGGATTCGTTTGAATTTTTTGTTCATAAGTATTCCTTTCCCCTTACATTGATAATTTCATAAGTTAGTGTATCAAATATTCATTTGCGGAGGCAACTGTTGTTTTCAATATGACATCGGAATAGAACATGCGCCCCTTGTCTTTTTATGAAGGAACGGAATCATGGGCACTGAGAGGAAGAAAGATGTGGTTTGTTTTAAGGTTTGACGCTCATTTGTGACGATTGTTTTTAGAAAGGAGCTTCTTTTTTTGATGGGGGACTTTGGCGACTGCAGGAGTCAGCCTACTCGATTATAATAAAAAATGAACCTTTTTCTTTGCCCGTAACGATATATTAGTGAAAGGGTTTTAACTCAGTCGGGGTACAAGCTCCGAGCGAGTCTTGACACCGCGGTGAAGAACAAAAGAAAACTTATGGACTAGATGACACGAGACAGGTGAATCATGGAAAGAAAGAGACTGGAGCAATGGATGGAACGGTATAGCAAAGATATCTATTCCTTTTGTTGTTATCTGACAAGGAATCAGCAGGAGGCGGATGATCTGTATCAGGATGCATTTGTATATGTCCTGGGGACTTCGGAATTTCCGGAGGATGACGAGGATGCGAAGAATCTGATGCTTTCCGTTGCCCTGCGGCAGTGGAAGGATAAAAAGAGAAAATATGCACGCCGCCAGAGGATTCTGGAGGAAAGTTATATTCCCCGGGAAGTTGCAAAGGCCGATATGGCAGGCACCGATTCTGTCGAAGAAGAGATAATCAGGCAGGAGGAAGTACAAAGGGTAAGGGCATGTGTTGAAAAACTTCCGGAGAAAATGAAGGTTGTCGTATTGCTGTACTATATGGAAAACCGCAAGATGACAGAGATTGCAACGATGCTTCACCTCCCCTTAGGTACGGTGAAAAGCCGGCTATATAAATCCAGAGAATTGCTTGAAAGAGAATTGTTATCCGGTGTAAAAGGAGGACACGACCAATGAAAGATATCGATCGTAAATTATATGAGACCCTTTCACCCAAGATGCAGCCAGACGCCGAGTTGAATCGGCAGATTTTAAATCTTGCGAAGGAGGATCATATCGTTACTATGCAAAAGAATAAGAAAAGAAAACATTATCCGGCAGTGGCAGCGGCAGCCGTAGCTGTTTTACTTGCATCATCTGCGACGACCTATGCCGTCGTAAATTACATGTCAACGAAGGAAGTTGCTAAAGAAACCGAGGATCGTAAACTCGAAGCGGCTTTTTCCTCCGGTAAGGCAGTTTCCCTGAACAAAGTCCAGGAACAGAAGGGCTATCAGGTGCGACTCCTTGGAATGATTTCAGGAAAAGATTTATCGGATTATGAGGTGACAGACGAAGAAGGGAAAGCACGGGACGACAGGACATATATTGTTGCAGCGATCAAGAAGACGGATGGCGGAATCCTTGGGGAGGAGGATTTCTTTGCATCTCCTTTGATCAGCGGTTACAGGCAGCAGGATATGAATATTGCAACGTTATGCGGTGGAGCAACCAGTTTTGATTCGGAGGACAGGACCACCCGCTACGAGATCATAGATACCGATAATATTGAACCGTTTGCGGATCATAAGATCTATCTGGCGGTTCAGAACGGGGGATTCTTTGACAGGGATAAGAACGGACAGCAGGGATATTTGTATGATGAGAAGAGCGGTACCTACAGCCGCAATACAGAATATGACGGTGTAAATGCCCTGTTTGAACTACCTCTGGATGCGTCCCTGGCGGATCATAAGAAGGCAGAGCAGATCCTTCATCAGATCGAAAAGGATCAGAAGGAAGCAGCCGGTGAAACTGAGACAGAGAGCGAGAAAACGGTGTATGAATTCATGAGCGGGCTGACTCCGGAGAATATCGGGGAATATGCAACCCCGTTAGAGTCCACCAGATTAACCTGCAAGCCGGATTCGGAAGGCATGGTATCCTGGAGCTATGACATGGGAAAGAATGGTCAGGCACAGGGAAAGGAATCCATGGACAATCTGTTCCCGGATGGTAGCTGCGGTATGAGCCGTTGCCTGGGATATACCAATGCCGATCAGGGACTGGAGGATTTGTACATTCATACCTTTACCTTAAATAAGGATGGAAGTGTGACCTTCCTGGTATATGTACCGAAGAAATAGGAAAAGTATAAGAGCGTATGTAAAAGAACGGGCCGGGAGAAATTCCCGGCCCGTTTTGCAGGTTGCCATGCGTTGCTTAAAGGGAGGAAAGCAAACGATAGGTTTCTGCATACAGGTTAAGACGTTCTTTGGTCAGAAGATATTCCAGATCCTGACGGGTCTTTTCATCAGCAAGAAGTTCCACACCCCATGGAGCATAGCGGGTTCCTGCGCCCTCCTGTACTTCCTTTTCATAGTCCGATAGTGTTTTACCTTTGTTATAGCTTCGACCCACACTATCGGTGGCTGCATCCATGCAGTCGGCAATCATGACGATATCGATGATGGCCTTCAGAGGCGATGCGGCGACATCAAAGTCCAGAGGATAGCCACGGCTTCCGTCAAACCAGAGATGATGGCCTCTTGCAACATCGGCATACTTCTTCGTCGAACTGTGGGAAGAGAGGAGCCGGTATCCTACGGAAGGGTGCTCTTTGATCAGGTCGAATTCACTGTCAAAAAGCTTACGTCCATATACGAAGATGGTATCAATGATCATAAGCTTGCCGAAATCATGACAGATGGCTGCATGGTAGGCAAAGTCAATAACCGCATCGTAGCTGGACAGGGTAGATGGAAGTTTCAGAAATGCAAAAACATCCTGAAACAGATCCGGCTTCATTTCCAGAAGATGACGTGTCAGACATCGCGTAATATTCGCCACCATTTTGGAATGGACATAGGTAGGTGGATGCAGTGCCGCAAAGGAACAAAGTCCCATCTGTTCAAAGGAAATGATACCCGGGTATTCCTCAAAACTAATCAGCATTCTGGAATAAGGATCCAGAGCCACAGCCAAAAGTCCCTGTTTTGGCATATGGAAGATATAGGAAAGGGAAGACTGATATACATCGCGGACCATATGCAACTTCTTTTTATGCTGGTCATCCTGATTACGATAGATTAAATAGTCCAGTGGATATTCCACATTCATATCGAATCCGCAGGTGTCATAATCGGTTGCATCGCGTTTGGTATACAGCTGGTAGAGCTGATCCAAGTAGTCGGATGCAGACAGCACACCGGCCATATACTGTATCTTGAGTCGTCTGCCTTTGACTTCTTCCCATGCGGATACGGTCTTATAGTAGTCAGGGGCGCTTTCCCAAAGTTGCATACAGAAATCGGCATAGGTCAGGGTCTTTTGCGCAATGTCTTCCGAAGGAAAATTGTAACCGATCTGCGTCATGAATTCGTAGATTCGGAATTCCTGATATTTCCAGTCAAAATCTGGAGCTGCATTGCGGTAAAAGGGATCCCGGATGATTTCAATGGCGCGTTTGAGAAACTGAATCTGTGTGTCCGCCATAGTGTAATCCTGAGGATCGAGGCATTCATATAAAGTTGCACCGTATCGGGAATTGGTCAGAACGATATGCCGGCTCTGTTCCGATAAGGTGAGAAAGAGATCCTTGTCAAGGTAGCGCAGTAGCTGCTCTAATGCCATAAGCCCCTTTTGACGGTAGGAGGCAACGATGGAAGGATTGGTCATAACACGCTTTGTCATATTAATAAAAAAGTA
The DNA here is from genome assembly GCA_900100095.1 of Lachnospiraceae bacterium C10. Classification (GTDB taxonomy): domain Bacteria; phylum Bacillota; class Clostridia; order Lachnospirales; family Lachnospiraceae; genus Weimeria. The sequence continues at coordinate 39,755 of FMTN01000015.1, forward strand.
GCAGTTTTCGATTTCCCGATCGAGCATGTCAATCCGGTAGTCCATGTCATCCTTTGCAAGTGCATCCGTAAGAAGCCGTTCGGTTAGAAGATACACCAGCGGCAGATCAAGATTCTGAATGTCCTTGGTATTGATTAGATTGTCACACAGAGTGCGAATGACTTCAATCGTCTCAGAATCCAGCAGATCCCCGGACTGTAGGATCGGGTCAATGATTTCCTGTATGACACGGCGGTTCTGCTCTGCTAACACACCAATCTGCTGGAAATTCTTCAAAAGCAGGGAAGCATAGTCTGTGGATTGCTCGATGCCAAAAATCTCCGGTGAAGACAGGTGGCGAATCTGAATCATTCGGGCCACATATTCATTCAGTTGATTTGTTATATAATCTTTTGGAGTCGTTTTATTTTCCATAATTTTACAATCCGTTGCATAATACGATATGTTCAAATATTAGTATAAGAGTATCTTTGACTTTCCTCAAGCTCTGAAATTCATAAGATGTTAAGGAAAAAGCCTAATATGTCGATATAGGATATATAGATGGATAAGGTGTACAACCTGAACAGGGAGGCAACCATGGGTACAAATTTAAATATTACGAATAACGTATATTTACGTTCATTATATCGGGGCAATGCGGATCTTTCCAAGAAGGACGCAAGAAAAGAAGCCAAGAAAGAGGCGGTGGCCTTTGCGGATACCAATGCTCTGGTTCGTGGAGCCAAGGTTTTGACAAGTCAGGCCTACAGCGGAGATGACCGTCTGGATAGTAAAGCATCCAAAGCTAAATTTTATCTTCAGATGAAGTCTTTCAGTGATGCATATAACTATACCATGGATTCGGCAGATCAGCTGGGAACAGTCGATGCAAAAAAAGCACTGAAGGAAATGAAATCCCTTCGGAAGGATTATAAGGACGAGCTGGAAGAACTCGGTGTCACCTTTGACGAGAAGGGATACATGAATCTTTCATCTTCCGCATTTGATAATATTGACAAAGAAGAATTTGAAGAAATGTTTGGTGAGGATTCCCAATTTCTAAAGGAACTGACAAAGATTTCTAAAAAGCTGAATCGTCACATTGATTATCAGGCATAAGCCTGAAGTGATCGAGCTTTTCTTCCTCACATTAGAGCGTATGACAGGTCGTGTCATACGCTCTTTTTATATATAGAAGGCCTTCAAATGAGAGAAAGAAAAAGAGAAAGGATGAGGGATGGTGAATCTGTCCCTTTACTACAGCGTGCCAAAATGGTACTATCTCATTACGTGTGATTTGATAGCATAAAATGAATGAGAGGTACAACATGAGCACTTTACGTAAATTTATCTCTTACTATAAGCCGTACAAAGGGGTCTTTTTTCTGGATTTACTCTGTGCGGCCTTTGTAAGTCTTGTGGATCTGGCCTATCCTCAGATTCTTCGAACACTGACGAAGACGCTGTTCCTTGAGGAAAAGTCCATCATTCTGCAAAAACTGCCGTTGATTGGAATCGCTCTTTTCCTTGCCTATGTCCTGCAGGCGCTTTGTAATTATTATGTTGCCTGTCAGGGGCATATAATGGGAGCAAGGATGGAACGTGACATGCGACAGCAACTGTTCGAACATTTCGAGAAGCTTTCCTTCTCCTACTATGACAGCAATAATACAGGAAAGATGATGAGTAAGCTGGTTTCCGATCTGTTTGACATTTCAGAGATGGCACATCACGGACCGGAAAATCTTTTTATCTCGCTGGTTAAGATTGCAGGATCCTTTGTATTTTTATTCCTGATCCAGTGGAAGCTGGCTTTCGTGCTGCTCTTTACGGTTATTGTCATGGGCTTTGTATCCTATAAGCAGAACCGGAGGATGCATGCGACTTTCATGGACAATCGAAGGAAGATTGGAAATGTGAATGCGACACTCCAGGATTCTCTTGCAGGGATTCGAATCGTTCAGGCCTTTGCCAACGAGGAGGTGGAACGTAAAAAGTTCCGGAGAGGAAACGATGCCTTCCTCGCATCAAAGAAGGATAATTACCGTGCTATGGGAATGTTCCAGTGTACCAATACTTTCTTTCAGGGCATGATGTACGTGCTGACCCTTGTGGTAGGTGCTGTTCTGGTTGCGAGAAAAGAGATGACCGTAGAGGATATGGCGATGATAGCCCTTTACATCGGTGTCTTTATCAGTCCAATCAAAATTCTGGTGGAATTGACGGAGATGCTGCAAAAGGGTATGAGTGGATTCGAGCGCTTCCTTGAAGTGGTAGAGACGACACCGGATATCAAGGACAAAAAAGGTGCTGTGGATATGACTTGTCCTCATGGAGATATTGTTTTTTCTGATGTTGGTTTCCACTATGATCAGGATGAGAAGGTACTGCACCATATTAATATGAATGTGCCGGGAGGAAGTTCCGTGGCGCTGGTAGGACCAAGTGGTGGAGGTAAGACCACCATCACGTCCCTGCTTCCGAGATTTTATGATGTGTCGGCCGGTTCGATTACCATTGGTGGACAGGATATCCGGGATATTCGTTTGAAGAGTCTTCGAAGTCATATCGGAATCGTGCAGCAGGAGGTGTACCTTTTCGACGGAACGATCCGGGAGAATATCGCCTATGGTAAGCCGGATGCAACGGATGAAGAAATCATGATTGCAGCGAAAAGAGCAAATCTGGCGGAGTTCGTGGAGAGCTTGCCGGAGGGTTATGATACCCTGGTTGGAGAGCGGGGAACCCGCCTGTCAGGAGGACAAAAGCAGAGAATTTCCATTGCCAGAATTTTCCTGAAGAATCCTCCAATCGTAATTTTAGATGAGGCGACATCCGCTCTGGATAATGAGAGTGAGCGCTATATTCAGGAAAGTCTTGAGGAACTGAGTGAGGGTAGAACCACCATTACCATCGCGCACCGGTTGTCAACCATTCGAAATGCAGACCGGATTCTTGTGATTGAGGACGGTCGAATTACAGAAGAAGGCGACCATGATGCTCTGATGCGTCAGGAGGGAACCTACGCCCGTTATTATGAAATGAGTCAAAATTAAAAGAAGGACGTGTTAAAAACGATTGTTTTTAACACGTCCTTTTTTCACCCCGGCTACTTAGAACTGGGAAGCGCGGGTGAGCGCATCATCGATATGTTTGCAGAAGTTGTCACTTCCGATTTTTTCAACAAATCCAGCCTTTGTCATGGTACGAAGCGGCTGCTCGTTGACATGGGAGAAGACCAGACCGATCTTCTTTTTCTGACAGCGTCGGTATAGGTCTTCCAGACTGTGCATGGCCGATGCATCAAGGGCAGGAACGGCACGCATACGGATGATGAAGACTCTTGTGTTCTCTTCGGCTTTGACCTGTGTAATCAGATCGGTCATACCAAAGAACATAGGTCCTGAGATCTCGTAGACACGGACATGGTCCGGAACTTTCTTAAGCTCGATATCGTCATCGTCTGTGGCATCATCATAATTGATCCAGCCTTCGATGCTCGCCTCGTCTGCAAGTCGTTTCATCAGAAGGACGCAGGAGAGAACCATGCCGGCAGCGATGGCAACCACAAGGTCGAATACGACAGTCAATGCAAAAGTGGTAACAAGAACAAAGATATCGGACTTCGGTGCGGTCTTTAAAATATGAAGGAAGGTTCTGTGTCCACACATGTTATAGCCGACCTGGAACAGGATGGCAGCGATGGTCGGCATTGGAATCAGGGCGGCATATGGCATCAGGATCACAAGGATCAGCACCAGTGTGATGGAGTGGACAATGCCGGCGATTGGGGTACGACCACCGTTTTTGATATTGGCAGCAGTACGGGCAATGGCTCCGGTGGCAGGAATTCCACCGAAGAGAGCAGAACCGATGTTACCGATTCCCTGAGCGACAAGTTCCATATTGGAACGGTGGTTGGCATTGATCATACTGTCCGCTACTACGCAGGAAAGCAGAGATTCAATGGCGGCAAGGACGGCAATGGTCACACCGTTGGTTGCAGCATTCTGAAGAGAATGGAAGGTAATTGTATCCGGCAGGTGCAGGGTCGGAAGATGGTTGCTGATGGTATAGAGGTCACCGATGGTATTGACATTCAAATGTCCGCCTTTTACCATACCGATTCCCACAAAGACAGCAATAAGAGACGCAGGGATTTTATCTCCGATTTTTGGAATCTTCGGCCAGAGGGCGAGAACCACAAGGCAAACGAGCCCCACCAGAAGAGCCATGGCGTTGAAGGAATGGATATTCTCTGCCATAGCCTTTATTTTATCGGTTGTTTCTATGGTGACAGTTCCCTTTGGATAGGAAAGTCCAAGGAAATCTTTGATCTGACCAATGATAATGGTAACGGCGATTCCAGCTGTAAAACCGGTCGTAATCGTGTAAGGAATGAATTTGATGAGACGGCCGAGCTTTAGTAAACCCATAAGAATCAGAAGGGCACCGGCAAAGATGGTAGCGAGCATAAGACCGCTCATGCCATCCTTGGCTACAATGCCGGCAACGATGGTTGCAAATGCTGCGGTAGGACCGGCAATCTGGACACGGCTTCCGCCGAAGAACGAGATCAGAAATCCGGCAACAATGGCAGTGTAAATACCCTCTTCAGGGCCGACACCGGAGGCCAGGGCCAAGGCGATAGATAGCGGAAGTGCTATGATGGCGACGATGATTCCGGAAATGAAATCTTTGAAAAACTGTTCTTTTGAATAGCCCTTTATGACAGTAAAAAGGGCAGGGACTAATCTACTGTTACTCACATTGTACTCCTTATCTGAATTTTTACGCAATGAATCGATTTTACTACGATACTGAGACAGTTTCAATATCAATATGGAAAATACGTTGGGAAAAGGCTTTTCATAATCAAATGGATGTTATAAAATAATTCCGCCGTTTTAGCAGTTGAAATGATTTTTAGAAAAATGAAAGGAAGGAAAACAATATGAGGATTTATCTGGCATCCCCTTTTTTTAATGAGAAAGAGTGTGAAGTATTATCAAGAGCAGAAGAGATTTTAAAGGGTCGTGGATTTTCTGTTTTTTCTCCAAGAGAGCATGAGGTACGTGACGGTAATGTAGGAAAGCCGGACTGGAGTAAGGAGACCTTCTCAAATGATAAGGCCGGCATTGACTGGGCAGAGGTTGTCGTTATGCTTTACTGGGGCGGTTACAGTGATTCCGGAACAGCCTGGGAGTGCGGCTATGCCTATGCAACACACAAGCCGGTCATCGTTGTTCAGTTGGGTGAGTCTTCCAATCTTATGATTCATGAGGGCAGCCATACGAATCTGATGGGTGTGGAAGAGCTGGTTGATTACGACTTTGATATGATGCCAAGAGAAGGCTATACCGGTAAAATGTTCTAAATCAGGAAGTGTTTTATCCGTCTTTCCGGGCGCTGTTTAATTTTGTGAAAATATTTGAAATAGTCGAAAATTTTCACGGAAAGAGAAGAAAAGTGTGGCAATATCAACTGTAATAGGGGTATAATATTCTTATTACGAAGGGAGGATATTGTAGGGGCATTTTGATGAAGGAGACAGTATGGGAAAGACAAAAGAAAGCAAAAAGCAGGGAACCAATAAGGTAAGGCGTAGTATTAGTACCACCTTGTTAGTGGTTATACTCCCGATTGTGGCAATTGGAATTGTGGCAATTATTCTTTTTTTGAACAATCAGGCGTCGAAGTCTCTTATGGCACTGTCGAAGACGGCATTACAAGCGGACGCAGAGAGAGAGGCTAGAAAGGTCGGTACTCCGTTCCAGATGCTGACATCAAAATTTGGTGAGTATGCGGATACCCTTGAGAATGTTCCTTTCAAGGACCGGGATGCGATGCTTACCTACGTCAAGCCTTCAGTGGACTATCAGCCGGTTCCGAATAGCGGTATCTACCTGGGGTTTGATGACGGAACGTATATGTTCGCCAATGGAACCAAACAGGATGCGGACTACGATCCAAGAGAGAGGGACTGGTATAAGTCCGGTATGGAGAATGATACCTTCGGTATCACAGAAGCATACACTGATGCATCGACGGGAGAATTATGTGTTACCTACAGCAGAAGAGTCGATCTGAATGATGGATCGAAGGCTGTTATGGCGATGGATATCTTCCTGACTGATTTACAGAATACAATGAAAGAGATCGCTCCGATGGGAACCGGTCGGGCAGCTATCCTTTCACCGACTCAGGTAATCTACTACTACCTGACGGAGCGTAATGGTAAGACAATTGAAGAAGTCGGAACAGAATACACGAGGAATTTGAGCGAATACACGAAGAGTGACAAGACAGAGGTCATTGAGCTTGTTACAGACAAGGGTGTTTGGAATTATGTAGCCAAGTATGAAATTCCTGGTACAAATTGGACACTTCTGGCCGTGGTTGCAGAAGAGGATGTTGTTCGTGAAGCGAATGCCTTCCGTAACCTTGCCATTATGTTCATGGTGATTATTCTGATTGTAATCTCCGCCGTTGTATTTATTGCAATCCGTAAAATCATTGCGAAACCGGTTGGTAAATTATCCGAAAGTATCCTTCGGGTATCCGATGGTGATTTCACAGCAGCTATGCCGGAAAGCAAGGGAGACGAAATCGGACTGATCAGCTCCGGAATGCAAAGCTATGTGGAGCGGATGAAGCTTACCATTGCAGATATCCAGAATCGTGCTAACCAGCTGAAGACGGATTCTACCAAGTCCAAAGAGGCTTCGAACTTCATGACAGGAGAGGCCAACGACCAGTCTGTTTCTATGGGACAGATTCAGGAAGCCATGGATGGAATCGCAAGAGCGGTAACAGAGCTGGCAGAGAACGCAACCGACCTTGCACAGTCGGTATCCGAACTTACGATGAATGGTAACAGTACGAACGAAGCAATGCTTTCCCTTGTGAAGCGGGCTGATGTCGGTAAGAATGACATGAACAGCGTGGAAGCGAATATGGATAGGATTACGACTTCCATGGGTGAAATGGCAGACGTCGTAACGGTTGTAGGTGAATCAGCCGAGAAGATTACAGATATCGTCGGAATGATTGATTCAATTGCAGAGCAGACCAATCTGTTGTCTTTGAATGCTTCCATTGAGGCGGCAAGAGCCGGTGAAGCAGGAAGAGGATTTGCCGTTGTAGCAGATGAAATCGGTAAACTGGCAGTCAACAGCCAGGAGGCGGCACAGGAGATTGCCGGAATTATTTCCGAGATTACCGGTGAGATTCACAAGCTTTCCGATCAGTCCAGAACCAATATGGGTGCCATCGAAGAGAGCAGCGAGGCTGTCAAGAAAGCCGGAGAGAGTTTCTCTACGATTGTCGGTGAGCTGAATGAAGCAGCCAATACCATGCAGACCATGATCGGCATGATGAATAATGTCAATGATATCGCTTCCTCTGTTGCAGCGATTTCCGAGGAGCAGAGTGCAAGTACAGAAGAGGTTATGGCGACTGTGGAGACACTGGCAAAGAGTGCCGAGGATATTGCAGGTACCAGTCAGGATGTTGAAAATGCAGCAAATTCTGTATCGGATTCTGCCGGTTCCATTAATGATGCATTAAGCCAGTTCAAGATTTAAAAGTATTGTATCCACATATAGAGAAAGGACTCCGGGGCAGCCAGTGGCTGCCCCGGAGTCCTTTTCTTTTTGTATAACAACGAGCGATTTTACTTTTGTCATGGAAAGAGGCTTGACAGTTTTGGAATATTGTATTATTGTTTTATTGTATTAAGCGACTAATACAATAAAACAATAATACAAATGCAGGAAGGAGGAATTATGTCCTGGAATTTAAGTTCAGACCGACCGATATTTCAACAGATTATAGAACATATGGAGTTAGAGATTGTACAGGGAGTATATAAGCCCGGGCAGAAGCTTCCCTCGGTTCGCGAACTGGCCATGCAGGCGACGGTGAATCCGAATACCATGCAGAGAGCTCTTTCTGAGATGGAGCGGATGGGACTGATGCATTCCGAGAGAACGTCCGGACGTTTTATAACGGAGGATGTAGGTATGATTAAGGAGTTGAAGAAAGAACTTGCAGGAAGTGAGATTACTCGTTTTCTGGAGCAGATGCGAAGGCTCGGATATTCCGGCGAGGAAATGCTTGAGGTATTGAGAGAAGAACTGGATAAGGGGGAGAAGAAATGATGGAAGGAACTGCGTCAGTAGCACCATTGGTAGAACTTAGAAATGTCACGCTGTGTTATGAAGGAAGAATTCCGGCTGTATCAGAGCTGACACTGACACTGGAGGCAGGTCGTATTTACGGACTGCTTGGCCCGAACGGATCGGGTAAGACGACGCTGATCAAGCTTTTGATCGGATTGTTAGAACCCACGGCCGGTACGATCACCATAGGAGGAATGCCGGTGGGGGATGTGACGAAGGCATATGTATCCTATCTTCCGGACAAGCCGTTCCTGGAGTCGGGAATGAAGGTGGAAGAGGCGATGACAATGTACGCCGACTTCTATGAAGACTTTGATATGCAGCGTGCAGAGGATATGCTGGAGAGATTGCGGCTTTCGAAGGGAGAGAGACTGAACCGGTTATCCAAGGGAACCCTGGAGAAAGTACAGCTGATCCTTGCAATGAGTCGCAGGGCGGATCTGTATCTTTTGGATGAGCCGATGGCAGGTGTCGATCCGGCAGCGAGAGATTATATTTTAGAGACCATTATCAGCAATTATGATCCACATGCGACGATTCTTATTTCCACGCATCTGATCTCTGATGTGGAGAAGATGCTGGATGAAGTGATCATGCTCCAGTATGGCCGCCTTTTACACAAGGCATCAGTTGAAGAAATGCGGATGCAACGGGGAGAGTCCATCGATGCAATCTTCAGGAAGGAGTTCAAATGTTAGGAAAATTACTTAAATACGAGATGAAAGCGGTTGTAAAACCGATGGTCTTTTTAAATGCGCTGGTTATTTTTTCAACATTGATCGGATTTTTCTATGTCATGAAGGTTGATGTGGGCAACATCGTAGAGAATGAGAATGACATTCGTTACAGTGGTATGATGTTGCTGGGATTTTTGTATATCGCAGGCGTTGCACTTACCTATTTTATAAGCTATATTCTTCTGCTGCTCCGGTACGGGAAGTCGATGTACGGTGCGAACGGTTATCTGTCATGGACACTTCCGGTGAAGAGAAGAACCTTGATTCATGCGAAGATGCTGAATGGAATTCTCTGGAATTTCTGGAATACAGCACTTTGTTTAGCCTGCGTTATATGGCTGATTGCACTGTTTATGACAAAAGCAGGCATTAATATAGGAGAGCTTTTCCGGGAGATTCCACCGGTGATACTCCATCATTTTATGATTCCAAGCGTGGCAATTGTATGCATCAATGTGTTTACCGTTATCTTTATCGGATATTTCTGTATCACGGTTGGCCAGCTGATGAAGGAACATAAAGTGCTTGGAACCATTGTCAGCTTTGTCGGAGTCTATATTGTCCAGCAGGTTGCGACAACCGTTGTTATGCTGGCCGGAGGTTTCTTCTCCTTTATGAATGATCCGAATTTTCAGACGTCAATGAACAGCGGGGAACTGAAGGATACATTCTGGAAGTTCTATGATTCCCTGTTTCTTGGACAGATTATCATTCTGCTTGTTTTTGCCGCAGTTACCTATACATGTTGTCATCTGATTCCACGTAAAAGGATTAATCTGGATTAATATATATTTGATATGCTATGTCCTCCCGATTCTAAAAGTCGATGTTTCGACTAGGATTGGGAGGGCTTTTTATGTTATGATGATGGGCAAGACAAGCGTATTTGTGTATAAAATTTTCTGATAAGTGGGGGCTCGTATGGAAGGTTTTGTAGCGAAATCCAATTTGTATTTTGAATTGATGGCTACCTTGTTTGATGTCGGATTATGTCTTTATCTGATGATTCAAAGAGAGTTGAAGGAGGGGAAGACCAATCGTCGTTTTCGATATCTGGCCTATGTTATGACGGCGGCGACAGCAATCGATGTTGCTGCAACCATTGTGACAAAGGGGGAACTGGGGGCATCACATTTTTTCATTGTTTTGATGAATACGTTAAATTACGCGCAGACAACTGCCGTTGTTATGGTATTTAATCAATATCTTTTTTCTTATATCAAGCCTGAGAAAGCCGGTAAACTGTTCTGGAGTCTGAATCGTATTCTCCTGAGCGTCTACGGTGTGGCGATGGTTTTGAATCTGTTTTTTCCTGTTGTTGTCGGATATGACATGAATAAAAAGGATTATATTAACGGGCCTTTGCATCTCGCGCTCGGTTTTGGAATTCCGGTTTTTCTGTTTGCATATTCCGGAGTGATCTTCTGGAAGAACCGGACGGTTTTTAACCGGTTGCAGATGATTGCAATCAGTAACGCCTACGTGGTGGTGGTAGTTGCGAATGTGTTGCAGCCGTTTTTCGGAATCGAAGTGATGTTTTCCTACGGTGTTATGTCCATCGGAATCTTTGTGCTGTATTTCGCAATCGAGACTCCGGATTATCACGTAATGCTGAGATTGTCCGACGAGTTGGAGGTGGAACGGAAAAAGGCGAGAGAAGCAGCCCTTGTAAAATCCAATCTGCTGGCAAATATTTCCCATGAAATGCGTACACCGCTGAATGCGGTTATGGGATTTAATGCCATGATTCTGTCCTCGTCGGAAGAGACGCATACCAGGCAGACAGCAGATGAGATTCGACGGGTGGGAGAGAGCCTGTTGGATACCATCAATGCGATTTTAGATCTGTCCAAGATGGAGGCAGGAACCGGAACACTGACGGATGAACAGCTTCGAAAAGCCATCAGCTTTCGAAGAAGCTCTACAAGGGAGGAGAAGACGGTTCAGCCTTTTACTGCGCCGGATGCAAGAATTCTCTGCGTGGATGATACGCCGATGAATTGCAGGGTGTTGGCGGGACTTTTGCAAAAGACCGGAATCCGGGTGGATGAAGCATACAGTGGTAAAGATGCTTTGAAATATTTGGAAGGGCATTCCTATGACCTGGTGTTTCTTGATCATATGATGCCGGAAATGGATGGAATTGAGACCTTTTACAAGGCCAGAGAAATTCAAAAGACCTGTTATGTCGCTTTGACGGGAAACAGTGGAGCAGAAGATATCCGGTTGTATCAGAGTGTGGGCTTTCATGCCTATCTGTCCAAACCGTTACAGCTGAATCCATTGCTTTCGCTTTTGAGAGAACATCTGCCGGCAGATAAGGTGAGGGAGGTGCAGGGATGAACTATTTCCATGTTCAATATAATATCTACTATGAACTGACAGCCGGTATTTTTAATCTGATCCTCCTTTTGATGCTCCTCAGCAAGTTCCGGGGGAGAGAATTAAGTCATGTCATTTTTATCCGGGTGGTTTCGATTTTGATGTTGGCGAACTTCTTTGAAGTGGTGACCATAGTGGTTACGCGGGCGACGTTCGGACAACCGCAGTGGCTGATCAATCTTATGAATTCGGTGACCTTCGTGCTTGCTCTTCTCTTGTCCTGTGAGGCCTTTTTCTACATTTTGGCAAAGATGGGCATCACAAGCCACGGGCGGGGTAACTGGCTCTATTGGCTGAATCGAAGTATCTTTGTTGCCTATGTTTTGGTTATGATCCACAATACCTTTACCGGCATCGTGGTGCAGTACGATAAGAAGCTGGAACAGTACGTATACGGTCCGATTTATCTCTGGGTCGGATACGGAGCGATTTTCTTCTGCTTTATAGAGGCGATAATCTGCCTGTACTGGAACCGGAAGCGCCTCACAAGACGTCAGCGCTATGCCTTTCATTTGTTCTATATCAGTATGGTCGTGGGCATCCTGCTTCAGGTGTATATCAAATCAGTGACCATGGTGGCGCTGGCAGTGGCTTCCCTGGGGGCTTACATGGTGTTCTTTGTGGTGGAATCCTATGACTACCGGCAGATGGCTGAGATGCTGTCAAAGCTTCGTGAGACCAAGGATGAGGCACAAAAGGCCAGTCGCCAAAAGGAACATTTTCTTGAGGAGATGGCCATTGCACTGCAGCAACCGGTGGAGAAGATCATAGAACTCAACGGGGAACTGGCAGGCGGTACACAGGAAGCACAGGTGAAGGAACTTTCGCAGCAGATGCACGCTGCGACGGAATCCTTGTCCTATCTTATTCGGGATGTACTTGAACTTTCCGATGAGGAAGAGACCTTCTCTCTGGTGGAGGAGAAATTCACACTGGAAGAACTTCTGTCCGACCTTAAGGTATTGGTGGGTAAGACCGCCCGGGACAAGGGGCTGGTATTTCGGATCCGAAGAGAGCAAAAGGAAGGAGCGGAGTACTATGGAGATTCGATGCGAATCAAGCAGGTGCTTTTGAATCTTTTAAACAATGCCATCAAATATACCAGGGAAGGAATGGTGGAATTACAGGTCGCCCGACAGGAGAACGGCATAACGTTTAAGGTGGCGGACACCGGAATCGGAATCAGGGAAGAGGATATCCCCTATCTATTCGAAGCATATTCCCGTATGGATGACGAGAAGAACCGGCATATCGAAGGCACCGGCCTTGGCCTTTCCATTGTGAAGAAACTGACGGAGCGAATGGGAGGAACGGTACAGGTGGAGAGCGTCTACGGGGAGGGAAGCGTTTTTACCCTGTATCTTCCCCTCAGACGGGAACGTGCAGAGGAAAAGATCCTGGATACTGCCACAGGTCTTAAATATTGCGCACAGATGAAGGAGATGTACATCGAAATCTTGAAGATGTTTGTGGAAGGGGCAAAAAGGCGCAAGGAGATTCTGCAGAGCACAGCTATGCAGGAGCAGGTGGAGGACTTTACCATCGAAGTGCATGCACTAAAGTCCAATGCGGTCAATATCGGAGCCCTTCCCCTTGCCAAAACAGCAAGAGCGCTGGAGATTCTTGGCAAAAGGCTTAGGGATGAGGATGCCATGACAGAGGAAGAGAGAAAGGACGGCCTGGCAGAGCTTGTCTTGCAGACGAAGGAGCTTCTTGTGCAATATGACAAGACCATCCGGTGTGTTTACACATATTTGGGACAAAGAGACTAAAGATATTGGCAGTATGGGATTGCCGTGGTAAAATTTTATAAGCGGGCAGTGGTCCGTTGCAACTGGTTTATAAGCTATATTAGGGGGCTAAGATGGAAGAAAGCAGAGTGAGACGACTGGTGACAAGAAGTGATTTTGACGGACTGGCATGTGCCATGATGTTGAAAGAGCTTGATATGATTGATACGATCAAATTCGTGCATCCGAAGGATGTTCAGGATGGTAAGATCGAGCTGACAAAGGATGATATTACAACGAACCTTCCTTACGATCCGCGGGTAGGAATGGCATTTGATCACCATGCATCAGAAGAGGAGCGGTTGCAGGCAACAGAAGTGGGCGGTGTTTATATCATTGACCCGGAGGCCAAGTCGGCAGCCCGCGTTGTGTATAACTACTTTGGCGGTAAGGAAAAGTTCCCGAGGATTTCAGACGAACTGATGGAAGCTGTGGATAAAGGGGATTCGGCTGACTTTACACTGGAGGATATTCTTCATCCGAAGGACTGGGTTCTTTTGGACTTTTTAATGGATGCAAGAACCGGTCTTGGCCGATTCCATGATTTCCGGATTTCCAATTACGATCTTATGATGGAACTGATTGATTACTGTCTGGATCACGATATCAAGGAGGTGCTTGAGCTTCCGGATGTCAAGGAACGTGTGGATCTTTATTTTGAGCAGGAGGAACTGTTCAAGGAGCAGCTGAGACGCCTGTGCAGGGTGGAAGGCAAGACTGTTGTGTATGACCTTCGGAATGAGGAGGTTATTCATGCCGGTAACCGTTTTATGATCTACGCTCTGTATCCGGAGTGCGAGATGAGTGTCTATGTGGCATGGGGATTTAAGAAGCAGAACACGGCCGTTATGATCGGTAAGTCCATTGTCAACAGGGCAAGTCAGGTGGATATCGGAGCACTTTGTCTGGAGTATGGCGGCGGCGGTCATAAGAATGCCGGAACATGCCAGCTGGACAATGATAAGGTGGATGAGCTTCTTCCGGACATCATCAAGGCATTGAATGCGGAATAATATCAATACAATGAAATGAAGGAATATGAAAAGTAAAGAATGTTTTCTTTGTCCAAGAAAGTGCGGCGTAAATCGAGCGTCGGGAGAGATTGGCTTTTGCGGACAAACGGATAAGATCAGGGCAGCAAGAGCTGCCCTTCACTTTTGGGAAGAACCGTGCATTTCCGGAGAGGATGGAAGTGGAGCGGTATTTTTCTCAGGATGTAATTTAAAATGTGTCTTCTGTCAGAATGAACCGATTGCGAAAGGAACTGCCGGGAGGGAAATTACCCCGGAGCGCCTTACAGAAATCTTTTTCGAATTAAAGGAGCAGGGGGCCAATAACATCAATCTGGTGACAGCCGGACATTTTCTTCCCCAGATTATAACGGCCATTGAGCGGGCAAAGCTGGAGGGTTTTGATCTGGCATTTGTCTATAACACCAGCGGCTATGAGGAGGTAGATGCAATCCGGGCTCTGGATGGTCTTATTGACATCTATCTTCCGGATCTTAAGTATGTAAGTCCGGAATTATCAGGGAAATATTCCCATGCGCCGGACTATTTTCTCAAAGCCTCCGGAGCCATTGCGGAGATGGTAAGGCAGACAGGAGAGCCGGCTTTTTACATGAAGAAGCAGCATGAGATGACCATGGCATACTCCCTTTGGGAAAAGGAGGCGGCGCATCTTATGGATGCCGTGGAATATAACCAGATTTGTGATGATCCGGATGCGGACATTCTCATGGCCCGCGGAACCATTGTAAGGCATCTGCTTCTTCCGGGACAGCTTGAGGATTCCAGGGCTGTGATCCGCTACCTGTATGAGACCTACGGCGATGAGATCTATCTGAGTATTATGAATCAGTATACGCCACTTCCTCAGGTTGCCGGCTATCCGGAATTGAACCGGAAGGTAAGCGAAGAGGAATACGATGCCATCCTTCAATATGCCATGGATCTTGGTGTGGAAAATGCCTTTTTCCAGGAGGGGGATGTGGCGTCGGAAAGTTTCATTCCATGTTTCGATGAACAGGGATTGTAAATTGGAAAAATAAGCGATTTTTTTGATAAAATTTACGAAAAACCCGTGGAAAATATAGGGTTTATCGTGTAAAATATACATATGGGTGATGAAGAGTATAGGAAACAAGGCTCCCTGGTAAACAGGGTCATGGCCTTCATAATTACCACATTGCTTGCGTTGTCGATTTTGATTAGTGGTGTAAGTTTCTTTTTCGTTTCAGGATCTTTGAATACGAATATAGCGGCGACCATGAATAATTTAACGACAAGTGAGGGGGCGAAACTCGATCAGAATCTGATGCAGATTGAGGATTCTGTGAACGCCATGTCAGCATTGGCCACAGAATCCATCAGCAGTACGTCGGTGGTTCGGGATTTAGAACAACGCAAAAAGCTTGTGCAGAGGATTGAGAAGCTTTTCCAGCAGACCAGTCAGAGTATCAGTATGGTTCAGGCGAACTACATGATCTTCTCGTTGAATATCACCGGAAGAGAAGATGGATTCCTCTATATCCGTGATGGAATGTCCGGAGAGATGAAGAAGCGGAATCTCACGAACATCCGGCATTACAAGGAGGATGATGTTGAGCATGTAGGCTGGTATTACCAACCGATTGAGGCAGGGAAGCCGATTTGGATGCGTCCTTACTTCAATAAGAACCAGCAGAAATACCTGATCAGTTATATTTATCCGGTCTATGTTAACGGGGTGTTTGTATGCAGTCTTGGTATGGACATGGATTTTGAGATGATGATTCAGAAGGTTGATAAGATCCATTTTTATCAGAGTGGTTACGCCTACCTTAAGAATGCAGACCATACCGAACATTATCATGCCGGCTTCTTAAAGGGGGAGGTTCACGGAGATGAAGTGGATCACGGAATCAGCAACGAAGAGCTCTGGAATCAGTCCTCTTCCAAGGGTAAGGTCATACGGTATAACTACCAGGGGAAGGATTGTGTACAGACCTTTGTGACCCTTCGTAACGACCTTCAGCTTGTACTTTGTGATTCTTATCGCGAGGTGTACGGCGCACGGCGGGTGCTTCTGAAGATTCAGATATTTATTTGTATTTTCTTCAGTGCGCTGGCGATTACGATTGCCTTTATATTCATGAAGAAGATTATTGTTCCGCTCCGCATGCTGACAGCAGCGGTTGTATCCATCAAAGAAGGGGTCTATACGGTGGATCTTCCAAAGCAGGCACCGAACGAAATTGGAACTTTGACAGAAGGTTTTCGAATTGCACTGTCGGCATTACAAGACCGTGAGGAGAACAGTCACTTTGTGGCAAGACATGACGGTCTTACCGGTTTGTTGAATCGTTATGCTTATGATGTGATTACAGACGAACTGTGCCGAAGCAAGAGACAGTTGGCCTTCATCATAATGGATGTGGATAAATTTAAGACAATTAATGATACCTATGGTCATGAAAAGGGAGATCATGTTCTAGAGAGAGTATCAGAGCTTTTGAAACTGGCATTTCCGGAGGCCTGCGCTCATATTCGAATGGGCGGCGACGAATTCGTTGTTTTGATTCAGGACATTTCGGAAAAGAGTGCACCGGAGATCGTGGCAAGAGTACAGTTGATGAATGCGGAACTTTCCAAGGCAACAGCGTCAACCCCGGCCACAAGTGTATCGGCAGGAGTGGCATTCTCGATCCAGGGATTTACCCTTCGCCTGTATAAAAAGGCGGATACAGCTCTCTATCATACGAAGAATACGACCCGTTGCGGTTGTACTGTTTACAGAGACGAATTGGGACTTAAGACAGACAAGGACTAGGAGCGCTTATGGAACGGGAAGAATATGTATTAAAGAGTTTTGAGAAGGCACTTAATGAGGGCTGGGTTCAGGTACACTACCAGCCCGTTGTTCGTACGTATACCAGGAGAATCTGCGGAGCCGAAGCTTTGGCCCGCTGGATGGATCCGAAGGAGGGAATGCTGTCACCTGGACAGTTCATTCCGGTCCTTGAAAAACATAAGATGATGCATCGTTTGGATTTATGCATCTGTGAATACATCGCAAAGGATATTGCGTTCTGCCGTCAGCAGAGCATTCCGTTTGTTCCTGTGTCCATTAATATATCGGGCATGGATTTCTATGAAACGGATATGTTTGCTGAGGTGGAGCGCATTTTATCTATGTATGCAATCGATCGGGATATGATCCGCATTGAAATCATAGAGCAGGGAGCGAATAAAAGAGATGAGGTCGTGGATCGTGCCATTGATCAGTTCATTGGAGCCGGCTATCAGGTGTGGCTGGATAATTTTGGAAAGGGTTCTTCCTTTGAAGCGTTGGAACGCTACCAGTACAGCCTTGTGAAGCTGGATGCACGATTCCTGGAGGATGCTAAAAATCACAGTATGATGGAGAAAGCGACGGCGATGCTTTCCTATACGGTGGATATGTCAAAGCATATGGAGATCGCCACCCTGGCAGAGAATGTTGAGACGGAAGAGCAGTTTTCTATCCTTCGGGAAATGGGAGTGGAAATGCTCCAGGGATATTATTTCTGCAAGCCGATTCCCTTTGAGGAATTTCTTCAGCAGCAGGATATTTTTGAAAATATTGAAGAAGGAAGCTACTACAAGAAAATTGGTCAGATTGAGTTGAATCATGAGGGCATAGCCGTAACCTCCTATGGTAAGAAGGGGAAGGAGGCATTGGCCATCATGGAATACCGGGACAGAAGATTTTACTATCTTTACCAGAACGAAGCCAATCGATTGTATATGCAGAATATTGGAATTGAGAATGAAGTGGAGGCGGAAAATTTCCTGAATCAAAGATCCGGAATGTTGCAGGAGAAGATCCGAGGATTTGTCCGTCGGATGATTGCCGGAGAGCGGCTGGTTCATCTGAATTTCATGATGGACAGCAAAGTGATCGATCTGTGGGGGGACTATATTGCAACCAATCCGAAGACCGGAGGCATTGCAATGCTGATCCATAAAGAGGAGCTGCTTGAGGTCGAGCGGGTTGACCGCGCGAAAAAATTCGATATGGCCCTTCGGAATATTTACCGTATCTTTGACCGGTTTGATCTGGTTCGCCTGTCGGATGGAATTATTACCAATTCCTATGTGAATACGTCTGAATACGGGGCTTTGCATGAAGGGCAGGATGTAAGAGGCGTGATGGCGCTGTATGCAGCCAAATATATCGTACCGGAACAACAGGAGGAGTTTTCAGCTTTTGTCGCCTTGGACTCCATAATGGAACGTTTTGAAATGGAATCGGTAGAATACCTGTCACACAATTTTGATACAAGGATGGATGACGGACGTATTCTTAAAAAGAAATACTTCATTCAGAAACTGGTGGAAGAACGTCAGGTGATGATTCTTTTCGGCATCGGTCAGGGTGAAGGAGCATGATAGGAGAGGAGAAGGCCTATGATACAGATGACCTTTACAGTCTCCCGTCAGGAGGAGATTGTTGAATCTGCCCAGGAGTGGAGGAACGCCACCCAGGGACGCAAAGGGCAGAGCATTCTTTTGATTTTTTCAAAGGGATACAGCAGTAAGACCTTATCTAATCTGATGTCCCCGCTGGGGAATATAGTGGAGGGGGCTTATGTTCTTGGCTTGTCGAAGGCGTTGGAAGAACACGAGGATGCCTGCATTCGAATCAGTTATCTTTTTTTGGAGCATGCAAGAGCAATTCCTTTTTCCTATGAAACATCAAAGGGTGAGATCTGGACAGCCTGTCTTGAAATGGAAAAGACCATTCTTAGTACGCCTCTTTGCAAAGGCGTTCTTGTTTTTGCTGCAGGCAATACGCTAAAGCTGTCGATTCCGCTGGCGGAAGTGGAAGAAAGTACGAAAATTCCGATCTTCGGTCTGTGGACCACGGAGCTGACAAGAGAATCGCCCCAGGACTATTTCATCTATAAGGATCGGGTTATGGAGTGTGGAATCGGAGGCTTTTACCTGGTGGGAGAAGAGCTGAAGATCCGAACCCTTGCATTGAACGGCTGGAAGATGCTGGGCAAGAGTTTCCCGGTAAAAGTCAGAGAGTATGTGGATGATTTCTCGGTTGGAGAGACCGTGCTCTCCCATATTGACGGTCATCCGGCAGCGGATATCTACCGGCATTATTTAAAGGTGAACAAAGGTCCGGCATTTATTGATAATATCAAGGAGTTTCCGTTTTGCTTTATGCGGGGAACGACACAGATTCAAAGGATACCTCTAAGGTATGATGAAGCGGGAGAATTGTACTTTATCGGAGCGATTGAACCGGAGGATCGGATTAGCTTTTCCTATGCGGATCCCCAGAGTATGCTCGAAGAGACGAAGGAGAAATGCCGGTGGATTTTAAGTGATGATCCGGAGGCAACGCTGTTCTTCGGCAGCGTACTAAGGAAAAAAGCATTGGGGGAAGTGGATGCGGAAGTGACGGCATTTCAGACCTATCAGCCGAACATATTTTATGCGAGAGGTGCGGCGCAGATTCTTTACTGCGATGGAGCAGGTGCTGTCCGCAATGGTAACAATATTATCATCACGCTGCAGGAACAAAATGAGGAGAAGGATCTGTCGCTGATTCATCCGGATGATATGGCAGAAGAGTATGAATACAGCAATGATGAAATTATCCCCTTAGAGGACCGGACAGCGGCCTTCATGATGGCAATCACGAATGATCTGAATGAGGCGATGGAGAAGGCCAACAGTGCCAATCAGGCAAAGTCAACCTTCCTGTCTAACATGTCCCATGAGATTAGAACCCCGATCAATGCCATCATCGGAATGGATGAAATGATTCTTCGTTCGACGGAGGATGAGAAGGTCCTAAGTTATGCCAGAGACTTGCGGCAGGCAGGAAACGGCCTCCTGGGAATTGTGAACGATATCCTGGATTTTTCCAAGATCGAAGCGGGTAAGCTGTCCATTCTTCCGGTGGATTATAAGCCGTCGGAATTGATCCGGGATCTTTATCAGATGCTGAAAAAGCGGGCGGAGGACAAGAGCCTGATCTTAAGCATCGAGGCAGACCCGGAGATTCCGGATATTTTGAGCGGAGATGAGATCCGCATGAAACAGGTGATGACCAATCTGCTTACCAATGCAGTGAAATATACACAGCGGGGAATGGTAACGCTTCGTGTTCTTTTGGACAGTGTGAAGGAGCAGGATGTTTTCCTTCGCATCGAAGTGGAAGATACCGGAATCGGAATTAAGGAAGAAGAAAGGGAAAAGCTGTTCACCTCCTTCCAGCGACTGGATGAGGTAAAGAATCGTACCATCGAAGGTACCGGCCTTGGACTTGTGATTACATTAAACATCCTAAAGCTTATGGGAAGTACCCTTCATGTGGATTCCGTCTATGGAAAAGGAAGTGTCTTTTCCTTTGTTGTACGGCAGGGAAAGCGTTCCGGTCAGCCGATGGGGGAACTGGATCTGACACGGCATGCCAAAGTGAGCAGAACCTCCGGGGCAGCCTTTATCGCGCCGGAGGTCAGAATCCTGGCTGTGGATGATACGGAAATGAATCTGACGGTATTAAAGGAACTGTTGGCGCAGAATCAGGTCATTGTGGATACCTGTACCAGCGGAGCCGAAGCGGTGGGAATGGTTCGGGAAATGCCATATGACATCATTTTGCTGGACTATCGCATGCCGGAGATGGATGGAATCGAGACCTTGCATCAGATTCAGAAAATAAAAAAGTGGAAGCCGGTCCCGGTGATCTGTCTGACGGCCAATGCGGTGACAGGCGCCATGGAGACCTATCTGAATGCAGGCTTTACCGACGTTATTACAAAGCCGGTACAACCGGAACTTTTGGAGCGAAAACTGCAGCAGTATCTGCCACAGGAAAAGATCCGGCTAGTCGAGCGGCAGGAGGCAGTGGCACAGCCGCTGCTCGATATGGATGAGCAGTTAAAGCAGGTGGATCCGAAGCTGTTGGCAATCGAGGATCTGTCAGTATTTGACGGAATTAAAAACAACGGTTCGGCAGAGACTTATCTGTCGGTTTTGAAAAGCTATTATCAAGGACTTGGAGGCCAGCTGGATCAGATTGAGGAGTTCTATGAAGTCGGAAATATCAAAGACTATACGATAAAAGTCCATGCATTAAAGAGTTCCTCCCGGATTATCGGTGCACTGTCTCTTGCAGACCTTGCCGAGGCGCTGGAGAAGGCCGGGGATGAAGAGAAAGTGGAGCAGATCCTACAGGATACGCCTCTTCTTATGCAAAAGGCAAATTTTCTCTATCGTGACCTTGGAAAAGTCTTCCCGAAGGAAGAGAAGAAGGAGGACAAAATTCTCATCGATGAGGGAACCTGGAAGGATGCAATGATGGCGCTTTGCGAACTGGCAGGAGCCTACGATCATAAGAGTGTAAGGCAGGTTCTAAATGCACTTGAGGCCTACAGGCTTGATGATAGCAGGAAGAAATTGTATCATGAATTAAAAGAAGCTGCAGAGGGTCCGGACTGGGATCGGTTGCAGGAGTTGTTAGGATAAGGAGTATAGATTTCAATGAGAGGGAAAAAGCAGATTCTGTTAATCAGCGATCAGAGATCGTTTATGGTAGAGACCTTATATCGTTCTCTGCAGGAGGACGGGCATGTTGTAGAATCAGCATCACCGGATAAGACATCTTTGATGTTACAGGGAGAAGATGCGGATATTATTCTTCTGTATCTGGGAAATTATGTATTCGATTCAGGCGAGTTTTTAAGCTTTTTGAATACCTATTGCCAGAGTGAAAACAAGCAGATCATTGCGGTGGGGGATGAAGAGGAGATGAAGGCACTTTACAAGGTGATTCCTCGGCATCTGATTGAACTTCCGCTGGTTCGACCGGTGAACATCCGTAATTTGATTGATCGTATCCGGTTTATGGATATGGGCGGAGGAGCCGGTACCGGTAAGAAGAACAGAAAACAACTGGTATTGGTGGATGACGATAGCACGTTTTTGAACATGGCAAGTGAGTGGCTTGAGCAGGCAGGAAATTACGATGTGACCATCCTGAATTCAGGGGCACAGGTACTCAACTATCTTGCGAAGCGTATCCCGGATCTGATCCTTTTGGATTATGAAATGCCGGTTGCCAGCGGTCCACAGGTGCTTGGAATGATTCGCGCAGATGCAAGATTTCGCGATATCCCGGTCTTTTTCCTGACAGGAAAGAATGACCGGGACAGTGTTATGAGTGTGATGAGTCTGAAGCCGGATGGTTATGTCATTAAGACAGCCGGCAAGCAGGCACTGTTGGAAAAGGTGAACATGTTTTTTAGCAGCAGACCATAAGCTTCTCATATTCTGCTTTGTGGTCGAAGATGACAGAAAGAGTAAGTGCTATGAGTGAAATGGTTAAGAAGGCAGATGATACGGACTTTATGAGTCAGGCCATAGAAAATATGCCGGGTGGCGTATTCATATATCGGGCAGATGAATCAGAGGAGATTCTCTATATGAATCGCCATGCACTGGAGATATTTGAGTGTGAGACAATGGAACAGTTGCAGGAACTGACAGGCGGGGGATTTCGTGGTATGATCTACCGCGATGATCTGGATGTTACGGAGAACACAATCCTGGATCAGATTCGTTCCGGCAATGATCATTTTGACCATGTGATTTATCGGATTGTTACAAGAACCGGCCGGATTCGAACCGTAGAGGATTATGGACATCTGGTGGAGGATCCGAAGGAAGGGCCTTTGTATTACGTCTTTATCCAGGATGCGGATATTAAATATCTCTCTCATGATATTGACCCTCTGACGCGGCTTCCGGGAATGCGACGTTTTCTGGAATATGCAGCGAGAATGATTCGCATGAATATGGATCATTTGCATGCACCGCAACCGGTGTTTTTGTTTTTTAATATTTTGAATTTTAAGTTTTTCAATGTGCGTTATGGAACCAAGCAGGGAGACCGTCTGCTGGTCGATTATGCCAATGTCCTGCGGGATATCTTCAAAGGGAATTATGTAGCCCGTTTTTCAGACGATCATTTTGTTGTATTTTTAGATGATACGAATCTGCTTGAGAAGCTGACTGAGTGTAATGAACGGCTGAATGCAATTCATCCCGAGTCGAGACTGGCATCCAAGGTTGGAATCTTTCAGGTTCAGGATCTTACCATGGATCTGGTGTCTGCCTGCGATTATGCCAGAATCGCGGCCAACAGTATCCGTAACCGTCCGGATGTGTTCTTTGCCTATTATACGGAGGCTCTCCGCGAGAGAATGAACCTTCAGGAATATGTAAAGGATCATATCGACGAAGCCTGTGAGAAGGGCTATCTTCGTGTGTATTATCAGCCTGTGATCCGTACCGTGACAGGGGATCTTTGCGGAATGGAAGCTCTGGCCCGCTGGATTGATCCCGACAAGGGCTTCCTTTCACCGGGAGATTTTATCTCAGCCCTGGAGGAAAGTCGTCAGATTCAGAAGCTGGATACCTATATTGTCAAGGAGATCTGTAAGAATTATGCGAAAAAAACAGCGGAAGGGCAGCCGGTGGTACCGGTTTCCTTCAATCTGTCAAGGATGGATTTTATGCTGTGCGATATCTTCTCCATTGTGGAAGATGCGGTAAGAGAATACGGTGTCCCGAGAGATATGATTCATGTGGAGATCACAGAGAGTCTGTTTGTTCAGGAGACAGAGAAGATCAGCCGGGAGATTGAACGCTTCCATGAAGCAGGCTATCAGGTCTGGATGGACGATTTTGGAAGCGGCTATTCCTCTCTGAATGTTTTAAAGGATTATGAGTTTGATGAATTGAAGATCGATATGGTGTTCCTGTCCAACTTCAATCAAAAGTCCAAAGAGATCATTGCATCCATGGTGCGAATGGCTAAAAAGGTAGGAATCCAGACGCTGGCAGAGGGCGTTGAGACGAAAGAACAGTTCGAATTTCTAAAAAATATCGGTTGCGAGAAGGTACAGGGGTATTATTTTGGCAAGCCTCTGCCTTATGACGAGTCGTTGAAGGTCTGTGTGGATGCGGGGCTGATGGTTGAGAATCGTACCTGGCGAACCTATTATGATCGTGTCGGCAGCGTGGATTTCGGTAGCGACCTCCCGATTGCTATTATGGAAAGCGGCAGGAACTGGACAAGAATTCTGTTTGCCAATGAAGCATATAAGAAGGTGCTGGAGGAACTTGAGGTTTTCGACGTACAGGAACTTGCGGATATGATGGAGGATGAAGAATCCATTGTCGGAAGAGTGTTCCGCAGTTACAGGGATCGTCTGATCGGCACAGGGGCTGAGGAAGTGTTGATCTATCCGTTGCGGGGGCAGTACATACGGGTAACCGGTCAGAGGATGGCTCAGTGCAATGACCGCAGCATGATCCGGATGTCCCTTGATAATATATCGAAGAATGCCTATCAGCAGCAACAGACAAAGCTGGATGGATTGTTGCGCAATATCTACTATATGTACGACGACATCTGTCTTGTGAATGTAACGGGAGATTATTGCGAGGGCGTTATGGCAGATGACGGGTTCTATCTGCAGAACCGGAGCTATGACCTTAAGAAGCAAAGGGAACTGTTTGCCCAGACCTATGTCTATCCTCAGGACAGGATAAGGTACCGGGAATTCCTCGAGCCGTCAACTTTGTCCAAGCGTTTTGGTAAAGTGAAGGGTAGTCCGTTGTACGGGGCTTTTCGTATGAAACAGCCCAACGGAGATTATCGATGGACGGTCAACACGTTGATCAAGGCTTCCACGGAAAAAGAGGAGCGTTATTTGCATTGTCTGCAAAAAGCACATTTCCTGAAGGATGAAACTGTGATAGAATGCGGAACAAAGGCCAACGAGGCGACTGTTTTGAGCCATCAGGAACTCTGGGATTCCATTGTGAACCATTCTCCGTTATGCTACTTCTGGAAAGATAAAGAGCGGAGGTTCGTGGGTGTCAGCCAGAGTTTCCTGGATTATTACGGCCTGGAGAATGCATCTGATGTCATTGGCAAAACAGATGAGCAGATGCGATGGCATATTGACGATGAACCGTATCACAGGGATGAGATGGATGTGCTGGAAAAGGGCAAAGAGGTCATCGATTCACCGGGAAAATGTTCCGTCAAAGGTGTGGTACATGATATTTTTGCCACGAAGATTCCGGTTTACCGGGATGGCGGAATTGTCGGTCTTGTAGGTTACTTCGTTGACGCAAATCGTCGTATGACACGGGAGGGTATCAATCAGCAGGCTTCCGTTATCGATTCGGTAACAGGAGTCGCATCGATCCGAACCATTATTGAGCATGTGGTCGGATACATGCAGGACTATCAGATCAATGAAAAGGATTTTGTCTTCCTGCTGGTTGAGGTACCGGAGTATGAGAGGATTGTCAGAACCTATGGACAGACGGTGGGGGATTGCCTCCTGCAGAAAGTTGCGAATGTACTGACGAAAAATATCTCGTTAACGGGAAGTGTCGGAAGGATTTACGGAGCGACCTTTGCTGTTGTATACCGGTATGAACATAGAGAAGATGTGTCGGAAATATGCTATGGTATAGGAGAGGATATTCGGGGAATCCACGAAGTGGACGGTCGCCCGTGCACCCTCTTTACAAAGATTGGAACTGTATTCGGAGATGAGGTCAAGGACTTGAATGAAATGTCCCGCCTTGCCAATGATCGGAAACGAATGTATTAAGTATGACGGAAAAGGAATTTTTAAAGCGCTATGGGCGCAATTTGAATGACCAGCAGAGGGAAGCAGTAGTGGCAGTAGACGGGCCGCTACTGCTTCTTGCGGTACCGGGAAGTGGTAAGACAACGGTGCTGGTGACAAGGCTGGGATACATGGTGTATGTCAAAGGCATCCATCCGGGATCAATTCTGACGCTGACCTATACGGTAGCAGCTGCAGCCGATATGAAGCGACGTTTTGCAGGGTTGTTTGGAGAGGAACTTGCAGAGCAGCTGGAATTTCGTACCATCAACGGTGTGTGTCACAGGATTATCAACTGGTACGGGCGAAGAATCGGAAAACGTCCCTATCAGTTGAGTGAGGACAATCCGAAGGTTGCGGCCTGGCTTCGCAGCGCATATCAGAAGGTTGCCGGAGGCTTTGCAACAGAAGCCGATATCATGGATGTCAGAACAAGGATCTCCTATATCAAGAATATGGCCTGTGACAGCCGGCAGATTGAGGCTTTGAAAAAGGAATGCGGATATGATATCGGTAAAATCTACCGGGGCTATTGTGATTATATGAAAAAGAACAGCCTTATGGACTTTGACGATCAGCTGGTGTATGCTTACCGGATCCTTAGAGGGGATGTGAAGGCATTGCAGCAGGTGCAGCAGCGGTATCAGTATATCTGCGTGGATGAGGCTCAGGATACCTCATTGATTCAGCACGAGCTCATCGCCATGATGGCAAAAGCTGACCATCAGGATAATCTTTTTATGGTAGGAGACGAGGATCAGAGTATTTACGGCTTTCGTGCCGCCTATCCCCAGGCGCTTCTGGCCTTTGAACAGGTGCATGAGAATGCAAGGGTTCTTTTAATGGAGACCAATTACAGAAGCGACGGCAACATTGTCAAGGCGGCGGCAAGACTGATTAAAAAGAACAAGCTCCGCCACGACAAGACCATGGTGGCAAGTTCCGATGCCGTTCTTCCGATTCGTAAGATTTCCCTTGTCAGCAGAAGTGCCCAGTACAGCTATCTGGAGAAGGTGGCAAAGGATGCGAAGAGAGAGACAGCCATTCTGTTTCGGGATAATGAAAGCGCTCTTCCCCTGATTGATCGTCTGGAGAGAGCCGGTATTCCTTACCGTATGCGAGGCAGTGATCTTGTGTTCTTCTCCGGAAAAATGCTTCGCGATCTGACCGATATCATTCTGTTTGCAAAAGATCCCTACGACACCGAACGTTTTATGAACATTTATTATAAAGTTGGAAGCTATCTGACGAAGCAAAATGCCCTGGCAGCCTGCGGTATCAGTCAGGCGCAGGGAATCCCGGTGCTGGATGCCGTCTCCGGCAGTGAGAGCATACCGGCGCGAACGAGGGAAAACTGCCAGAAACTCCAGCGACAGTTGCAGGAACTGTCCCGCTTTAACGCAAGAGACGGACTGAAATTTATTGTCGGGATTATGGGGTATGGAGCTTATATGGATCGTGTGAAAATGGACCGGTCGAAACTGTTTGTGCTCAGGGCACTGGCTGCGCAGGAGAAGAGCCTGATGGACTTTTTGCATCGACTGGATGAGCTGCGAACCATCTGCCAGAACCAGAGACAGGATCGGGATGCCGCCGTTATTTTATCCACCATTCATTCCAGCAAAGGCCTGGAGTATGAGGAAGTGTACATTATGGATGTGCTGGACGGGGTGTTCCCGGATCAGCGTCCGGATAACATTGTTTACAGCAGTGATGTACAGGCGAAAAAGGAACTGGAGGAACAGCGTCGTCTGTTTTATGTTGCGGTGACACGTGCGAAAAAGCGGCTGAATATTTTTGCCTTTGACCATGCAGGCAGTACCTTTTTAACCGACCTTTTGGGTAAATACGCAGTTAATCAATAGAAAAGAAGGAAAACATGATAAAGATTGATCTGATCACCGGATTTTTGGGAAGTGGAAAAACGACATTCATCCGGAGTTATATCCGGCATCTGCTTGAGCAGGGAGAAAATGTCTGTCTGCTTGAGAATGATTACGGTGCCGTGAATGTGGATACGATGCTGTTGTCCGATTTGATTTCGGACCGGTTTGAAGTGGAGATGGTGGCCGGTGGCTGTGACTGGGACTGCCACCTTCGGCGTTTTAAAAGCAAGCTGATATCCATGGGAATGCTCGGCTATACCAGAGTCATTGTAGAGCCTTCCGGAATCTACGATCCGGATGAGTTCTTTGATACCTTGCGTGAGGATCCTCTCGATCGCTGGTATGAAATCGGTTCGGTTCTTTGCATGGTGGATCCGTCGATTTTGCAGAAGCTAAGCGATGAGGATCGCTATGTGCTGGCGACGGAGGCATCCTGTGCCGGGAAGCTGATTGTTAGTAAAATGCAACAGTATCCGGCTGAAATTGTGGATAACCTTACGGATCTTTTGAATAACTGCCTGGAAGAGATTCAATGCAGCAGGCGATTTAAGCCTGAAATGCTCTGTACAAAGAACTGGGAGGATTTTACGGCGGAAGATTTTGAAGATTTTAAAAATGCCGGATATAAGAATGCCTCCTATGAAAAGCGGCAGATCATGGAGGAGAATGGATATCGCTCCCTTTACTTTATGGAAAAGGGATTTACGCAAAAGGAGCTGGAGGAGAAAACCAGGGCCATGTTTAACGACCCGTCCTGCGGAAATATCATCCGAATCAAGGGCTTTTTTGAAGAGGATGGATGGAAGCAGTTGAATGCAACGCAAAAAGAATATAAGATAGAGCCACTTCCAAAGGGACAGGACATTGTCATCGTCATAGGAAGAGATTTGTCAACGGAAAAGATTGCCGGTTATCTCGGAACGCCGGCAGAGATACATGTAGATTAGTATAGGAGAGATCAATGGCAGAAGGATTTATGCCGGTAACGAAAAAAGAAATGGAGGAGGCTGGCCTTACGCAGGTGGACTTTGTCTACGTCTGCGGAGACGCCTATGTGGACCATCCGAGCTTTGGCTCGGCCATCATCAGCCGGGTGCTCTGGGCACACGGATATTCGGTTGGAATGATCTGTCAGCCGGACTGGAAGGATGACAGGAGTATTGATGTGTTTGGTCAGCCACGTCTTGGCTTTCTGGTCTCTTCCGGTAATATGGATTCCATGGTCAATCACTACACCGTGAATAAAAAGCGGCGCCATCAGGATGCATATACGCCGGGAGGAGAGGCAGGAAAGCGGCCGGATCGTGCGGTTACCGTCTATTGTAACCTCATCCGTCACCTCTATAAGAAGACACCAATCATCATCGGTGGAATAGAGGCATCCCTTAGAAGAATGGGACATTACGACTATTGGTCCAACTCGGTCCGCCGTTCCGTTCTGCTGGAGTCGGGAGCGGATATCATCTCCTACGGCATGGGAGAAAAGAGCATCGTGGAGATTGCAGATGCTCTTGCAGCCGGTATTGATGTGGCGGATATTACCTACATTGAGGGGACGGTTTACAAGACCAAAGAGGAGGAGAGCATTTACGATGCCATCCGTCTTCCGGACTTTGAAGAAATCGTTGCGGATAAGAAAGCCTATGCAAAGAGTTTTTCCATCCAGTACAAGAATACGGATCCTTTTGCGGCAAAGAGAATCTACGAGTGCTACGGCGGCAAAACCTTCGTTGTTCAAAATCCGCCTGCGAAGCCTCTTTCCGAGCTGGAAATGGATGATGTCTACGCACTTCCGTACACAAGACAATACCATCCGATGTATGAGGCGGCCGGTGGAATTCCGGCTCTGTCCGAGATCAAATTTTCTCTGACAAGTAACAGAGGATGTTATGGAGAATGTAACTTTTGCGCCCTCACCATGCATGAAGGAAGAATCGTGCAGGCGCGAAGTCATCAGTCGATTGTGGATGAAGCGAAAGTGATGACGCAGGATGCCGATTTTAAGGGTTACATCCACGATGTGGGTGGACCGACGGCAGAATTTCGTCGACCGGCCTGCGATAAGCAGATGACCCACGGTGCCTGTGTCGGAAAGAAATGTCTCTTCCCGAAGCCTTGTAAGAATCTGATCGTGGATCATAAGGATTATGTAAAACTCCTGCGGGAGGTAAGAGAACTTCCGGGAGTGAAGAAGGTTTTCGTAAGGTCAGGATTCCGGTTTGATTATTTGATGGCGGATCCGGATCACTCCTTTTTAAAGGAGCTGTGCCAGTATCACGTCAGCGGTCAGATGCGTGTGGCACCGGAGCATGTCAGTGACAATGTTCTGTCGAAAATGGGTAAGCCGTCGGCAAGTATCTATACGGCGTTTGTGAAGGAATTTAATCAGCTGAACGAAAAGCTTGGCTTAAAGCAGTATGTAGTACCGTATCTGATGTCCTCCCATCCGGGAAGTACCATGAAGGATGCCATCAAGCTGGCAGAGTACATTCGGGATATGGGATATATTCCGGAGCAGGTACAGGACTTTTACCCGACGCCGGGAACGGTCTCAACCACTATGTATTATACCGGACTGGATCCTTTTACAATGGAAGAGGTATATGTACCGAGGGATCCTCATGAGAAGGCGATGCAGAGAGCTTTGATCCAGTATCGGGATCCGAAGAATTACGAACTGGTCAAGGAGGCGCTGCTTCGCGAGGGAAGAGAGGATCTGATCGGATTCGGAAGAGAATATCTGATTCCACCACACAAGATGAAGCCGGTGGATAAGAAGACAAAGAAAAAAACCTCCCATGGACAGAGCCAGGGAGGTAAAAAGGGGAAAACCACCTCTTCGGGCGGACCGAAAGGTTCACGCCGAAAGAGAAGATAGGAGCTGAGTATATTTGTGAAGTAACTCATAGTGATGCTTTTGAATAAAGTCGCGGTCCCCGTTTTTAGCGGCCTGTTCAAGAGCAAGAGCATCCTTTGACACCTCTAGGGCACCAATGGTCTTAGAGGTGCTTTTTATTGCGTGGACATTGATACGATAGGTATCAAGATCCTTTTCTTCGAAGGCCTTGGATAAGATCAGGCTGTGATCTCCGTTGATGTATTCCTTCAGGATCTCACGGAAGAAGGAGGCGTCCCCCATGCAGTAAGGAAGAGCCGAGTCGATATCAAGCTGTGGAAAGTCATGCTTTAACTGCTCAACCGGATCTTCTGGCAGGCTTTGTGCTTCTTCGCTTTCTTCTGAATCTTCGATTGTCTCGGATGGTTCGTAAGCCTCCTTAGGAAGGAATTTTGCAATCATTTCCTCAAGTTCCTTACCGGTAACAGGCTTTGACAGATAACCGGAGAATCCCTGTGCAAGATATTCTTCCCGCATTCCGGCTACCGCGTTGGCGGTAAGGATGACAATTGGAATATCCGCATTGAGCGGGCAATCGGATTTGATACGGTGGAATGTTTCGATTCCGTCCATTTCCGGCATCATGTGATCCATGAAAATCATGTGGTAGGATTTCTTTTTACAAAGTTCAAGAGCCTCTTTACCGCTGCCGGCTGTATCGATATCAAGTCCGGTCTCCTTTAGCAGGCCGGTGAAGACACGGCAGTTCATGGCAACATCATCTACAACAAGAACCTTTCCATGCGGTGCATAGATATGTGTTTCAATATCATCGAAGGAGGAGGAGCTTGCGGCGATGCGGCTGGCCAGGTCTCCGACAGGCAGGCGGTCTGCCACAGCCTGCGGAATGGATACGGTAAAGGTGGAACCCTCACCAAAGGTACTCTTAAGCTTTAATTCTCCGTGCATCAGATCCAAAAGCCTTGAGGTGATGGACAGGCCAAGACCGCTGCCTTCGATACTCCGGTTGGCTTTTTCGTTGATCCTTGTGAAGGAGGAAAGAAGAAGAGGCTGATCTTCCTCTCGTATGCCCTGTCCGGTATCCTGAACGGAAAGGACAAGGTAGAACTGTTCTTTCTCGTCGCTGCGATAATCAAAGTGAACCGTTACGCTTCCCTTTGCTGTGTACTTTACAGCGTTGGTCAGGAGGTTTAGACCAATCTGGCGGATTCGTGTGTCATCACCGATCAGTTGGGATGGAAGAGCCGGATTGATGTTGACATGGAATTCCAGATCCTTTTCTGCGGCTCTTGGAGCAACCATGGTGCACAGGTCGTGAATCAGGCTGGACACATCATAGGTGATGGGGAAGAGCTGCATCTTGCCGGACTCGATCTTGGAAAAGTCGAGGATATCGTTGACAAGAGAAAGGAGCATACGGCTCGAACTGGAAATATCGGAGGCGTAGCCGGTGATGGTCGGATCCTTGCTTTCCCGAAGAATCAGCTGATTCATTCCGAGAATGGAATTGATCGGAGTACGAATCTCGTGAGACATATGGGAAAGGAAGTCACTCTTCGCATTGCTGGCTTTGATCAGCTCCTTCTGTGTGTTGGCTTCCGAGGTCAGATCGTAGACGGCACATACAAAGCAGTAAGGCTCGTTAAAGTTGTCATAGGCGGCAGTGGTATGGATGGAATAGGTCATGCCATCCGCTGTCTCAAATTTCAGAAAGCTTCCGTCTTTGGACATGGCTTTTTTAAAATAATCCTCCTCCTTTACCGGAACCGAAGGGAAAAGCTCAGAAAAATGTTTGCCCTGCGGAGATTGGGGCAGGCGAGGGGAACTCTTTGGGTTACACATCAAAAGCTTGTGCTCATACGGATCAAACACAAGAATTCCAACATCCACGGACTGGTAGATGACATTGGACAGGTTCTCTAAAGAAACATTAAATGCATTCAGTTTAAGAGCTCCGTACCAGAGAACGATGGAAGCGCTGGCTGCACCGATTCCGGAGGTCGGATAGGCAACGGTCTGGGCAGACAGATAATACGTGTCCGGCAGGGAGCCTAAAAACATCAGAAGGTTGGCGGCCAGAAAGGACAGGATATAACGCCTCTGGCGATGGGATGAGGCCTTGACATACATCCGGACAGAAAAGGCCAGGAATAAGGCCAGTAAAAGGAGGACATACATGGAGTGAAAGGTTCTCTGGGGAGAAGACTTTGTGGTCCAGGTCATCCAGCCATCGTGAAGAATGAAAAAGTCTACACCCTGCTGACCGAAGATGAAGTAGTCCATTACCGTTAAGACACCGACGACAGCCAGGATGGTACGTTCAATGATTTTGGGAAGATGGCTTAAGTAGGCAACGGACAAAGCGTCCACGAAAAAAAGACCCAGTACACCGATAAGGCCCACCAGTCTTAAGTGAAAAGCGGTATCGACCTGTTTGCAGAATCCCATACATCCGTAGGTGAAACACCAGAGGGATGCAAAGAGGTTAAAGAGCGTAACGTAAAAACGAATGCGGTCCGTATTTTTCTGATTATGAAAAAAACTGATACCTAAATTTGCGCAGATTGTCGAAAGTACAATGAGGATAATACTTATAATTTTGCCCATAAAAAAGATAGTCCCCCTCCCAAGCAACTATACAAAACCCTAATATATATGCAAAATATATATAACCCACTATATCAGTTCTTGTTGCATATTACCATCGTTTTTGTTATCTTGTCTTATTACGTGATTTAAAGTATAGTGTAAGGAGGAAAACTCATATAAGCATAGGCAGGGGTGCCGAAAGAGGAGAGGGAACATGGTAAGAATTTTAATTGTAGATGACGACCCGATGAATCTGAAGATGGCGGAGTTTATTCTGAAGCAGAAGAGCCATTACAGTATCCAGTTAGTCAAGAATGGAAGGGAGGCCTTGGACTATCTGGACAAGAATCCAGGAATTGATTTGGTATTACTGGATATCGAGATGCCGTATCCGAATGGATTTGAGACATTGAAGATGATTCGTTCAAATCCGGAGACACATTTCCTTAAGGTGATGTTCTTGACAGCATCTTCCGGAACAGAGGATGTGCAACGGGCGGCGGAACTTGATGCGATTGGTTATGTAAAGAAGCCGTTCATGCCACAGGATTTGTTAGATCATGTTGAGAAAGCGTTGAGTGCGCCGATCTGACGGAAGTGGGGGAATATATGGCGTGTAACTACAATGTTCACTACGAAGTAGCAGCTACCATCTTTATGGGGCTGCTACTCATTTATATGCATTTACAGTATAACGTAAAGGTGAAGATCAACCGGGAATTCCGGGCTCTTGCGATTCTGATGCTGTTTGCGGATCTTCTGGATATTATAACCGCATTTGCCATTGATAATGGATCGAAGATTCCGGATGGATGGAATCTTTTTTTGACAGAGGTTTATTTTGCGTCGAATATGCTGGTGGGGACGCAGTTTGTCCGATATGCGATCACTCTGTCAGGCCTTAAGAAATCAAAGTCGAAGGTGATGATAGCAACCTGGATCGGCCTGGGAATTTATATACTGGCGCTGGTTTTAAATCCTTTCTTTGGATTTTTATGCAGCTTCCGGGATGGTGTCTATCTGCATGGACCGGTTTATCCGGTCATCTATATCTGGCCTTATATCTTTGTATTGATTTCAACCGGAGTGGCCCTTGTTCATGCTCCGAAACTGCAGCAGACAGGGCGAAAGCTTCTGATGATTTTCTATATGGGATTTTCTGTTGCGGGAGCCTTTCTGCAGTATATGGTTTTTCCGAAAACCCTGTTGGCTCTTTTTTCTGTCTCCCTTGGTATGGTCTTCATCATGTTTCTTCTGGAGACGCCGGATTACGAGAAGCTGACAGAGACATTAAAGGAGCTGGAACAATCCAAGGAAAAGGCTCAGGAGGCAACACAGGCGGCGCAGGCGGCGAACCGTGCCAAGTCCACCTTCCTGTCTCATATGTCCCATGAACTTCGGACACCGTTGAATGCGGTCATGGGCTATAACGATATGATCCGTGAAGAGACAAAGGAAAGCAATATTGCAGAATATGCCTATCATATCCGCTCAGCAGGCCGGAATCTTGTTGCGATTATAAGCAATATTACGGATTTTATCGAACTGGAGGATGCGACGATTTCCCTTGCGGACAGCGTCTATCAGACCCGGTCTTTCATCTCGGATATTATAACAACACTATATTATTATAATGAAGAGAAGAAGCTGGAGCTTCATCTGTCGGTGGATCCGAATATTCCACGGGAATTAAAAGGTGATTCGGTGCGCCTGATGCAGGTGGCAAGCAATCTTTTGTCCAATGCGGTGAAATATACGGAAAAGGGCTATATTGAGTTGTCCATTCGCTGGGAGGCCGGAAGTTTTGTCTTCCATCTGAAGGATACCGGTATCGGAATGAAGGATGAGGATGTGGAGAGGCTGACAGAGGCGTTCAAACGTTTCGATGAAAAACGCAACAGCAACCGTTCCGGCCTTGGCCTTGGTCTTTCCATTGTAACAAGGCTTTTGGAAATGATGGGCTCCGAATTAAAGATTACGAGTATTTACGGTCTTGGGTCCGAATTCTATTTTTCTCTGAAGCAGCAGGTCGTTGACCATCGACCGATCGGTGATATTCGAACCGATTGGTCGCCGGTGGGAGACGGAGCGGAACGCACGATGGAAGAAGATGGTCAAGAAGAAGGAGATTACAGTGGAAGACGCCTTCTGGTTGTGGATGATAACTGCATGAATCTTCTTCTGATGCAAAAGCTTCTGTCTGATACGAATATGATTATTGATACGGCGGAGAATGGTGAGATTGCCTTAAAGAAGATCCGTTCCCATTGTTACGACATTATTTTTATGGATCACATGATGCCGGTGATGGACGGAATGGAAACGATGCTGACGATCTGCAGCGAGGGACTGTGTCCGAATACTCCGGTGATTGCCTTAACGGCCAATGCGGTTTCGGATGTGCGAAAGGAATACCTTTCCAGCGGATTTTCCGATTATCTGCTTAAGCCGGTTTCCAAGCAGGAATTATTATCCTGCATTTCCAAGTATCTGACGAAGACGAAGGCGATAGAAGAAAGTGAGCCGGAGACTGTTGTTGAGGAGGCAGAAGGCGGCAATGGCCTGATGGAGGAGCTTAACGATGTGGTCAACACAG
Organism: Lachnospiraceae bacterium C10; assembly: GCA_900100095.1. GTDB lineage: Bacteria > Bacillota > Clostridia > Lachnospirales > Lachnospiraceae > Weimeria. The sequence continues at coordinate 75,454 of FMTN01000015.1, forward strand.
AGGTCGGCCTGACCTACTGTGCCGGCAGTCCGGAATTCTATCAGGAGATTATACAGAGCTATCTTGAGAATGACAAGAGAGCAGAACTTGACCGTGCATATGAGGCAAAGGACTGGGACAGCTACAGGATTCATGCACACAGCCTGAAGAGTACCTCTCTTACGATCGGAGCAGAAAAGCTCTCCGAGGAGGCAAAGGGACTTGAGTTTGCTGTTAAGGAGGATCGCCTTGACTATATTCCGCTGCATCACCGGGATGTTATGGATATGTACAGCGAGCTGCTTGAAAAGCTGGAACATATAGTAAGCGGTGAGAAGGCAGTTGAAGCAGACAGCGGAGCAGCGGAGTCGGAAGATACGGCACATATTATGGTGATTGATGATGATCCGGTCTCTTTGAACGTGGCGCGTAAGATGCTTGAGGATGAGTATCGTATTACGACCATTGAATCGGTGCATACAGCCATTGACTTCCTGGAGCAGGCCAAGCATAACGAGCTTCCGGCTCTTGTCCTTCTGGATATTCGAATGCCGGAGATGAACGGATTTGAGGTGCTCCACTGGATGCTTGGTCGAGAGAAGCTTTCTGAGATTCCTGTCATTTTCCTGACAGGAGATGAGGATCGTGACAGTGAGATCCGCGGCTTTAAAGAGGGTGCGATGGACTTCATCCGTAAGCCTTTCGTTGTGGATATCATGAAGCAGAGGATCGAACGGATTCTTCAGCTTAAGACCCTGCAGAAGAATCTCCAGCGGGAGGTTAAAAAGCAGACTGCTGTGGCAGAAGAGAAGCAGCAGGCTTTTGAGAGACTGACAACACAGACGATGGAGGCTCTGGCAAAGGCGGTTGATGCGAAGGATCATTATACAAACGGTCATTCACAGCGTGTGGCAAAATATTCAAGAGAGATCGCCCGTCGCCTTGGCAAATCACAGGATGATATTGATAAGATCTACTATGCCGGCCTGATGCATGATTTGGGTAAGATCGGAATTCCGGATGAAATCATTCATAAGGATACCGGATTGAGTGATGAGGAATACGAGAGAATCAAAGAGCATCCGACCATCGGAGCGAATATTCTTAAAAATATCACGGAGATCCCGGATATTGCTCTCGGTGCACACTGGCATCATGAGAGAATTGACGGAAGCGGTTATCCGGATGGGTTAAAGGGAAATGAAATACCGGAGGCGGCAAGGATCATTGGAGTGGCGGATGCCTACGATGCGATGACAAGTAAGAGAAGCTACCGTGATCCTCTTCCTCAGGAGGTGGTTCGTCGGCAGATCCTCGAAGGCAAAGGAACACAGTTCGAGCCTGCTTTTGCAGATGTAATGCTGCAGATGATCGATGAGGATAAGGATTACCATATGAAGCAGGAGTAAGACAGAAAGGTATGCGATGAAGGAAGAATATATTGCAAGGGATGACCGGTATGAGGGCGTGACCTACCGCCGTGCGGGAAGAAGCGGATTGTTGCTGCCGCCCCTTTCCCTCGGGTTCTGGCATAACTTTGGTACGGTGGGAACACTTGAGAATATGCGTCAGATGATGCGTACAGCCTTTGATCACGGGATCACCTCCTTTGATTTGGCTAACAATTACGGACCTCCATACGGAGAGGCAGAGAAGAACTGCGGCAGGATTCTTGCCATGGACTTTGCGCCCTACCGGGATGAGCTGATCATAACAAGCAAGGCCGGATATGATATGTGGCCGGGCCCTTATGGGAACTGGGGCAGCCGTAAATACCTGATAGCAAGTGCCGATCAGTCACTGAAGCGTCTGGGGCTGGATTACGTGGATATTTTTTATCATCACAGACCGGACCCGAATACACCGCTGGAGGAGACCATGGATGCCCTGCTTCAGATTGTGCAAAGCGGTAAGGCCATCTACGCCGGAATCTCCAATTACAATAAGGAGCAGACGCAGGCGGCGGTTAAATATGCGAAGAAGATTCATCTGCCACTGGTGGTCAATCAGAAGCGCATGTCTCTTCTGGATCAGAAGACCAGAAGGGAAGGAACCGTGGAATTTTGCAGGAAGAACGGTCCGGGGCTTGTGATCTTCTCACCTCTAGCCCAGGGACTTTTGACCGGCAAATACCTAAAGGGTGTTCCGGAGGACAGCCGGGTGGCAAGAGACAGTCGTTATCTTCACAGAGATGATCTGACGGAGGAGAAGCGTTGTGTCATAACGGCTTTGGCGCAGGTGGCAAAGGAGAGAGGACAGACCTTAACGGAAATGTCACTGGCGTTTTTACTTCATGAGCCGGCAGTTTCATCTGTTATCATCGGAGCCTCATCACCTTCGCAGATCACAGAGAATTTAAAAGCCCTGGAGAATACGGATTTTTCAGAAGAAGAACTGAATAAGATTTATGAGATTACCAAGGGATACTGATATGGCAAAGATGCCCCCTCCTGTGGTAAGATGTTCTCCGGAGAAAAGGAGAAAGACTTATGAACAGGAAAAATAACATTGTATTGATTGGTATGCCGGGGGTGGGGAAAAGCACCCTGGGTGTGATCCTTGCCAAGGAACTGGGATACGGTTTTACAGACGCAGATCTTCTGATCCAGCAGCAGACGGGAAAGCTTCTGAAGGATATCATTGAAGAAGAGGGTGTCGACGGATTTATTCGGGTAGAAGAAGAGGTGAATGCCTCCATTGAAAGCGTACACTGTATCATTGCCACAGGAGGCAGTGTTGTCTATGGGAAAAAGGCCATGGAACACCTGAAGGAGATCGGAACCGTTGTCTACATTCAGGTGGGACTGGATGTCCTAAAGGAGCGTCTTGGTAATATGAAGAACCGGGGCGTGGTCTTAAGAGAAGGACAGACACTTGAAAGCCTTTACGAAGAGCGAAGTGTGCTGTATGAACAGTATGCGGACGTTGTAGTGGATGAAACGGGGCGTGGTCCGGAAGAGACATTGGAAGAGCTGCTTTTGCAGCTGCAAAGGTACGCACAAAGAATGCAATAACAGGGAAAAGCAGGAGCAATCCTGCTTTTTTCTTTTACCGGCTTTTTTTACCGGGCTTTTTTCTCTTGCGGCATAATGCAGTAATTCGATATAATAATAAAGTGGAAAAGTAAAAGATAAAGACTGAAAATGGAGGTAAACTATGAACATTGTCTGTTTGGATATGGAAGGCGTATTGGTTCCGGAAATCTGGATCGCATTTGCCAGGGAGACTGGAATCCCGGAGTTGGAGCGAACCACAAGAGACGAGCCGGATTACGATAAGCTGATGAAGTACCGCCTGGACATTCTGCGTGAGCATGGACTGGGATTAAAAGAGGTACAGGCAGTCATCGAGAAGATCGATCCAATGGAAGGCGCGAAGGAATTTTTGGATGAACTTCGCAGTCTGACACAGGTGATCATCCTGTCGGATACCTTTGAGCAGTTTGCAACACCATTGATGCAAAAGCTTGGATGGCCGACGATTTTCTGCAATACGCTGGAAGTATCAGAAGACGGTGTTATTACGGGATATAGAATGAGAGTCTCTGATTCAAAGAAGACAACCGTTAAGGCACTACAATCCATTGGATACGATACCATTGCCAGTGGAGATAGTTATAATGATCTTGGGATGATTCAGGCAAGCAAAGCAGGATTTTTATTTAAGAGTACAGCTAAGATCAAAGAGGATTATCCGCACATCCCAGCATACGAAACGTATGATGAACTTCTTAATGCGATTAAGGCGAGTCTGAATGGATGATTTTCTTTGAAAGAAGGAAGGTAGAAGTATGGCAAAGGACGGCGACAAGAAAAAAAGAGAAAGGAAAAGGGGACAGCGAACGATTCGCGGCAAGGTATTAATGCTTACCATGCCGGTTGTAGTTGCGACCATCGTGATCCTGGTTGGACTGTCATCGGAACTGTCAAAGTCAAGATTGGAGAAGAAGGCAATTGCACAGTTACAGTCTTCGATTACCAATCAGGGGGACAACATTGAATCCTGGATGAACACGAATCTGGAATTCTTTGCAACAGCGAAAAAAACCATCGAAGCTGCAAATGCGAAGGACGATGAACTCCAGAGAATGCTGGACAACTATTACGGATTCAATAAGTATTCACCGAACGGAGTATATATTGCAGGGGAAGACGGGACCATCAAGAAGGCGACCCAGGCAACACTTTCAGCAGGGGATGTGAAGACCAGCCAATGGTACAAGGAAGGTCTGACCCGTATCAATATGGACTACGGTTCTGTCTATAAGAATCAGGATGGAGCGTATGTTGTCTCCGCATCCGGTATCTTAAATGACGGTTCCGATGATATCAAGGTCATTTCTGCAGATGTGGATCTGAACCAGATCAGTATCATCGTCAACTCCGGCGTTAAGATGGATGGAGCAAGCTCCATACTGGTCGATACAGCAGACGGAACCATTCTTTCTTCACCGAATTCCTCCATGGTTGGAGCGAATATTGACAAGCAGGAGGGAGACCTTCTGCAGGGAATTGCCAAAGTTGTAAAGGAAAGAAAATTCCGGGACGGTGAGGTTGCCCGCCATATGGTTTCCTATCGTTCCATCGCAGGAACCGACTGGGAACTGATCTCTTATGCACCGGAAAGCCTGATTATGGCAGAGGTAAATTCGCTTGGAAGAATTCTGATTCTTGTCGGTGTTATTGCTGTTATTCTTCTGATTGTTGTGATCTCTGTTCTGGTGACACGGATCTTCAGACCGTTAAATGACATCACAAAGGATATCATTGCCATGTCATCCGGTGACTTTACCATTGAAGTCAAGAACCGGAGTAATGATGAGATCGGTGTAATGAGCGGCAAGGTGGCAGAATTCGTGGAGAGCATGCGAGGAATGCTTTCCAGCATCAATCGTGAATCCGATAAGTTAAAAGGTCAGTCGGATAATTCCAATCATGTTTCCAAGAGCATGTACACAGCTTCCAGATCACAGTCTGAGGCTATGGAAGGCCTGAACAACACTGTGGATCAGCTTGCCGTTGCGGTTAACGAAATTGCAGAGAACGCAACAACACTTGCCCAGGTCGTTGCAGATACAAGAGAGAACTCAGACCGTGCGGATGAGAGCATGAAGGAGACGGTTCAGATCACCCAACAGGGTCGTGACGATATGCAGGAACTTGGCACGGCAATGGATCAGATTAAGTCCGCCAATGCACAGCTTGTTTCTTCCATTAATCAGGTGGGTGAAGCATCAGAGGAGATTACCAAGATTGTTGGTATGATTTCTGAGATTGCAGACGAGACCAACCTTCTGTCCCTGAATGCCTCCATTGAGGCTGCGAGAGCAGGAGAGGCCGGAAGAGGCTTTGCGGTTGTTGCATCTGAAATCGGTAACCTTGCAAATAATTCCGCTCAGTCTGCTAGTGATATCAATCAGCTGATTCAGCAGGTACGGGGACTTATCGAAAATGTAGTGGAACAGGCAGAGGCTTCTGCCAAGAGTATCGATATGAACAGCGAACTGATTCATACCGCGGTTTCCAACTTCGATCAGATTTACGAGAATATCAAGAAGTCAAATGATGAACTGACATCCGTTGTGCGTAATATTCAGAAGGTTGAGGATGTTGCGACCAATGTTGCTGCTATCTCAGAAGAGCAGGCAGCCAGCACAGATGAAATTCTTCAGACCTCAAAAGATATGGTGGAGCATGCAAACGATATTACAAGAAGCAGTCAGGACGTGGCAGACAACTCCCACGAACTGGCAGATACATCCGAGTCGCTTGCATCTTATGTATCCAGATTCCGTATTTAACTCAGTCGGAGTACAAGCTCCGAGCGAGTCTTGACTAAGGTTATGAAGGAGGCAATATCTATGAAGAATACTATATATAAGCGCGTTATGTCTTTGGCATGCGCATCGTTTCTTACCGTTGGAATGCTGGCAGGATGCGGCAAGTCAGGTTCTGCAGCAGGCAATTCCGGAAAGGTGTTGATTGCGTACACCGATACGGAAGATGCCTTCCGTGCGGCATTGGCGGATGGATTGACATCTGGGGCGAAGGAACTTGGCATTGATGTGGCAATGGAGCAGACCGGTGACTCTGTGGAGAAGCAGATCGCTCTGATTGAAAAGGCGTCACAGGAAGGCTACGCTGGCGTTGTGTGCCGTGCAGCCGATGCAGCAACAGCGCATCAGATCGAACTGGCTGCAGGCGATATGCCAGTCGTATTTGTGAATGCACAGCCGGCAGATGATCAGCTCAAGGGCGACCGTTACATTTATGTAGGTTCCCCGGAGGAGGATGCAGGAAGATACGAAGGAGAATACGTATATAATAAGCTCGGCAAGCCGGCAGAGATGAATCTTGTGATCTTGAAGGGTGAGAAGGGACATTCCGCTACGGTTGCAAGAACTTCTGCAGCAAAGAATTACATCAAATCCCAGGGTTGCAAAGTGAATGTAACCTTCAGTGATTTCGCAAACTGGACACCGGAGGGTGCCTACGAGATGATGGACATGGTGAAGAAGGTTGGAGCAAGCTACGACGCAGTCATCTGCAACAATGATTCCATGGCCATTGGTGTCATCAACTGGATGAAGGATAACGGGGTAGACCCGAAGCAGGTTCCGGTATGCGGTGTGGATGCGACAGCTGACGGATGTCAGTCCATCAAGGATGGACAGATGCAGTTTACCTGCCAGCAGGATGCCAAGGGACAGGCGAAGGCAGCACTTGAAGCAATTGAGGCACTGTCTTCCGGTAAGAATCTTTCCGGTGTCAAAGGTGCGACAAAGGATGGAAAATATGTCTGGGTACCGTTTAATAAGGTTGACGCATCGAATGTAGGCAATTTTATGTAATCGGGACTGGCAATTACATACAGAAAAGTGTATGATAATGCCTTGGTTGTATTTATTGCAACCAAGGCATTTTTTGATGCAGAAAAAGAAGAGTAATATACATCAATATACATACAAGGGAGTGTGCAATGTCAAAGTATCTGTCAAAGAAACGTATGAAGAGGTATCTGTGGGATCTGTTTATTATTTTCGTTGGAAGTACCATTGTATCCTTTGCGGTAAAATATATTTTTGACCCGGCGGGGCTGATCACCGGAGGGGTATCCGGTCTTGCCATTATCGTCCGGTTCCTGTCACAGAATTACGGACCGGTGACCATACCGCTCTGGCTTTCCAACCTGGTGATCAATGTACCGATTTTCTTGTTTGCCTGGAAGATGGACGGGTTCAAGCGGATCATTCGGACCGGTGTCGGCTTTTTGATCATGACGGTGGAACTGGCGGTGTTCCCGGATTATAATCTGATTCCGAACAATCTCCTTCTGACGTCTGTATACGGCGGTATTCTTTTCGGTGTGGGAACCGGACTGATGCTACTGGCAAGGGCGACAACCGGAGGAACGGATATGCTGGGCAATACCCTGCAGCATTTCTTCCGTCATATACCGGTGGGAACCATGATTGAGATTCTCGATGGAAGTATCGTTGTGGTGGGAGCCTTTGTCTTTAACATCGAGCACACTCTGTACGCTATTATCTCCGTCTATGTAATGGGCAAACTGATTGATAAGGTGGTTGACCGTGGTAAGAAGGCGAAGATCGCCCTGATCATTTCAGGAGCATCGGCAGAGATCGCCAGCGATATTATGGTAAATCTTAACAGAGGAGTTACCAGTCTGGACGGAAAAGGTGTATACTCAGGACAGGGCCGCACGGTGCTTGTATGTGTATGCACGAAGAAGGATATTCCTGAGATGAAGGATATTGTGAAAGAGCATGATAAGAAGGCCTTTTTCATTGTAGGAAATGTAAGTGAAGCAATGGGAGAGGGCTTTGTGGAGCACTGGTCATAAGACCGGTGCTTTTTTCGAAACTTACGAAAATAGTTGCGTTAGAAAAAAAGAGAAGATACAATAAGCATTGTGTTTATTACCCCATATGTGTATTAACTCATTGGGAAAATAACGAGAGGTGGAAGATGAAAAAACTGAAAGATCTTAGGTTGAATGTATCGATATCCGCAGTTTTAATGTCGGTGATCGGACTAATCTGTGTCTTGAACCCGGATTCGGTGTCAGACTTTTTAGCGAAGATAATCGGTGTCGTCTTAATGGTGGTTGCCGCGGTTATGTTCCTTAGCCGTATATCCGACGACGTTCTGCGGATTCCGGCACTTCTTGTGGCGGCAATGATTGCTGCATTAGGACTGTATATTTTTACGAATCCACAACAATTTACATATCTTATTTTTTTGGTATTTGGTATTATATTACTTGTGGACGGCGTCCAGGATATCACGATGGCTTTTGCGGCGAAAGTGGCAGGAGCACCGCGATGGTGGGGGCTGTTGATTCCGGGGGGGATCGATCTTTTGCTTGGAATATTATGTGTGGCAGGACAATTTATTAAGCTCAGTATTACCGTGATTGGTATTATGTTGCTTTTTGACGGTATCAGTTCGTTGTTTGTTGTTCATAAGGTTAACACAGCAGAGCGGGTTGTGGACGGCGTGCTGACACATGAAGAGGATCTGTAAGGAGGCAGACAGTGAGGCAGATGGAATTTAAGATGGAGCGGACAGGACTGCTGGAAGTGGGTGATGTGCTTCCGGTGACAGAATCAAAGCTTCCGAATTCCTACTATTACACATTAGGCAAAGCGTATGCGATGTCTGCAAATTATACGACATTAGAGAGACTTCGTTCCAAGGAGGGAACTGTGGTAGACGTCAAAGAGACACCGAAGGGGTTCTTTGTTACTGTGGAGTTTGACGAATAGCGAAAAGGAGAGCGCCTGAACTACCTATGAGATATATACAGGTACATCAATTAGAGGAGAATATGATACTCGGCCAGGAGATTTATGATTCCAATGGCCGCATGTTGCTTGGTAAACATACAGAACTGACAGAAGAGAATATTGCTTATATTGCTTTCCTGGGAATGCCGGGAGTTTATGTTGATGATGAATTTTCAGAGGAGATTCAGATTCAGGAGATTATTGAGCCGGAGGTCTATAAGGCAGCCGTTCAGATCGTTCACAGAGTCTTTGTATATTCTGTAGAACCGGGAGCAGACCGTGAGGAAGAGGAACTGAGACAGAAGGTGACAGAGATTGTCAAGGCGGCTCTGGCACAGAAAGATGTTCTATATAATCTGATTCATATCAAAAGTTATGACGGATATACCTATTTCCATTCTGTAAATGTTGCCATTCTTTCGGCTGTCCTTGGAGCGAAGCTTCATTTGTCGGAAGAGGAATTAATGGATCTTACAACAGCAGGCTTTTTACATGATGTTGGAAAGGTCTTTATTGATACGGATATTATCAATGCACCGAGAAAGCTGACGCCGGAGGAGAGAGCCATGATGATGGATCATCCGCGTCTGGGCTATGACTTTCTGGTGACGGATTATCATTTTGATGAAGACGTGGTGCAGGCGGTTTATCAGCATCATGAATGGTACAACGGACAGGGATATCCGAGGAGATTATCCGGTAAGGATATTTCCATGCTTGCCCGTATTATCAAGGTTGCGGATGTATATGACGCTATGACGGGAAGACGGAGTTACCATGAGCCGTACCTGCCGTCGGATGTTTTGGAATATATTATGGGTCGTAATGGAATGGAATTTGATCCGGAGGTTGTACAGCTGATGTCAACCGAGCTGTGTGTATACCCAATCGGATGTGAGGTCCAGCTTTCCGATGGAAGACATGGTGTTGTCCTTGAGAATCACAGGGGAACAATCATGCGACCGACCATTAAGCTTTTGGACAGCGAAGAGAAGTTGAACCTGACAGATGATCGTTCAACATGGAACTTAACCATTACGAAGCTGATGATGTAACGGATTAGAGGGATTATGACCAGTCAAGGGAATAATGCAATCGATGTTTTGCTGGCAGAAAGTTTTAAGGAACTTGCCTGTGTAAGACCAATCGAGAAGATAACCATACGTGAGATTACAGATAAGGCCGGGGTGATCCGGCCGACTTTCTATAATCATTTTCAGGATAAGTACGAGCTGCTGGAGTGGATTGTCAAAACGGAACTGATCGCTCCCATGCAGCCTCTTTTAGATAATGGCATGTTAAAAGAAGCGTTGACGCTTTCTCTTACAAGCATGGAAAAAGAAAAGGAATTCTATACCCATGCAGTTAAGCTGGAAGGGCAGAATTCCTTTGCAATTACGTTTAAGACTTCGATCACACAGCTGGCGCTTGAACGTCTTGATAAGCGAAGGGTGGAAGCACTGCTCCCGAAGAAATGGCTGACGCCGGAGAGGGTGGCGGACTATTTTGCAGAGTCTTTAAGCTATGTCATTATCGAGTGGGTGAAGGATGAGATGAGAGTTCCGATGAATGAACTGGTAGATACGATTATCTATGTGGTACGACATTCCTTGGGCGACATTATTGCCAATCTTTATCAATAAGTGCGACAAATCGCAGGTAATGTATAGTGGAACACAACATGGATTTATGATTGCATATATCCAAAGGTGTTAAGGCGCATGTATACTTTTGATTGTATCTATAAAAGGTGGGAACTCCCACGGTTCTTCGGAGGAACACTATGAACTGGCTTGAAAATTTACTGATTCTTATCGGAATCAGTCTGGATGTATATGCTGCGATGGAAATTGAAGGTGCAATGATTCCACACATTAAGAAAAGAGCACTTGGAATTGCCTGCGGCGTGGTTACGCTCTGGCAGTGCGTATTTTTCTTTGTGGGATATTTTCTGTCCTATGAGCTGTTGCATCTTCACTATTTAAAGGATGGCCCTAAGACAGGTTCCGTGCTGGCTGTTATTATCTTTGCCCTGCTTGGAATCCGTTTGATGGTAAAGGCTTTTCGTCAGGAGAATTTTGACGAGAAGCGCAGGGAGATTCAGATCAGAAAATATATACGGATCATTGCAACCGGAAGTATCTACACCTTTTTTACCGGAGCAGCCTGCGGAATGGTAGGATCGAATGAATTCTACATGCTGCTTGTGATCGTACTCAGCACGGTGGGCGTGGTGATCGGCGGTGTATATACGGGATACCGTTTTGGCTACGGATCCAAAAGCCGCCTGTACGTGATTGGCGGTATTATGCTGTTTGTTGCAGGCGGTCTGCTTTTATTCCGTGATGTCCTGGGAATGATTACGCTGTAAAGGCTTTGGGAAGGAGACAGGTGGATGAGCGAAGGAACGCTTAAGACAGATCCAAAGAGAATCGAAGAAATACTTCGCCGTATGGATGAAACCTATGGAACCGAAATTCCCTGCTACCTGGATCATGAGACTCCGTGGCAGCTGTTGTTTGCGACGATTCTCTCGGCGCAATGTACCGATGCGAGAGTGAACCAGGTTACGAAAAAATTGTTTGTTCAATATCCGGATCTTGCATCCTATGCGAATGCCGATTTAAAAGATATGGAAGAGGCCATTCATTCCACAGGCTTTTACCATAACAAAGCGAAGAATATCATTGCCTGCGCAAGGCGACTTTTGGATGATTTCGGCGGAGAAGTGCCAAGGAATCTTGAGGACCTGATCTCTCTTCCGGGGGTTGGAAGGAAGACAGCGAATGTGATTCGCGGCAATATATTTCATGATCCTAGTGTGGTTGTGGATACCCATGTGGGACGTATTGCCCGCCGCTTGCAATTAACGGAACAGAAGGATCCGGTGAAGGTGGAACATGAATTGATGGAAGTGATTCCAAAGAATCACTGGATTCTGGTGAATCATCAGTTTATCGCTTTAGGAAGGGCGCAGTGCAGTTCCTTAAGGCCGAAATGTGAAGAATGCTATCTGAATGATTTATGCGCAGGACCGCATACGAAGTAATAGAAAAGACGGCTCCGTAAGGGGCCGTCTTTTGTGTTGTTATATTATGTTATTTGTTGAAGTTCTCAAGTTCCTGTTGTTCCTCCGGTAAGAGGGACTGGAGGTAGTCGACAATCTTCGGTTCAAGGAGAAGATGCAGCGATTTAACCTGTTCGATTACGGCAGGAATCTTGTGTTCCTGATGCAATATCTGGTAGCAGTCGCCAAGCAACATGTAATTGGTGCTGATGTCGGTCTTGACAGAGGTACCGTAGGAAAGAACGGTAAGCGCATCATGATAGCGCTCGGCCTGCATCAGACACTTGGCATAGTCGCAGAGCAGAATGGTCATCTGTGAGAAATCATCCCCCATCTGCTGGATCGCTTCGAGATTGCCCGGACCGTATTCCATCTTAAGATCGGTATTGGTCTTGCCGTTGAGATTCAGCATGCGGTGAGATGCAAGTTCTTCCAGGGAATTCTCAATTAGAAGGACCTCGTCATCATCGCTAAAATGCAATGGAAATTTATCCAGCGGAATGGTAATATAGGAAAGACTGTTGAGATCCTTGTCTATGGCTGTATCGGCCTGTTTTTCCCGATCCCAGAAGGCATTATTAGATTCGGCCTGGTGCTTTTTGATTGTAGTAAGGCGAATTGCAAGGAAAATGCAAAGTGCCAGGATAATCATCAAGGATGGATACATTGGAACGACCTTTCTAGAGCAGCATGGCTGCAGAGGAGTAATATGTATAAGAGATCAAAGCGTACAAGAATTATGACAACAATCGTTTCACTGGTGCTGGTTGCAATCATGGTATTTTCCGTTGCAGCAGCATTGATCCCGTGGAATTAATATACTAAAAAACGCCCGTTTTTTCAATGGAATTCGTTGATATTCATCTTGTCAGGATGGATCAGGGTTCTGTACAATGAGATAGATTATGAGTAAGTGAAAAAGGACGTGAAAGAAATGAGATTTTCTAAGATTTTGGCCGTTGGTATTATAACTTCTGCGGTTGCTGTTTCCGGCGTGCTGCTGTGTTCTTCCAAAGCAGCTCTTCCTGTTATGGCAGGAGAAGAGGAGAATTCGGTAATTCCTGAGAATATTAAGATTGCCGGAGTGGATGTGTCCGGAATGACGGCGACGGAAGCAAAGAGTGCTCTGGATGCCTATGCATCAAAGATTGGAAACCGTCAGATTACCCTGCAGTCAGAAGACGGCAAGGTGAAGGTGAAAGCTTCGGATCTGGGACTGAGTGCGGACAGCGATGAGGTCATTGATGAGGCACTGAACTATGGCAGGAAGGGTAACCTGATTGAGCGGTTCATGAATCGCAAGGATTTATCCGCCGGTAAGGAGAAGGATTATGAGCTGACCCTTGCGGTGGATTCCGGCAAGACTATGGAGTTCCTTAAGGCCAAGGAAAGCGAATTGGTATCGGAGCCTGTGGACAACGGGCTGAAGAGAGAGAATGGAGCCTTCGTATTTGTCCCGGGAAAAGAGGGACATACCATCGACCGGGAGCAGAGTCTTCAGGCTGTTCAGGATTTTGCGGCGCAGGATTATCTGGACGGGAAGGATACGGTGACTCTGGTGACAAAGACCTCACAGCCGAGGGGCAGTGAGGAAGAGTTGTCTCAGGTTAAGGATGTACTGGGATCCTTTTCTACGAATTTTGCTTCTTCTACCGCTGCAAGAGCGCAGAATGTAAGCAACGGAGCCAGCAAGATTAACGGAACGCTTCTCTATCCGGGAGAGGTGTTCTCTGTGGCAAAGACATTAAATCCAATGACAGCCGAGAATGGATATGCACCGGCGCCGTCCTATGAGAATGGAACGACGGTTATGACCTACGGCGGAGGAATCTGTCAGGTTTCTACAACGCTTTACAATGCGGTCATCCGTGCGGAACTTGGGGTTGTGGAGCGATCTTCCCATTCCATGGTGGTTCACTATGTGGAACCGTCGGATGATGCGGCGATTGCAGGAGATATCAAGGATTTTAAATTCAAGAATACATACAAGACACCGGTTTATATCGAAGGTTATACCTCCGGCGGTATCATTTATTTTAATGTATACGGCAAAGAGACAAGAGATCCGGACCGGAGCGTGGAATTTGTCAGTGAAGTTATGTCACAGACCGATCCAAAGGATGTCTTCAAGGCAGACGCATCCCTTCCACTGGGTACGGTTACGAAGACTTCCGGTCAGGCTCATACCGGATATGTTGCAAGACTGTGGAAGATTATCAAGAAAAATGGTAAGGTAGTCAGCAAGAAGGTGTTCAATAATAGTCGGTACCGTTCAACGGATAACGAATATGCGGTTGGTACGAAGTCGGATAATCCGGAAGCAGTTGCAGCAGTTAAGACTGCGATTGCAAGCGGAAAATATGAGACGGTAACAGCGGCGGCATCCAAGTGGAAGAACGTGAAGGCGCAAGAGGAAGAGGATACCAAGGATACCAAGAATTCCGAGGATCAAAAGTCGGATCAGAAGCCGTCGGATGATAAGAAGAAGGATACCGGCAAAGATAAAAAGCCATCTTCCCATGATGAACCAGAGAAGAAGACAAGCTAAGAAGGAAGATTATTTTGGAAATTGGAAAAGTACCGGAGAGTGTGTTGAAGCGCTCCGTGTTCAAACAGATTACAACAAAAAGACCTGAGGTGATTCTCGGGTCAGGCGTAGGAGAAGACTGTGGAGCTTTAGAGCTCAAAGAGAATGAAATTTTCGTTGTGTCCACGGATCCGATTACGGGAACAGCGAAGGAAATCGGTAATCTCTCCGTTCTGATCACGGTCAATGACCTGGCAAGTTCCGGGGCTGAAGCCATCGGAATCCTATTGACGGTGCTCCTGCCGGATCAGAGTAAGGAGAAGGTGCTGCGCGAGATTATGGAGCAGGTCGGCAAGGCCTGTGAAGAGGCAGGGATTCAGGTCATCGGAGGACATACCGAAGTGACCGGTGTAGTGAATCAGCCTCTGGTATCGGTGACAGGAATCGGTAAAGTGAAGAAGGGGCATCTGATTTCTACGGCAGGTGCAAAGCCCGGCATGGATCTTATTGTGACAAAGTGGATCGGAATTGAAGGAACGACCATCATCGCAAAAGAAAAAGAGGAAGAACTTTGCAAGGTATTCCCGGCAGAGTATGTTAAGTCCATGTGCGATATGTCAAAATATCTGTCCGTACAAAAGGATGGAGTGGTAGCGGCAGCAGCAGGAGCGGCAGCGATGCATGACATTACTGAGGGAGGTATCTTCGGAGCCCTCTGGGAGATCGCAGGAGCCAGCAATGTTGGGCTGGATGTGGATCTGTCTCTTGTACCGATCCGTCAGGAAACGGTAGAATTATGTGATCATTATAAATTGAATCCGTATGGATTGATCAGTAGCGGGAGTATGCTGATTGCGGCTGAAAATGGCGGTAAAATTGTCAGGGCGCTTGAAGAAGCGGGAATTCCTGCGGCCATTATCGGTCAGACCACTTCGCAGAAGGCAAAAGCCATTCGCTATGATGGACAAACGCGATATCTGGAACAGCCGAAATCGGATGAGTTTCATAAGGTATTGGGATAGGGAGGAATAAGATGAAAGAAAAGATACTGAACTATGTGGAGAAGAATTCAAGAATTGATCTTCACGAACTGGCTGTTATTTTGGGTGAGGACGAGACTGCAGTTATGAACACCCTTGAGGAGCTGGAACAGGAACATGTTATTTGCGGTTATCATACCTTGATCAACTGGGACAAGGCCGGCATTGATAAGGTGACGGCTATGATTGAGGTTCGTGTAACCCCGCAGAGAGGCATGGGCTTTGACAAGGTGGCACGACGTATTTATAATTACCCGGAAGTAAATTCTGTATATCTGATTTCCGGTGGATTTGATTTTATGGTAATTATCGAAGGAAGAACCCTTCGTGAAGTAGCGGAATTTGTATCACAGAAGCTGTCCGCTCTCGACTCTGTTCTGTCAACAAAGACGAACTTTATTCTTAAGAAATACAAAGACCATGGTACGATTATGGCCGATGCTCCTAAGGAGGATGAAAGGGTTGGTGTTTCATGAAGAAAAGTCCTGTCAACACCACCATTACCGGCATAGCTCCTTCCGGTATTCGTAAATTTTTTGATATTGTTGCGGAGATGAAGGATGCAATTTCACTGGGTGTGGGTGAGCCGGATTTTGACACACCATGGAGAGTGAGAGATGAAGCCATCTACTCGCTGGAACAGGGAAGAACCTTTTACACAAGTAATTCCGGATTACTGGAATTAAAGGAAGCGATTGCAGGATATCTTGACCGTAAATATGATTTGCATTATCATCCTAAGGATGAAATCATGGTAACGGTTGGTGGTTCTGAGGCAATTGACCTTGCCTTTCGTGCAATGCTTGAACCGGGAGACGAGGTGCTGATTCCGCAGCCTTCTTATGTATCCTATGTTCCTTGTGCAGTCCTTGCAGGCGGTGTTCCTGTTACCATCGATTTAAAAGAGGAAAATGAATTCCGTCTGACAGCTCAGGAACTTGAAGAGCATATTACAGACAAGACAAAGATTCTGGTTCTTCCTTTCCCGAACAATCCGACGGGAGCTATTATGGAGAAGGAAGATCTCGATGCGATTGCGGATGTTATTTTACGTCATGATATTTATGTGATGACGGATGAGATCTATTCGGAGCTTACCTACGGTACAGAGCATGTATCCATTGCATCCCTTCCGGGAATGAAGGAGCGTACCGTATATATCAACGGTTTTTCCAAGGCATTTGCCATGACCGGATGGAGACTTGGCTATGCCTGTGCACCGCAGGAGATTCTTGAGCAGATGCTTAAGATTCATCAGTTTGCGATCATGTGTGCTCCGACGACCAGCCAGTATGCAGGCGTTGAGGCAGTCAAGCACTGTGATAAGGAAGTGGCAGCCATGCGTGAGGAGTACGATGGCAGACGCCGTTATCTCCTTGAGAGACTTAGAGGAATGGGACTGACCTGTTTTGAGCCTTACGGCGCCTTTTATATGTTCCCTTCCATTAAGGAATTCGGCATGACATCGGAGGAGTTCGCAACGCGTCTTCTTGAGAGCAAGAAGGTGGCGATTGTTCCGGGAACAGCCTTTGGGGCATGTGGAGAGGGATTCCTTCGAATTTCCTATGCATACTCCCTGGAAAGTCTTAAGGTTGCATTGGATCGAATCGAAGAGTTCGTAACAGAGCTTCGGGAAAAGAAGCAGTAAGAAATAGGGGGCTGCGGCTTGAGCTGCAGCCTTTTCGTATGAGAAGAGAATTATGGCATTAAATATTGTATTATTAGAGCCGGAGATTCCGGCAAATACCGGTAACATCGGTCGTACCTGTGTGGCGACTGGAACAAGATTGCATTTGATTGATCCCCTTGGATTCAAATTGAATGATAAAATGTTAAAGCGTGCCGGTATGGATTACTGGAGTCAGCTGGATGTGACAAGATACGATGACTGGGAGGATTTTTTAGAGCGAAATCCCGGAGCGCATCTGCACTATTTTACAACAAAGGCACGTTATGCTCATACACAGGTGAGCTACGAAGAGGATGCCTACCTTGTATTTGGAAAAGAAAGCGCAGGAATTCCGGAAGAAATTCTGGCAAAAGATCCGGATCGATGTGTCCGCATTCCGATGATCGGGGAGACAAGATCTCTGAATCTGGGAAATTCTGTGGCCATCGGATTGTATGAAGCCCTTCGGCAGAACGATTTTGAAGGAATGAAGATGAGAGGACAGCTGCATCATTTGAAATGGTCGGCTGATGTAATGGAGAATACAAAGGATTAATTCATGGGAATCATTGAAGCAAAAGATTTAGTACATGAATATTACCGTCGCGACGAGGAAGGTAATGTGGAGTCGATTGAGACTGCGGTCAACCATGTGAATTTGACGGTGGAACCGGGTCAGTTTATATCCATTTTAGGACATAACGGATCGGGTAAGTCAACTTTGGCGAAGCATATCAATGCTCTGCTTCTTCCGACGGAGGGAAGCCTTTGGGTAGATGGCAAGGATACATCCGTTCATGCCAACGAATTGCCGATTCGTAAGACGGCAGGGATGGTATTCCAGAATCCGGATAACCAGATTATTGCATCCGTCGTGGAAGAGGATGTGGGATTCGGTCCGGAAAATATCGGAATTGAGACGGATGAGATCTGGCGCAGGGTAGAGAAGGCTCTTACTGCTGTTGGAATGTGGGAATACCGCAGTCATTCTCCGAACCGACTGTCAGGAGGACAGAAGCAGCGTGTCGCCATTGCAGGCGTTATGGCGATGGAGCCCAAGTGCATCATTTTGGATGAGCCGACGGCTATGCTTGACCCGGACGGACGAAAGGAAGTCATCGAAACTGTCCATGAATTGAACCGGAAGAAGGGCGTGACGGTTATTCTGATTACGCACTACATGGAAGAGGTGGTAGACAGCGATTATGTCTACGTTATGGAAAAGGGTTCGGTGGTTATGAAAGGCAAGCCGCGGGAAATTTTTTCTCAGGTGGAGGCATTGAAGCAGTACCGGCTGGATGTGCCGCAGGTAACGCTTTTGGCTCATGAACTAAGACAGGCGGGAATGGATATTCCGGAGGGAATTCTGACCCGTGAAGAACTATTGGAGGCTTTATGTCACTGATTCTGGATCATGTATCCTATACCTACAGTGTCGGTAGCGGATACGAAGTGAATGCATTAAACGATGTGAATCTGAAAATTGACGATGGAGAATTCATCGGTATCATCGGGCATACCGGTTCCGGCAAGTCTACCCTTGTCCAGCATCTGAATGGATTGATCCGTGCCACTTCGGGCACGATCTATTACAACGGGGCGGATATCTATGACAAGGACTATGACCGTAAGGAACTTCGGACGCAGGTGGGAATGGTCTTTCAGTATCCGGAGCATCAGCTTTTTGAAACCACCGTTTTTGAAGATGTCAAGTACGGACCGAAGAATCAGGGGCTGGATGACAAGCAGGCAACTCTTCGTGCCTACGAAGCTCTTCAGAAGGTAAAATTTCCGGAAGAAAATTACGATGCATCCCCATTTGAATTATCCGGTGGACAAAAGCGTAGAGCGGCAATTGCCGGAGTGATTGCGATGAAACCGGCGGTTCTGATTCTTGATGAGCCGACAGCCGGTCTTGATCCGAAGGGAAGAGACGAGATTCTTGATCTGATCAAAGAGATGCATGAAAAGAGTAAGATCACCATCATCCTTGTATCTCACAGTATGGAGGATGTGGCCAATTATGTGGATCGTATCATCGTGATGGAAAAGGGAGCCCCTCTGCTGGACGGATCGCCGCGAGAGGTTTTTGCCCATGATAAACAGCTTGAAAAAATCGGTCTTGCAGTACCACAGGTGACCTATCTGATGCATGACCTGGCAGCAAAAGGGTATGCCGTCGATCCGGATGTAACAACGGTAGAAGAAGCAAAGCAGGAGATCCTGCGTGTGTTTGGTAACAGGTAAGGAAGGCAAATGTTAAAGGATATTACGTTAGGACAATACTATCCGGTGAACTCGGTGATCCATCGGCTCGATCCGAGAGTGAAACTTTTGGGGACATTGGTATATATTATCTGTCTTTTTGTTGCGGATCATGTGGCAGGCTTTATTTTTATGACAGCGGTTCTTGCGGCTGTAATTCTGTTGAGCAAGGTGCCGTTTTCCTATATGGTACGTGGCCTGAAAGCCATTGTGATGCTGTTGGTGATAGCAGCGGCCTTTAACCTTTTTCTGACGCCCGGTGAGGCTGCCGTAACTCTCTGGAAAATCAGTATCACCTGGGCTGGAATCCGTTCAGCCCTCTTGATGGTTTTTCGTATGACGTATCTGATCATCGGTACCAGTATCATGACGCTTACCACCACGCCGAACCAGTTGACGGATGGTCTGGAAAAGAGCCTTGGGGTGTTAAATCTTGTGCATGTTCCGGTGCATGAAATCGCTATGATGATGTCAATCGCCCTTCGCTTCATTCCGATTCTGATCGAAGAGACCGATAAGATAATGAAGGCGCAGATGGCAAGAGGAGCGGACTTTGAGAAAAAGGGTCTTGTGAACAAGGCAAAGGCCATGGTGCCGCTTCTGGTTCCTTTGTTTGTGTCCGCTTTCCGTCGGGCCAATGACCTGGCACTTGCGATGGAAGCCCGTTGTTATCACGGCGGTGCAGGCAGAACGAAGATGAAGCCGCTGCACTATCAGAAGAGAGATGCTGTAGCCTATATCCTGCTGGCAGTGGTTATGATTGTAAGCATTGCAATTGCAGTTGTATGGTAATTAAAAGAAGAGTAGAGAAGAATAACAAAGAAAGGAAGGCTTTGCGTTGAGCGAAGCCTTTTTTGGAAATATGCGAGTAAAATTAGTTGTAGCATACGATGGAACCGGGTACTGTGGATGGCAGGTTCAGCCGAATGGAAATACCGTGCAGGAAGAATTGAATAAGGCTCTTTCGAATCTGTTTCACACGCCCATTCAGACCCTTGGGGCGAGCCGGACGGATTCCGGTGTACATGCAAAGGGGAATGTTGCCGTATTCGATGTGGATAGCCGGATGCCGGCAGAGAAGATTTCCTATGCACTGAATCAGCGACTTCCGGATGATATTGTTATTCAGGAGTCCCTTGAAGTGCCACAGGATTTTCATCCAAGGTATCAGAAGACCCGCAAGGTCTATGAATATAAAATATTAAACCGCAGATTTCCGGATCCGATTCTGGCTCGATACACCTACTTTTATCATCATGCTCTGGATGCGGACAGGATGCATTGCGCGGCGCAGGCGCTGGTGGGAACCCACGATTTTACAAGTTTTGCATCCATTCATTCCCAGACGGATTCTTTTGTCAGAACGATTTATCAGATCTCTGTTACAAGGGATGAACAGGATGTGATCACCATCCATGTGGAAGGAGACGGATTTTTGTACAACCAGATCCGTATCATCGCAGGAAGCCTGATTAAGGTAGGCGCAGGTCTGGAGCCGGAGACGATGATCGGGGATGCGTTGGAGGCAAAGGACCGGCAGTGCTCCGGTCCCACAGCGCCGCCGGAAGGATTGATCCTTCTCCGGATTGATTACTAGAAATCAGCAAAAATGCATTGACACACCAGGGTGCGTAGTCTATAATTGTAGAGCTGATATAGTTTAGAAGCAGAATTTCATTAAGCCCCGAGATCCTGCTTAAACTAATAAAACGCGTGACAAGCTATCGTCCGGACATTACGGTAGTAGAGTCGCAAGTGATTAGTATTTTTAGGAGGAAATTCAATGAACACCACATTTATGCCTAATCCACAGAACGTGGACCGCAAATGGTATGTTGTAGATGCAGAGGGTATGACACTTGGTCGCCTTGCATCTGAGGTAGCTAAGGTTCTTCGTGGTAAGAACAAGCCAATCTTCACTCCTCATGAGGACTGCGGTGATTTCGTTATCGTAGTTAACGCTGAGAAGATTAAGGTAACTGGTAAGAAGCTTGATCAGAAGATTTACTATCACCATTCTGATTATGTTGGCGGTATGAAGGAAGCTAGCCTTCGTGAGATGATCGCTAAGCACCCAGACCGTGTAATCGAGCTTGCTGTTAAGGGAATGCTTCCAAAGGGACCTCTTGGACGTCAGATGTACAAGAAGTTATTTGTTTACGCAGGACCAGAGCATAAGCATGAAGCTCAGAAGCCTGAGACTCTTACTTTTTAATCGTATAGGAGGAAAATAAATTGGCTAATAACAGATATTACGGAACAGGTAGAAGAAAATCTTCTGTTGCTAGAGTATACCTTACACCAGGTACTGGTAAGATCACCATCAACAAGCGTGACATTGATGACTTCTTTGGTCTTGAGACATTAAAGGTTGTTGTTCGTCAGCCATTAAATGAGACGAGCACTGTTGACAAGTTCGACGTTTCAGTTAATGTTAAGGGCGGCGGAATGACAGGTCAGGCTGGCGCTATCCGTCACGGTATCGCACGTGCCCTCGTTGAGGCAGACGCTGAGTACCGTCCGGCTCTTAAGGCTGCTGGATTCCTTACACGTGATCCTCGTATGAAGGAGCGTAAGAAGCCAGGTCTTAAGAAGGCTCGTAGAGCTCCACAGTTCTCAAAGAGATAATCTTTCGAGATTTAAAAAGAATTTACAAACCTCAGAGACTCAGTGTTTCTGGGGTTTTTCTTTTATCTATAATTGTATTCAGTTGTGGTGAAACGCAGAAAATTTTGTACCGTAAACAGCGAGTAAACAGCAGGTAGACAGCAAAATTATCAAGTCTTAGATTTTATTTATTGCTTCTACCAGAGACTGGATATCAAGGTGTGTGTACACTTTCTCTGTCAGAGACATTGCTCCGGAGTGTCCTACGATTTTCTTGATCATTGTAGGATCCACATGAGCTTCCGCCAGCATTGATATGCAGGTGTGCCTAGTATCATGAGGATTGTGCTCCATCCCAAGGTTTTCTATTAGTGGTGTCCAGTAGCTGTCTTTATAGTTCCTGTAGGTGAATTTTTTGTTGTCATCTGTGTGAAGAAGGTACTCACAATCAGAGGATTCATACCAGGCTTTGTAGAATGGGAGAACCTTATCTGCTATAGGAACCTTTCTGATACCATTTTCAGTTTTACTTAGTATCACATCGAAATACTGTTCTTCGAGATGCACATTATTCTTTTCCAAATCCAGTAGTTCAGATATTCTACAGCCGTTATAAATCAGCATCAGTACTGTCTGGTAGAACGGATCATCCTTAAGTTCCCATAACCTGTCAATCTCAGCTTTTGAAAAGATATCTCTCTCAACCTTGTTTGGATTCTTGTCCTTATACTTGAGGATATCTACAAATTCGGAATAGTCCTTGTTACAGATATCGTTCTTAAGAGCGTAATCGTAAAGCTGATTGAAAAGGAATTTCGTTAGATACAGGTCTGCAGAGTGAGGAACCAATAAACATCATATATCAGACAGCAGAAGATGGACTGGCTGATACGGTAAAGCCAAGACTTGAAGGTGCCGGGGCTGACTGCTCCAAAATCCATGTGATAGATGAGAGTGATAAATCGCTATCAATGGTAGATGAGAGAGTTGAACAGGCAATCATAAGGACTGGAGCAAAACTCTTGATTCTGGATCCACTACAGGCATATCTCGGAGGCGGAATGGATATGAATAGAGCTAACGAAGCAAGAGATATGACTAAGAAGCTGGGAGCTCTGGCGGAGAAGTACAAATGTGCAATCATCCTAATCGGACACATGAACAAAGCTTCCGGAAACAAGGCAGCTTATCGAGGGATGGGATCAATTGACTTCTACGCAGTAGCAAGAAGTGTCCTGCTGGTAGGAAGGATAGAAGGAGAACCGGAACTAAGGGCAATAGTCCAAATAAAGAACAACTTAGCAGCATTTGGACATTCAAAGGCTTTCAGATTATCAGAAAAGGGATTCGAGTGGATTGGAGATTATGAAATAACCGCAGACGAAGTTCTCGGAGGAATTGCACCGAAAGCGAATAAGCAGGAAAAGGCGATAGCTCTTCTGAGAGAATTGGCTGAAGACCATAATATGATCCCAAGTAACGAGGCAGTAGAACTGGCTAAAGAAGAGGATATATCAAAAAGAACTCTGGAGATAGCCAAAAATGAACTTGGGATAAAAGCCAGGAGAATCAACAATACCTGGTACTGGATATTGAAAGAGAACGAATGATAATCAAGACCGCAACAATGTAAGGTATCTGAAGTTACACTCTTAAGATTGCAAGGTTGTAAAAAGATAAAGACACTGCATTGTTGCGGACTAGAAGAAAGGGACGAATGAAAAACGTACAGATATCACAAGAATTATTTATAAGGCTGGTACGATTACTGGTCTTTGAGTTTGACGAAGATACTAATCTGATCAAAAAAGAACTTGAAGACAAGATGGAAAAACTAGTGAGGCATGAAATCTATTCAAAGTTCAAGACAGCACCCACAGAAGAGGAGAGGGAAAAAGCTCGTCAGGACTACCTCGATATGGTGGGAATGCACAGGGATTTTAGATGGTGATTTCCCTTGATGGTTTGAACGGGAGCGTGACACGCTCCGGTAATAATCAGCCAAGGAATGAATGGTTTGGCAGGCGAGCGGAGCGAGCTTCCCCATAACGTGTCGTTATGGGTAACCCCCTATGGATAATGACATTACACATCATTATCCGGGGGCTCTCCGAGGGGCCTGCCGGCGGCAAAAAAATATTACGAAAGGAGTTTGTTTATGATAACAGTGACATTTCACATTTCATGTAAGAAGCATTCGCTCACTAAAACGCGAGATGTGGTTTCGGTGAGCAAACACAATCTTCGATTATTTCAAAGCGAAGAGTATAACGAAGAAATGATCGAAGTGGAAGTCGGGAGTGAAGTAAATGTTCTCGATGATGTAAAAGAGATTTATGAAAGGGAATTCTCTGAGGCACTTGCGGAATACAACAAAGGTAAAAGAAGTGACAGACAGATTCCTGACTATCTGGAGTATGTATCCGAAAGTAAAAAGAGTGATGTGGCTACGGAGGTAATTCTCCAAGTAGGGGATAAGGAATTCTGGGCAGATAAGACGAGAGAGCAGTGGAATGCAATGAAGCCACTCTTGAGAGATCAGCTTGAATATGTAAAAGAGATAGTTCCGGAATTCAAAATCGCATCGGCGGTAACACACTTGGATGAGGATTCACCTCATATGCACGTAGTAGGAGTTCCGGTAGCAACAGGATACAAACGAGGACTAAGCAAACAGGTGGCAAAAACAAAAGTGTTTGATCAGGAGAGACTAGAAAAAATACAAGATCTAATGCACGATTTTGTAGAGCATCAGATGATAGACCACCCGGAGATCTTTGGAGATGAAACCTTAAAGCCAAAGGAAAAAGGAAGGAATAGCGACTTCTCAAAAGAATTCTACTTAAGGCTAAAGCAGCAAGAATATGAAAAGCTGGAAGATAAGTGCCAGGAGAAGGAGACACAGATTGAAGTTCTGGACGGAACGGCTAAAGAAATGAAGGAGGACATTGAAAGCACAGTTAACCAATATGTGGACTCAGTGGTAAATACAGAAATGAAAAAGGAATTCATGAGATACGCAACACTCGAAAATCCTAAGACCACACTGGGAAAACTAGTCTCGAAAGCCTTCAGAACATTCAAGGAATGGTGGGATAAGACCAAGAAGCCTGAGGTAGCTGAAAAGGCTAAAACAAGCATTTTGCAAAAGCTAAGAGAAAGCCAGACGATAGTTGATCAGAGGAAGGAGCAGCAAAGTCCAAATCTTAATAGGAATAATCTAAGACCTGAGAGATGAATAACTGATAGTGCAATAGGCAGGGGCGTGAAAACGCCCTTGTTTTATGCACATAATATTGAACAGGATGGGTATTGGATACGCTGGTTTTATGAATGACAACAGAGAGTGCAAAGTCTCATGTCCGGTTCTTCTGGTTTCTGATCAGGAGAAATGCGGATGTAAGCTTCTTGAAAAGTTTGATATTACACAGCCGACTCTCTCTCATCACATGAAGATACTTGTGGATTCGGGCTTGGTTAAAGACAGGAAAGAAGGTAAGTGGCACTACTATTCAATAAACACGGACATCATGAAGGAATTCTGTGGTTTTATAAAAACTCTCTGTAATGAAACCACCGGCAAGTGCTGTAAGGGAGAACCGTAATGTGGAACTTTATTCAGACTCAGGTCTTTACCATATCCCCATTACATGTTGCATCACAAGGCTTACAACTGTTATTCCGCCCCAGCAACAGCCACCAAGCAGTATCGGCTTTCCACCGGATTTAATGAGCTTGACCACGTTGCTGTTCAGGCCTATAGCAGCCATGGCCATTATGATAAAGAACTTGCTAAGTTCTTTAAGAGGTTTAAAAATATCCGAAGGTACTCCCATTCCCAAGCAAAGTGTTGTGATAATTGAAGCAAGAACAAAGAACACTATGAACATCGGGAATGCTCTCCTGAAGCTAAAACCGTTGGTGGTGCTTCCATCCTTTTTTGCTTCCTTTGCTCTCAGATAAGCAAGAACCAGTGTAATCGGAATGATTGCTAATGTCCTTGTAAGCTTCACTGTAACTGCCTTGTCCAAAGTCTGACTACCCAGGTTCCACATGCTGTCCCAGGTTGATGCAGCTGCAGTGACGGAAGAAGTATCATTAACTGCAGATCCCGCAAAAATACCGAAAGCCTCTCCTGTTGTGATATCAAAACCTATAAGCTTTCCCAGCGAAGGAAAAAGAAGTGCTGCCAGCACGTTAAAGAAAAATATCACAGAAATTGCCTGTGCCACTTCATCATCATCCGCATCAATGACAGGAGCCGTAGCTGCTATTGCTGAGCCGCCGCATATTGATGAGCCAACTCCGATAAGAGTAGCTGTGTTTCCTTTGATATTCATAACCTTATGAAGAATCCATGATAGGATAAGCGATGTTGAAATCGTGCAGATAATTATAGGAAGTGACTGTTTTCCGGTCTGAAGAACGACCGAAAGATTCATACCAAATCCAAGGAGGACAACAGCCGCCTGCAGAATTATCTTTGATGTAAACTTTATTCCATCAGCCGCCTTCCCCTTGTCATTCCAGAACAGGGCTATTATCATGCCCAGAATGATTGCAATCACCGCTCCGCCAACGACAGGGAAACGCTTTCCCAGGAGCCATGAAGGAACTGCAATAGTGAAGCATACGATTATTCCCAAATAATTCTTTTTCAAAAAATCCATCTCAAGACCTCTCTCACTTTCTAATCTGTTATTTCGCAGGTCTTATTATATTCTGTCTTTTGAAAAAGATAAAATTATATATTATTATGTAACCATAAATATTTTTTATTGTTATGGAGAACTGATTATGCTGGATTTCAGAATAGATACTTTCCTCTGCGTTTGCAGACACCTCAATTTCACCAAGGCGGCTAAGGAGCTGAATATTACTCAGCCCGCTGTTTCTCAACACATACATCATCTTGAAAATGAATACGGGACAAAGCTGTTTACTCAGGATGGAAAAAAACTTTTTCTAACTGACAACGGAAAACTCCTGTATAAAAAAATGAATCAGATAAAAAATGATGATGAAAGTCTCAAAGAAATACTTTCACAGAATAACCATGGCTTAAAAGACATCTCTTTTGGTGTCACCATGACCATAGGAGAATACATAATTGCTGATCCGATCAGTGATTACATAAAAAATCACCCGGATACTAATCTTAAGATTACATTTGGCAACACATCGGAGCTTCTTAAAAAACTCTCCGAGGGGGTTATAGATTTTGCACTTGTAGAAGGATATTTTCCTGAAAATGATTATGAAACGCTGCTTTTTAGCAAAGAAGAGTTCGTTTCTGTCTGTTCGGCAAAGCACTCTTTCACTCAGAAACCGCGCGTGATAAAAGATCTCTTTCCCGAGCGAATTCTTATAAGAGAACCCGGTTCAGGAACGCGCAATATATTAGAAAGAGCTCTTGCCTTGAACAATTACTCTACAAGTGATTTTAGGAATTTTATCCAGGTGGAGAACATGCATGCCATAATAAGCCTTATTGAAAAAGACTGTGGCATCACCTTTTTATATAAAGCAGCGGTTGCATCCGGACTGCAGTCCGGATATCTGAAAACAATCCCCCTTGACGACTTTAGGGTAAAACATGATTTTACCTTCATCTGGCCAAAAGATACTGTTTTCAGTGAAGAGATCCGTGCAATATGTGAGGAAATCCTACCGATGGCATAAACATTTTAGTAAAATGAATAACGATAAGCATACCTATTCTTAAAAAAGCATTTAATGAGGAAGAGATGACCGCACTTGCATCATGGGACATATCAGATCTATGGGCGAACTGGCAGGGCGCATGTATCAATAGTGGAAGCATCTGGTTTAGGGATGTGGATACTGAAAAGAAAGAGTTTAAGATCGTTTCATTGTTTGATCTTAGAGAGGCTGGAGGAGAAATAACGGATTAATTAGAGCTGTGGGTACATTGTGAACCTTTGGTTTAAGTCCCGTGTGCTCCGCTAAGAAAGATATATCGGAAGATAATAACTTCAACTCTACTCTCCGTAGGTACCATCATTAGAAAAACTGATTTACAATCTATGCATGGAGGTGAGAACGAAAATGAACCAATATGTTACAGGTGCAGTTATTAAGGAATTGCGAGAAAAGAACAAGATGACACAGCTTCAGCTGGCAGAAAGGCTGGGAGTAACTGACAAAAGTATCTCAAAATGGGAAAACCTGAGAGGATTGCCGGATATTACTCTGCTGGAGCCTATAGCGAAGGCATTTAAGATTTCAGTTACAGAGCTGATATCGGGTAATACCATTCACAATGCGAATGTATCCGCAAATATGCTGCGGTCGAAGTTCTATGTTTGTCCAATCTGCGGTAATGTGATACACAGTATGGGGGAGGCGGCTATCCATTGTCACGGTATCCAGCTCATGCCTTTAGAGGCGGAACCAACAGATGAGCGTCACATGGTCTTTATCGAGCGTGTTGAAGATGAATATTATGTGCGTATCGATCACAGCATGACAAAGGAGCATTATATTTCGTTTGTGGCGGCGGCTTCATCCGATGATATGCAGATGGTGAAGCTCTATCCGGAAGGGAGCGCTGAAGCACGGTTTAAGATCAGGGGAGTCAGAAGGATATTCTTCTACTGCAACCGTGACGGCCTGTTTTTGATCGATCCGGTAAAGGGGATTGATGACAAGGAAAGCGGTTATGATGATTCTCAAGAGAGAAGAGAACTGGAAAAGGCTGCAGATATGCTGTTTGGATAGTGTGACGGAGGCCGGATTATGAAGAAATGGTTTGACGAAGAGTATGAATTTACCGTAGAGGTTGTGGGATTCCTTCGAGGGGATCATACTGAGCGATATTGCAGAAACGGAGAAGAAATCGACGATAAGTATACCTGCACATATGGCTGCCCTGTGAATCAAGATGGATACGGTATATGTTCTAAGACAATGATGATGCTTTATCCGTTGATGGAAGCAATACGGAGCGGCGGTGATTGGAGAATACATCATCTATTATCGTGGAAAAGTAGTCGGTGGCATTTATGATGACCGTTTTCTTGTGAAGCCTGTAAAGTCTGCTGTGAAAATGATGCCGGAAGTCGGTCTGGAACTTCCATACGAGGGAGCGAAGGAGATGCTCCTTGTCGATAATGTTGAGAACAAAGAGTTTCTTCGCAATCTGTTAGAGGCGATGTATGAAGAGCTACCTGCTCCAAAGAAAAAGAAGTGAGCTATAGTAAGGAAAATTTGAAGATAATCTTACAAAAGACAGACAAAGATTTAATGAGTAGAAAATAAAATAAGAGTATTATTTTTGATCGCAGTTATTAAAGTTGCCACCAGCAGCATACAGTAGCCCTGAGCTTTCTACCGTACGCAGCAGGTAAACAGCAACTCGTCCTAGAAATGCCACAAACACAGCACTTAAGGCAATGAAAAAGTTCTCAAAGAGATAACTTTCGCGAAAACAACGAGGAACAAAAAATCGAAAATTGCGTCCTGGAATGCTTGCATTCTCAGGGCGTTATTTTTTTGATTTTTCGCGACGACTGTCGCGACTGAGATGGAGCGAAGCGGAATCGAGGTGCCGCGTTGTTTCAAAAAAGGCGCGACATGAGCAAGACACGAAGCGTCTGCGAATGGCATCGCGGGATATGGACATCCGTCCTGGGGTGTTTTTTGTGTGCCGAAAGCCTTCAAAACATTCTAATCTTAATAGGAATAATCTAAGACCTGAGAGATGAATAGCTGATAGTGCAGTAGGCAGGGGCGTGAAAACGGTGTAAGAGATAAGGTGTTTTTGGATAGAGGTTTGTATGGCATTCTGAATTTTTGCTTATTTATGTCAGGAAAGGGAAATGATAAATCCCGTTTGTCGGGATAATATGGTCATTGATGGTTCGAATCATAGGCTGTTCCCCAATACTTTACCCTTTACGATGGTCTTTTCAAATAGTACCCTTGGAAAAAATCTGCTCCTAATTTCTTCATTGTTTCAAACTCGCCTTCGGTCTCAATTCCTTCGGCTACCACGCTTATTTTTCTTGCATGAAATGTATCAATTATTTCGCGCAATTGTTCCTGTCTGTACGTATCTTTATCAATATCAGTCAGTAATGTCCGATCTATCTTTACAATATTAGGGTTAGCAGCATCGATCACATCAAAATTATTAATGCCTGTACCAAAATCATCTATGGCAATCAGGTTATTATTAATATCTGCATATTTTCTTTTTATCTGCGCAATTTCAACTGATAAATAAGGGTATTCCAGTGACTCCAAAATCATTGCATTCTTTTGTCCGCCATAGTACGAAATAAAAGCATCAACTTCCTCTTTACTAAAACATTCACTGGGAAATGTATTAACCGATAAGTATTCCTTATATCCCCTGATAAAATATGCTTGAGTTGCACCAAATAAAGTAGCAACCTCTAATACATGTAATTTGTCCTGCTTTTCATATTCCGCTATAAGTTCAGTTACATCCATATCGTGGGGCCTCATAAGTGCTTCCCACGCGTAGACAGTCTTTCCATCTGGGTAAAATATGGGCTGAAAGACATAATCTATTTTCAATTCATTTAAAGCAGCTAAGATATCTTCGGATAATGGTAGATCATCATAATAAATCATAATATTTCCTTGCCTTTACAGTTGCCATATTTTTCGCCACTCCTACAACAGTATAGTATCATTATAAGACCAATAAAGAAATGTATTATAGATAAATAATTGATGAAACGGAGTTGAAATCGAGTAGGAGTCAGCCTACTCGATTGTGCGGAAAGCCTTCAAAACATTCTAATCTAATAGGAATAAACTAAGACCGGAGAGATGAATAACTGATAGTGCAATAGGCAGGGGCGTGAAAACGCCCTTGTTTTATGCACATAATATTGAGCAGGATGGTAGATATAGGTATAATTATAAACAGTTGCTACAAAGAAAAAATTTAAGTATTTCTGAATAGATTATTGCGGAATAATGTACAATGATAGCTTTTTGCGGAGGAAAAATGAAGGCAGAACAGTTATGGACAGAATATTGCTCCAAAAAAGGAATAGATATAAATACCCCTTATGAAGCGTGGAGCTTTGGCGAAGATGAAGAAGGAGATGACCTTCTCCGACTAGTCCTTGCGGGAAAGAAGTTTGGCACAGCTAGTCTCTATGATGCATACGAAGCAGAAGATGCTCTTGATGAGCTTCCTAAGGCAGGTGATTACAGCGTTTTGTTAAATAGTAAGAATGAAGCTGTATGCGTTATAAAAAACTACGATGTATACATAAGAAAGTTTAATGAAGTGCCTCCTTATCACGCATATTCTGAAGGAGAGGGTGATAGATCCCTAAAATACTGGAGAGAGGTGCATAAGGAGTTTTTTGAAGAAGAAGCGAAGGAAGACGGAATTGAATTTACGGAAGAATCCAGAGTTGTATGCGAGAAGTTTTCTCTTGAATATACTTTGGGAAAAGAAACTACCGCTGACGACGAACTTCTTTTTATAGAACCTTTAATGGTTTTTGCAGACGAAATCACAGCTTATAGGCAGGAAATGCTGGATGTGGATTCAAGTTTTGATGGATGCTTTTCCATGAAAAGAATGCCTGATCCAAAGGAATATGTAGACTATTGTATAGGCTGGGCGAATCCGAGCAGAGTTGCAGATGGACATGGTGCCTGGGGCAATGTCCTTATGGTATTTAGGAAATTCGATATGAAAATGGTAGGTTGTATGCAGGTTCACAACGTTTTAACCCAGCGTATGAAAGACTTCACAGGTCATGTTGGCTATTCTGTTAGGCCATCAGAAAGAGAAAAAGGATATGCTAAAAGAATGCTTGCAAAGTCTCTTGATTTTTTAACGGCTTTTGGATTAAAGGAAGTATATGTTAGTTGTGTACCAACGAATATTGCAAGCAGGAAGACTATTTTGGCTAATGGTGGAGAATATATTGAGACAAAATACCTGGAGTGCGATAATGTAAATCTTGAACGGTATAGAATTTGCATATAATAGAAATTGTATTGCAGTATTGCAGTATAAATTCTGAGGAGATATAGAAAATGGTATTTGGAGAAATATCTATTAAGGACAAGCTTGGGAGAACAATCATACTAAGAAATGCTAGACCAGAGGATGCCGATGATTTGATAAAGTATTTGAAGGTAACAAGCGCAGAAACTCCTTATCTAATCAGGGAACCTGAAGAAATCACGATAACAAAAGAGAATGAAGAAAAGTTCCTGCAAGCAAAAATAGATGCAGAACGCGAACTAATGCTTATTGCCTTAATCGATGGGAGGCATATAGGAAATTGTTCTCTTATGAGCATTGCACCATACAAAAGATATAGGCATAGATGCGATGTTGCAATAGCTCTTTATAAAGAATACTGTGGCTGCGGAATAGGAACGGCGATGCTTCAAACGGTTTTGAATGTGGCAAAGGAAGTAGGCTATGAACAGGCTGAACTGGAAGTAATGGTCGAGAATAAAAATGCAATTGCTGTATATGAAAAAATGGGATTTGAAAAATATGGGATTTTTCCTGACAACATGAAATATGCAGACGGGTCTTACATGGATGCATGTTGGATGATGAAAAAGCTTTGACCGTTATCCCGACGCATGGCTCGATGCGAATTATCTCGGAAGATAATCTTACAAAAGGTAGACAAAGATTTAACTCAGTCGGGGTACAAGCTCCGACTGAGTTAAACGCTCCGCGAGGATGCGCACGGATTCGGACAGAAATTTGTCTGCTGAAGCAGACCCGAATCCGGTGCTAAGACTCGCGAGCGAGTCTTAGCACAGTTGAAGATAAGACCGGAAAAGTTTATGATCAATACAAGAATAAGGGCATAGAAACTACGTTTGAAATGAATCCCGGAAATCATTTCAAAGATGCGGATTTGCGTCTTGCAAAGGGAATAGCCTGGATACTTAAATGATCTTAACTATTAAATAATTAACATCAAGAGAAAGACCAAAGAGAGCGGCCATGACAAATACAGAACAGACCACACAAAATATGACATCGGGAAACAGTATGAAACAGATCATACTGTTCTTTTTGCCCTTATTATGGGGAAATCTTTTCCAACAACTATATAGTCTTGTGGATAGTATTATAGTTGGCAAGGGAATCTCGGATCAGGCGCTGGCTGCTGTTGGGGCAACCGGGACACTTAACTTCCTTATACTTGGATTTGTTGTGGGGATGACCAGAGGATTTGGCATAACCTTTGCCCAGAGCTTTGGAAAAAACGATATGGCTATGCTGAATGCATACATCAGAGCAGCCAAGAAGCTCAGTATCACGTTTGGAATAGTCTTTACTGTTGTATGCGTTTCTTTGCTCAATAAGATGCTGACGTTCTTGAACACTCCTGAAGATATCTTTGACGATTCGTATAGATATTTTGCTGTGATCTTATTGGGAATTGTAGTGACGGTTATGAATAACCTTGAGATTACAATTCTCCAGTCAATGGGAGATTCCAGAACGCCCCTCACTGCTATGATCTGTTCATCACTCGTGAACATCATGCTTGATATTATTTTCATAATGGCTTTTGGCACAGGAGTTGTCGGAGCAGCAGTGGCAACAGTGGTCTCTCAGTTTGTATCATACCTTTTGTGCCTTAAAAAGCTTAGAACCATCGATTTTATGAGTCTGGGAAAAGACATGTCAGAAATAGCAGATGAAAAGAATATATTGGTTGAACTGATGAAAATGGGACTTCCTGTGGCACTTATGAATTCGGTCACAGCTGCAGGGACCATGGTATTGCAGTACTTCGTAAATCTTATGGGAAGCGCATATGTGGCAGCCTATTCAGCCTGCATGAAATTTGCATCACTCTTTGAACAGTTCGGAATGTCCGTAGGTCTTTCCATGATGACCTTTGTGGGGCAAAATAAGGGCGCTGGCAAATATGATAGGATACGCACAGGAGTAAGACAGGGCCTGATGCTCTCTACACTTGTGAATGTGCCTATATCGCTCTTTATGATATTTGTGCCCGGAAGCTTGGCAAGGATGCTGCTGACTGACAACATGATAATCGGTTATTGTACCGATTTCATGCCGATCATGGGAATAAGCTTTTTGTCCTGGGCTGGCTTTTTGTATACAGATACTCTGTTCAGGGGTTGGGCAATACCTTTATACCAATGCTCTCAGGCGGGCTCGAAGTTATTATGAGACTGATCTTTGGCTTTTTGGTAGGAAGGAACGGATTTAAGGGAATTGCCATTTCTGAAGTATCTGCATGGATAGGCGCTTTTATGATGCTCATGGTGACATACTATTGTTTAACTCAGTCGGAGAAATCCCCCACCTCTAAGCGTTAGCGTAGGTGTGGGTTATGACAAACTATACTCAGTCGGGGTACAAGCTCCGACTGAGTTAAACGCTCCGCGAGGATGCGCACGGATTCGGACAGGAATTTGTCTGCTGAAGCAGACCCGAATC
>FMTN01000014.1 GCA_900100095.1 Lachnospiraceae bacterium C10
AAGGAGCTTCCTGTATAATTCAAAATGTAAGGGAGTTCAAAGAAAGTAGGTGAGAAAAAAGATACCTCAATGTAGAATAAGAAAGTTGTTTGCAGACAATAAAACTTATTCAAAACACGGAGGTATCTGAAATGGATTGTAACACACAGAATGCAAAAATAGCAGCAATTACTGAAAAAACTTTGGTGGTTGGTATTGATATAGGAAGCGAGACGCATTATGCTAGGGCTTTCGACTGGAGGGGATATGAATATACCCGGAAGCCATTCATTTTCAATAATAATAAAGAAGGGTTTGAGGCGTTTCTGACCTGGATTGAGGAGTTGAAGAGTGAACATGGCAAGGACAGGATTGTACCGGGCATGGAGCCGACAGGCCACTATTGGTTTAATCTGGGATCATTCCTTCAGGATCATGAGATGCGACCGGTTCATGTGAACCCCCATCATGTCAAAAAATCGAAGGAACTTGATGACAACAATCCGAGCAAGAATGATCGTAAGGATCCAAAGGTAATTGCAGGGTTGGTAAATGAAGGAAGATACAATTATCCCTACATTCCGGTCGGGATTTATGCAGACATCAGAAATCTGTCGAATCTGCGACTGCAAGTGCAAAGCGAGTTAACACGCATCAAAAACAGGATCGCAAGATGGTTTGCAATCTACTTTCCGAATTACAAAGATGTTTATAGGAATCCGGATGCAGTGAGCGGACTGATGATATTAAAACAGGCACCTTTACCTGAAGATATTGTAAAACTTGGTGTGGATGGCGTGAACAAGATCTGGCGGGATGCAAAACTCAGAGGCGCAGGCATGAAGAGGGCAAAGACCCTGGTAACTGCGGCAGAGCACAGTGTTGGATGTACAGAAGCGTCAGAATCGGCAAGGTATGAGATCAAGATACTTTTATCAGACTTTGATCTGTATGCAGAAAGAGAAGCGGAGCTTGTAAGCATGATCGATGAAAAGATTAAGGAGATTCCGTACATTGACAAACTTCTGGAGATCAAGGGTGTTGGTATAAAGACAGCAGTTGGCTTTGTGGCTGAAGTGGGTGATATTAGTCGTTTTGATGACCCGAAGCAGATACAGAAGCTGGCAGGATATGCCATAGTAGCGAATGAGTCCGGCAAGCATAAAGGAGAGCATCACATCAGTTATAGAGGACGTAAGAGGCTCAGATATGTTATGTATGAGGCAGCTATCTCCGTAGTGGCGCATAACGCCGAATTCAAGGAGATACACCAACACTTCATAACACGGGAGAAGAATCCTCTTAAGAAGATGCAGTCAATGATAGCTGTGGCATGTAAGTTGTTGAGGGTGTTCTATATGTTAGCGACAACGGACAACCACTATGACGGGCAGAAGATGCTTAATGATATTAGAAGACCTGTAGCTGCATAGAAGGACTCAAGAAGGATTGTAACTGCCTGCTCGCGGCCAGAATCAGGCATCCGACATACGGGTTTCTGGTTCCGGTCACGATCAGGATGACCGGCTCCCACTAGGGAGTGGCAGAACGTAAATGAACATCAGGAAAACGTCCACCGCAAGGTGCTGATGAACAGGAAGTACTGTCAGCAAACAACTACAAAGAATGAGCCAGTAGCCGGCAGAAATAATCACCAGAGGGCATGACCCTGAAAAGGAGCTACGCTGGCACCCTGGTTATGGACAGACGGAACGAAGGAAGTGAGGACTCCCCTCATTGAGTGGGATGATCCTGGTAGAC
Organism: Lachnospiraceae bacterium C10; assembly: GCA_900100095.1. Classification (GTDB taxonomy): domain Bacteria; phylum Bacillota; class Clostridia; order Lachnospirales; family Lachnospiraceae; genus Weimeria. Next base: position 1,741 of record FMTN01000014.1, read on the forward strand.
ATGGGAGGTGCGCCGCCATAGAGGGATGGGTAAACGATGGCCATGTAGATCGAAAGAGATGACGTTCTACTTCGTATACTCTTCAGCCTCTATTCTCGTACCAGATACACAGAGATGTCCATTGCTATGGCTCATATATCAGAGGTAGATATGGAAGAAAACCTTGATTTTTCAAGGGATAAACACTTGACATTATAGGGAGGTACATATGGCGTATGACTTTAATCAGGTAGTTGACCGGCGGGGAAGCTCATCTCTGAAATGGGATGTTAAGGATAACGAGCTTCCGATGTGGGTGGCCGATATGGATTTTAAGGCTGCACCATGCATCCGCGAGGCTCTGGAAAAGAGACTGGCGCAGGGTATCTACGGATACAGCATTGAGCCGGAGGAATGGGCGAAAAGCTATGTAAGATGGTGGCAGAGGCGTCATGGCCTTCAAATGAAAGAAGAGGAGCTGGTATTCGTAACAGGTGTTGTTCCGGCCATCTCCTCCGCTGTTCGTAAGTTTACGACACCGGGAGAAAAGGTGGCGGTCATGACTCCGGTCTATAACATTTTTTTCAACTCGATCGTCAATAACGGCAGGACACCACTGCAATGCCAGCTCGATTACAAGGACGGCGCCTACTCGTTGAACTTTGCATCCCTTGAGGCAGTTCTTTCCGATCCGCAGGTATCACTTTTGATCTTATGCAATCCGCAGAATCCGGTCGGAAAGATCTGGTCCAAAGAGGAACTTGCCACCATCGGAGCAATGGCAAGAAAGCATGGTGTACTGGTTTTCTCAGATGAGATTCATTGCGACCTGACAGACCCGGGAAAAGAGTATGTGCCTTTTGCACTTGCTTCCGAAGAGAACCGCATGAACAGTGTGACAGCGATGGCTCCGACGAAATGCTTTAATATCGCGGGCATCCAGACAGCGGCAGTCTATGCGGCCAATCCGGTTCTACGCCACAAGATCTGGAGACAGATCAACACAGACGAAGTGGGAGAGGGCAATGTATTTGCAGCGGATGCAGCCATTGCAGCATTTAATGAGGGCGAGCCATGGCTTGAGGAACTTCGTGCCTATATCTATGAGAATAAGCAGTATGTATATCAGTTTGTAAAAGAACAACTGCCGAAGGTACATGCGGTACCGCAGGACTGCACCTATCTGATGTGGCTGGATGTCAGAGCCTATATCGGAGAAGGCGAGACTTCGAAAGGCCTGGCGCAGCGAATCCGAGAGAAAACGGGCTTATACCTTTCCAACGGAAGACAGTACCGGGGAGACGGAGATTCCTTCCTGAGACTGAATGTTGCGTGTCCGAGAGTCACACTGGAAGAGGGGCTTTTACGTCTGAAAAAAGGCCTAGAGGAAGAAGTGTTATAAATTTGCATAAAAAATACGAAATATGATACGAATACTTATCGAAATGTGCTAATATATGCATGAAAGTAGTTCCGAGAGGGGAACGAAAGAAGTTTTTAGAAGGGGGAACCGTTGTGTTTAAGAAGAACAAGGCAACCAAAGAAAAGGCGAACCACGTAAACAAGCAGAAGAAGGTCAAGGCTGAGAAAAATACCAATAAGCCGGTAAAGACCAAGAGCAGAGGGGTAAAGGAAGAGAAGATCAAGCTTCCGAAAGTCGGATTCACACACAGTATGTTGTCTCTGATTCTATCTACCAATATTTTCCTGTTTTGTGTATTCGCCGTTGTTATGACGATTACAAATGTTCAGCTGGATACGATTACAGACAAGGCTTCCCGACTTATGATTGTAACAACCAATCTGCAGAAGTCTGAAAGAATGGTATCGGTTTCCCTGCGTGATGCCTATGCGAATTCCTACGCATACTATGCAAATGCAAGGGGAAGAGCAGGTACAAGACAGTATCTTTCCACTCTGATTAAGAAGGACAAAGAACAGAAGGATCAGTATTTTGAACGCATGAAGCGCCAGTATGAGAATCTGGAGGATCAGAGCAGTCAGAAGCTGATTGTTACCATGAAAGAGATGTCAGACAGTCTCTTCGATCAGATTGAGACCGTTAAGACGAATGTGGATAATGGGGATCTGGATACAGCAAAGGCATATCTGGATACCAATATGTTAAACTCCCAGCAGGGATATAACAACGCAGCAGAAAAGCTTCAAAAGGGACTGGACATTATGCTGATGAAGTCTCAGAAGTCCATGCAGACAATGCGTGAAACGGCTCTGTTCTTAGGTATTGCAGGTGTTGTTGTCTTCCTGATCTGTCTTGCAGTAAGTATGCTGTTGTCTTACAGACTGATCGTTTACCGTATCTCCCGTATGGCCGGACAGCTGAACCGCATGATCGATGAGATCAATTCCGGACACGGAGATCTTACAAAGAGAATTTCGTTGAAGACAAAGTCCGAGCTTAAATTCATTCGCGACGGAATCAACGGCTTTATCGAAGCCCTTCAGAATGTGATGTCTTCTGTCAAGGGAGGAACGGTTCTGTTAAATGATGCGACCGATAAGGTGACACAGAGAATCCGTAAGGCAAATGAGAACGTGACATCCACATCTGCAGCATTACAGGAGCTGAGTGCTTCCATGCAGGAGGTATCCAATTCGGTTGCAGGCATCAGCACAAAGCTTGAAGAAGTGAAAGCTGCTGCAATGGTGATGCACGATATGACAGAAGAGGGTAACGAAGCATCCAATTCCATCAAGGGAGAGGCTGACTCCATCAAGGAAGCGGCAGCTCACAAGAAGGAAGAGACAGGAACACGGATGCAGACCCTTTCCAGTGTTTTGGAAGAATCCGTTCAGAATGCAGAGAAGGTATCCTTGATCAATGAACTGACCAACGATATTTTAGAGATCGCAGATGAGACAAATCTTCTGTCTTTGAATGCTTCCATCGAAGCTGCAAGAGCAGGAGAGGCAGGAAGAGGATTTGCTGTAGTAGCATCCGAGATCAGTAATCTGGCAGAGAACAGCCGCCAGACTGCCGGTAAGATTCAGAATATCTCAACAGAGGTAACAGCTGCCGTTAAGTCATTGTCTGAGAACGCAATGCAGGTGGTATCCTTTATCAATACAACGGTTCTGGCGGATTATGACGCTTTCGTTGATACCGGAAGCAAGTATGAATTCACATCGGATATTATCGCCGGACTGTTGAACGGATTCATGTCATCCGCAGATGAGCTGAATGCCATCGTTGCGAATATGAGCGATTCCGTTGAGGAAATCATCAGTGCAGTGGAAGAGTCTTCAAGAGCGATTGAGATGAGCGCAGAGAATTCTTCTGAAATCGTTACAGAATTTACAGAAATCGGTGCAGCGATGGAAGAAAACAGCGAAGTCGCACTGCGACTGGATGAGAACACCAGACGGTTTGAGCTGGTATAATCCCCCGGGGGTACGACGGGAAGAGACGGTCTTACCCTTGACAAGTTAAAGTATCAGAGTATAAAATGTACGTGACATTTTTGTCATAACTACATAGGAAAGGCTATAAGAAGACAGTAGTCAGATACGCGAACCTAAGAGCGAGTCGGGATGGTGTGAGCCGACAGTAGTAGCCTCTGATGAAGATCCCTTCTTTTGTCATATGACAGGCCGCTGACTGAACATCCTGTGATTAGTAGGAAGGCCGGAATTTCGTCTCCGTTATGACGGACATGTATGCGCAGCATCTGCTGACAAGTACAGCGTATTAGGTGGTACAACGAATGAGCCCTTCGCCCTTATACGGCGAAGGGCTTTTGTGTAGACTGAGGAAAGGAATTAAGAGAAGTATGTACAGGAAAGTAAATTCAGATTTGAATTTCGTTGACAGAGAGAAGGTTATCGAGAAGTTCTGGGATGAGCATGATATTTTCCAGAAGTCTATGGACAACAGAAAAAAGGGTGAGACCTATACCTTCTATGATGGACCGCCAACGGCGAATGGTAAGCCTCACATTGGACATGTTCTGACTCGTGTCATTAAAGATATGATTCCTAGATATCAGACAATGAAGGGCAAGTACGTTCCGAGAAAGGCCGGTTGGGATACCCACGGTCTTCCGGTTGAGTTAGAGGTTGAGAAGAAGCTTGGACTCGATGGAAAGGACCAGATCGAGACTTACGGTATCGAGCCGTTTATCAAGGAGTGTAAGGAATCTGTCTGGAAATACAAGGGCATGTGGGAGGACTTCTCCGGCACCGTTGGATTCTGGGCTGATATGGATAACCCTTATGTTACCTATGACAACAACTTCATTGAGTCCGAGTGGTGGGCTTTAAAGGAGATCTGGGATAAAAAGCTGTTATACAAGGGCTTTAAGGTTGTTCCATACTGCCCTCGTTGTGGAACTCCGCTTTCCTCTCAGGAGGTTGCACAGGGATATAAGACTGTAAAGGAGCGTTCAGCCGTTGTTCGTTTTAAGGCGGTAGGCGAAGACGCATACTTCCTTGCATGGACCACAACACCTTGGACCCTTCCTTCCAATGTGGCATTATGTGTGAATCCGGAGGATACCTACCTTAAGGTCAAGGCAGCGGACGGATATACCTACTATCTGGCAGAAGCACTGGCAGACAAGGTGCTTGGCAAGCTGGATGAGTGTGACAAGGACGGGAATGTTATTACACAGGCATACGAAGTACTTGCCACCTATAAGGGAGCGGATCTGGAGAAAAAGGAATATGAGCCGCTTTACGACTGTGCAAAGGAAGCTGCCGATAAGCAGCGTAAGAAGGGCTTCTATGTTGTATGTGATTCCTACGTTACCATGGATGATGGTACAGGAATTGTACATATTGCACCCGCCTTCGGTGAGGACGATGCCAACGTTGGCCGTAAGTACGATCTTCCACTGGTACAGATGGTGGATGAGGCCGGCCGCATGAAGGAGCAGACACCGTTCGGCGGAATGAGAGCGAAGCCGACCCAGGCAGAGATCGACAAGGGAGCTGTCAGCGCAGATCCTGAGGTGTTAAAGGATCTTTCTTCCCGCGGACTGCTCTTTGAAGCACCGAAGTTTGAGCATGATTATCCACATTGCTGGCGATGCGATACTCCGCTGATCTATTTTGCAAGAGAGTCCTGGTTCATCAAAATGACAGAGGTCAAGGATGAGCTGGTAGAAAACAACAAGACCGTTAACTGGATTCCTAAGTCTATTGGAGAAGGAAGATTCGGTAACTGGCTTGAGAACGTTCAGGACTGGGGCGTATCCCGTAACCGTTACTGGGGAACTCCGATGAATATCTGGGAGTGTGAAGGCTGCGGACATCAGGAGGCCATCGGAAGCCGTGAAGAACTTGCAAAGAGAAGCGGTCATCCGGAACACAAGACCATCGAGCTTCATCGTCCGTATATTGATGAAGTGACCATGACCTGTCCGGACTGTGGCAAGACCATGCATAGAATTCCGGAAGTTTTGGATTGCTGGTTCGATTCAGGAGCAATGCCGTTTGCACAGCATCATTATCCGTTTGAGAACAAGGATCTTTTTGAGCAGCAGTTCCCGGCAGAGTTTATCTCTGAGGCTGTGGATCAGACAAGAGGATGGTTCTACTCTCTTATGGCAGAATCCACCCTTCTGTTCCATAAGGCTCCATATAAGAACGTTATCGTCTTAGGTCATGTTCAGGATGAAAACGGACAGAAGATGAGTAAGAGTAAGGGAAATGCAGTGGATCCGTTTGATGCATTGAGTACCTATGGTGCAGATGCCATCCGCTGGTATTTCTATATCAACTCAGCACCATGGCTTCCAAACCGTTTCCATGGCAAGGCAGTGCAGGAAGGACAGAGAAAGTTCCTGTCAACCCTTTGGAACACTTACGCGTTCTTTGTGCTGTATGCCAATATTGATAACTTTGATGCAACAAAGTATAATCTTGAATATGACAAGCTTGCGGTAATGGATCAGTGGATTCTTTCCAGACTGAATTCTACCATTAAGGCTGTGGACGAGAATCTGGCAGGATATAAGATTCCGGAAGCAGCAAGAGCACTGGATGCTTTTGTAGATGAATTGAGTAACTGGTATGTAAGACGCTGCAGAAGCCGTTTCTGGGCAAAGGGAATGGAGCAGGATAAGATCAATGCCTACGAGACCCTGTACCACTGCCTGGTTGAAATCTCCAAGGCGGCAGCACCGATGGTTCCGTTCATGACAGAAGAGATTTACCAGAATCTTGTACGCAGCATCGATCAGAGTGCACCGGAGTCCATTCACTTATGTGACTTCCCTGAGGTTCATACCGAGTGGATCAATGCAGAGCTTGAGGATAAGATGGACGAACTTCTCAAGGTCGTAGTATTAGGCAGAGCTTGTCGTAATGAGAGTGGTATCAAGAACCGTCAGCCAATTGGTCAGATGTATATCAAGGCAGAGAGGGAACTTCCGGAATTCTACCTTGAGATTATCCAGGATGAGCTGAATGTTAAGAAGGCAACCTTTACCAAGGAGCTTTCTTCTCTTACCACCTACACCTTCAAGCCACAGCTTCGTACAGTCGGACCAAAGTACGGCAAGTTCTTAAAGGGTATTCAGAACGCGCTGGCAGAGTTGAACGGTAACGAGGCAATGGAACAGCTTAAGACAGAAGGTGTATTAAAGCTTCCGGAGGTGGATGCATCCATCGAGCTTTCCATGGAAGACCTTTTGATTACCGAGACAGCACAGGAAGGTTTCGTAACAGATCAGGATGGAGATATCACGGTTGTTCTTGATACAAACCTGACAGAAGAACTGCTGGAAGAGGGCATGGTTCGTGAAATCATCAGTAAGATTCAGACGATGCGTAAAGAGGCAGACTTTGAGGTAATGGATCATATCGCTGTTGCTTATACAGGAAGTGATAAGGTCGCTGCTACTATTTCTAAGAATAAAGAAATGATCGCCGGTGAAGTACTGGCAGTTTCTTTGGAGGAGGGAAATGCTGCGGGCAATCTTCAGAAAGAATGGAACATTAACGGAGAAAAAGTCACACTTAGTGTTGAGAAACGTTAAGCGGTCTGTTGTACCGGGGGTACAAAAGGAGGAGGAAATGGGTCATCTGGATAAAATGACAAAAGATGAAATAAAAAGGGAAATTCAAAGCAACGTAAAGAGGCTGTACCGCAAGGAGTTTGAGGAGGCTTCTCCTCAGGAGATTTATCAGGCTGTGTCACTGGTTGTCAAGGATGGTATCATTGACAACTGGCTGGCAACGCAGAATGCAATGGAAGAACAGGATCCTAAGACGGTATATTACATGTCCATGGAATTTCTGATGGGACGTGCACTGGGAAACAATCTGTTAAATCTTTGCGTATACGATAACTTTAAGGCTGCTTTGGATGAGCTGGGATTTGATATTTCCGTTATTGAAGATCAGGAACCGGATCCGGCACTTGGAAACGGTGGCCTTGGCCGTCTGGCTGCGTGCTTTTTGGATTCTTTATCAACCCTGGGATATGCGGCCTACGGATGCGGTATCCGCTACCGTTATGGTATGTTCCGTCAGAAGATTCGCGACGGATACCAGAAGGAGGTTCCGGATAACTGGCTTGAGAACGGCTATCCTTTTGAACTGAAGCGTTCGGAATACACCTATGAAGTCAAATTCGGCGGATATGTCCGTTCCGAAGTGGATGAAAAGGGCAAGACAAGATTCATTCAGGAAAACTACAACTCAGTTCTGGCGATCCCTTATGATATGCCGATCGTTGGATATAACAACGGTGTTGTAAACTCCCTGATGATCTGGGATGCTCAGCCGAAGCAGGTATTCTCCCTGGATTCTTTTGACAAGGGTGATTACACCAAGGCAGTAGAGGATGAGAATCTTGCAAAGAACCTTGTAGAGGTTCTCTATCCGAACGATAACCATATCTCCGGTAAGGAGCTTCGTTTAAAACAGCAGTATTTCTTCGTATCCGCTTCCCTGCAGAGGGCAATTCAGCGATATAAGAAGAATCATGATGATATTCACAAGCTTCCGGAGAAGGTTGTCTTCCAGATGAACGATACACACCCGACTCTGACAGTGGCAGAGCTGATGCGTCTGTTACTGGACGAAGAGGGACTCGGATGGGATGAGGCATGGGAGATTACAACTCATGCATGTGCCTATACCAACCATACCATTATGGCGGAGGCTCTGGAGAAATGGCCGATTGAGATTTTCTCCCGTCTCTTACCTCGAATTTACAATATCGTGGAAGAGGTGAACCGCCGCTTCTGTCTTAAGATTCAGGAGAAATTCCCTGGAGACAATGATAAGGTGGCCCGCATGGCGATTATCTATGACGGACAGGTTAAGATGGCGCATCTTGCAATAGCAGCAGGCTATTCCGTTAACGGTGTAGCAAGACTTCATACGGAGATCCTCAAGAAGGAATCCCTGAAGGATTTCTACGATATGTATCCGGAGAAGTTTAACAACAAGACCAACGGAATTACCCAGAGACGATTCCTCCTTCATGGAGATCCGCTTCTTGCAGACTGGATTACAGACAAGATCGGAGACGGTTGGATCACGGATCTGTCTCAAATGAAAAAGCTTGCGGTCTTTGCCGATGATGAAAAGGCACAGCAGGAGTTCCGAAGCATCAAGCGTAAGAACAAGATTCGTCTTGCAAAATATATCAAGGAGCACAATGGCGTTGAGGTGGATCCGAATTCCATCTTCGATGTTCAGGTAAAGCGATTGCATGAATACAAGCGTCAGCTTCTGAATATTTTACATGTTATGTACGAATACGACCGAATGAAGGAGCATCCGGAACTTGAGTATGTACCGAAGACCTACATTTTCGGTGCGAAAGCAGCGGCAGGTTACCGGATCGCAAAGCTTACAATCAAGCTGATCAATAATGTGGCCAACGTGATCAATAACGATCCGAGTATTGGCGGCAAGTTAAAGGTTGTATTTATCGAAGATTACAAGGTAAGTAACGCAGAGATGATTTTCGCTGCGGCAGATGTTTCTGAGCAGATTTCAACAGCATCCAAGGAGGCTTCCGGTACAGGTAACATGAAGTTCATGTTAAACGGTGCCGTGACCATCGGTACAATGGATGGTGCGAACGTTGAGATGGTAGAGGAAATGGGAGAAGAGAATGCCTTTATCTTCGGTATGAGTGCAGAAGAGGTCATCGAGCACGAGAACAAGCGGGATTATAATCCGATGGATATCTTCAACAGTGACCAGGATATTCGAAAGGTGCTGATGCAGCTTGTGAACGGATTCTACAGTCCGGATGATCCGGAAATGTTCCGCGACATCTATAACTCACTGCTGAATACCCAGTGCACACAGTTTGCAGATACCTACTTCAACCTGAAGGATTTCAGATCCTATGCCGATACACAGGATCGTATTTCCAAGACGTATCAGGATGAGGCAAAGTGGGCGAAGATGGCACTTCTTAACATTGCCAATGTGGGCAAATTCTCTTCCGACCGTACCATTCAGGACTACGTGGACGAAATCTGGCATTTGGACCATATTACCATTGACAAGTAATACGGTGATTTATTAAACTTTTATAAAATAACGACGGGGGCAGTTGTGTTCTCGTCGTTTTTTCTTTATAATTAATTGTAACATGGGCGCGTTTATGCGCCAACGTGTCAAAGTGCAGGAAAGTACAGGTTTATGATGTCTAATTTTGATGACGAAGAATTATATAAAGATACCGTTACAACGGAAGATCACAATGAAGATGACAGGGATGACGATTACGAGGACGTATGTTATATCTGCCGCAGACCGGAGAGCGCCGTCGGCAAGATGATTCATATCCCGGGGAATGTTCACATCTGTCTGAGCTGTCTGCAGAAGACCTTTGATACCATGGGAGCTTTCCCGATGGGACCGTCTATGATGGGGGATCCGACGCAGCTCTTCGGTGGTGTTATGCCGGGAAGTGGTGACAAGGAGAAGGATGACCATTCACAAAAGGGCCAGCAGAATCCTAACTCCATCGATCTGGGTTCCCTGTCCGGAATCAGTATGATGAACCTTTCTGATCTGTCCAATATGTTTGCCGGTGGTCCGCAGATTCCAAACCGTCAGAGACTGAAGAAAAGGAAGGCGGGGAAGAAGGCGGCAAAGCACAAGCTTAGTGAAGGCCCGATCATCGATATCAAGAATATTCCGCCACCTCATAAGATCAAGGGACTTCTCGATGATTACGTCGTAGGTCAGGAGAAGGCGAAAAAGACCATGGCGGTAGGGGTATATAACCATTATAAGCGTGTTATTTCAGAAGAGAATCTCCTGGATCAGGAGGATGAGGTTGAGATCGAGAAGAGTAACATGTTGATGATTGGACCGACAGGTTCCGGTAAGACCTATTTGGTCAAGACCCTGGCGAGACTTTTGGATGTACCGCTTGCCATTACCGATGCCACATCCCTTACGGAAGCGGGCTACATCGGTGATGATATTGAATCGGTTGTGAGCAAACTTCTTGCTGCAGCGGATAACGATGTGGAGCGCGCTCAGAAGGGTATCATCTTCATCGATGAGATCGATAAGCTTGCAAAGAAGAAAAACGCCAATACGAGGGATGTTTCCGGTGAATCCGTTCAGCAGGGAATGTTAAAGCTTTTAGAAGGTGCAACAGTGGAGGTTCCGGTGGGAGCATCCTCTAAAAATGCCATGGTTCCGATGGCACTTGTTGATACCAGTAATATTTTATTCATCTGTGGAGGAGCCTTCCCGGATCTGGCGGATATTATCAAGGAAAGACTCAATAAAAGCAGCTCCATGGGATTTGTTGCAGATCTCAAGGATAAATACGACAAGGATGAGAATATCTTAGACAAGGTAACAGCTGAGGATCTTCGCAAATTCGGTATGATTCCGGAATTTATCGGACGTCTGCCGATTATTTATTCATTACAGTCATTGAGCGAGGATATGCTTGTTTCCATTCTTACCAAGCCGAGGAATGCCATCTTAAAGCAATACCAGAAGCTTCTGGCACTGGATGAAGTGGATCTTAGATTCGAGGATGATGCGTTACATCTGATTGCAAAGAGAGCCAAGGAAAAGGAACTGGGAGCAAGAGCACTTCGTTCCATTATTGAGGAATTCATGATGGACATCATGTATGAGATTCCAAAGGATGAGAACATTGGAACAGTGACCATTACCAAAAGCTATATTGAAGGAACCGGTGCCCCTGTCATTACCATGCGAAGCAAGGAAAAGACAGCAGCAATCCCGGTGAAAAATGAGACGACGATTGAGAAAAAAGATTAATTTCACCAAGTAGATTTCACCAAGTAGAAGAGAGAGGTGTCTTAATGCCAAGAAGAGAGAAACGAAGCCATACCAATGATTTGTATCGCGCAATTTTGACATTAGAGTCAGAGGAAGAATGTATTGATTTTTTCAAGGATGTCTGCTCAAACAATGAGCTTCTTGCGATGGAGCAGCGATTCAATGTTGCGAAGATGCTCGATGACGGTAAAACCTATCTGGATATCCAAGAGTCTACCAATGCATCGACAGCGACCATCAGCCGGGTAGGACGTGCACTGTCTGAGGGTACCGGTGTCATTGGTGAGGTTCTGAAGCGTCAGAAGGAGGAGTAGAATTGGTCAGTCTGGCGATTACCGATGTAAAGGGCTGCATGGCCCGGATGTTAGGCGCAACGGCCTTTGATGATTTTACTCTTTCCGAAGCGACCATTATGACAAGGGTGTCCTATGTGATTGACGGGCACCTCAGGAAGGAAGAGGAAGTTGTGGAAGAGGGCGAACCCTTTACACGGTATGGGCAGGTCCGCGCATTATGTTTTGACATGATCAAGGGCAAGAAAGCCCCGGAGTATTTTAAATTTGTTTTCCATTTGCCTCAGGATAAAATAAAGGAACTTGTTGCATCTTCGGGTGCGACCGTTTCGGTGGACGATGTGGTCACCCTAAGCTTTACCATACGCTATCAGGAGGATCATCTCACCTTGTTGACCGGTAATTCCCTACGGATTTTCACGCAGGATCAGTCCTTGCACCACGCGTGGGATTCCTATGTTGAACAGTTTTTGGAGAAGAACGGAATTGCATTTGAACGGCAGTAGTGCAATTTTTGACGAAACTTTCTGAAAAGTCTTTACATTCAAACCTCAGTGTGATAGTTTTATATTGTTGTGACAATTTAACGAGTTAAAGTTAAGGGGAAACAACGTACACATATTTATTTTTTTATTTGGAGGTACTATCAATGAGAGGTACAGTTAAGTGGTTCAACAATCAAAAGGGGTATGGCTTCATTTCAGATGAGCAGGGTAATGATGTATTCGTACATTATTCAGGCCTGAACATGGAGGGCTTCAAGTCCTTAGAGGAAGGCGCAAGCGTTGATTATGAAGTTACAGAAGGAACCAAGGGTCCACAGGCGGTTAATGTTACAGTACTTAAGTAATTTGACTTAGTTGGCGATTGAGCCGGTCTTGACATAAGCTATGGATGAAAAGGCTTCCACGAGAAATCGTGGAAGCTTTTTTATGTAACAATAAAATTACATTTTTGTTCATTTGTGGTTTATTAGGGGAATGTCGTTGCTAGGATTCGTGTATAAGGGTATAATATAGTGTACGTTATAAGGTATACAATGAAGGAGAAGCTATGTATAAGATCATCATAGACAGCTGCGGAGAGATTCCACAGAAATTAAAGGGAGATGGCAGGTTCGTTAACGTGCCGCTTACCTTGTCCATTGACGATTGGGAAAAGCGAGACGATGAAGCCTTTGATCAGGAGGAATTCCTTGCACGGATGAAGGCAAGTAAGAACATTCCTCATTCAGCATGTCCTTCGCCGGCCGATTATCTGGCTGAGATTGAAGAGGGAGATGCCGAGCATGTCTACATCGTAACCTTATCTGCAAAGCTCAGCGGCTCCTATAACGCAGCCTGCCTGGCAAAGAGCCTTTATGAGGAAGACCATGAGGATGATGAGGAGGATGAGATCAAGAAGATTCATGTCTTCGATTCCAAGTCAGCTTCCATTGGCCAGACATTAATCGGAATGAAGGCGGCAGAATGCGAAGATGCCGGTTTATCGTTTGAAGAGGTTGTGGAAGCAACCGATCGTTTTATTGCAGGGGAGCATACCTTCTTTTGCCTTGAATCACTTGAGACCCTTCGTAAGGCCGGACGCCTGGGCTCTCTTAAGGCGATGCTTGCAAATACATTGAATATCAAGCCGGTTATGGGCTCTACGGATGAGGGCAGTATCCAGCAACTTGGTCAGGCGAGAGGTATGGCCAAGGCTTTGGATAAGATGGTGGAATGCATGATGGCAGTGACAGAGAATCCGACAGAGAAGATCGTTGCCATTTCCCACTGTGCAGCACCGGCAACTGCCAATATGCTGGTTGAGCGGGTTAAGAAGGCCGCTAAATTTAAAGATGTCTTTACCATTGATACCCAGGGGATTTCGTCGCTTTATGCCGGCCCGGGTGGTGTCATTATGGTAGTATAGTGTATAGGAATATGGTAAAAGGTAAAGAACTGTGGATTTTCACAGTTCTTTCTTATTAGGAAGAAGGCATATATGGATGAAGCGTATCAGAAGGTCATAGAGAAAATCGAAAAGCGCCGTCGCTTTGGAGCAAAGAGCGGAAGGGAAGTCAGCGAGGAATTGCTTCGCAGGGTTGGACATCCGGAGGAGGGGATGCGGATCATTCACATTGCCGGTACCAATGGAAAGGGCTCAACGGCTGCGTTTTTAGATCAGATTCTTCGCAAGGCGGAAGTGAAGGTCGGAATGTTTACATCCCCTCATCTGATATCCTTTCGTGAAAGGATTAAGGTGGATGGCAGGATGATTGAGGAGAAGGCGGCTGCCAGAATCGGCCAGCGCCTTTTGGATACGAAAATGCCGGAGGATCTGACACCGACGTTTTTTGATTTATGCCTGGCGATGGCACTTTTATATTTCAAAGAACAGGAATGCGAAGTGGTGATTCTTGAGACAGGACTTGGAGGAAGACTTGATTCTACAAGAGGAAGTGCTACGGTACCCCTTGTGTCGGTAATCACCGCAATCGGACTGGATCACACGTCCGTTCTGGGCTCCACATTACAGGAGATTGCGGGAGAGAAGGCCGGAATCCTGCGGCAGGGAACAAGAGCCGTTCTTGCACAGATGGCAGACGAGGCGGCAGAGGTTCTTGTGGAAGAATGTAATCAAAACAGGATTCCTTGGATTCAAATGACAACAAAGGAATATATAAGGGAAAAGGAGATCCGGGAGATTTCCTCCTATCCGGTGGTGAAAATGCTTTCTGCCGTTCTGGAGGAAAGAAGCGATGTCAAGCTTGGTCTATACGGGGATTATCAGTGGCAGAATGCAGCAAACGCATTGGGGGCCATCGCTCAGTTGTGTTGCGCACTGGAAGAAGGCGAGGAGCGCATGCAGCGCCAGTGGCTGTTAGATGAACTGACAGAGGCTGCCATCCGTGAAGGACTCAGAGATACCCAGTGGCCGGGAAGAGCGCAGATCTTAAGAGACCGGCCGTTGTTTATGGTGGACGGAGCCCATAATCCTCAGGGGGTAAAGGCTTTGGCAGACACATTGAAGAGGCGGTACCCGGGAGAGAAATTTCATTTCTTTACGGGGGTTTTATCGGATAAGGATTACCGGAGTATGATGAAGGAAATGCTGCCTCTTGCAGATTCTTTCGATACGGTGAGTGTGGATAATCTTAGAACGCTGGAGGGAGAAGAGCTGGCGAAATTGATCCGTTCCCATGGTATTACTGCGAACTACCATAAAGATATTAAAAAAGCGATGCACATGGTTCTTTCCTATCAGGAAGACCATACGGAAGGGGTGGTTGCATTCGGTTCGCTGTATTTTATCGGAGAAATTTTAGGAATTTGGAAAAAGATGGTTGACAATTAAGTTGTACGCAATGTATTATAAGGCCATAGAGATGTGCACGAAAGGAGTTTATCTTATGGCAAATATTTACGATTACAGTGTACCAAAGGCAGACGGAAGTCAGCAGTCATTAGCAGATTATGAGGGCAAGGTGATTCTTGTTGTAAATACTGCAACAGGATGTGGTTTCACTCCGCATTACAAGCCACTTGAGGAGTTATATGAGAAGCTTCACGACAAGGGACTTGAGATCGTGGACGTTCCATGTAACCAGTTCGCAGGACAGACACCGGGAAGTGATGAAGAGATCCATGAGTTCTGTACTTTGAAGTATCATACACAGTTCCCTCAGATGAAGAAGTCTGATGTTAACGGTGAGAATGAGCTTCCGTTATATACCTATCTTAAGAGCCAGCAGGGATTCAAGGGATTCGGTAAGAGCCCGTCTGCCCTTATGATGAGTGTAATGCTTAAGAAGATTGATAAGGATTACAAGAACAATCCGGATATCAAGTGGAACTTTACAAAATTCCTTGTAGACAGAGACGGAAATGTAGTAAATCGTTTTGAGCCGACTGAGGATATGAAGAACGTATGTGATGCGGTTGAGGCATTAATCTAATATGAATTTTTAAGTGACTGTGAAATGTGAATTTTCACAGTCGCTTTTTCGTTGTATAATAGGTGGGGACTATAAATGTAAAGAGGGGTTATTATGACAGCACAGATGGTATATGTGGCACTGGAGATATGGGGTTCCGTATTTTTGGGCGTTGCCGCACTGTTCTTATTCACATTGGATTCGGATGAGGATCTGGATCATTTCCGGTCTTTGTCGAAGATGATTATCTGCTTTTCTCTTATGCTGATTTCTGATAGTATGGCATGGGGCTTTCGGGGAGAGCCGGGAGAAGGGGCAAGACTCATACTGCGAATCAGTAATTTTTTTGTTTTTCTTCTAAATTATATAACCCTGGTATATTTTACAAATTATCTGGCACACTGTATCGGGAAGAAGATCCCGAGAACAAAGCCGGTTCTTGCGGTACATGTGCTTTGTTCCGTTGAGATATTGCTTCTGGTGGTGTCTCAGTTCACAGATATGTTCTATTATTTTGATGATAACAATTATTATCACAGGGCACCGCTTTATCCCCTGTGTCAGGCCTTCGTTCTTGTGGCGATGGTGATTAATCTTGTGCTTCTTTGGACGAATAGGAAAAGGATAACGGGGGATCGCTTTGTTTCCCTTCTCAGCTTTATGCTGCTGCCGTTTTTGTCAACCGTGGCGCAGATGTATGTATACGGTTATTCCCTGTCCAATATTGGAACGATGATTTCTTGTGTTCTGATTTTCCTTCAGGCACTGGTGTCACAGAACAAACGGGTCCGGGAACAGTCGATTCAGATCGTTAATCAGGAGAAGGATCTGTCGGATATGAGAATTCGAATTGTTATGAGCCAGATCCGGCCGCATTTTTTGTATAATTCTCTTAACACGATCTATTATTTATGTGATATCGATCCGGAACGGGCGCAGACAGCCATCAGCAATTTCTCGGACTACCTGAGAGGTAACATGGCAAGCATAGCCAGTTCAGAGCCGATTCCGTTCCGGGACGAATTAAAGCATACGAAAAGCTACCTGGCTTTAGAGAAGATGCGATTTGAAGAGGAGCTTAACATTCATTACGAACTGGATACACTGGATTTCGAAGTTCCTCCCCTTACGCTTCAACCGATTGTGGAAAATGCCATCAAGCATGGAATCGGTAAGAAAGAAGGCGGGGGCGATTTATGGATTCGAACCTTGCGGCTTCCGCATGGATATCAGATAGAGGTGGAAGATAACGGCGTTGGATTTGACGTATCGGAAATCAAGGATGGGCAGAGAACCCATGTAGGAGCAAGTAACGTAAGGAATCGAATTAAGATACAGATGAGGGGAGAGATGGTGGTGAAGTCAACCATTGGTGTCGGAAGTAAGGTCATCATTACCATCCCGGAGAAAACAGAAGGAGAGTAAAATGCAAATTGTAGCGATTGATGATGAGAAGATTGCGCTAGAGGGGATTCTGGCACAGGTGAAAAAGATTCTGCCGAAGGCACAGGTGAATGGATTCCGTAATCCCCTGGAGGCACTTGATTTTATAAAAGAAAATCAGGTGGATATTGCACTCTGTGATGTGGAAATGCGCGAAATGAACGGAATTGAAACAGCCAAGAAGATCAAGGATCTGAATCCGCGATGCAATATTATTTTTACGACGGGTTACAGTGAATTTACAGGAGAAGCTATGGCACTGCATGCCAGTGGATATATTTTAAAGCCGATCACCAGGGCGAAGCTGGAGGAGGAGTTTGGGGATCTCCGCCACGAAATTGTGGAAGGAGAGTCGAAGACAGAGGCACCGTTTACTGCAGTCACTTTTGGTAATTTCAGTTTTTACTACAAGGGAGAGCTGGTGCACTTTACCTACAGTAAGACGAAGGAACTTCTGGCATACCTGATTGACCGTGAAGGCAATCCCTGCAGTACGGCCAATATTATGGCGGCACTTTGGGGGGACGAGGCAGCAGGCAAGGTCTCATATTTTAAAAATATCCGCTCGGATCTCATCATGACATTTGAGAACCTGGGATATCCGCAATTGATTGTAAAACAAAGAGGTGTGTTGGGACTTGATAAAAGCCTGATCGACTGTGATTATTTCAGGTTGCTCAAAGAGGAGCCGCAGGCCATCACAGCCTTTCACGGTGAATATATGACCGACTATGAATGGAGCGAGTATACGCTGGGATACTTGCTGAAGTACGATGAAGTTTAAGGGAGCGTTAAACGGATGGACTTTACCGGTGGAATGATTGAACTATATGCTGGCGTGATTCTGTTGATGTTATTCGGCGGAATTGTTCTGACGCCACACTATCGATACAGTAAGCAGAAAGTGTTTGCCCTGCTGCTTATCTTTTCCTCTGTTTCACTTATTTTGGATGGATGGAATTATCTTTCGCCGATTGGAAGTGATGCGTATGTTATAACCTCCCTGTGTTTTCGGGTGAGTTATTACGCAATGTTTGGTTTTGCCGGGTTTTATATCTATGAGAGCCTTCGGGAAGAAGGGGCGATCTGGAAGCTTTGGCCGATGGTTACACTTCCCTTTATTTTCACAGGGGCACTGGTTTATATGATTGCAGGTCTGGTTGAATTTGGAATTCTTCCGGTTGCAATCAACGCAGACACCCTACAGCTGTGCTGCGATGCAGGAGACTATGTCATTTTGTCCTGCTACCTGTTTTTGATTCTGTCGGCCCTTCCGATGCTGCAGACAGGCAAGCTTCTGGCGCTTTTGGGAGCGTTGTTTTTCCCGTTTGCGGCGGAGATTGTAGAGATCATGGTCGGGGTTCCGTATTTGTACATGACCAGTTATACCCTGTCGATGATCATACTTTATACATTCGATTATAATGTCAGTCAATGGCAGTATGTCAGAAGGCTTGCAAGTGTTGCAGACCAGCAGACGGAGATGCTCGAACAGGGCATTAAGCTGGATTTTATTCTGGACAGTCTTGAGAACATCGAAGAGCTTGCCATCGAAGATCCTCTTCGAAGCGGTCTGGAAGCCAAGGGCCTTCGGGAGTATATCATTCATACCTTTGAAGCCATGCGGGCGGTGAAGCTGGTTGCCTTTTCAAGGGAACTTTCGGTCATCAAGCAGATGGTGAAACTTGAGAATTTAAAGCAGCCGGACGACCGCCAGATTCAGGCTGAATACAACATAGAGATTTCTTCGTTTAAAGTACCTTCGTTATCCATACGTATGCTGGCGGAAAATGCGATATCATCCCTTCTGGCCAGCAGTCAGGAGAGCCGTAAGCTGGTCATTTCGACACGGGAGCACGGAGAGTACTATGAGATTGAAATAAAAGATAACGGACTTTTGGAACCGGAAGGAGATGAGGCAATCGGAATCTCCTATCTTGCCGCAAAGGATCTTGCAACAAGGCAGTTGCTGGAAATTGTAGATGCGGAGGTCAAAGAACTTCCGTCCTTCCGTCAGGGAAAGATCCTGCATATCCTTCTTCCGAAGAAGAGCGGATAACAGGCATGTGTCCTTTCTGTGTCCTTTTGCATGCTAAGATAATCGGGCAGGAGATGTATGCGAGGCAAGGAGGACACTTGTGAGGAACGTATTACGCGAAGAAAGGAATCGCGTGAAACAGTGGATCGCAGGATGCATGCTTGCGATTTCTATGATGAGTACAACTGCGGTTTCAGCTTTCTCCTCTACGGTGGATGGAAGTGCCGATATGACGAAGATTAAGAATCCGATTATCATATTGATTACTTCGACCTTGAAGCCGGCACTTGCTTTGGTAGGAACGATTGGGCTTTTGTATTGCTTAACACTTGCTTTGAAGCTGATCCGGACCAAGGAACCACAGGAACGTAAGAAGGCAAGGCTTTGCTTTAAGAACGCTGTTGTTGGTTTTGCGTTGATTTTTTGCTTGATTTTAGCATTGAATATTGGAATGCCGTTGTTGATTGCATGGGTGAATGAGAATGCAGCAACAATGAGTTGATGGTACTAACGTAGGAATCCACTGATTACCGGTTATTCCTTTCTGATGGAGACGTAGCAGTCGCTGCGTCTCTTTTTCTTGAAAAGACTGTATCATAAGGCGGGAGAGGTGTATAATAGCTTTGTGTGCAGTTTAACACACAAAATAAAGACAGGAGAATGAGACAGTATGAGTCAGGCAAAAGTTGAATATAATAAAGAGCAGAAGAAGAATCGTAAGGCAATCCTTAAGAAGAAGAAGAGAGACCATGCAATCAGAGTAACAGCGTGTGTGCTGGTAGCGGCTGTTGTGTTGGGATGGATCGGCTGGTCTACATACGGTAAGGTATCGGATTATCAGGCGAAGCAGAAAGCTGCTGAAAAGACCGTTACTTCCCAGGTGGATTTATCCGCTCTTTCCGGTTATGGAGCCGATCTGGCAAAAGAAAGTGAAAAATAAAATAAAAATTGAAAAAACTTGTTGACATAGGATAGTAAGTCTAGTATTATATCTCTTGTCGCCGGGGCAGAGAGCTCTGGCGGCGAGCTGAATGCGACAGTGGCGTAGTTGGTAACGCGCGACCTTGCCAAGGTCGAGACCGCGGGTTCGAGCCCCGTCTGTCGCTCTCATGATAAGGAAGATTTCTCCCTTGTCATTCATAATTGAATGCGATAGTGGCGTAGTTGGTAACGCGCGACCTTGCCAAGGTCGAGACCGCGGGTTCGAGCCCCGTCTATCGCTCTTACTTAGAAAGAGTACACCTTGTGGGTGTGCTCTTTTTTGTGTATAGCGAGGAAGGGGGATTATATGATAGAACTTACGCTGGATGACATCGAAGAAAACGTGATTATAATAAGGCTGACAAAGTCGTATCGCGAGGGGATGAGTGAACTTGAGCTCTACGATGCTACGCGGGGATGTTGGGATAATCGAAACAGATACATTGTTCAGGAAGCTGATTATGTGCTTTCTGTATTTGAAGGAAAGGTGATAGAGGTTTATTCTGTGGACAGATGGATGCCTGCAGAGAAGTTGAATCGCATAACGTCTCCGTATAATCCCCAAATAGAGGAAGGGCGCATTGGCTTTATAGGTAAAGTAGCAGTGAGAGAAATTCGCAACAAATACATTGGTAAGTCTGTAAAAAAACTATTTAAAAAAGGCGATGCGAATCCTGTGAGACTATTGAGAGCAAATATGGGGAATAATAAACAACTGGTTTTTGATATATCAAAAAAAGCATATTGTAATTATTGTGGAGAAGAAATGCCGGCAGATGCGAATTACTGTCCGTTCTGTGGTGCGAAGGCAATTGGGGAACATAAGACTGTTAAGGAAGAATTCCTTAACAAAACACGACTTGCATTGGATGGTTTTAATGAAGAATGCATCGAATCTCGTGCGTTCGAAATCAGGGATGACGATATAAAAGAAGAACGTTGTGTCCTTGTGATGGGATTAAATCCGGCGGGAAATGAGGAGGATGCAATACGGGGGAGACTAGATCGAACGTATTTCTTTCATATGGATACCGAAAATGACTGCCAGAAGAATTGGATTAATAATAAATACTTTCGGCCGATTTTTGAATTGGTGGAAAAAACGACAGGCACGGCAAAGTGGGCTTGGTGTAACCGACCGTGGAACGAGATTGAAAATGAGATAAAAACGTATCTGGATTTACAACCGTTAAGGGAGACGATTAAAGTAAACTATGATAAAAATAAAGACAATGAATTTACAATCTACATCGGGGATATGTTTTATTATCATGAGACGAAATCGAAACAGTTGCCTTTGAGAAAAGATATTGATTATTATCAATATGCAAGGGATATGCTGAAGTTACATATCGATTGTTTGAAAAAGCATAATAAAAAAATTGAGTATGTATATATCAATAATGCGCAGGTATCTCATTGGTTGTGTGGGGAAGATATTAGAACGTTTGATGTAATAGAGGGGGTGCCTGTATATTATGGAGCTATCCTTTCCGGGATGATGGATGCGTTTTCTAAGTGTCGATTAGAAGCGGAATTATTACATCGTAAGGATCATTTGATACAATGATATAGTTGCGAAGGGATACAGATAATAGCCTGCTGCAGGCTTTCTTATTCGTTCAAACTGTCAAAGACGGGATTATACACCAACTGAAGCAAAAAATGCGCCCCGACTGGGCGCATTTTTGATGAGGGCGGTAGCGTCTCAAGGACGTTATAGGGTTCTTAGGGGCATAGCCCCTAAGCCCTCGGAGAGCACACACCTACGGATGTAGGTCTAGTGTGTTAGACTTCTGATTGAAGTTTTTAAAGTTTTTTTTCGAATTCTGATATCTGTACCCAACGGCTGTTTTTCTCGCCATTTTTATAATATGTCGTCTTTTTAAATGGAATTGTTCCTTCCCAATAGTCACAATTTGTAAAAGTGTCAGAATCTATTACATTGCCACCGCCGAAACCAATGCATAAATCATCATAGTTCTCGGGATATGTTATGGTGAGATTTACTGTCCATTTCATATAACGCTGTATATACTCATCTGAGTTATAGTATGTTTTTTTCAGTTTAGACCATTTACCACTAGATTTAACGGTCACGTCAAAATCGTTGAGCTTTTCAAGACTAAGTCCTGTCTTACCATCCACAACAGAAAAGAATTCATCCCCCCCCATTGTTCCGTGATTCTCATAATAAGCCGCCATTTTTGCTGCTTGTGCCTTTGTAAACGTATAATTATGTTTATTTATCATCTTAATTTTACATTTTTTGTAGCCGTCTTTTGCATCTACAAATTTTACACTTTCCAGAGTCCATGTTGTTTTTTTATTCCCTGCAACAGCATATTTTGTCTTAAATGAGTAAGCTTTTCCCTTTTTGATGTTAGTCTTAAGGTTTAAGTTTTTCATGTAGGTAATAGCTGCTTCGGTTTCAACAGGTTGCGAAGTCATTACTGATGTAGCCCCTATCACAACACCAACAGCCAGTAACACTGCCATGATTCTTTTGGTTAGTTTTGTTTTGTACATTATGTTTTCCTCCCTGTTATTTTATAAAAAAGTGACGTATAACAATATATATATATATATCCTTTCAATAGTCATAACTAACAAAGTTGATATGGTTTTTTTGTTTATAGTGTCTAGCTATTTTTTAAAACACATACTAAATATAAAAGAAAGTAGGTGTTTTTATGGATTACGGTATTATGAGAGTTGAAAAACGTACTCGATCGGCTGTATACGGACTGCAAATAGAAGCGAATAGAACCGCTCTTGATTTTCACGTCCTAGAGTATTGTGGTGGCGACCGTTCTCTCCTTCTTAACGCGGTTATTCATTTTGATGAGTCAACACCACATTTGCACGTTGCATCTATCCCAATCGTGAAGGATAATGATGAATCACATTTAAGCGCAAAAAAATCATGGAAAACATAACTGATTAGCGACGTCGTCAAGACCGTTTTTACTCATACGTTGGTTCTATGTATGGAATGTCCCGTGGGATGCGACAAGATCCAGAGCATAAACGGGAGCACTTATCCGTCCAAGATTTCAAGCTTCAACAAATACAACAAGAAGAAGTATTGCACCGAAACGATGAACGAGCATCGGCAACCTACATTGTGTTGCCGATGCTTTTTTGATACAATAAACTCCGTATATATAAATGAAAAAAGTAGAAAAGGAACTCTCACCCCAAGTTGGCGGGATTAGATTTGGAGGTCATACATGAGCTTGGCAGATGAGCTTTTTAAAGATATGTGCCGTGATATTATTGAAAACGGTACGGATACAAGAGGGCAGAAGGCGAGACCCCACTGGCCGGACGGAACACCGGCATACACAATTAAGAAGTTCGGGGTGGTGAATCGATATGATCTTCAGAAAGAATTTCCGGCTCTTACACTGAGAAGAACCGCTATTAAAAGTGCAACCAATGAAATGTTGTGGATCTGGAAAGATAAATCCAATAATATACATGACTTGAAATCAACCGTATGGGATGAGTGGGCCGATGAAGAGGGCTCCATCGGTAGCGCATATGGATTTCAGATGAAGAAGAAATATGCATGGAACGATATCAAAAGAGAAGGAATCGAGCAGGTGTACGGCGTTGATTTTAAACCTCTTGAGATTGATGAACCGACGCAGGTCAGCCGGGTGATCGAGTCTTCACAGGAACTTAATGATGCCCATGTTATCTATAACCGGGCAGATGGAATGTATTACATGGATCAGGTGGACAAGGTGCTTTATGATTTGAAGGTGACACCGTTCTCCCGAAGAATTCTGACCAATATGTATACGTTTTCGGATCTTCCGGGAATGCATCTGTACCCATGCGCATACAGCATGACCTTCAATGTAACAGAAGAGAATGGACAGCTAGTGTTAAACGGTGTATTGAATCAGCGCTCCCAGGATGTGCTTGCAGCCAATAACTGGAATGTATGCCAGTACTCGGTTCTTCTTCATATGATAGCAAGAGACTGTGGCATGAAGGCAGGAACCCTGGTGCATATGATAGCAGATGCCCATATCTACGATCGCCATGTAGAGGTGATTGAGGAACTGATCAAGAGACCATCTCTTCCAGCTCCGCAGTTCTGGCTGAATCCGGAGAAAAAGGATTTTTACAGTTTTACAGAGCAGGATGTTCGCCTCGATCATTATGAGACGGGAGAACAGATTAAAAATATTCCAATTGCAATTTAAGGAGGATCCTATGATAGCAATCGCAGCAGTCGACCGTAACTGGGCCATTGGAAAAGATGGCAAATTACTGGCGAATATTCCGGCGGATATGAAATATTTCCGTGAGGAGACCACCGGAAATGTTATCGTCATGGGGCGAAAGACCCTGGACAGTTTTCCGGGGGGAAGAGCTCTGCCGGATCGGGTGAATATCGTCCTTACAAGGGATATGAGCTTTGAACGTAAAAATGTTGTCGTGGCCCACAGTGTGGAAGAACTGGATGAGATTCTGGCAGAATATGACAAGGACCGTGTTTTTTGTGTCGGTGGTTCCAGCGTTTATGAGCAGCTTCTGCCGAAATGCGACAAGGCCTATATTACACAGATTGACTATGAATATGCGGCAGATGCCTATTTCCCGAATCTG
The DNA here is from genome assembly GCA_900100095.1 of Lachnospiraceae bacterium C10. Taxonomy (GTDB): domain Bacteria; phylum Bacillota; class Clostridia; order Lachnospirales; family Lachnospiraceae; genus Weimeria. Next base: position 26,285 of record FMTN01000014.1, read on the forward strand.
GATGAGAAGGCAGAATGGGTGAAGACACAGGAGAGTGAGGAACAGACTTACTTTGACATCTGTTTCGCATTTACAACCTACGAAAGAAGATAACGGCATAACGAGTGGAAAACGGGATGCCGGGATAAAGAGAAAGAAGAGAACAACATGGATATTACAGGAAGAAAGCTGATTATAAAGGCACTCCTGGAAGAGGGAGTGGATACCATCTTTGGATATCCGGGCGGTATGGTGACGGATATTGTTGATGAGTTGTATAAGCATGAGGATAAATTCAACCTGATTCTTCCCCGTCATGAGCAGGCCCTTGTGCATGAAGCGGAAGGCTATGCCAGGGAGTCAGGGAAGGTGGGCGTATGCCTTGTGACAAGCGGACCGGGAGCGACCAATACCATAACGGGTATTGCGGACGCGCATTATGACAGTGTACCTCTTGTTATCATTACAGGGCAGGTGTCACAGGGACTGATCGGTAACGATGCGTTTCAGGAGGTCGATATCGTCGGTATGACCCGTAGCATTGTAAAATACGGTGTGACGGTTAACGACCGGAAGGACCTTGGACGCATCCTTAAGATGGCCTTTTATATCGCGAGGACAGGAAAACCGGGGCCGGTGCTGGTGGATATCCCTAAAAATATTCAAAAAGCCAACGGTCCGTCCGAGTATCCGCAGACTGTTAATATTCGAGGCTACAAGCCGAATACGTCGGTGCATATCGGGCAGCTCAAGCGAGCTTTTAAGCTGCTTCGTTCCTCTAAAAAGCCTCTGATTCTTGCAGGAGGCGGAATTCATATCTCCAGAGCGGAAAAGGAGCTGACGGCTTTTGCAGAAAAAATGCAGATTCCGGTGGTGACCACTGTGATGGGAAAAGGAGCCATTCCGGAGGATCATCCGCTATATGTGGGAAATTCCGGAATGCACGGCCGCTATGCAGCAAACATTGCGGAGATGGAGTGCGACGTGTTGTTTTCCATCGGAACGCGATTCAATGACAGAATTACAGGAGATCTGAATGAATTTGCACCGAAGGCAAAGATCGTTCATGTGGATGTGGATACAGCTTCCATCTCCCGTAATGTTGTGGTGGATGTACCGGTGGTCTCCGATGCCAAGCTGGCGCTTTCGAACCTTTTGGAATGGGCAGAGCCTCTTGAGACACAGGCGTGGCGGGAGGAGATTGCCTCCTGGGAGAAGGAACATCCGCTGGATATGAAAAAGAGCAAGGGACTCAGTCCACAGAATATCATGCAATCCATCGGAGAGGTGTTCGAAGGGGCGACCTATGTAACGGATGTGGGACAGCACCAGATGTGGGCGACCCAGTTTATTCCGCTGAATCAGGCCTCACGAATGATTACTTCCGGAGGACTTGGAACCATGGGATTTGGCTTCCCAGCAGCCATCGGAGCCAAGGCGGCGATTCGTGCAGCAGGAGAAGACCGCCTGGTGGCATGTATCACCGGAGACGGCGGCATGCAGATGAATATGCAGGAGATGGCGACAGCCGTATGTAACGGCCTGCCGGTCACCGTCTGCCTAATTAATAATAAATACCTTGGAATGGTGCGACAGCAGCAACAGTATTTTTACGGAAAGCGCTATGAACTGGTATGTCTGAACCGGCGTGAGGACTGTCCGGTAAACTGCAAGGGGCCGTCCGAAGCGTGTCCGCCTTATGTTCTGGATTTTTTAACCTGGGCGAAAAGTTACGGAGTGGAGGCTCTTCGCATCGAAAAGGAAGAGGATATTCTCCCTGCACTTAAGAAGGCTGCCGCTGCCCAGAGGGAAGGCAGAACGATGGTTCTGGAATTTATCGTGGCAACGGAAGAGGTTGTGCTGCCTATGGTAAAGGGTGGTATGGCGAACAGCGATATGATCCTGAAGTAAGGGGGCGGAAGATGACGAATAGAAAACTTAAAAACCGTTGGATTGCATTGTACGTTGAGAACCAGGTGGGTGTACTGGCGAAGGTCAGTGGACTTTTTTCCGGAAAAAGCTACAATCTGCAGAGCCTTACCGTTGGAACAACGGAGCAGGAAGACGTTTCCCGAATGACCATCAGCGTATTAAGCGATGATGTGACCTTTGAGCAGATCAAAAAGCAGCTGAACTCCATGGTGGAAGTCATTAAGGTGATGGACCTTACCGATGTGCCAATCCACATGAAGGAGATCCTCTATGCGAAGATCAAAGATGTCAAGGGAGATGAGAAGCAGGAAGTCTTTCGTATTGCTGAGACCTTTCGGGTAAGGGTCTGTGATATCGGGGAGGATTCCGTCCTGCTGGAAAGTGCCCTGACCGAAAGGAAAAACAACGAGCTGGTAGCACTTTTGAAAAAGCAGTTCCACCGCTTGGAAGTTGTAAGAGGAGGCTCTGTCGCAATCGAAAGTATAAGCACGAGCTGCAGGTAGGAAGAATACCGAAAGGTTGTTAAATTTTTGACGAAAAAATGCTTGAATGGACCGTCGCATTGTGGTAAAGTTTTGTTAACCGAGTGCGGCGGTTCCTTTTTTTTGTTAAAATTTGTTAAAAAATTAACACAATTTAAGGACCGCAGAAAAGAGTATATAAAGGAGACAAAAACATGGCAAGAAAAGTAGTATTAGCAGGTGCATGTCGTACAGCCATCGGTAAGATGGGTGGACAGTTATCCACATTCCCAGCAGTAGATTTAGGTGCTGTTGTAATCAAGGAAGCTTTAAATCGTGCCGGAGTTAAGCCAGAGCAGGTTGATGAGGTAAAGATGGGCTGTGTAATCCAGGCTGGTCTTGGACAGAACGTTGCTCGTCAGGCAGCAATCAAGGCTGGTCTTCCAAATGAGGTTCCAGCAATCACATTAAACGTTGTATGTGGTTCAGGTCTTAAGTGTGTAAACGAAGCTGCTAACATGATCGCAGCTGGTGAGGCTGATATCGTTGTAGCCGGTGGTATGGAATCTATGTCCCGTGCTCCTTTCGCTCTTGATAAGGCTCGTTTCGGATACCGTATGAACAACGGTAAGTTAATTGATACAATGGTTAATGATGCTCTTTGGGATGCATTTAACCAGTACCACATGATGGTTACAGCTGAGAACGTAGCTGAGCAGTGGGGTCTTTCCCGTGAGGAGCTCGATGAGTTCGCAGCATCCAGCCAGCAGAAGTGCGAGAAGGCTATGGCTGAAGGCAAGTTCAAGGATGAGATCGTTCCTGTTGTTCTTCATGACCGTAAGAAGGGTGATATCATCATCGATACAGATGAGGGCCCACGTGCTGGTACTACAGCTGAGAGCCTTTCTAAGCTTAAGTGCTGCTCAGGTGTTGAGGGTGGCGTTGTTACAGCTGGTAACGCTTCCGGTATCAACGATGGTGCTGCAGCAGTTGTTGTAATGTCTGAGGAGAAGGCTAAGGAGCTTGGTGTTACTCCAATGGCTACATTCGTAGGCGGAGCTATGGGTGGTGTTGACCCATCTATCATGGGTGTTGGCCCTGTTGCAGCTGTTAACAACGTTATGAAGAGAACAGGTCTTACAGTAGATGATATGGATCTGATCGAGGCTAACGAGGCTTTCGCAGCACAGTCTGTTGCAGTAGCTAGAGATCTTAAGTTCGATATGAGCAAGGTCAATGTTAACGGTGGTGCTATTGCACTTGGACATCCGGTTGGAGCTTCAGGCTGCCGTATCCTTGTTACACTTCTTCACGAGATGCAGAAGTCAGACGCTAAGAAGGGTCTTGCTACACTGTGTATCGGTGGTGGAATGGGTTGCGCAACTATTGTTGCTCGTGACTAATTCTTATATTTATCTCAGTCGGGGTTACAATCTCCGACTTGAATAAGTTGGTTACTTACGTCTCCCGGGAGACTTTCTCCCGGGGGATTTATATGAAATAAAGTAAAAATAGGAGGAAATCAAATGAAGGTTGCTGTAATTGGTGCAGGAACAATGGGCCAGGGTATTGCTAAGGCATTCGCTCAGGTAGATGGCTATGAAGTAGCTCTCTGCGATATTAAGCAGGAGTGGGCTGAAGGCGGTAAGGATAAGATTGCCAAGGGTTATGACAGACTTGTTCAGAAGGGCAAGATGGATCAGGCTAAGGTAGACGCTATCCTCGCTAAGATCACACCGGGCGTTAAGGAAGACCTTTGCAAGGATGTTGACCTTGTAGTTGAGGCTGCTTTCGAGAACATGGAAGTTAAGAAGACAACATTTGCTGAGCTTGACAAGATTGCTAAGCCAGAGTGCATTTTTGCTTCTAACACATCTTCTCTTTCTATCACAGAGATCGGTAATGGTCTTACCCGTCCAATGATCGGTATGCACTTCTTTAACCCGGCAGATCGTATGAAGCTCGTTGAGGTTATCGCAGGTGTGAATACTCCGGCTGAGACTGTTGACACAATCAAGAAGATCTCTGAGGAGATTGGTAAGACTCCTGTACAGGTTAACGAGGCTGCTGGTTTCGTTGTTAACCGTATCCTGATCCCAATGATCAACGAAGCAGCATTCATTAAGATGGAAGGTGTTTCTGATATCGCTGGTATCGATGCAGCTATGAAGCTTGGTGCTAACCATCCAATGGGACCACTTGAGCTTGGTGATTTCATCGGTCTTGATATCTGCCTTGCAATCATGGACGTTCTCTACAACGAGACAGGAGACAGCAAGTATCGTGCATGCCCACTCCTTCGTAAGATGGTACGTGGTGGCAACCTTGGTGTTAAGTCTGGTAAGGGATTCTACGTTTATAACGCAGATCGCACAAAGACAGCTGTTGATGCACAGTAATTAATAAATAGAAATTTAGGAGGATTTAATCCATGGATTTTACATTAGATAAAAAACATGAGATGGCTCGTGCTCTGTTCGCAGATTTCGCACAGAATGAGGTTAAGCCTTTAGCTCAGGAAATCGATGAGGCTGAGAGCTTCCCAAGAGCTACTGTTGAGAAGATGCAGAAGTACGGTTTCATGGGTATCGCTATTCCAAAGGAGTACGGCGGACAGGGTTGTGACCCTCTTACATACGTTATGTGTGTAGAGGAGCTTGCAAAGGTTTGCGGAACAACATCTGTTATCGTATCTGCACATTCATCACTTTGCTGTGATCCAATCTTAAACTACGGTACAGAAGAGCAGAAGCAGAAGTTCTTAGTACCACTTGCAAAGGGTGAGAAGCTTGGTGCTTTCGCTCTTACTGAGCCGGGTGCTGGTACAGATGCACAGGGTGCACAGTGTAAGGCTGTTGAAGATGGTGACAGCTGGGTACTTAACGGTTCTAAGTGCTTCATCACAAACGGTAAGGAAGCTGATATCTACATCGTTATCGCTGTTACTGATGTTGTTGAGGACAAGCGTGGCCGTAAGAAGAAGTTATTCTCTGCCTTCATCGTAGAGAAGGGAACACCTGGATTCACCTTCGGTGCGAAGGAGAAGAAGATGGGTATCCGTGCTTCATCTACTTACGAGCTTATTTTCGAGGATTGTCGTATTCCTAAGGAGAACATGCTTGGTGTTCGTGGTAAGGGATTCGCAGAGGCAATGCATACTCTTGACGGTGGACGTATCGGTATCGCTGCTCAGGCTCTTGGTCTTGGTGAGGGTGCCATCGATCGTACAATCGAGTTCGTTAAGGAGAGAAAGCAGTTCGGTCGTGCAATCGGAGCTTTCCAGAATACACAGTTCCAGATTGCTGATATGGCTACACGTATGCAGGCTGCTCAGTACATGGTATACGCTGCTGCAGATGCTAAGAAGAATAAGAGAGTATTCTCTGTAGAGGCTGCTGAGGCTAAGTTATTTGCTGCTGAGGCTGCTATGGACGTAACAACAAAGGCTGTACAGCTTCACGGTGGTTACGGTTATACACGTGAGTACGACGTTGAGCGTATGATGCGTGATGCTAAGATCACAGAGATCTATGAGGGAACATCTGAGGTTCAGAGAATGGTTATCTCTGGCAATCTGATGGCATAAGTTGTAAATTTCTTATTCAATAATAAAGGAGCAAATACATGAAAATTGTAGTATGTATTAAACAGGTTCCGGATACTAAGGGTGGCGTTAAGTTCAATCCAGATGGAACACTGAACAGAGCAGCTATGCTTACCATCATGAATCCAGATGATAAGGCAGGTCTTGAGGCTGCACTTCGTATTAAGGAAGCAAATGATGACGTTGAAGTTACCGTTCTTACAATGGGTCTTCCAAAGGCTGAGGACGTTCTTCGTGAGGCAATGGCAATGGGTGCTGATAAGGGTATCTTAGTTACAGACCGTGTTCTCGGTGGTGCTGATACTTGGGCTACATCCACAACAATCGCCGGCGCTCTTCGCAACATCGATTATGATCTGATCATCACAGGTCGTCAGGCTATCGATGGTGATACAGCTCAGGTTGGTCCACAGATTGCTGAGCACCTTGCACTCCCTGTTATCTCTTACGCTGAGGAGATCAAGGTTGATGCAGCATCTAAGACAGTTGAGGTTAAGAGACAGTATGATGATCGTTATCACATGCTTAAGGTTTCTATGCCTTGTCTTGTTACAGCACTTGCTGAGCTTAACGAGCCTCGTTACATGACACCGGGCGGAATCTTCGATGCATTCGATAAGGAGATCACTGTTTGGGGTCGTAACGACCTTAAGGATGTAGATGATTCTGACTTAGGTCTTAAGGGATCACCTACAAAGATCGCTAAGGCTTCCGACAAGGTTCGTAAGGGTGCTGGCGAGAAGGTTGCTCTGGATCCTAAGGAATCCGTTGATTACATCATGAGCAAGCTGAACGAGAAACACGTCATCTAATCTCAAGGAAAGTGGTGAATAAAATGGCTTTAGAAGAATATAAAGGAGTATTTACCTTTGCTCAGCAGGTAGACGGTAAGCTTGATGGTATCGCGTTTGAGCTGATCGGTAAGGGTAAAGAATTAGCAAAGGACTTAGGCGTTGACGTAAGCGCTGTTCTTATCGGACATAATGTAGAAGGTCTTGCAGATCAGTTAGCAGAGTATGGTGCAGACCATGTTATCCTTGTTGATGATCCAGAGCTCGAGACATACCGTACAGAGCCATATGCACAGGCTCTTGCTGGTGTAATCAATGAGTTTAAGCCTGAGATCGTTCTGGTTGGCGCTACTGCAATCGGTCGTGATCTTGGCCCTACTGTATCTGCTCGTGTTAAGACTGGTCTTACAGCAGATTGTACTTCTCTTGAGATTGGTGACTTCCCAATGGAGGCTAAGCCAGGCGTTGAGCAGAAGCACGGTCAGCTTCTTATGACTCGTCCTGCATTCGGTGGTAACACAATCGCTACCATCGCCTGCCCTGACAACCGCCCACAGATGGCTACCGTTCGTCCAGGTGTTATGCAGAAGCTTGAGCCGGTTAGTGGTGCAAAGGCTGACATCATCAAGTCTACCGTTAAGATCGAGAAGAACGCTAGATTCGTTGAGATCGAGGAGATCGTTAAGGAAGTAGCTTCCGCTGCTGATATCATGGATGCTAAGATCCTTGTATCCGGTGGTCGTGGAGTTGGTTCTGAGGAGAACTTCAAGATGCTTCAGGATCTTGCTGATGCTCTTGGCGGAATGGTATCCTGCTCTCGTGCCGTTGTTGATAACGGCTGGATGGCAAAGGATTTCCAGGTTGGACAGACTGGTAAGACTGTTCGTCCTAATGTTTACTTTGCAATCGGTATCTCCGGTGCAATCCAGCACGTAGCTGGTATGGAAGAGTCTGATCTGATCATTGCGATCAACAAGGACGATTCCGCTCCAATCTTCGATGTTGCTGATTACGGTATCGTTGGAGATCTTAATAAGATTGTTCCTGCTCTTACAGAGGCTATCAAGGCTCAGGCAGCTAACAACTAATCTGTTTTTGTTCAAGCGATTTGGGGCACTTCCTGTATGGAAGTGTCCTTTTTGCATTCATATTTGTACATTCTTCAAAGTGATTTTTTTGTACGTAATATTGTGACTTTTTATATAAGATGTTGTATAATGAACCATGTCAGATTGTTTAAAGAAGGATTGGGAAGTCGCTGATTCCCGGTCCTTCTTTGCGTTTAAAAAAGAACATTTGCCAAAGCGGCAATTGTGTATAATATATTGTGTGAAATATGTTTTGTAAGAGAGGAAAATAATATGGCAGAACAGAACAGAGAAGAGTGCGCTGGCAAATCAAGCTGTAGTCGTTCCAGCTGTGAAGGCTGTCCTTCTCATCAGGGAGGAAATGCAAAGCCTGATTTTCACGAGGACTTAAATCCATACTCCAAGATCAAGCATGTGATTGGTATCGTCAGTGGAAAGGGCGGTGTCGGTAAGTCTTTCGTTACAGGTCAGATGGCATCCATGCTGGTAAAGGCAGGATATAAGGTTGGTATCCTTGATGCGGATATCACAGGACCTTCCATTCCGAAGATGTATGGAGTACACGGACCGTGTGTGGGTGATGAAAGAGGAACCTTCCCGGCAGTGGCAGAAGATGGAACTAAGATCATGTCCATCAATCTGATTCTTGAGAACGAAGAGGATCCTGTCATCTGGAGAGGACCGGTGATTGCAGGTGCCGTCAAGCAGTTCTGGACGGATATTGTCTGGGGCGAGCTGGACTATCTCTTTGTTGATATGCCACCTGGAACAGGCGATGTACCATTGACGGTATTCCAGTCACTTCCGGTGGATGGAATTGTCATTGTATCATCACCGCAGGATCTTGTTAAGCTGATTGTCAAAAAGGCCTATAACATGGCCGGTATGATGAATATTCCGGTTCTTGGTCTGGTAGAGAACTACAGCTATCTTGCCTGCCCGGATTGTGGCAAGAAGATTTCTGTCTTCGGTGAGAGCTGCATCGATGAGGTTGCACAGGAACTTGGACTTCCGGTTCTTGGTAAACTTCCGATTTCTCCGGATTACGCGAAAAAAGTGGATCAGGGCAAGGCTTTTGAGATCGAAGCACCATTCGATGGTATTGCACTTCGTATGTTAACAGCATTAAACTAATAAAAAAGGGGCAGTGAAAAATGAGATAATCATTTTTTCACTGCCCCTTTTATGTAGTGCGCCTAGCGGCGCACGTTTCTAACGGGTTAAAGTCCCGAATCCGCCCAGATAGCGGGAAGTGTTCGGGACTTGTTAAGTTGATTGAGCTGGGGTCCCGCCTGCAAGCTCACTTGCAAGGTGGGGCTTTGGCAACTGTAGAAAGAATCAGCACTTCTCCGGCTCAGGATATTCTTCACCAAAGGTCTCAACGGTAACGGTTTTCATAACCTGATCCTGAACTGGACGATCGGAGAAACCAGTCTTTGTCTCGGCGATTGCATTGACAACGTCCATTCCCTCAATAATTTTACCAAATGCAGCATATTCACCATCCAGATGAGGAGCATCCTTGTGCATGATGAAGAACTGACTTCCGGCAGAGTTTGGCATCATGGTACGAGCCATGGAAAGAACACCAGCCGTATGCTTCAGGTCGTTCTTAAAGCCATTGCTTGAGAACTCACCCTTGATGGAGTATCCAGGGCCACCCATGCCGGTTCCGTCCGGGTCTCCGCCCTGCAGCATGAAGTTTTTGATCACGCGGTGGAAGATAACACCGTCATAGAAGTTGTGGTTGATCAGGCTGATAAAATTGTTAACTGTGTTAGGGGCGATTTCCGGATAAAGCTCCGCCTTCATAACACTTCCGTCTTCCATTGTAATGGTAACGATTGGATTTGAAGCCATAATGTACCTCTTGTCTTTCTTATAATGATAAAATTTCCAAAGACATTATAACACAGTCGAGGAATAATTTATAAATTGTTTAACTTTATAAATTTTTGTTTATAAAATCTTTAGACTTTCTTAATTGTATTCCCAGGGAAAGGGGCGTATCCTAAGGACACAGCAAAGCTGTAACATCAATTGCTCCGCATCCGGGAGGAGCAGGACAGACGATAAGTCGATCGGAAGAGTCTGTCATCCGGCCGCAGTCGCGGCAATTTTTCACAGGAATTATTAGAAGAAGCAAGGCATTTAGCAGGAAAGGGGAACAAAATGCAGGATATTTTAAAAGAATACGGTCCGGCGCTGATCACTGTGGTGGCCATACTGGCTTTGATTGGAGTTATTACGGTATTGATCGGTCATGATGGAAGCAGTGTCGTGGGAACGGCATTCAAGAATCTGATCAGCGGATTTTTTGAGTCTGCCCAGAAGGCAACCAAGCCATTACCTTGATAAGGAGGGGATATGGAAGATAAGAAGCAGGTGAGTGTCACAAGGGAGTACTTTGGCCCGCTGTATCCCTATATCGAGGATGATGAAATTACCGATGTGGATTTTGACGGGAAAAGGCTCTGGGTGACAGACTGCAGTAACCACCGGTATGTGGTGGAGGGGGAACATCTTGGAAGGGAATTTGTGGAGGAGTTTACGAAGAGGGTGGCGAATACGGTGAGTAAGCCGTTTCACAAGCAAAGTCCGGTCCTTGAGGCTGAGACAGATACCCTCCGAATCACAATCGTACATGAGTCGGTTGCCTTGTCGGGGCGGGCGATTTGCATCCGTAAATCCCCTCCCTTTGTACGGCTTACGTTGGAGAAGATGTTACAGGAGGGATACTGCGATCAAAGGACCCACGATTTGATCCGGGATTGTGTCAGAGCGAAGATGAATCTGATTTTCTGCGGAGAGCCGGGAGTTGGTAAGACGGAATGTGCCAAGTATTTCTCGCAGTTTATTCCGGAGGATCAGAGGGTTATTACCATCGAGGACAATCCGGAGTGGCACTACGATCAGATTGCTCCCGGAAGTGATTGTGTATCCCTTCGAATCTCCCCTGTCATGGATTACACCAAGGCGATCAAGACCTGCCTTCGTTTGAATCCGAAATGGATGATGGTGTCCGAAGTCAGATCCAAGGAGGTGTGCTATCTGATGGAGGGATTTTCCACCGGTGTTCGCGGAATGACGACCCTTCATACAGACGATATCCGCAAGATTCCGGATCGCATCATCAATATGGCCGGAAGCCAGATATCACCGGAGCGAATGGAAAACGATGTGTACAGTTTTATCGACTGTGGCATCCTGATACGACAGGGCATGCGAAAAGATGCAGATGGCTGTATGAAGCTGCGGCGTTATATCGATCAGGTGGGATTCTTTTCCAGGGAACAGGGGGAGAACAGTTGCTGCTTAATCGTAGACCGGGGCGAATGGACAGGGGAGGAAGTACCGGAATATGTGCAGGTGAAAGCAGGAGCGCAAAAGACGTTTGAGATCTATCAGGACATAGCAGCGCCTTTTGCCATGGTAGCAGAGGAGAAGATGGAATATAAGGCGGATTGTAAGACAGTGGATCTTGATGACATGGAGAAGGAATTTATCAGGAAGACCAAAGAGGGGGTGACGTATCTTGGCAAGGGAAGGGAATCGGTTATCGGATGAACTGAAGGAATACGGCTACGTTTTTTCTGTAAAAAGGACGCTGGTGCAGTACGCGCTGATGTGCCTTGGCATGTTTTTTCTTGGAAGATTTTTTGGCCTGCTGCTGATACCGCAGCTTATTCTCTTTGGAGCAGGTATGGCGCTTCTTCCGTTTCTGGTAAGAAATGCCTATCGTAACCGCTATTATCAGCAGAAATTCTCGGATCTGAATGTTTATATGGAGCAGTTTTTATATTCCTTTTTGAAGACCCGAAAGGTTCTGACCACATTGGAGGATACGGCGGAACTCTTCGAAGCCGGGGAGATGAAAGAAACCATTGAAGAGGCAAGGGATCATATTCTGTACACATATAATGAGACGGACTTTCAGGAAAAGGGACTGTCCATCATTGAGAAGAAGTATCCCTATCCGGTGCTTTCCATGATGCACCGGTTTGCACTCCGGACAGAAGAGATCGGAGGAGAGTGTAAGGAGTCCGTGGAGCTTTTGCTATCGGCAAGACGGATGTGGGCGGATCGGATTTTTACATTGCAGCAGGAGAAGAAGGTGAAACGCCGGGAGGTTGTGATGTCGATTGTGACATCCCTTCTGCTGTGCTCTGTGATTTATTACATGGCGGGGAAGATGCACCTTGATGTCGCGACGCATCCTTTGGCACAGACGATGACCATTGTGGTGCTGATACTGGATCTTTTGATTTATTACCGGGCGGACAGGAAGCTGACGGCAGGGTATCTGGCAACAAAGGAAAAGGAAGAGCAGACCTTTGTGAAGCAGTACCGGAGAATCAAACAGTATGGGAACAGTCCCCTGGATCGTATTGGAAAACAGGTGGCCATCCGGTCGGTTACAAGAGAGTTGAAGGCGAAGTTTCCGGAATGGCTGATGCAGCTTTCCCTTTTTATGCAGTCGGAAAATGTGGCAGTGGCTATTTTCAAATCCTATGAGACGGCTCCGGAAATTTTAAAGGAACCGTTAAGCGAGCTGATTGGCCGGATTAAGATGAATCCGGGGGATCGCAGGGCGTATATGGATTTCCTGTCCGATTTTACACTGCCGGAGGTTAAGAGCACGATGAAAATGCTGCTTGCCATAGCGGAGGGAAACGGAGGAGATGAGCGAAGCCAGATTGCAGACATCATTCGAAGGAACCAGAAGATGCAGGATGAAGCGAACCGGCAGAAGGACAAAGATTCGCTGGCAGGAATGTATGCCCTGTTTCTTGCACCGCAGCTGACAGGGGGACTGAAGCTGGTGGTGGATATGATACTTTTATTCATTGTATATCTGGGGCAGATGGGAACAGGCACAATGTAGGAGGTGGATATGGATACTGTAATAAAAGCGATGACCGGTCTGTTTTTTACCCTGTTGCTGGTCTACATAGGAATTGGTCTGATTCTGTCTTCCTTACATGCCACAAGAGCCAATCGGGCTCTGAGCGAGTATGTTGACCGGATCAGTTGTTCCAATTATGCGGATGATGTGATTGAAGGGTGTCAGAAGGATGCACGGGAACAATTTGGTGGAGAAAATGCCTTGATTGTGGATAAACAGACCCGGGCCGGTAGTAACCATGTCCGGTTTGCGACAGCCACATTAACCTACCGGTTTCAGATCCCGGTTATGGGATTTGAATCGGTTCATACGGCATGGGCTGTGATTCATTAGGAGGAACAGGATGCAAAAGTTGATCGAGGATTATGGAACGGCAATTGTCTATGTCCTGGGAGCGGGCAGTCTGATGGCGGGTTTTGGCATCATTCTTCAGCTGCTAAGTCAGTGACAGGACAAAGATAGGAGCAATCGATGGAAACATTCATGGATCGATATGCGGAGAGCGTATTGGCAGTGTGTTGTCTGACAGGTGTGCTGGCGACCTGCATTGAGATATTTCTAAGTGAGGGCGGAGCGTTTGCAGAACTTATAATGCGCTATACGCAGTATCTGTTATAGAGGATTGGGGAGTGAAACGATATGAGGGAGATTGTACATCAGTACGGTCGGGCGGTTTTTAGTGTGATGGCATTTTCTCTGGTCATAAGCCTTTTGTTCGGAGGTCTTCATTACTGGGGGAAAGTGGCACAGGCGGCAAGGCTTTGTGATGAGAACCTGTTGAAAGCTCACGGAAAGAAGGCAGAGGAAGCGACGAAAGCATCCCTTTCCATTTCGGAGGAAAATATTCAATGGGAAAACGGTTCTTTTGAAGTGGGGGAGAAATACTATTACAACGATCGTAGTCAAAACCGGCTTACCATCCATGGGAGGAAGCCGTCCTATGTTGCGGTTTTGTCGGTTTTCTACTGTGACAGACAGAAGGAATGGGATGTGACCGAGCAGGTGCGCAGACAGTGGAAGGAAAGGGACGAGAAGGCATACCTTTGTTTTGCAAGGAGTGGATGTTACCGGATATGCGTTTATACAGAAGATGCGAAAGGGGTCAAAGAAACCTGGAACATCTACGGGAATGTTTATCAAAAGTTCCATAAGGAGGACAGGGGATGAAGCACGTAATATTTGCCATAACGTCCGGATGCATGATGGTCATCATCTGTCTGATTGTTATGACGGTACATGGAAGAGATATCCGGCAGGCAGAACTGGAGGAGGCATTGACCCAGTCGGCAAAGCAGGCGTTAGAGGGGGCTATGGTCAACGGGGACCTTACCATCTGTGACAGGAAAGCGCTTACGGCAGCCTTTATGCAACTTTTTTTGAGCAGAATCAAAGGAGAGGAAGATCCGAACCGGAAGGTTTGTGTGGATGTTGTGAAAGCAGATGTGGAAAAGGGACTCTTAAGTGTCCGGGCCAAAGAGTGGTATACACATCCCAACGGGAAGAAGGGAGTCTGTGAGGCAAAGGCCACGTACATTCTGGAAAAGGAATCCCATAAGAAGACATACAGTATCACCTACTATATTCCCTGGGATATTGCCAAAGAGCTGGGGCTTGATTATGTCAAAGGCGAGCATACGGTATATCGAAGGTTTGAGGTAAGTGAGGGCAAGAAGATTAAGAATCCGGGAGCGGCTGCAGATACCAAGGAGCGGACCTTTGTGTGCTGGCAGGCTGTGGACGGAATTGCAATCGGTTCGGTTGCACGAAGTGATGTAAATTATATAGCAATCTATCGTTAGGGGGAAAAGTGAAGAGAGTTATAAGCTTTATTTTGACCATGGTTCTGGTGTTGACCATGATTCCGCTGACAGATGTCAAAGCAAAGGTACGCCGGGGCGAACAAAGCCACAGGAAGATGCAGGAAGCATCCTTTTCCTATACACTCCCGCAAAAAAGCAGTTACGGAAGTGATGCTGTAAGCTGGAGTGCAACTCTTTCCAATTATTCCGGCAGGGGACGTTACGGACAGACACCGGAGGTAAGGATTACGGCGCAGGGAAACCGGGTGAGTGGAAAAGTGAGCGGGATGCTAGACTTTGAAGACTGGGAGGTGCGGTTAAGCTACCGCCGGACCTATTACTGGCAGGAGACAGAGGCCGTTTACGGATGGTACAAGGACTGCGGGGATCAGAGCGAAGATCATACCTGTTCTTTTCCAGCCTGCTACCGGTATGGACAGACAGGAACACAGAGGGTGACAAAAAGTGCTTCGGATTCGGGAGAGGTCTATCGAAGAGGACAGACGCAAAAGGACCCCTCAATCTATGATTCCCATGATCTGATGGAGAAGGTTCATAAATACAATAGCCTATGGCTGGCAAATGATATTGAAATCGATGGAGATGAGGGACATGTCATTATGGATGGAACCGCCAGAAAAGGGTGGTTACATGAACCGCTGCATCAGATTGTTTTACATGGAAACGGCAAACATGTCTTTTACACAGGGGATGGCTCCTATTGCTTTCAGATTGGTGGAACGTCAGAAGTCAGCGTTGAGAATCTGTCGGTTTTGGCATATCGGGGGGAGATACGCGAAGAAAGAAGTGTAGGGGATGAGTACACGGCACGAACGGCAGAGGCCGGTGGTGGAGCATTTATGGTCGGCTGTTATCCGGCAAATCAGGCAGATCAAAAGGATGCGACCCTTTATACGCCGGGAAGCTTAACCTTAAAGTCGGTGAGGGCCAATGCCTACAGCAAGGCGGTTTATATTGCAAACGGAGACCTGCGTGTGGAGGACAGTTATCTGTACGGGATGGGAAAACGCCGGGTATATCTGGCAAAGTCCGGAACGGAAGGAAGTGGAATCTGTGTCGGAGACCCGGTGGCAGAAGCAAAGACGCATTGTAAGGTGACGGTGAAGGATTCTACGGTTATCGGAAGATTCAATGGAATCTTCCTGCAGGGGGAAGCGGACGCAAACGTGGTGTCATCCACTCTTCGGGGAGATTGCGGAGATTGTATCGATCAAAGAGGAAGAGGAATTGTCAGTGTCGAGGATTGCAGGCTCTATGGAGCAAAAGGAATCGACTGTTTTAACGATGCGGACTGTGATGCGGTAATGGAAGCTTTGACAGGAAGAGACCGCTTTCAAAAAGAAATTTACAATAAGCAGCTGGGCTATGTGAAGAAGGAAAAACGAGGTAGTGTTTCTATCCGAAACAGCAAGATTCAGGTATATACCGGAGTCTTTCAGGGGAATGAAGACCTGTCCGGTGTCGGCATCCAGTGTAATGGAACGGTGGACATCCGGGAAGGGGTCAGCATTCAGGCCGCCCGCTCCGGTGCCTGGTACAAGGCCGGGGCAAAAAGCACAGCAGCCGGTATTTCCACGGTGACCGCTCTTGATATCCCGGAGGATACGAAGGTTTATGGTGATGATTATGGAATCAAGGGAAGGCGGGAAATCAGTGATCTTACCTGGGGACTGGAGAACAAGTTTGCAGAGGTGTATCAGCATCAGCCAAAGGGGCAGGTGCAGCAGGATGTAAGAAATCTTGTGGCCAAGTATCATCTGACAGGGAAAGGACAGACCTTGCAGGATGTGGTGTTTGATGACGGGGGAGCCTGTGAGCTTAACGTACGGGGGGAGATCACATCCCTTGGAATTGGAATTTATAATGCCTATGGAAGACTTAAGCTTTTGAGCCATGCGAAGGTGCGTGGAGCAGAATGCGCTGTTAAAAACGGAACGGAGTCGCTGACAGAGGATAAAGAGATGGTGGATTATGCGGCATGTTCCTATCCTTCCTGCCGGATTGCAGAGGGGGAGAAGGATATTGTGATTGCATCTTCCCTTCAAGGAAAGGCCCTCGTCAACCACCTGTGTGCAAGAGCAGAACTTGGCGGTTATTTTCGGGAAGGAGAGAGGCCGGGAGTACGCTATGGGGGAATGGATGAGACGAGTGGATGCGGCAAGGGCATTGTAAATGAAGGCCGACTTGTACTAAGTTGCGGAGACTTTCATGTGGAAGGAAAGGTGATTGAGAATAAGGCAGGCGGACAGGCGATGCTGCGCGCAAAAGATGAAAGGGCAGCGTCTTATTCAAAGGAAAAAGCAGCCCTTTGGCTCTCGGGAGGAGAAATCGGAATCTATAACTGTGGGAACCTTACTCTCGGACAGGGTGTGGATATTTCGGATAATATAAGAGCAGGAGTCTGGCAGAAAGGAACATTTGTCATGCTGCCCGGCGCTGTGGTGGAAGGAAAGGGAAAGGATGCCAATCCGATTTTTCTTGATGTGACAAAAAAGGACGGAAAGGTTTGGCGGCATGTTATTGATGTATACGGAAGCCTGTATGAGCCGGGAGGAAAGGCGAAGGCAATTGGCTGCGGAAGAATTGCCCTGGGGGAAGATGACCGCCGGCTGGGAAGAGAAGTGATCTGTCTTCATTCAAAAGACGGAAGCTGTAATTATGCAGAAAAATTTGCCACCTCGAATGACGATGAGCAAAAGGAAAAAGAGCAGGTGCAGGACACCTGTGATCAGTTGTCCGGTGAGAAGGGGCTGTTTGCATTGGACTTTGAAGAAATTGATACCGGTGATGGACAGGGAAGGCACAGGAGCGCGCTGCGAAGCGGAAGAGGTTCCTATGTACCGGATGAGAAGGTGGACAAAAGCTATCAGCCAAAGAAGGACACGCCGCAAAACGGCAGGATCGGAACCGTGGTTTTGTCAGCACTTTTCCAAGCGACGTATCAGGGGAACATCAGGACCAGCGTTGATTATATTAAGACCTTTACGCCGAAACCGACATCGTATTACTGGAGAGAGGCAACGGAATTTACAACGGATTGTGACCATCTGGTCAGCGATCGAACCAGGGTAATCTACGTGAAAGGCAAAGAGGAATGCGACATTACCTGCGGCTTTTTGCAAAAAGGGTGGAGTGATGAGGAAGAGGAAGTAACAGAAGAAAAACAGGAAAAACAACTATGGCATAAGCAGAGGCTTCGGGCAATCTATGGGGAGGATCATACTTTTTACAGCTGCTGGGATATGGACATCGACCTTGAAATGAAGGGAAACGGGCAGACGAATGATGCAAAGGATTATGTGATCCCATCGTTTCGAAACGGGGAGGTACTTCCGGACAATGACGGACCGGACCACAGGATACGGCCGTATTTTGAGAAACAGATAGCAGGAAGGCATTATGATAAAAACGCCGGAAAGGATATCGCAGCATGCAGGCAATATTCCTGGCAGGGATGGAGTCTTAAGAAAGATGCGGTCTATACGGATGAAGCCGTATTACAGAAGGGCAAACCACTGCCGCCGGATACCATGGAATTTTTCCTTAGAGCACTTTCGACAGGAAACTGGAGAGTGGAAAAGGACAGATGCATTGTTACACTATATTCCGTATGGGATGAATATCCCGAAATCCAGGCGTATGACAGCTGCATTTATGACAGAGAACTGAAGGACCATAGTGAGGAAAACAGGAAGAAGATCATGGAGCGGCTTCTTTCAAAGGAACGGGTCAGTGCCTTTGACCGGGAAGACGGACCGGTACCACAGCAGGAGATTCGTGTGTATACGAATCTTCGGGAGAAGCGATTTGATCTGGAGGATTTTCGGGGTATGGGAGATCTTGGTTCGGCGTCTGTCTACTATGAGGTGGAGGACAAGTGGAATCAGAGTGAGGAGATCTGGCAGAAAAATAAAAGTGTTTATGTGGCGAAGGTGTATTGCCTGACCTCGGATTCCATGGATTCAAAAATGTGGGATGACAAAGAAAAGAAGGAAAAAGTAACAGAAAGTGACGGCTCGGAGGCGACGGAGGATGCAGCGGAAGTTTTTGTCAGAAGAATCGATTCTTCGCGCCGGGGACTACTGAAGTATTCCGTATGGAATGAAAAGGCATATCAGAAGGAATTAAAGCAGGCGCTTAAGGTCTGCGAAGGTTCTTTTGAAGAGCAAAAGGAGGATGCACTGCAGCAAAGATGGATCTTTACAGGGGAGCAGATTGCGTTGTCAAAGAAAGATACCAAAGAGCAGGAATTGCAGGGGCTGAGTGATCAGGGACTTGTGACGTGGCAGGAGAGATTTGCATCCTGTAAGGTAAGTGAGGGAAGCGGCCTTTTGGAGGATGAGAACCTTTCAATCTACTGTGAAGAGGGAAATGATAGTCTTCGTATCGGCTGGGATGCCGACAAGGAAGCAGAGGAAACCATCGTAACATTGGACGGAGCGGATGGAAGTCACAGGAGCAGAAGGATTTGGCGAAAGGAAAATGAGGAGGCGGTAACGCAAACCATCTTCAACGATCTTAAGCCGGATACATCCTATCAAATGACAGTTGCAATAACCTCTTACGGGAAAAAGAAGATAGGAAAGCAAGCGGCAGTAACAAGAGGAATCAACAGGCCAAAGCTTAGCGTATCTTCCCTGGGAGATGGAAGAATCCGCCTGGCCTTTAATCCGGATGGAGATGCTTCCTGTTACCGGATTCAAAGAAGGCGCAGACAGGAAGGAGAGAAAAAAGAGAAAGAAGGGGAGTGGACCGATATAGCAAGGCTTGATGCGACAAGCTGTGATGTGACGGGACACTGCTACATGGCGCATAACGCTGCTGTCTATATGGACCTTGTGGACAACGGTATCTATTCCTACCGGATTCGGGGAGAAGGCGAACAGCTGGGCGAAGATGGCAAGGCCGTGGAAGGAGAATGGAGTGAGGCGATAACGCAAGGGTATATCAGCGAAGTAAAGGATGTTCGAGTTACTCCGGGATACCGCAGTGTGCGGGTGGAATGGAGTGAAGTGAAAGGAAGCGATGGATATGTCGTTGCATATCAAAGAGACAATGGGGTGATTTATAAGCAACGGATAGAAGCCGGAAAAAGGCAGGCAGTCCTTCGGAATCTTTTGGACAGGGAGAATCTGGAGATCCGGGTCTATGCTACGGTCGGGGATTTTGTCAGCAGGGAAAGCGAGAAACAAAAGACGAGAACCCTGCAGCTTGCCAGGCCGCAGATTCTGCCTGAATCTTTGGGGTATCAAAAGGATGGAGTTTATCTTTGCATGAAGATAGATCCCGGGACAAGGGCTCTTCGGATTTACCGGAACGAAGGGGGAGAGGCCCCGGTACTGGTCAAGGAAATTTCCTGTCGGGGAGAAGAGAAGCTTTTCTATACGGATCGTCCGAAGAAGAGCGGATATTATACCTACACCCTCTGTGCGATTGTAAAGGAGATGGATCAAAAGCACCTGGTAGAGGTTAAGTCAAAGGAAAAAAGCTTTGTGTTTTTTAAACCGTTACAACTGTCCGGAGGCCGGATCAGACATGGCAGACAGAGCGTGATTTCGCCTCCGAAGGATGAAGGTGTGATGGGCTATGTTGTGACCTATTCCTATGCCGGAGATGAGAAAGAGCATACGGTATCGGTCGGAACAGAGGCAGAGTCGATACACCTTAAAGCATTAAAAGATGATATCGTCTTCTGGAAATTACAGCGTGTGTATTTTCATAATGGAAGAGAATACCGATCCATAGAGTAAATAAGAAAGGTCCTTTGGGGCGAATGCCCAAAGGACCTTTCCTTGTTATGTGTCATAGGATTCCGTCTGTTCCTTTGCCGGAAGATGGATGTGAACTCTTACAATACGGCGCCTGCGGACAGCGGAAGCGGAGAGGATAATACCTTCCGAAGAAACATAGGATTCTCCCACCTTTGGAAAATGGTCGAACAATCCAAGGAGATAGCCTCCGATGGTATCATAGTCTTCGGAGGAGAAGGGAAGGTCAAGCTCCTGACATAAATCATCCAGATTCATAGAACCCATGGCAGTGTAGTCGGTATCACTTTCCTTGATTAAATCGTCCTCTTCGTTGGCATCGTATTCATCACGTATTTCGCCGACCAGTTCCTCCAGTAAGTCTTCCATGGTGACGATACCGGTCACATCTCCATACTCATCCTGAACGATGGCAAGATGGATGCGGTCACGGCGCATATCATGAAACAGATCAGCGGCGCTCTTGAACTCATAGGTGTAGTACGGCTCCCGAAGCAAACGGCGGATGGAAAAGCTTGAGGCTTTATCCTTTAAGAGCAGATCCTTTATGTTCAGGATACCGATGATGTGATCAAGATCCTCTTCGTAGACCGGAAGTCTTGTGTACATGGTATTGGCGTAGATGGATCGGATCTTTTCGTAAGAGGAAGTGCTGCTGACCATGGTGACATCAATTTTTGGAACCATCAGTTCTTTGACCTTGGTATCAGAGAAGTCAAAGAGATTGTTAATGTAGTCCTTTTCCGAGTCCTCAATGGCGCCGGATTCCGAGCCGACATCGACAATGGTCCGGAATTCCTCCTCTGTCATGGAAGCGTCATCTTCCAGTTTATCCCCTCCGGTTATGTGCAGCAGGCCGCTTACAAGATGGTTTACAACCCAGATGATAGGGGTTAACAGCAGCATTAGGGTGTAGATGATGCCGCTGCAGCGAAGGGACACCTTGACGGATTGTCTTGCGGCAATGTATTTCGGTGTAATCTCGCCGAAAAGCAGAACAAGCAGCGTCATAGTTCCTGTGGCAATACCGGCTCCGTAACTTCCAAACAGACGGACGGATAGAATGGTTGCAAGAGAGGAAGCGGAAATATTGACGATGTTGTTGCCAATCAGGATGGCAGAGAGCATCTTCGGTGTATCGTCTGTAATTTTTAAAACGCGTGCAGCCTTTTTGTTGCCGGCTTCCGCCATGGTGCGAAGCTTGATGCTGCTTACCGTGGTAAGCGCTGTTTCGGCGGATGAAAAAAAAGAAGACAGGTACAATAAAATAATCAAAACAATTGCTTGAATCAGTAGGTCCATAGGCGTTTCTCCTTTGTGTTTGAAATTATTATAACATAAGCTGTTATCTTTTCTGTATGTTCTGTTCAGAGACAGGGAAATTTGATATAATAAAAGCACTATGGGTAAATATAAGATGAGATATAGAAAATATAAATGGATGGCGGCATCCCTGGTGCTTTCGGCAACCCTTCTTGCCGGTTGCGGTAATGTGAAAAAGCAGAATGAATACAAGCAAAAAGGCATTGCTGCGATGGAGGAAGAGGACTATGCAAAGGCTCTTTCCTTTTTCCAGAAGGCGTTAAAGGAATCCGGTGGTCGTATCACAGAAAGAGAGGCAGATATCTGCTATTACAAGGCAACGGCTCAGTATCGTCTTGATCAGCCGGGAGCAGCACTTGCAACGCTCGATTCTCTGGTGGATTATCATAAGAACGATGCGAAAGCCTCCTTTTTAAAGGGAATGATCTATGCCGATACAGGCAAGGCACAGAAGGCCTACGACGCCTTGAAGGAAGCCTGTGAGACATCCAAAGAAAATGAGATGTATGAAAATGCATATATGGATCTTATCGCTGCCTCTCTTCTGGAGCAGGCGGAACAGTTTTTTGAGATTATGCCTTCCGAAGCAAAAGCTTCCGAGCAGGTACTTCGCCAGAGAGTTCTTCTATATGAGAAGAAGGCGGATTATAAGAAGGCTTACGATGCGGCCATGAAATTTCTTAAGCAATATCCACAGGATGAGGATATGCAGGAAGAGATTGATTTTTTAAAGAGCCGTCTTTGATAGGGTAATGTTGTTTTGGCAAGAAGTGACAGGGAGAGATCATGGGAATTGTAATTACAAACGGTAGAATTATTAATCCGGCAACCGGACTGGACAGCATCGCAGATCTTCGAATCGCAGGCGAGCGTATTGACAGGATTGCCGGCCGGATTCAGGCAGAGGAAGAGGATCAGGTGATTGATGCAGCAGGCTGCTATGTAATGCCGGGATTTGTTGATCTCCATGTTCATTTAAGAGAGCCGGGACAGACAGATAAGGAAACCATCGAAAGTGGAAGTATGGCAGCTGCAAGAGGTGGAGTTACGACACTGGTGGCTATGCCGAACACATCACCGGTGGTAGATAATCCGGAGCTTGTGGATTTTGTCCAGGAAAAAGCAAAAGACTGCGGCATGACACATGTCCTTCAGGCAGGAAGCATTACAAAGGGAATGGAAGGAAAGGAACTGTCCGATTTGTCCGGAATGCTGGAAAAGGGCGTACGTGCCATCAGCGAAGACGGTAAATCAGTTATGGATTCCGGTCTGTTGCGTGAGGCAATGGAGATTGCAGCCGATGCCAACATTCCGGTGCTGGCGCATTGCGAGGATATCCGTCTGGTACAGGGCGGTGTCATGAACAAGGGAAAACGTTCCGAGGAACTGGATGTCCCTGGAATCAGCAACGCAGTTGAGAATATTATTGAAGCAAGAGATATTATGCTGGCAGAGGAGACAGGGGCAGCCCTTCACCTGTGTCACTGTTCTACAAAGGAGTCATACGATCTGATACGGGAAGCGAAGGCAAAGGGCATTCGTGTATCAGGAGAGGTATGTCCCCATCATTTCACATTGACGGAGGAGGATATTCCGTCTTCCGAAGATTCAAATTACAAAATGAATCCACCTCTCAGAAGCCGGGAGGACCGCGACGCACTGATTAAAGGACTTTCCGATGGAACCTTTGAAGTGATCAGTACCGATCATGCACCGCATACCGATGAGGAGAAAGCAAAAGATTTTGTGCATGCTCCTTTTGGTATTGTAGGTCTTGAAACCTCCGCTTCTCTTACTTATACACAATTGGTCAAAACAGGTTATCTGACCCCGATGATGATGGCTGAGAAGATGAGCTATCGACCGGCACAGATTCTTCATATTGATCGCGGAGATATATCCGAGGGTAAGATGGCAGATGTGGTGATTTTTGATCCGAATACCAGCTATGTGGTTGATCCCCGGGATTTCTACAGTAAAGGTCATAACACACCGTTTGCAGGGTGGACTCTGAACGGCGTTGTAAGAACCACCATCCTCGACGGAAGAATTGTATATACAAGGACACAGGAAGAGGAATAGGAAGCGAGTCTTGACGTTGTTTGGATGCATGGCATCATTAGATATATGTTATAAGAAAAAGGAGACGTACATGATTAAGAAGCTGATTCAGGAAATTCAAAAGAAAAATGCGCCGATTGTTGTTGGACTGGATCCACAACTTGGCTTTTTGCCTGAGAAACTTTTAAAGGCCAGCATGGAAGAAAGCGGAGAAAGTCTTGAAGCAGTCGCCGGCGCCATTCTTGCCTTCAACAAGGCAATCATTGACGCTACGTATGATCTGATTCCTGCAGTCAAGCCTCAGATCGCCATGTACGAGCAGTTCGGAATTCCGGGACTTGTTGCCTATAAGGAGACAGTGGACTACTGTCATAAGAAGGGGCTGGTGGTCATTGGAGACATCAAGCGCGGAGATATCGGTTCCACTTCATCCGCCTATGCGTTGGCACACCTTGGCAAGGTGAAAGTGGGCAAGAAGAGTTTTGCTCCGTTTGATGAAGATTTTGCAACCGTAAATCCATATCTTGGTTCAGATGGTGTTAAGCCTTTCGTTGATGTTTGCAAAGAAAATGACAAGGGAATCTTTGTGCTGGTCAAGACTTCGAACCCGAGCAGCGGAGAGTTCCAGGATCAGAAAATCGACGGGGTTCCGTTATACGAGAAGGTTGCAGCCATGGTGGAAGAATGGGGCGAAGACACAAGAGAAGGACAGTATTCCAATGTGGGCGCTGTGGTTGGAGCCACCTATCCGAAGATGGGAGAAGAACTTCGTAAGAAAATGCCTCATACATTTATCCTGGTTCCGGGTTATGGAGCGCAGGGAGGAAAAGGCGAGGATCTGGCAGGATTCTTTGATAAAGACGGCCTTGGAGCAATCGTAAATTCCTCCAGAGGAATCATTGCTGCCTATAAGAAGGAAGAATATAAAAAGTTCGGAGAAGAACAGTTTGCGCAGGCATCCCGCGCAGCAGTGGAAGATATGCTTACAGATATTCGCACAGCATTGGAAAGGAGATAATTTCCTATGTCAGTAGTTACAAAAAAGAAAGAACAGGCGGTTGTAATCCGGCAGGAAGAGGTTGCAGAGGATATTTACAGCATGTGGATCAAGACACAGGCAGCCGAGACAGCCCGGCCGGGACAGTTCGTGAATCTGTATTGTCATGATAGCGGCATGATTTTACCAAGACCGATTTCCATCTGTGAAATCGATAAGGAGCGGGGAGCGCTTCGGGTGGTATATCGTGTAAACGGAAAAGGAACGGATTTATTCTCCCGATATGTGGCAGGAGACGAGATCGAGTTGATGGGACCTCTTGGTAACGGCTTCCCGACCGACATCCCGCAAAAGAAGGCGATTCTGATCGGTGGAGGAATCGGTATTCCTCCAATGCTGGAACTTGCCAAGCAGCTTCGGAACAGTTCAAGTGTGGTTTTAGGCTACCGGGATTTCCCGTTCTTAAAAGAGGAATTTGTTAAGACCGGTTCATCGGTCTATGTTGCAACAGAAGATGGCAGCATGGGAACGAAGGGAAATGTCATCGGTGCGATCATGGAAAATAACCTTGGCGCCGATGTGATTTTTGCCTGCGGCCCGACACCAATGCTCCGTGCTGTAAAGAAATTTGCGCAGGTACGTAAGATCAAGTGCTATATCTCAATGGAAGAGCGTATGGCTTGCGGCGTGGGAGCGTGTCTTGGCTGCGTTGTAGAGACCGTAGATGTGGATGATCACTCGAAGGTTCATAATGCAAGAGTATGTAAGGATGGCCCTGTATTTGACGCAGAGGAGGTAAACATTTGATGGAGAATGTAAGACCAGATTTAACGGTTGATTTTGCAGGAATCACACTGAAAAACCCTGTCATGACGGCTTCCGGAACCTTCGGAAGCGGTATGGAATATAGTGAATATGTTGATTTGTCCCGTCTGGGTGCCGTTGTTACAAAGGGTGTTTCTTCTACTCCCTGGGCAGGTAATCCTACTCCGCGTGTAGCAGAGGTCCCAAGCGGAATGTTAAATGCGATCGGCCTTCAGAATCCGGGGGTTGAGACGTTCATCGAGCGGGATCTTGCCTTCCTTTCAAAGGAAGATGTTGTGGTCGGTGTCAATGTATGCGGTCATTCAAGAGAAGAATACCTTGAGGTGGTGGAGGCTCTTGCCGGTCAGGAGCGTGTAGACTTCCTGGAAATCAATATCTCATGTCCGAAT
The DNA here is from genome assembly GCA_900100095.1 of Lachnospiraceae bacterium C10. Taxonomy (GTDB): domain Bacteria; phylum Bacillota; class Clostridia; order Lachnospirales; family Lachnospiraceae; genus Weimeria. The sequence goes on from FMTN01000014.1 coordinate 52,229, forward strand.
GTGAAGCAGGGTGCTCTGGCGTTTGGACAGGATCCGAAAGAAGTGGAAGCCATCACAAAGGCAATAAAAGAAAAGGCAAAGGTTCCGGTTGTCATGAAGCTGACGCCGAATGTTACAAGCATTGCAGAAATTGCAAAGGCGGCTGAGGCAGGTGGAGCCGATGGCATCTCTTTGATCAATACCTTAACCGGAATGAAGGTGGATGTGGAACGACAGAGCTTCCTTCTGGCAAACAAGACAGGAGGTATGAGCGGCCCGGCTGTTCATCCGATTGCGGTTCGCATGGTATATGAAGCGGCCAATGCCGTGAGCCTTCCGATCATCGGAATGGGAGGTATTACAACATGGCAGGATGCGGTTGAGATGATGCTTGTGGGAGCAACGGCAGTATCCGTTGGTACGGCAAACTTTATGAATCCGACTGCAACCGTAGACATCATTGAAGGAATCGAAGATTATCTTTCCCGACACGGTATTGCAAGTGTGAAGGATATTATCGGAAGAGTAAAAGAATAAATACAAGGTGAGTAAGGAGCGTAACATGGAACGTTATAAGGAAGAATTTATCCATTTCATGATTGATTGTCAGGTATTAAAGTTTGGTGACTTTACGACGAAGAGCGGTAGAAAGACTCCGTTTTTTGTAAATACCGGATTCTATCGCACAGGTTCACAGCTGCGTAAGCTTGGACAGTATTATGCACGTGCGATCAAGGATGCCTTCGGAAGCGAATTTGACATTCTTTTCGGACCGGCATACAAGGGAATTCCGCTGTCTGTTACAACATCCATTGCTTTGGAAGAGCAGTATGGAATTGATGTGGGATACTGCAGCAACCGTAAGGAGGCAAAAGATCATGGAGAGAAGGGAATCCTTCTCGGAAGTCCGATTGCAGATGGAGACAAGGTTGTCATCATTGAGGATGTGACAACAGCAGGAACTTCCATCAAAGAGACGTTCCCGATCATTAAGGCGCAGGGTGATGCGGATGTATTAGGACTTGTTGTTTCGGTTGACCGAATGGAGAGGGGCCAGGGAGAGAAAAATGCTCTGGAAGAAATCGCACAGACCTACGGTATGAAGACCACCGCTATTGTTACGATGGAAGAAGTGGTGGAATGCTTATGGAACAAGCCGTATAAGGGTCAGGTCATTATTGATGATGAATTAAAAGCTGCGATTGATGCTTATTATGAGCAGTACGGAGCTCGTGCATAATGGCGTCTACGTCGGGGCATGTAGGGAAAATAGCCTATCATGCCTTTAAACTGTGTCTGTTTTTGCTGTATATTGCAATTCTGTTTTACTTCCTTTTCTTTTGGGATTATTTTGGGAGAACAGATGCCAGTATGCAGATGCAGTTGCACTATAATTTTGTCCCGTTTCGAGAGATTCTTCGTTATATCCTCCGGTGCAGACAGCTGGGAATTAAACTGGTTTTGTTCAATCTGGGAGGTAATATTGTCGGATTTATGCCTTTTGGTTTTTTCCTTCCGGCACTTTTTACCTCGAAGATCGACCACTGGTGGAAGGCCTGGTTCTGGGCTGTTGTTTTCTCGGGAGGGATTGAAGTGTTGCAGTTATTAACCCGTGTGGGCTCCTGCGATGTGGATGATGTTATATTGAATTCTACAGGTGCGCTGTTAGGCTATATCCTGTATCGCATACGAGGTTATATAAGAAGGAGCGAATCATGAGTCAGAGAAGACGAAGAAGAAGAGAAAACCGTAAACCACTTTCTAAAAAGTCCATAGTGACAGCGGGGGTAGGTTTTCTTTCACTTGTCGCGTTTGCATTTTTAATCCAGTACAGCTACATCAATGGAGGAAAGGTATCCAAAATGCTGGCAGGCGCAGCCGTTATGACGTTGCTTGTGACCCTGCTTGCTCTATGTGAGGGAATCCGGGGCTTAAGGGATACAGAATTTTCCTTCCTCAGCAGACTGGCAGGGGTGTTATGTCCTTTTGTGGCAGAGGCAGCCTGGGTCGTTTTGTATGTGGTTGGCTACCTGGTTTAATGGAATATATATTCCGTGATATATATAAGGAGATCGTTCATGAATCAAACAATCGATACAGCTATTCTGGAAAGATTTCAGCTGGCGTCCGAGAGAATCGTGGAGATTCCGGAAGAGAAGATGCTTCCGGAGGGACTCTTTTCCTACTTCAAGGAAGTGTCCGACTATCTTGGTGGCGTTTCCTACTATGGAAAAGTAAAAATGGAGCGAAAGCTTACACTGGATGAGAAGAAGAAATGCCAGAAGATGCTCTTTTATCATCAGGAGGAAGAGCATTATGAGGAAAGCTTTTTAAATCCTGCCTACAGTGTGAAAGTGCTGGGAGAGACCTTGGGAGCACCGTTGTCTGCCATGTATATGGATATGACAGCATCCTATACCTGGGCGGCATGGGGAAGACTGGATCTTGTGACCCTTATGATGGAGCAACTCCTTCTGATGTACAGCATGGCAACCCAGAATATGACGGGAGACCGTTTTGATGAAGAGGGTGCGGCCTGTGATCTGGATGAGGTGATCCGTTCCTTTTATCGTGACTATACGGATGTATTTGTCCGGGAAGATGTGGAAAGTCTTGTGGACTGGGAGAAGGATTATCTCTATAAGATCGTAATGGAGTCGGATCTTACAAAGGAGGACTACCTCTACGATTACGGCATGTGGATCGGAGAGAATGAGCTGGGCTTAAGAGAGTATCTGTTGTCCCGTTCCGAAGAGGAGCTGTCCTCTATGGCGGACACCTATACCGAAGGCTATCGGATCGGATTTGAGGTTACCGGTAAGGATATTACCAAGAAGAAATCCGTCAGTGTTGAATTCCATGTTGGAATGGAGCCGGTGATTCGCCTTGCTGTGCAGAATTTTGAAAAGATGGGACTGCATGCAACCATGAAGCCACAGGCCCTTCTTTCTATGCAGGGAAGAGGAGCAAGCAGCCGTGGTGTCTATGTAACCACCGCGAACCGCCAGGCGCTTTACGATCATCGTGCGGACAAGAACGTATACTATGACAATGCCTATGTGAAGCGTCGTCTCGAAGTCTTAAAGGATGCTTATGAGAAGAACAAGGAAAAGGCGGCTCTGTACGGCGGACCGGCTGTGACCGAAGTCTTCGGTGAGGCGGATTTTGAACCGGTGAATAAAAAGGAAGCGGTCAAGAGCAGCGCAAAGCAGGATGAGCTTGCTGTTTTAGATCGCAGGGATTCGGCGGAGATTGTGAACCAGTACATTCACCAGGAGGAGAGAAGCTTTACCATCATCGCTTATCCGCTTCCGTCCATCGGAGAGAAGTTTACCGAGATTTTCACTGAGACCGTGAAGCTGAACACCCTCGATTATAAGAAGTATCAGCAGATGCAGCAGAAGATCATCGATGTACTCGATCAGGGTGAGTGGGCGCATGTTGTAGGATTAGGCGATAACAAAACCGATATCACCGTAGCACTTCATCCGCTTACAGATCCGAAGAAGCAGACCCGGTTTGAAAACTGTGTTGCGGATGTGAATATTCCGGTAGGTGAAGTGTTTACCTCTCCGGTTCTTGAGGGAACCAACGGAGTATTACATGTTTCTAAGGTTTTCCTTGGAAATTTTGCATACAAGGATCTGACCTTCACCTTTAAGGACGGATGTGTGGTGGATTATAACTGCGGAAATTTTGCATCCGAAGAGGAGAATAAGAAGCTGATTTTTGACAATATTCTCTATAAGCATAAAATGCTTCCTCTCGGGGAATTTGCCATCGGAACCAATACAACAGCCTACAAGATGGGCATCGAGTATCAGGTGCAGGCAAAACTGCCGATTTTGATTGCAGAGAAGACCGGACCGCATTTTGCAGTAGGTGACACCTGCTATTCTTATTGTGAGGATACAGCCGTATATAATCCGGACGGCAAGGAGATTATTGCAAGGGACAACACCTTCTCCCTTAATCGTAAGACGGATCCGTCCAAGGCATATTTTAACTGTCATACCGATATTACCATTCCTTATAATGAACTGGGTCTGATTGAGGTTATAACAAAGGATGGAGAGCATCATAAGATTATCGAGAACGGAAGATTCGTTGTTCCGGGAACCGAGGAGCTGAATCAGCCGCTGGAGGAACTGGAACAGTAATATTTAGAAGGCGCGCAAGACTCGCGAACGAGTCTTGACAAGGCCGGCCGGGTAACTTAAATATTTACTTGGCTGATGCCTCATGTTATAATGACAAAGCTTGCGAAAAGAGCAGGCGTGGAATGGAAAGAGAAGAGGAGAGTGCAATGGCAAGCGTTGGTATCGTAATGGGTAGTGATTCGGATTTACCGATCATGGCAAAGGCAGCAGAGGTTTTAGACGAGCTGGGAATCTCTTATGAGATGAATGTAATCAGTGCACACAGAGAGCCGCAGGAATTCTTTGAGTATGCAAATGCTGCAGAGGAGAAGGGCTATAAGGTTATTATTGCAGGTGCAGGCAAGGCTGCACATTTACCTGGTATGTGTGCTGCTATTTTCCCAATGCCTGTTATTGGCATTCCTATGAAGACCTCCGATTTAGGCGGAGTGGATTCTTTATATTCTATTGTACAGATGCCTACCGGCATCCCTGTTGCTACTGTTGCAATCAATGGTGGGGCAAATGCAGGTATTTTAGCTGCAAAGATTTTAGCTACTTCTGATGCTGCATTATTGGAGCGTCTTAAGGGGTATAGTGCAAATCTAAAGCAGCAGGTAATTGAAAAGGATGCGCGTCTTCAGGAGCTTGGTTACAAGGAGTACCTGAAGCAGCAATAAGGATAAGAAGCGACTTCAGGTGAAGCCGCTTCTTTTGTTTCATTTCATTTAAAATCAGTCAGTACCTCCGGGATTTTCCCGGTTTGGAACATATAGTAAGTAAGAAAAGAAAGAGGTAAAACATGGATTACAAGAATTCCGGCGTTGACATCGAGGCAGGCTATAAGTCAGTGGAGCTGATGAAAGAGTATGTTAAGAAGACCATGCGTCCAGAGGTATTAGGAGGTCTTGGTGGCTTTTCCGGTGCTTTCTCTTGCAAAGAGATCAAGAATATGGAGGATCCTGTTCTTTTATCCGGAACAGATGGATGCGGTACCAAGGTAAAGCTGGCCTTCCTTATGGATTCTCATGACACCATTGGAATCGATGCTGTTGCAATGTGCGTCAATGACGTAGCCTGCGCAGGAGGAGAGCCTCTCTTTTTCTTAGACTATATTGCATGCGGTAAGAACTATCCGGAGAAGATTGCAACCATTGTTAAGGGCGTGGCAGAAGGATGTTGCCAGGCGGATTGTGCACTGATTGGTGGAGAGACAGCAGAGCATCCGGGACTGATGCCGGAGGATGAATATGATCTGGCAGGATTCTCTGTTGGAGTCTGTGACCGTAAAGACATTATCACAGGAGAAGAGATTAAAGAGGGCGATGTTCTGATCGGACTTGCATCCACAGGCGTACATTCCAACGGATTTTCTCTTGTCCGCAAGGTGTTCGAAAAGGAGATGACAAAGGAAGGTCTTCTTGAGACATACGATGAGCTTGGCGGAAAGTCTCTGGGTGAGACGCTTCTTGCACCGACCCGTATTTATGTGAAAGCTATGAAGTCCATTAAAAATGCAGGAGTCCGTGTTCACGGCTGCAGCCATATTACAGGTGGCGGTTTCTATGAGAACGTTCCACGTATGCTGCATGAGGATGTCCGTGCCGTAATCGAAAAGGATTCCTACCCGATTCCTCCGATTTTCACTATGATGCAGAAAAAGGGAGAGATCACAGAGGAAATGATGTATAACACCTTTAATATGGGTCTTGGCATGGTGTTAGCCGTTGCCTCCGAAGATGCAGATGCAGTGATTGCAGCAGCAGAAGCAGCCGGAGACAAGGCTTACAAGGTTGGATGCATTGTAAAGGGTGAAAAGGGAGTAGAGTTACGATGAAGGCAGCAGTACTTGTATCCGGCGGAGGAACCAATCTGCAGGCCATCATGGATGCAGTGGAACGAGGCAGAGACCACGGGGTAAAAGGCATATCCGCTCTTTTGGATGAGAACGGGGCGAAGGGAAGTGTGGCAGAGCTGGCAGGAAATGCCGGGGATGTGGCAATCAATGACGTGGAAATTTCCCTTGTCATTAGCAATAATCCAGGAGCGTACGCCCTTGAGAGAGCGAAGAAGGCGGGAATTGAAGCCGTGTGCATCTCTCCGAAGGATTATGAGAACAGAGATGCATTTAATCAGGCATTGTGCAATCGCCTGGTGGAAGCGGATGTGGACCTTGTGGTATTGGCCGGTTTTCTGGTTGTAATTCCGCCGCAGATGGTAGAGCAGTTTCCGCACCGTATCATAAATATTCATCCGTCTCTGATCCCGTCCTTCTGCGGAAAGGGCTATTACGGATTAAAAGTGCACGAAGGTGTACTTTCCCGGGGAGCCAAGGTGACAGGTGCGACGGTTCACTTTGTGGATGAGGGCACGGATACAGGCCCGATCATTCTGCAAAAGGCGGTTTATGTCGCACAGGATGATACAGCAGAAACCCTTCAGCGGCGCGTGATGGAAGAGGCCGAATGGAAGCTGTTACCGGCAGCCATCGATCTGATTGCACATAATAAAGTAACGGTGGAGGATCGTATCGTTACCATCTCTTAAAAGAGATTATAGGAGGAGAAAAAGATGAACGTATTGATTATTGGTAGTGGCGGAAGAGAACATGCAATCGCAACTGCTGTAAAGAAGAGCCAGAGAGCGGATAAGATTTACTGTGCGCCGGGAAATGCAGGAATTGCACAGATTGCAGAGTGCGTTCCAATCGGAGCGATGGAGTTTGAGAAGCTGGTGGATTTTGCGAAGGAGAAGGCCATCGATTTCACCATCGTAGGAATGGATGATCCGCTGGTAGGCGGTGTTGTAGATGTATTCGAAGAGGCCGGCCTTAAGGTGTTCGGACCGCGTAAGAATGCGGCGATCCTGGAGGGAAGCAAGGCTTTTTCCAAGGATCTGATGAAAAAGTATGATATTCCGACAGCAGAGTATGCAACCTTTGATCGCGCAGAAGATGCACTGGAATATTTAAAGACAGCAAAGATTCCAATCGTGTTGAAGGCAGACGGACTTGCACTCGGTAAGGGTGTATTGATCTGCCAGACAAGAGAAGAGGCCTTCGAGGGTGTTCGTACACTGATGGAGGATAAGAAGTTCGGAGATGCCGGCAATACGATCGTAATTGAAGAATTTATGACAGGCAGAGAGATTTCCGTACTATCCTATACCGATGGCAATACCATTCAGATCATGAGTTCTGCGATGGATCATAAGAGAGCCAAAGACGGAGATGAGGGTCTGAATACCGGAGGAATGGGTAATATTTCACCGGCTCCGTTCTATACCAAAGAGGTGGATGCTTTCTGTAAGGAACATATCTACCAGAAGACCGTGGATGCCATGAAGGCAGAGGGACGTCCGTTCGTTGGTGTTATTTTCTTCGGACTGATGCTGACCGAGGAAGGCCCTAAGGTCTTAGAATATAACGCGCGCTTCGGTGATCCGGAGGCACAGGTTGTTCTTCCTCGTATGAAAAATGATATTCTCGATGTGATGGAACACTGTGTGGATGGAACACTGGATCAGATTCAAGTGGAGTTTGAAGACAATGCAGCAGTATGTGTTGTTCTGGCTTCTGACGGATATCCGGTGGCGTACGAGAAGGGATTTGCCATTGAGGGATTGGATGATGAGAGATTCGATCAGAAGAATTTCTATTGCTTCCATGCTGGAACAAAATTTGATGAGGATGGAAAGATCGTTACCAATGGAGGCCGCGTGCTGGGAATCACTGCAGTGGCAGAGGATTTAAGAACAGCACGTTCCAAGGCTTATGAAGCCTGTGAATGGGTTACCTTCGACAATAAGTACATGAGACATGATATCGGTCATATGATTGATGAAGTGTAGGCTTTAACTCAGTCTTGACACGGGGCCATGACTTTAGATGAGGAATCATCCAAAGTCATGGCCTCTTTTTTGTGCTTTTTGTGCTTTCATCTCAGATATTTTAATTTTGACTAAAGAACGGTGGATATAACCAATTTTTTATGTTGAAATTCACGGAATACTGTGTATAATTATAGTAAAAGCTAAAGTATTTCATAATAAATTAAAATATCAAGAAAGTCATCAGAGATGAGAGGTCAAAAGAAGTGGATCAGAAATTAATGTTTAATGAGCCTTGGATCCTGCAGAGAGCGGATCCTTATGTATTTCAGAAGGATGGGGTATATTATTTCACCGCCTCCGTTCCGGAATATGATCGCATCATATTAAGAAAGAGCGCTACACTGGCAGGGCTTAAGGATGCAGAGGAGAAAGTGTTATGGGAGCGGCATGAAAGCGGACCGATGAGCAAGCATATCTGGGCGCCGGAGCTGCACTATATTTTCGGTGGCTGGTATATCTATTTTGCCGGCGGAGAAATGGAGGATGAGTGGGCAATCCGTCCTTATGTCCTAAAGTGCATGGGGGATGACCCGATGGAGGACCCTTGGGTCGAGGCCGGTCCCCTGCAGTGTGCCGATGAGGATGAATTCAGCTTCCGGGCCTTTTCTCTGGATGTGACCATACTCGAAGATATGGGGAAACTGTACTGTGTCTGGGCAGAGAAGGTCGGTGTGGGCAAGCAGATCTCCAATCTGTATATTGCGCAGATGGAGTCCCCTGTGAAGTTAAAAACCGTTCAGGTTCTTTTGACCACCCCGGATTATGACTGGGAACGCGTGGGCTTTTGGGTTAATGAAGGCCCCGGGGTTTTAAAACACGGGGATGATATCTATCTGACCTATTCTGCATCCGAGACAGGAACTGCCTACTGCGTAGGAATGTTAAGTGCGAAAAGCGGCAGTGATCTTTTGGATCCGCTGTCATGGAAGAAGCAGAGACATCCGGTGCTGGCAACCAACGAAGCTCTGGGAATCTACGGGCCGGGGCATAACTCTTTTGTAAAAAATGAAAAGGGAGAGGATATCATGGTCTGCCATGCAAGAACCGAGGCGAAGATCGAGGGAAATCCACTGTACAATCCGAACCGTCATGCCTTTCTTCTACCGGTTCGATGGGAAGACGACCGTCCGGTATTCTCGTTTTAACTCAGTCGGGGTACAAGCTCCGCTTGACTTCAAAGGGGTATTTGGAATGGGGACAGTATGTAACGAAAGGGGTATTCAATGAAGAGGAAAGGAAGGATTGGAAGAACCATACTGTGTTGTATGGTTGCTTCCCTTTTGTGCGGTGGTTGCGTGGCTGGGGAGAAAACGGCGACACTGCCGCTGGAACAGGTGAAAAAGGGAAATTACAGTGCCAAGATCAGTTGTCATGATCCCCAGATTCTTTTGGGAAATGATGATACCTACTATATGACGGGAAGTCATCAGATCATCGCAGAATCCAAAAATCTTTCGGACTGGAGCTATATTGCCAATGGAAACCGTATGTTTGACAATATCTTTTCCGGAGATCTCCCTGCATTTTCCTATGTGGGAAAGAACGAAGAGGGAGGATATTCCATCTGGGCCAGCAATATTTTCTATAACGAAGTGATGGGAAAATATCTGATGTATTTTTGCACCTCATCCAGTTATATCAAGTCCAATCTGACCCTGGCGGTATCCGATACCCCGGGTGGTCCCTACACCTACACGGATACCTTCCTGTATTCGGGATGGGATGAAAGTACGATAGGAAAGACCAATGTCAAAAAGGTACTGGGGAAGGATGCGGATCTGTCCCGGTATTATGAATATGGCGCATACAACAATAAAAAATGGCCAAACTGCATTGATCCTGCGGTTTTTACCGATGAAGACGGGAAGATGTGGATGGTATACGGATCCTGGTCCGGCGGAATCTTTTTACTGGAGCTGGATGAAAAAACCGGGTTGCCGATTCATCCGAAGGAAAGTAGCGAGACAGTGGATCCGTATTATGGATACCGGTTGATCGGCGGAGGTCATCATGCGGTGGAAGGTCCGTACATCTGGTATGACAAGGAGAGCGGATATTATTATCTGTTTGTCTCCTATGGAAATCTTCAAAGGGAAGGCGGTTATCAGATCCGGGAATTCCGAAGCAAACATCCGACGGGGCCTTATGAGGATGCGGCAGGAAATACCCTGCAGGCTCAGGAGGATTATTTTAATTACGGCTTAAAGCTTGCGGGTAATTACAGTCTGCCGTCTCTTGAAAAGGGTTATATGGCTCCCGGGGGACAATCGGTATTTGCTGATCGGGAAGGAAATCTCATGATCACCTATCATCAGAGATTTGATCAGGGGGATGAGTACCATGAACCGCGAATTCACAGGCTTTACCGGAACGGGGAAGACTGGCTTGTCATGGCGCCTTTTGAATATCATGAGGAGGAAAAGCAGCCAAAAGAAAAGACATACCGGCAGGATGAGATCAATGGAACCTTTTATATGTTAAATCATGGTCATGACGTGGGAAGCAAGCTGATAGAAGCCAAAGAGGTCAATTTTTCAGACGTTAACATCAGCGGAGGAATGACCGGAACCTATAAGGTAAAAAAGGGAAAAAGGGAAATTTCACTGGTGATCGATTCCGTTCCTTATAACGGTGTGATAGAGGACACTATAGATGAAGCAGGAAATAGGGTAAGAACCATCACAGCCGCAGGAAGTAACAATGAAAGTATCTGGGCCGTGCAGTATCAGGGGAAATAACAAAGTTTATGAATGTCAAACAGGAGGGTTACATGAGGTTATATATCAATAATAAAAAGGAAATGGGCAGGATTGCTCCGGAGATTTACGGACATTTTTCAGAACATCTGGGTCGTTGCATTTATGAAGGGATCTATGTGGGAGAGGATTCTGCTATCCCGAATGAAAAGGGAATGCGCTGTGATGTGGTGCAGGCATTAAAAGAAATTCAGGTGCCGGTGCTGCGCTGGCCGGGCGGATGTTTTGCCGACGAATATCACTGGAAGGATGGCATCGGACCGAAGGAGAAGCGTAAGCGTATGGTCAATACCCACTGGGGCGGTGTTGTTGAGGATAACAGTTTTGGAACCCATGAATTTTTCGAACTGGCAAAGCAGTTGGGCTGTAAGACCTACGTGAACGGCAATGTGGGTAGCGGAACCGTTCAGGAGATGAGCGAATGGGTGGAATATATGACATTTAACGGTGTCTCTCCTATGGCGGATCTTCGTAAGGAAAACGGACAGGAAGAACCATGGCGTGTGGATTACTTTGGCGTGGGAAATGAGAACTGGGGCTGCGGCGGCAATATGCGTCCTTCCTACTACGCTGACCTCTACCGGCGTTATCAGACCTATGTCAGAGTCTATGATCCAAAGAAACCGATCCAAAAGATCTGTGGAGGCGCCAACGTAGCGGATTATCACTGGACGAAGACTGTTCTTGACACCTGCTTTGACCATACACCGGAGGCACTTCACGGTTTCATGGACGGACTTTCTCTGCATTACTATGTTCATCCGGAGGGATGGGAGGTAAAAGGTTCAGCGACGGAATTTGACGAAGAGGTCTGGTATAAGACCTTGTCCAAGGCACTTTACATGGAAGAGCTGGTGGAGCGTCACGGAGCCATTATGGACCAGTACGATCCGGAGAAAAAGATCGGTATGGTTGTGGATGAATGGGGAACCTGGTATACCGTGGAACCGGGAACAAATCCGGGATTTTTGTATCAGCAGAATACGGTGCGGGATGCGCTGGTTGCAGGTATCACGCTGAATATTTTCAACAAGCACTGCGACCGCGTGAAGATGGCATGTCTTGCGCAGATGGTCAATGTGCTCCAGTCTGTGCTTTTGACCGAAGGGGATCAGATGATCAAGACCCCGACCTACCACGTGTTCCATCAGTATCGCTATCATCAGGGTGCTACGCTGCTGTCCTCCTCCCTTGTGGATGAGAAAGAGGTCGGCTGCGGCGAGTGGAAAGTTCCGGAAGTGACAGAGGCGGTATCAGAGGATGAAGAGGGATTTATCACCATCACACTGAATCACCTTGCAACCGATGAGGAGGCTTTTGTGGATGTCAGCCTTGCAGAAGGTGGATATAAGGTAATGGAGGCCACGGTTGTGGGCGGAGAGATGCATGCGCACAATACCTTTGAAGAGCCGGAAGCCGTGACAGAGAAGCCTTTTGATAATTACACGGAAAAGGCATACGGAAAGGGACTGTCTTTGACGCTCCCACCATCCAGTGTTACCCTTCTTCGCCTGCAGAAGATCGGCGATTAGGAAGGAGGGTGTATGCTCGAATATGTAGAAGAACCTCCGAAGCCAACCCTTGTACCGGGAGAGGAGGATCGGGAAGCACTGTCCAAAGGGCTGTGGATGAGTCATGATCCCGCCATCTTTTTTGACCCGGTAAGCAAAAACTATTATACCTATTGCACCGGAGCCATTGCCCGCCGCTCGAAGGATCTGATCCACTGGGAATACCTTGGAAAGGTCGTGGAGGATGTGCCCAAGGAAGCGGCAGAGTGGACCGGTTCCCATGATATCTGGGCTCCGGATATCATTAAGGTGGGAGATGAATACCGGCTTTATTGTTCTAATTCCAGTTGGGGCGTACAGCAGTCCTGTATCTTTCTGGCGGTTTGTGACTGCCCGGAGGGCCCTTTTGTTCCGAGGGGGATTGTACTGAAAACTTCGGAGGATCTTCCGGTAAACGGAATTGATGCAAATCCTGTGGTGGAAGAGGAGAGCGGCCGGCATTTCATGGTGTACGGTTCCTTCTGGGGAGGCATCTACCTTCTGGAGCTGGATCCGGAAACAGGACTTGCCAAAAACAAAGATGAGATCGGAATCTGTCTGGCAAAACGTCCGGCATGGATGAGCGGTGCCATTGAAGGACCCTATATCGTATACCGGGAAGGGTATTATTACCTGTTTGTCTCCTATGGTTCCCTGAAGACAGATTACAATATCCGTGTCGGAAGAAGTAAAAAGATTACAGGACCATATCTGGATGTGAAAGGATGCGATCTTCGCTGGGATTATAACGAGGGAAACGCCGGGCAGCAGGCCGGCAACCTGGTGTTCTCCGGTTATGCCTGGAATGATGGTGTTGCCTGGATGGCGCCGGGGCATAACTCGGTACTGAAGGACAACTGGTGCCTGGTCTGCCATATCCGGCAGAAGAATTTTACGATGAAGCCGGAGCTTTCGACGATGCAGATTCGTAAACTGTACTGGAGTACAGAAGGGTGGCCGATGATTTCTCCGGAGATTTATGCCGGGGAAGTGTTAAGAGAATACACAGCTCGGGAGATTGAAGGGTTTTACGAAAGAATCACCTTTGAAAAGAGTCTGCCCCAGGGAATATCAACAGCGGTTCCGATGAAGTTTGGAGCGGATGGTTATTATGAATGCTGCTCGATTCAAGGACAGTGGCACTGGATGGATGGAGAAAAAGGGAACCGTATGAAGATCACCTACGGACCGTATCAGGAAGAAGCGGTTGTGATGCCGGTGTATGACCGGGAACGTGGATGTGAAACCATTGGAATCTGTGGAATATCAGAAGAAGGAATCGCTTTTATGGGAAAGAGGCATAAGGGTCTTGCATGACCCCTATGCCTCTTCCTCTGTGATAGGAGAATAGTTGATGCTGACTTTGATGTCCTGGGCGTAGTTACCGAAGGAGCTTCCGAAGATCGTAAGTCCTCCCACATGAGGAGAGTCGTCTTTTACCGCCATGCGAAGCAGAATCTTGCTTCGGTAGTCCAGCTCAAAATCGCGGATGGTGACATCGGAAATCTGTAATCCGTCAATAAAGGTTCCGCTTTCATTAATCACCAGCATTTTCAGTAAGCCGTACTGGTTCCAGTTATCAAACCACCAGTCCGGGGTGAAGATACCGTGTACATCACCGAAATCCCCGGGAGCAGTCCAGACACCGACTTCGGTTCCGTTTAAGGAAAAGGTGATGTCGGAAGGCCAGACGGAGTTGACGCCGGGAGCTTCAGATGAGAGCTCGGCGGTAATCATGATCTGGGTGATTCTCTGATTAAAGGGGATGAAGTTTGGAATCTCGTACTCCACATGTCCCTTGGTAAACCAAAGGATATCGGCATTGTAGCGGTCCGGATGAGAGAAGTAGCGTGTATCATCAACTTCTCCAATCAGGGATTCGTGGGTTGCGATGCCGCAGGTCGGATAGATCTCATAGTCACAGTAGTGGCCGATTTTGATGTCAACGTTATAGACGTTGGCCAATTCTTCTGTTGTCTCAAAATCCAGAAGAATCTTATCCATGCAAAGAGAGCATAATTTCTGATTGCCGTGACCTGCCACATCACTGGTGACGGTGACCAGTCCCACGGCTTCCATCTTCTTGATGTGACCGGTGAGGGCACCGTTTGTAATGTTCATGCTGGATGCAATCTCATTCATGCTCATTTTCTTGTTTTTCAGAAGAAGGCTGATGATCTCCACTCTGGCATCAGAGCCAAGAACTTTAAACAGCTCCAATCCTTCTTCCGGGGTTGTGATTCGTTGCATACTCATATCCTCTATTAGTTTAATTCGTTAATAAGATAAATATACGTCTTTCCATTGCCGGGGTCAACAGAGAGGAAGTGATTTATTTTGAATAACATTAAATTCTAAAATAATTTACAAAAGATTAAAGAACTCGTTGACAAGGGGGAGGTGCCATTGTACAATATGCTTAACAAATCTGAATGAAGGTTAGACTTTTCAATGTAATATTCACAAAGCCAGTTGCGCGCGATGGCTGAAGAAGGAAAAGAAAAGGAAAAAGACAAATTCAGATTTATGTAAAGTATTTTTGGGGTTTTTAGGAGGGAATGATAATGAAGTTAAAAAGAGTAGTAGCTGCCGCATTGGTTGCTCTCATGGGGGTCTCATCTTTAACCGGATGTAACGTTGCGAAGGATTCAGAGAAGTCCGCCGATGCATCCAGTAAGACGGAGATGAAGGGAGAAGGACAGGACGAAATTGATATTCTGATCTACGCGCAGGAGCATGAGAAGGCTGCCTATGAGGACCTGATCAAGAAGTTCACACAGGATCACAAGGATAAGATCAAGAAGGTTAATTTCGAGGTTACCACACAGGATGAATATGCTACGAAGATGACAGCGGCTATGACAGCCGGAGATCTTCCGGATATTTTCTATGTGGGTCCGGATGCGGTCAGAAGTTACGTGGACAATGGTTATGTTCTTCCATTGGATGATTATGTGGATCAGAGTGTGGTGGACAACCTTTGGCCTGAGATCAAGTCAGCATACCAGTATGACGGAACGAAGGTGGGAAGCGGTTCCTTATACTGTCTGCCAAAGGATCTTTCATGTTTTGCCTTTGCATATAACAAGGATCTGTTCGATGAAGCCGGACTGGACTACCCGGATCCACAGAAGCCTTATACCTATGATGAGTTCCTTGATGTATGTAAGAAGCTTACCAAGGATAAAGACGGGGACGGTGAGATCGATCAGTGGGGTGTTGCCAATGCCAATGCCTTCGGTATGACACCATATCTGTACAGCAACGGTGCCCGTTTCCTGAATGAGGATTACACCAAGGTCAACATTACAGACAACAAGAAGCTTAAGGATGCCTTCCAGTATTACGTGGATCTTACAGCAAAGGAAGGTGTAACACCGACCGTTGAGCAGGATACAGCTCTTGGTGGATACCAGAGATGGCTGGATGGCCAGATTGGTTTCTATGCCTGTGGAACATGGGATGTGGCTGCATTCATGGATAAGAAGACCTTCCCTTATAACTGGGATCTTTGCGGATGGCCGGTAGGACCGGATGGTGACGGTAAGTCTACCACATGGCTTGGAACCGTTGGTTTTGCGGTTAACAAGGATACAAAATATCCGGATCTTTGCACAGAACTTATTTCATCACTTTCAACAGACCTTGACGGACAGAAGGCTCTTTCCGGTGAGACCACAGGTAAGTCCATGCAGATTCCGAATATCAAGGATTATGCAACAACAACCTTTAAGGAGAAGGTAAAGGATGGAACCATTCCATACGCGAATAACCTTGACGTTATTTTCGGATATGTGGAGGGCAACGACAAGTACCAGGGTATCTTCTCTGAGTCAACCTATACCTATAATGCAGAGTGGTGGGATACCTTCCTTGAGGGAATTCCAAATGTTCAGAGCGGCAAGATTTCCGTGGACGACTACTTCAAGGAAGTGGAGCCGAAGATGCAGGATGCTCTTGATAACGCCATCAAGTTACAGAACACAGCGACAAAGAATTGATCTAACTTCTATGTGAATTAGAAGGCAATCGTAACGGCCCCTCTAATGATAAGTTAGCGGGGCCTTTTTTAGAAAAGAGATATGGCTATGCAAAACGCAATAAAAGTAAAACCAAAGCTCTCTGAGATGGCAAGAAGAGAGGAACGCTGGGCGTGGCTTTTTATCGCAGCTCCATTTGTAGGATTCTTGTGTTTTATGGCTTACCCTATCGTGTTTGCAGTGTTTGCCAGTTTCAGTAGATGGACGGGAATGAATTCCCTGACAGGAAATCTTGTAGGACTCGCAAATTATGCGGATATTCTGACGGATCCGAAGTTCTGGAAGTCCATGGTCACGACCATTATCTACATGATCGGTATTCCAATCGGTATGTTCCTCGGTCTTGTGACTGCCATGGCATTAAACCGTATGAAGTACACAAAGCGCTTCTTTACAACGGTTTATTATGTACCGGTGGTATCTTCCCTGGTGGCTGTGTCCATTTTATGGGCCTGGGTCTTCAATTATGACTACGGTCTTTTTAATACGGTGATCAAGGCTTTGACCGGTACCCATGGACCGAACTGGCTGGGAGATGAAGTATGGGTCAAGGTGGCAATGATCATTTTTATGACATGGAAGGGACTTGGCGGTTCCATCATTCTCTACCTTGCAGGTCTTCAGAATATTCCAAGAGATTACTATGAGGCAGCGAAGATTGACGGAGCCAACGGATGGCAGCTGTTCCGCCACATTACCATTCCTCTGATTTCTCCTGTGACCTTCTATATCCTGATTACAAGCCTGATCGGCGGTTTCCAGGTGTTTGTAGAGGTACAGGTCATGACAGGCAACGGAGGTACGAACTACAGTGCGGCAACCATTGTCTACTATCTGTATGACAAGGCATTCGGTAACAACCAGCTTGGATATGGATGTGCTGTTGCAGTCCTTCTTGCAGTGATCATCTTCATTATCACAGCGCTTAATTTCAAGGGCCAGGATAAGTGGGTCAATACAATGGATTAAGGGGGATAGCATGGATAGAGTAGAAACACAGGTAATCAATCACAAGAAAGAATATGCTACCCATAGCGTAAAGTCTTCGAAGCAGAAGATAGGAGATGTGATCATTTTCATCCTTCTTGCCATCGGAGCGGTTGCAATGATTTTTCCGCTTATTTATATGGTTGCAACTTCCTTTATGACAAAGAATCAGATCCTTTCCGGAACCTTGACTTTGTTCCCGGATCCGATTCTCCTTGGCAAGTACAGTGAGGTCTTAAGTAAAGGTCAGTTTATCAGCGGTATCTTTAATACACTTAAGATCGAAGTTCCGGTCCTTTTGGTCGGAGGTTTTACATCCTCACTGGCGGCCTTTGCATTTGCAAAACTTCGTTTCCGCGGAAAAGAGGCATTTTTCCTTGCTCTTCTGGCAACCATTATGATTCCGTTTGCGGTTGTCATGATTCCGCAGTATGTACTTTTTACAAGACTGCACTGGACGGATTCCCTTCTTCCGCTGATCATCCCGGGATGCTTCGGCAATGTGGGAATGATCTTCTTCCTCAGGCAGAATCTGTATTCCATCCCGACAGAGATGATGGAGGCTGCCAAGCTGGACGGATGCAGCTATTTTGGAACTTATTGGAGAGTGTTCCTTCCTCTGATGAAGGGAGCACTTGGAACACAGCTGATGCTGTGGTTTATGGGAATTTGGAACGACTACCTTGCACCGACGATCTTCCTTCGAAGCGAGAGTAAGTGGACGCTGCAGGTTGTTATTCGTTCCTTTAACAGTTATTACGCAATTCAGAGTGACTATGCGCTGATTATGGCGGCATCGGTAATCGCAATGATTCCGACCCTGCTTTTGTTCTTCATTTTCCAGCGTATGATCATTGAATCGATTGCAATCAGTGGTATTAAGTAAGAAGTAAGATGAGACTTTGGGGGTAACTATGGGCGAGCTGCATTATGATAACCGGTTTCTTCGTTTTCTCAATAAAACAACAGACCTTGTGGTCTTAAACTTCCTTTTTTTCATGACAAGTCTGCCGCTTGTTACCATCGGAGCTTCTCTTGCAGCCCTGCATTCCGTCAATCTCCGTTCCCTCCGATACGGAGATGGATATGTGGCAGGGCAATATTTTAAAGCTTTCCGTGAATCCTTCTGCCAGGCGACACTTTGCTGGATCGGCCTGGTCATCACGGGAGGGTTACTGTTGTTTGATTACCGTTTCTGGATGGCGCTGGACTATGGCTTTCTATCAAAGTTTCAGATCGTTGTCTGTCTTGTGATTGCCATTGTTCTTGGAATCTTTGCCGTATGGTTGTTTCCGGTCCTTGCAAAGATGAAGGGAAGCCTTAAGGAACAGGCTGCAAACGCAATGAAAATGGCGATTGGTTATTTCTTTCCCCATACGGTGTGTGTGGTGGGAATTGCAGCCTTTGCTGGATGGGCAGCCTATGTGAATACCGACGCCCTTCTTATCATGGCGGTCTTTGGAATTGCGCTGGTCAGCTACCTTCAGTCCTTCTTTTTCTACAAGGTGTTTGCAAAACACATTGATGAGGAGCCGATTGGGGAAGATGATCCGATTTACGGAGACCGGAGAAATCAGAAGGTAATGTAAAAAGGGCTTTGCCGATGGAAACGACAAGAATTTGTAAAAAATGCCTGTTATACGAACTGGGAGATGAGGAATCAAAAAGAATTCTTCAGTATCAGGACCGGATTCTTGAAAGGGATCGGGTGCCGGAAGAACAGTTTCGGCAGCGCATGAATATATGTAGAACGTGTTCCGCGCTTCTGGCAGGAACCTGCCGTTCCTGCGGCTGTTATGTGGAACTTCGAGGGTTGGTTAAAACGAGTCACTGCCCGGATAAAAAGTGGTAGTGCGAAAGGGGCATTAAGAATGAACAAGCTTTATTTTATCGTTGGAAGTCAGGATCTGTACGGAGAAGAGTGTCTGCGTCAGGTGGCAGAAGATGCAAAAAAGATGACGGAGTTTTTCTCTGAAAAGTTATCGGATCTGTGTGAAGTGGTATTGCTTCCGACTGTGGAGACAGCAAGGGGCTGTGTGGAGGATATTCGTAAGGCAAACAATGATGACGAGTGCATCGGTGTCATGACCTGGATGCATACATTTTCGCCGGCAAAGATGTGGATCAAGGGGCTGCAGCAGTTACAGAAGCCGCTTCTTCACCTTCATACACAGGCGAACGAACGTCTTCCGTATGACAAAATCGACATGGATTTTATGAATCTGAACCAGTCAGCCCACGGTGACCGTGAATACGGATATATCGTTGCAAGACTTGGAATTCCGCATGAGGTGGTTGCAGGATTTTATCAGCGTGAGGATGTAATCAAAAAGATCCGCCGCTTTGTGGATGTGGCAAAGGCTATGCATTTTTCAAAGAATCTTACGGTTGCAACCTTTGGTAACAATATGCGGGATGTTGCAGTGACCGACGGTAACCGCCTTGAGGCTCAGATCAAGTATGGCTGGGAGATCAAGTACTGGGGCATCGGAGAGATTGCGGAGCTTGCAAAGAATGTGACAGAAGAAGAGATCGATGCCAAGATGAAGGAATATACCGACAAGTATACCATGGCGACCGACCGCGTGGATGTTGTCCGTGAGCAGGCCTGCATGGAGGTTGCGTTTGAGAAATTCCTTTCCGAGCATGACTGCGGTGCCTTCACCGATACCTTCCAGGATCTGCATGGATTAAACCAGCTTCCGGGTATTGCCGCTCAGAACCTGATGGCAAAGGGTGTAGGCTTTGGACCGGAGGGCGATTACAAGATTTCAGCCTTCTCTGCTGTTCTTATGAAAATGGCGGAAGGAAGAGAGGGTGCCACCGGCTTTATCGAAGATTACACCTATGATTTAAAGGATGGTTGCGAGCTGGAGCTGGCATCCCATATGCTGGAGGTTCCGGCATCCTTTGCAGATGCAAAACCGGAAATTCAGGTGCATCCGCTGGATATCGGAGATAAGAGCGATCCTGCCCGTCTTGTGTTTGACTCTGTTCTCGGAGACGGTATCCAGGTGACACTTGTGGATATGGGAGATCACTTCCGCATCATCTGTGCGGATATTGAACTGGTTCGTGAGCCGGAGGCTATGCCGAATCTTCCGGTTGCACAGATTATGTACCGTCATAAGCCAAACTTTGAGATCGGAACGGCAGCCTGGTGCTATGCAGGCGGAGCACATCATTCCGTTGTCTCTACCGCATTGACAAGAGAAGACATTGCACTGTTTGCCCGCCTGACCGGTACAGAACTGATTACAATCGGTGAGGATACCACAGAAGCGGAACTGAATCGTATTGCAAGTTATCGATAGGGGATCAATATGCTGGAAGAATTAAAGCAACAGGTCTACGAGGCGAATATGCTTCTTTCCCGATATAACCTTGTGACCTTTACCTGGGGAAATGTAAGCGGTATTGACAGAGAAAAAAATCTTTTTGTTATTAAGCCGAGCGGTGTGCCGTATGAGGAACTGGTTCCGGAGGATATGGTGGTTATGGATCTGGAAGGCAATAAGGTGGAGGGGGATTTAAACCCCTCCTCCGACACAGCGACCCATCTTGAATTATACAAAGCCTTTCCATCCATAGGCGGAATCGTACATACCCACAGCCCTTATGCAGTGGCCTGGGCGCAGGCGGGAAAGGATATTCCCTGCTTTGGAACCACCCATGCGGATTATTTCTACGGAGATATTCCATGTGCAAGAAATCTTACAACGGAAGAGATTGATGCGGGCTATGAACAAAACACGGGAAAGGTGATCATTGAAACTTTTGCTGACCGTAATCCGGACTATGTTCCGGGGGTCATCTGCAGAAATCATGGTCCCTTCGCCTGGGGAAAGGATGCCATGGAGGCGGTGCACAATGCGGTTGTGCTGGAGGAAGTGGCGAAAATGGATCTTTTCACGATCAAGATCGATCCGGATACGGATGAGGCGCCGGAGAATATCAGGGTTAAGCATTTTATGAGAAAACACGGACCGAATGCATATTACGGTCAGAAGAAATAGCCGGGGGTACATATGGAAAAAGAAACGTTGATTCGGCAAGGGGAAACAGCCCTTGGAATAGAATTTGGCTCCACCAGGATCAAAGCGGTGCTGACAGATTTAAAAGGAGAGGTACTGGCGGTAGGTACCCATGACTGGGAGAATTCGCTGGTGGACGGAATCTGGACCTACTCCGAAGAGGAGATCCGCTTTGGACTTTGTGACACCTATAAGAACCTGAAGGATAAGGTAAAAGAGGACTTCGGTGTCACCCTGCAGAAGGTGGGAGCCCTTGGAATATCCGCTATGATGCACGGATACCTTGCGCTGGATCAGGAGAATGCCCTGGTCAGCCCGTTTCAGACCTGGCGAAACAGTAATACACAGGCAGCGGCAGATGAACTGACCGAAGCCTTCGGTTTCAACATCCCACTCCGCTGGACAGTGGCACATTTATACCAGTGTATGCTGGATCACGAGGAGCATCTGAAACGTACCACTTACGTAACAACACTGGATTCTTATGTTCATCTTCTTTTGACCGGTGAAAAGGTTACCGGTATCGGTGATGCAGCCGGAATTTTCCCAATCGATTCTCAAACCTTTGATTACGATGCGAATATGATGGAGTGCCTGAATGAAAAGGCAAAGGCTCTCGGTTATCCGGTGGATGTAAAGTCCCTGTTCCCGAAAGTTCTTGTGGCAGGAGAGCGGGCCGGAGAATTGACGGAAGAAGGAGCACGTCTATTGGATCCGGAAGGGGATCTTTGTGCCGGAATTCCGATGTGCCCGCCGGAGGGAGATGCCGGAACAGGTATGGTGGCAACGAATTCGGTTGCCCCTAGGACAGGTAATGTTTCTGCCGGTACCTCCACCTTTGCCATGGTGGTGCTTGAGAGGGCGCTTCAGGGACTTCATCGCGAAATCGATCTGGTGACCACACCGGAAGGCTACCCGGTGGCCATGGCTCATGCCAATAACGGTACAAGCGATTTGAATGCATGGGTGCATCTGTTTGAGCAGTTTGGAAATCTGATGGGCATGGATATGTCGGATAAGGATCGCCTGTACAAAGCCCTGTATGAGAATGCCTATAAGAACGGAGACGCGGATTGCGGAGGTCTTCTTCCTTACGGCTATCTGTCAGGAGAGGGCATTACGAATCTGATGGAAGGGCGTCCGCTCTTTGCCCGAACACCGGACAGCAATTTTACTCTGGCAAACTTTTTCAAAAGCCATCTCTACACTTCCCTCGGGGCGGTGAAGCTGGGAATGGATATTTTGAAAAAGGAGGATGTTGTAATCGACCGGATCACCGGCCATGGCGGCTTTTTCAAGACTCCGGTGGTGGGTCAGGCGGTTCTGGCTGCGGCTATTGATGCGCCGGTAACGGTGATGGAGCATGCAGGCGAAGGCGGCCCGTGGGGTATGGCCCTTCTGGCGGCATATATGCTTTCTGGTGCAAAAGAGGATCTGGGAGATTACCTTCAGCAGAATGTTTTTTCAAAGGTGGAGGGACATACGTTGGAAGCGGATCCGAAGGATGTGGAAGGCTTTGGTGTCTTTGCCCGTCATTATCAGCAGGGACTTTTGATTGAAAAAGCAGCAGTAGAAGCAATGGATTGGTAAGGAGAAAACATGAGATTTTTTATTGACACAGCAAATGTAGATGAGATCCGTAAAGCGAACGACATGGGTGTGATTGCCGGAGTGACAACAAATCCTTCTCTTATTGCGAAGGAAGGCCGTGATTACGCACAGACCTTGCAGGAGATCGCGTCCATTGTTGACGGACCGATTTCAGGTGAGGTGAAGGCAACGACGATGGATGCCGAAGGTATGATTGCCGAAGGCCGTGAGATTGCAAAGCTTCATAAGAATATGATCGTGAAGATCCCTATGACAGCGGAAGGTCTTAAGGCAATCAAGGTTCTTTCAAAAGAGGGCATCAAGACAAACTGTACCCTGATCTTTTCTGCCAACCAGGCACTTCTTGCTGCCCGCGCCGGCGCGACCTATGTGAGCCCGTTCCTTGGAAGACTGGACGATATATCTACATGTGGCACACAGCTGATTGAAGAAATCGTACAGATCTTTGAGGCGGCCGGAGATATTCAGACGGAAATTATCGCAGCTTCTGTCCGTCATCCGATGCATGTGACAGAATGTGCGCTGGCAGGAGCTCATATTGCAACAGTTCCATACAAGGTGATTGAGCAGATGATTCACCATCCGTTGACGGATGAGGGAATCACCAAGTTCCAGAAGGACTATGTTGCAGTATTTGGAGAGTAAGGAGTTGCAAAATGAATGAGCTGAATCTGAAGCGACATGCAAACCGTATCCGAAAGGGAATTCTTGATGGCGTCCATGCGGCCCGCTCCGGTCATCCGGGAGGATCTTTGTCTGCTACGGAGGTTTTTACCTATCTGTATTTTGAAGAGATGAACATTGATCCAAAGAATCCGAAGATGGAAGGGAGGGACCGGTTCGTCCTTTCCAAAGGCCATACAGCGCCGGGGTTATATGCGACTCTTGCCGAGAGAGGGTTCTTCCCAAAGGAGGATCTTGTGACCTTGCGTCATACCGGTTCCTATCTGCAGGGACATCCGGATATGAAGCACATTCCGGGGGTTGACATGTCCAGCGGTTCCCTTGGACAGGGAATCTCGGCTGCCTGCGGAATGGCGCTTGCGGCAAAGCTTCGCGGGGAAAGTTACCGGGTCTATACGCTGCTTGGAGACGGTGAGATCCAGGAGGGTCAGGTCTGGGAAGCTGCCATGTTTGCAGCGGCCAAGAAGCTGAATCATTTGACAGTCATTGTGGACAATAACAATCTCCAGATCGATGGAGCCGTGAGTGAAGTAAACTCTCCCTATCCAATCGATGATAAGTTTGAATCCTTCAACTTCCATGTGATTAACGTGGAAGACGGAAATGATTTTACCCAGCTTAAGGCAGCTTTTGGCGAGGCACGAAGAATCAAGGATCAGCCGGTGGCAATCATTTTAAAAACCGTGAAGGGCAAGGGTGTCTCCTTTATGGAAAACGAAGTGGGCTGGCATGGAACGGCTCCCAATGACGAACAGTACAAAGAGGCCATTGCGGAACTTGAAGAAGCTTATGCAAAACTTGGAAAGGAGGAGGCCTGATGTCTGAGGTGAAAAAGATTGCCACAAGAGAAAGCTATGGAAACGCGCTGGTGGAACTTGGAAAGGAACACGAGGATGTAATCGTTCTGGATGCGGATCTTGCAGCGGCAACCAAGACGGGAATTTTTAAAAAGGCCTTCCCGGACCGGCATGTGGATTGCGGAATTGCAGAGTGTAACATGATGGGAATAGCAGCAGGCCTTTCAACCTGTGGCATGGTACCGTTTGCCAGCACCTTTGCAATGTTTGCGGCGGGACGCGCCTATGAGCAGGTTCGCAATTCCATTGGATATCCGAAGCTGAATGTTAAGATCGGTGCCACTCATGCGGGTATTTCTGTGGGTGAGGACGGTGCTACGCACCAGTGTCTGGAAGACCTTGCCCTGATGCGGGAAATACCGGGTATGGTGGTGCTGAATCCATCGGACGATATTGAGGCAAGAGCCTGCGTGAAAGCGGCATATGAACATCAGGGCCCGGTCTATATGCGATTCGGTCGTCTGGCTGCCCCGGTGATCAACGACCGCCCGGATTACCGGTTTGAGATCGGCAAGGGTGTTCTGTTAAAAGAAGGATGCGATGTGACCCTGGTAGCGACAGGACTTATGGTTTCTGAGGCACTTGAGGCTGCAAAACAGTTGGAGAATCATGGTGTTTCCTGTGAGGTGATCAATATACATACCATCAAGCCGTTGGACGAAGCGTTGCTTCTTGCCAGCGCAGCCAAGACAAAGGCTGTTGTGACGGTAGAAGAGCATTCGGTCATCGGAGGACTTGGAAGCGCTGTGGCGGATACACTGTCTGAGCAGTTGCCTACAAGACTTTTAAAGATCGGTGTATGCGATGTCTTCGGTGAATCCGGCCCTGCTCTGGAACTGCTGCATAAATACGGTTTAGATGCCGAAGGAATTGCAACAAAGGTTGCATCTTTCTGCCGGTAGTCAAGACATACAAACATTTTTATACCCCTTTTACCTGTCATCTTCGGATGACAGGTTTTTCTTTTTATAATGACGAGCCAAAGTCCCATCTGCAAGCGAAGGGGGATTTGTCTTGCGAAGGAAGAGGATTGAGAGTAAAATATCTAATCTGTGAGACAATACAAACATATATGGTTGGAGGATAGATTATGAGCAGTTTACAGTTACCAAACGATCCGGCAATGTTACTGTCTGTTGTGAACATGCAGTTAAGAGACAAGGAACCGAATCTTGCGATGCTGGCAGGGAAGGCCGGTATGACAGAAGAAGAGATCAAAGAAAAGCTTGCGTCCATCGGATATGAATACGATGAGAAGACCAATACTTTTATATAGGAATGAACGAGGAAACAGTTAAGATGTACGAACCAAAAAACATACCGATCCGGGATAACAGCAGACGAAAGGTAGAGCTGGACAAGCAGAGCTTTGATGCCTTTGGAGGCGTGATCGAGGGAAAACGCAGATTTTCTTTCGGGAAATTTTTTATCACGATCCTGTTGCTTCTCATCCTTGCGATCGCCGGAGGATGCGGATTTTTTTATTACAAAATGGAGCTGAAGGCTTATCAGCCGGATACCTTTGCGAAGCAGACGATTCGGGAGGGAAGCAGTGCCTTTGGAATTGTAGAACATGAAATTGACGGGCATGACTGCCTGGTATTTTATGGAAACGGACCGGCCCGAGAACACCACAGAGGCCTTGTGTTTTATCCGGGTGGAGCGGTGGACTATCAGGCTTATGCTCCGCTTTTAAACGAGCTTCGGGACAGCTTTTCTGTTATTGTGGTACCGAAGATGCCGATGCAGTTTGCCTGGTTTGGAAGGAATTATGCCGATGCGATTCGTCGGGAGTACACGGGAATGGATGAATGGTATATGGCCGGACATTCCCTTGGAGGACTGATTGCGGCAAATTATGTTGCAGGACATGAAAAGGAGTACCGGGGGCTGATTCTTCTGGCTTCCTATTCCATGAAGGATCTTTCGGACAGTGGTTTGAAGGTGCTTTCCATCTGCGGTGATGCAGACGAGGTAATCTCACAGGAACGTTTTGCATCTGCAAGGAAGAACCTTCCTTCGGACGCGGCGGTTGAGATTTTAAAGGGAGCCAACCATGGACAGTTCGGTTCCTATGGAAAGCAGGCAGGTGACGGAAAAGCATCCATCCGTGCAG
Organism: Lachnospiraceae bacterium C10; assembly: GCA_900100095.1. Lineage (GTDB taxonomy): Bacteria > Bacillota > Clostridia > Lachnospirales > Lachnospiraceae > Weimeria. The sequence continues at coordinate 78,873 of FMTN01000014.1, forward strand.
GAGAGCAGAGGAAGCAGACAGCAGAACTGATCCGTCAGTTTCTGGATGAGAACGACGGGACAGAAGAATAGAAAAGGCGGATCTTATGGCAGTAAGGGATGAAGTAAAAGCAGAACGGGATAAGATGAAAGGGCGTCCGCTAAAGGACCGACTGGAGTATTTCTGGGAATATTATAAGATTCATACCATTGTAGGTGTGGTTTTACTTGTGATAGCATTTTCCATCGGGCATTCGATATTAAGTAACCGGGAGGATGCGTTGAATGCGGTTTTTGTGAATGCGGATGCGCTGGATGACGGTGCCGCGGAAGAACTGACGGAGCAGGTGGCAAGGAGAAGTAACATCAAAACAGATGAAAAAGACGTTAACATCGATCTTTTTAGAACCCTTTCCCTCGGTGGTCCTGTGAATCAGACGGACTTTGGAACCGCCGGAAGATTTCAGGCGCAGATGCAGGATCATGCTCTGGATGTGATGGTGCTTGATCCGTGGTATTTTACCTACTACACGAATCAGACCACATTCATGGATCTTCGGAATATCTTAAGTGAGAAAGAGCTGGAAAGTCTAAAGGATCGGCTCTACTATGTGGATCTTGCGGAACTTAAGGACCTTCAGAAGGAAATGGCGAAGGCTGACTACCAGTTTGTCCCGGAGGAGCCGGCGAAGGTGTTGCAGGGAGAACTGCGGGAGAATTATAAAAAACCGGACCCGGATCGTATGCAGGATCCGGCTCCGGTGGGGGTGATCTTATCGGACAGCGCCTTCATAAAAAAGCATAAGCTTTACGAAGGTGTGGATCCGATTCTTGGTTTTGTCAATCTGATGGACAAGAGCCATAAAAAGGCCGCAAAGGCACTTTTGACAGAACTTGCTAAAAAGTAAGATGTTCACCGTTTAAGGTAGCGGTGTCTTCTTCATCTAATGGAATGACGAGGCATTTTCTGCCGTCTACAAAGGCTGTCTCAACGACAGCCTTTTTTTCTTGGGAAACTTTCACAACAACGGAAACCTCCTTGCCCTCTTCGGCAATTACGCCGGCTTTTTTCAGCTCGCTGGTCAGTTCAACGACCTGGCGCTGGAGTGCCTTTTTCTCGGAGCGAAGCTCGCTGTTCTTTAAGGCGCGGGTGTCAAGAAGATCGCTGGCAAGGGGAGCATCTTCCTCCTCCGGGAAGAAGGATGCAAAGCGTTCCTGAATGCGCGTTGCCTTCTGCTCGGACAGACCGCTTTCTGTCATGATTTCCGGAATATCCTCGGCCTTGAGGATAACAGGCTCTTCGTCCGGAAGACGCTCGGCTCTTGCATTGATAAAGTCGTTTAAGGCCTCTTCCACATCCAGCATCTGCTCTTTGTTCTCTTCCTCATCTCCCCCAAGGGATTTGCCCACCATGGATTCGAAAGCCAGTCTTTTTTCTGTGGCGGTGTATTCCGACTGTACATGCAGACCGCTCTCCCAGAACTCCTTGTGCGGATCTTTTGGATTCTTGGTGTAGACTCCGATGTGGGTCAGATCCTGGCTGCGGTCGGTGAAGGCAGGGAAGATAAAAGCGGTATCCACAGGGGCAACAACCCAGTCTCTTAAAAGTGCACCGATGCGGTTCTCGTCCTGGCGGTAGCCAAGGCCGGCCTTGGAAAGATTTACCGGACAGATGGCACATAACAGGTAGGAGTAGATCTCCTCGGAATCATCGAGGGTCATATTGTCCGTGGTCTTTAACGGTACATCATAATTATCATGGAATAAAAGGATCAGGTAATTTCCTACATAGGAAAAGTTCTCAATGACATTGTCATAGAATTCGTTGAGAACAGCCTCATCCTTAAGCTCGCTTGCGCGAAGGCGCATCAGTAGGTCGTGACGGCCACCGCTTCCTTCTACCACCTCATCGGTAGGAAATTCCAGGCATAAAAGATTGTTGCCGATGGTGCCGGACAGGGACTTGTTTGCAATCTCTAAGTATTTATGCATCTCATCATCTTCGAGATTTCCGAAGATCTCCCGGAAGGAGACCACCTTGTTCTTCTCTGCATCCACGTAGCAGCCGGCAATGTGGTCAAAGGAGTTGCCATCCTTTTTGAAACGTCTTTTAATTTCCAATACATCCTTTTTATTCATATATAAATCAACCTCTTTTGTTTATCTGGTTTTGCAGGGGGAAAGGAATTTCCCTATGCAAGAATACATTATAAAATTCTGTAATTAACTCCGTCAAGAGCCCTCATTAGCCCTTGTAATTTTTACGTTACTAGGCTAAACTAGAACAGTGTTTTTTACCATAAATACTAACTGGAGGATATCATGAGAAAAGACAAAACGGACATCAGAACATTATTCAAGAATGAAAAGGAATACACAGGAAAGACCGTGACGGTCGGTGGCTGGGTCCGTAATAATCGTTCCTCCAAGGCTGTTGGATTTTTAGTTGTGAATGACGGTACCTTTTTCACACCGCTGCAGGTGGTATATTCATCTGAGCTCGAGAACTATGAGGAGCTGAGCGGACTGAACATCGGAGCAGCTGTCTGGGCAACGGGGGTGATTACAGAGACCCCGAATGCCAAGCAGCCGTTTGAGCTTCAGGCGACAAAGGTATGGGTTGAGGGAGATTCCACACCGGATTATCCACTTCAGAAGAAGCGTCATACGATGGAGTATCTTCGTACCATCACCCATCTTCGTCCACGTACCAATACATTCGAAGCAGTATTCCGCGTTCGTTCTCTGGCAGCTTATGCAATTCATAAATTTTTCCAGGAGAACGACTTCGTCTATGTTCATACACCACTGATCACAGGATCGGATGCAGAGGGTGCAGGAGAGATGTTCCAGGTTACAACCTTAGACCTTAATGATGTTCCAAAGACAGAAGAGGGCAAGGTTGATTTCACCGAGGATTTCTTCGGACATTCCGCTAATCTGACGGTGTCAGGACAGTTGAACGGTGAGACCTTTGCACAGGCATTTAAGAATATCTATACCTTCGGACCGACCTTTAGAGCAGAGAACTCCAATACCACCCGTCATGCGGCAGAGTTCTGGATGATCGAGCCGGAGATTGCATTCGCAGATCTTGAGGATGATATGGAGCTTGCGGAGGCAATGCTGAAGTACATCATCAACTATGTTCTTGAGCATGCACCGGAGGAGATGGCATTCTTCAATCAGTTCATCGACAAGGGTCTGATTGATCGTCTTCATAACGTGGTTGAGAACGACTTTGCCCGTGTAACCTACACCGAGGCAGTTGAGATGCTTGAAAAGCACAACGATGAATTCAAATACAAGGTAAGCTGGGGATGTGATCTTCAGACAGAGCATGAGAGATATCTGACGGAGCAGATCTATAAGCGTCCTGTTTTCGTAACGGATTATCCGAAGGACATCAAGGCGTTTTACATGAAGCTGAATGAGGACGGCAAGACCGTTGCAGCTGTAGACTGTCTGGTACCTGGAATCGGTGAGATCATCGGTGGTTCCCAGAGAGAGGATGACCTTGATATTCTTAGAAAGCGTATCGAGGAAATTGGTATGGATCCGGAGGGATATGACTTCTACCTTGACCTTCGTAAGTATGGTTCAACCCATCATGCAGGATTTGGTCTTGGATTTGAGCGTTGTGTCATGTATCTGACCGGAATGAGCAATATCCGTGACGTTATTCCGTTCCCAAGAACGGTAGGAAACTGCGACCTTTAACTCAGTCGGCGCGCAAGACTCGCGAGCGAGTCTTGACTTTGGAAAAGAAAAAGAAAGAAGAAATGGAGATTGTTCATGAGTAAAATAGTAATACCGGAGGATTATAAACCGGCCTTGGGATTGAAAGAGACCCAGATCGCAATCAAGCAGGTAAAGGATTTCTTTCAGACACAGCTTCAGACAGAACTGAATCTGCACCGTGTATCAGCACCGTTATTTGTTAAGCCACAGTCCGGCTTGAATGATAACCTGAACGGAGTGGAGCGTCCGGTTTCCTTTGGTGTCAAAGAATTAGATGATGAACACGTGGAGATCGTGCACTCCCTTGCAAAATGGAAGCGTATGGCGCTTGGCCGCTATGGTTTCCATGTGGGAGAAGGCCTCTACACAGATATGAACGCGATTCGCAGAGATGAAGATACCGATAACATTCATTCCATCTATGTGGACCAGTGGGATTGGGAAAAGGTCATTGAGAAGGATCAGCGTAATGTGAAGACCCTTTGTGATACAGTCAAGGCTGTTTACGAGGCTCTTCGTATCACAGAGAAGCATATGTGTAATCTTTACGATTACATTGAGTGCTTTTTACCGGAGGAGATTTCTTTTGTTACCAGCCAGGAACTTCTGGACCGTTGGCCGGATAAGACAACAAAGGAAAGAGAATATCTGATTGCCAAGGAAAAGGGGGCAGTCTTCATTATGAAGATTGGTGACCTTTTGACCAATGGAGAGCGTCATGACGGACGTGCGCCGGACTATGATGACTGGCAGTTGAATGGAGATATCATTGTATATTACCCGGTGACAGATATTGCCCTGGAACTTTCTTCCATGGGTATTCGAGTAGATGAGAATTCTCTTGCAGATCAGCTGAAAAAGGCAAACTGTGAAGACCGGGCAAACCTTCCATTCCAGAAGGCCGTGCTGGAGAAGAAGCTTCCGTATACCATTGGTGGTGGCATTGGACAGTCAAGAATATGTATGTTCTTCCTTAGAAAGTGTCATATCGGTGAGGTGCAGGTATCCATCTGGCCGGAAGAGGAGATTGCATACGCGAAGGAACGTGGGGTAATCATCTTATAGCAATTATAGGAGGCGTAAGGTAATGGGTAGAAATCTTCATACAGAAAATATGGATCGTCTGTTGGATGGGATTTTAACACTGCAGACAAGAGAGGAGGCATATCGCTTCTTCGAGGATCTTTGTACAGCAGGAGAGTTGGAATCCATGCAGCAGAGATTTGCGGTGGCATCTATGCTTCGCAAAGACGAAACATACCAGAAGATTGCGGATCATACGGGAGCCTCAACAGCTACCATCAGCAGAGTCAATCGTGCGTTGACCTATGGCGATGATGGATATGAGCTGGTATTGAATCGATTAGAGAATAAGAACTGACGGAAGGAATAGATTATGGAGATGGTTTCCGAATTAAGAAACATCTTAAATGACCGGCAGTTAGAAGGGGTCCTCCAGACAGAGGGCCCTGTTTTAATCTTAGCCGGAGCAGGTAGTGGTAAGACAAGAGTTCTGACACACCGTATTGCCTATCTTATGGAGGAAAAGCATGTGGCACCATGGAATATTATGGCGATCACCTTTACCAATAAGGCGGCAAGAGAGATGCGGGAGCGTGTGAACCGGATTGCAGGCGTGGGAGCAGAGGCTGTATGGGTCAGCACGTTCCATTCCTCCTGTGTCCGGATTCTGCGCCGTTTTGCTGACAGAATCGGATATGGAACGAATTTTTCCATTTATGATACCGATGATACAAAGACTGTTATGAAGGAAGTCCTCAAGCAGTTAAACATCGACACCAAGAAATTCAAGGAGAGAATGTTCCTCAATGAGATCAGCAACTGCAAGAACGAGCTGATTGGACCGGAGGACTATGCCGGTAAGGTGTCGGCGAATCCAAGCGAGAAGATGAAAGCCACCGTGTATCGCGAGTATCAGGCAAGACTTCGGGCGAACAATGCCATGGATTTTGATGACCTGATCCTGAATACGGTAAATCTTCTGCGGCTGGATTCGGAGGTCCTGCTCTATTATCAGGAGCGGTTGCACTATATTATGGTGGACGAGTATCAGGATACCAACAGCGCGCAGTTTGAGCTGGTACGCCTGTTGTCAGGCGCCCGGAAAAATCTCTGTGTGGTCGGTGATGATGATCAGTCCATTTATAAATTCAGAGGCGCGAATATCTACAATATTCTGAATTTCGAACGTTATTTCCCGGAGGCAAGGGTCATTCGACTTGAGCAGAACTATCGTTCCAAGGGGAATATCCTTAAGGTGGCGAATGCGGTCATTCAACATAATAAGGGCCGTAAGGAGAAGAAGCTCTGGACAGAGAAGGAAGCAGGGCAGCTGCCACGCTTCCGGCAGTTCGATTCGGCCTACGAGGAGGCGGCCTTTATTGCTTCGGATATCAAGAAAAAGGAACGGGCCCTGGAGGCGGACTATAAGGACTTTGCTGTTCTCTACCGGACCAATGCCCAGTCACGTATTCTGGAAGAGAAGTTTATGCTGGAGAATATTCCGTACAAGATCGTGGGCGGTGTGAACTTCTACCAGAGAAAAGAGATCAAGGATATTCTTGCATATCTGAAGGCAATCGATAATGTGCGGGATGATGTGGCGGTGCGAAGGATTCTAAACGTGCCAAAGCGTGGAATCGGAGCGACTACGGAAGGCAAGATCGCAGAGTATGCTCTGGACAACGGACTGTCCTTCTATGAGGCGTTGGAACAGGCAGAGAATAATCCCCAGGTTTTAAGAGCGGCCAAGAAGATAAAGAGCTTTGTGGACTTTATGGAAGTTTTGTCATCCAAACTGGAATATGAGGGACTGACAGGACTGGTACGGAATATTCTGGATGAAACCGGCTATTATTCAGAACTTTTGGCAGAGGGAACCGACGAGGCGAAGACACGAATCGAAAATTTAGACGAATTTATATCCAAGACCAGTGACTACGAGAGCTGTTTCCGTATGGAAAAGGAAGCCGAAGGCGAAACGGTGGATGCAACGAAGATGCTGTCCGGTTTCCTTGAGGAGGTCAGCCTGATTGCGGATATTGATTCAGTGGAGGAAAACGATCAGTATGTGGTGCTTATGACATTACATTCAGCCAAGGGACTGGAGTTTCCGTGTGTTTACCTCTCCGGACTTGAGGACGGACTTTTCCCGTCCTTTATGTCAATTTCAAGCGAGGACGGCGGAGAGGAAGTGGAAGAAGAACGACGCCTTATGTATGTAGGAATCACCCGTGCCATGGAAACGCTTACGATGACAGCGGCAAAGGCCCGCATGGTTCGAGGAGAGACCCAGTACCACGCCGTCTCAAGATTTGTAAAAGAGATTCCAAAGGAACTGATCGACGGAACACTTCCGACCTATGACAAGTCCGCGAACTTTGATTCCTTCTCCTATGATGGAGGAAAGAGGGAAGGCTATGGAAGCCTGGCATATGGCGGCGTTTCCGGTTACGGCGGAGGCGCACAGGCTATGCGAAGCAAACGACAGCCGAAGGAGACGAGCGCAGCAAGCTATAAAAAGAAGCTGGATACCCTTGTATCGAAGGGAATGGCAACCAAGACCGAGGGCCTTGCCTACCGGGAGGGAGATCAGGTAAGACATAAAAAATTTGGTGTTGGCGTTGTTCAAAAAATCGTGGACGGCGGCCGTGACTATGAGGTGACCGTTGCGTTCGAGACCGCTGGTGTCCGGAAGATGTTTGCAGCATTTGCAAAATTAGAAAAGCTGTAATTGCCCTGTCATTTTATGTATGCTATAATTTTTTTAGTTGATGGGTACATAAAGGAGGCTCTCATGAAGGTGATTACAAAGGATGAATTGGCATCTTTGATTGATGTTGATAAGCTGAGAAGTATGGTTTCCGGTGCGGGTTCCGTTGTGAAGTCGCGTACTCCGTTTTTACTGAAAAAAGAGAAGGAGAAGAGTGATATGAAGAAGCTAGTGAAGGCGATTCTGATCATTATTGGCATTTGTGCAGTGATTGGTGGCGCTGCGTATGCACTTTATCGTTATTTTACTCCGGATTATGATGAAGAGTTTGATGACGATTTCGATGATGCATTTGACGATGACGACGATGATCTTTTCGCTGATGATAAGGATTGATATAGGATGTAATTGGGGCCGCAGCCATGGGCTGCGGTCTTTTCATGTAGGAGAACAGATTTTATGAAAAAGGGACAGATCCTGGAAGGTAAGGTGGAACGTCTTGCGTTTCCGGCAAAGGCGAAGGTGGTAACACAGGTGGAGGAAGATGGCGTTACCAGAGAATATACGGCGGCAGTTAAGAATGTACTTCCGGGTCAGAAGATTACCTATCGGCTGACTAGAAAGAGCCACGGAAACTTTAAGGGAGAAGTGCAGACCATTGTAGAGCACGGACCAAAGGAGAGGGAGAGCGCCTGCCCTCATTTCGGTTTTTCTTCCAAGGAAGGACCTTGTTGCGGCGGTTGTCTCTATCAGACACTGTCCTACGAAGACCAACTGAAGCTGAAGGATCAACAGTTGTCAGAGCTGTTTTCCGGAGTTGTTGAAGGCTTTGAGGATATCTATGAGGGCGTTCTTGCCTCTCCGCAGCAGACGTTCTATCGGAATAAAATGGAATATTCTTTCGGTGACAGCGTAAAAGGCGGTCCGCTGGAACTTGGTATGCATCGCCGGGGAAGCTTTTATGACGTGCTTACCGTGGATTCCTGCAGGATTGCAGGAGATGGTTTTAATGAGATTCTTGCCGTGACCAAAGATTTCTTTGGTCAGAAGGGAATGTCGTTCTACCGGAAAGGAAGTCATAGAGGATATCTGCGCCACCTTCTGGTAAGAAAGGGACAGTTTACCGGAGAGGTTCTGGTGGACCTTGTGACCGCAGACTATCTTCCGGACAGCTGGGAAAGCGATCAAAACTTTGCGACGAATCCGCGCTACGACGGCTATCGGGATGAGCGGGGCGGACTTCATGGAAACCATCCGGAAATGACAGAGGAGGAGAAGGCAGAGGAGAAGGCACTTCTTGCAGAATGGAAGGAGAAGCTGCTGCAATTGGAGCAAAAGGAAGGCTTCACCGGGAAATTTGCAGGAATTCTTCATACCAGAAACAATTCTGTTGCCGATACTGTTAAGGACGAGGGAACCGATATCCTGTACGGACAGGACTATTTTACAGAAAAGCTTCTGGGGCTTTCCTTCAAGGTGACAGCGTTCTCTTTCTTCCAGACCAACTCGGCAGGAGCCCAGGTTCTGTACCAGAAGGCGAGAGACTACATTATGGAGGGAGCAGGAGGAGACCTTGGTAATGTGGTTTACGACCTGTATTCGGGAACCGGAACCATTGCTCAGATTCTTTCACCGGCGGCAAAGGAAGTCATCGGTGTGGAAATTGTAGAGGAAGCCGTTGAAGCGGCAAAGGTCAATGCCGAAGGGAACGGACTTGAGAACTGTCATTTCCTGGCAGGTGATGTACTGAAGGTGCTGGATGATATTGAAGAGAAGCCGGATTATATTGTGCTTGATCCACCGAGAGAAGGCCTGAATCCAAAGGCAATGACGAAAATCGTAGACTATAAGGTGCCGGCTCTGATCTATATCGCATGTAAGCCGACCAGTCTTGAGCGCGATCTTCCGTATTTCATGGCACACGGATACAAAGTGAAGCGGCTCTGTGGAGTGGACATGTTCCCGTTCACGCCGAATCTTGAAGCACTTTGTCTTCTGGTGAAAGAAAATGAGGCATAGGAATGGAAGAGCCGGAGGATATATCGCAATCCTCCTGGCTCTTTTTTGCCTTCCTTATTTTTCTCTGGTGACGGCGGCGGGGAAAGGGATTGTTTCCCTTGAGAATCCATCTGTGAAGGAGTTTTTGACAAAGGTCTTTTATGTCGATAAGAGATATCGCGTCTCCTGCGTTTTAGATTATGTCGGAAGGGAAAAGGGACGGCAGGATTTACCCCGGCCGGCAGAGATCACCTTTCCCCGGACCAAAGGAAAGGTCTGGATCAACCTGCGCCTGAAGGGCGGGAAGCCTGCAATCGGCTGGAAAGAGAAGGTGAAGGGGGGAGACGGAAGGGCATATGTGTATAATCTTGTTCCCCGGAGCAGGTATGCTTATACCGTACAGGACACCGGGGGAAGAACCATAAAGTCCGGCGTACTTTATACCGGTGGGACTCTTCGCATGTGCCGGGTAGATGGTGTTCGAAATGTTCGCGATATCGGAGGCTGGAGAACGGGAGACGGGAGACGGATCCGTTACGGAAAAATATACCGGGGCGGCGAGCTGGATGGGAAACACCATGTGACGGAAAAAGGGAAACAGACCATGAAAAAGGTGCTGCGCATCGGCGTTGAAGTGGATCTTCGAAAAAAGAAGGAGACAAAGGACAGGAACAGAAGTGTTTTGGGAAATAAAGTGGCGTACTATCGGTACAGCACCTTATCCTATCGGCTTCCGGATCGTAAAAAAGCAACCTACGCAAAGGTGTTTCGAAGGATTTTTCGAAGTGTGGAACAGGAACAGCCGGTCTATCTTCATTGTGTATATGGATGCGATCGAACCGGAACCATAGCCTTTTTGCTGGAAGGACTGCTGGGAGTCAATGAATCGGATCTGGCCAAGGAGTATGAATTGTCTTCCTTTTATCTGCCGAGAACAAGAGACGGTGCTTTTAGCGGTTATAGGGAATTGGTACAGGAGATCAAGACCTACCCGGGGGATACGTTGCAGGATAAGATTACCGGTTATTTCCACGGGCTCGGATTTACCGATGCTCAGGTGAAACGGTTTAGGGATAGAATGTTGACAGAGGCACCCTGATGTGATGAATCTAAAATTAACGAAAAATTTGCGTCGGAAATCAGAATTGCAAAGCAAAAATGCGGATGTTATAATGAAGTTTGAGACAATAAAGTAATTCGGTTCCCTTCCTATAAGCGAAGTGGATGGATTAATACCCGGTGATACTATGATTGAGACGAAGGAATACACCATAACAGAACTTGTTAAGACGATATCTATGATGAATAAGGTCTACGATCTGGTGCGCCTTGTGGATCCGAAGGAATGCTGCCAACTTTCGTTGGAAGATAATCATGTAGTATACAACAGGATCTGTTATACGTTATGGGATGCAAGAAGCCGCTGCAGGGAATGCAGTAGCTATCAGGCTTGTTTATCCGGACGTAGAAAGGACCGGGTGGAATTATACCGTGGACAGATCTACCGGATTCAGTCGATTCCGATTGTGATCCGTCAGGAGAATGGGGAGGAGATAGCCTGCGCCCTGGAACTGATTATGGTTCATGATGCGACAGAAGCGGAGAAGGAATCCTATGAAGACAAGGAACAAAAAGAAACCGGTTACGAAGCAATCAAAAACGATCCTTTGACAGGACTTTACAACTGGGAGGGCTTTTCACAGACAGCCCGACAGATGCTTGAAAACAGTACGGAGCCGCTGGATCTGGTCATCTCAGAAGTGGTGCAGTATAATCTGGTCGAAGCTTTATTCGGAAGTGAAGTGCTTGACCAGGTTCTTTTGGGAATAGCGAATATCTGCAGAGAATACGATGCAAGTTTGCATCTTTTTGGACGCCTGCAAAAGGGGCGCTATATCATGCTGGTAAGTCATAATACCTTCCAGCCCGAGAACATTCAGGATGGAATGCGAAAGGTGGGAGAGATGTTGACGGATTCCATGTTCCGCCTTCAGGTGAGAAGTGGAGTATACTGCATTGAAGAGAAAGAAATCTCTATTCAGGAAATGATCAATCGGGCACTTCTGGCTCTGGATAAGGTGCGGAATGCTCCTACAGAAGTGATTGCCTGGTTTGATGAGGACATGAAGCGGACGCTGGAGCAGAAGAAGAAATTTATCCGGGGGTTTGACCAGGCAATTCGGGACGGAGAATATCACCTCTTCTTAAAACCTATGTGGGGAGAGGATGGCATGATTGAGGGAGCGCAGGCGACCTCCTGTCGTGTTCGAAGCGATGGCTCTATCGACAATCCGGCAGATTTTTTAAAGTCGCTGGAAGAGGCCGGGCTTGTGGCGAAACTGGACCGCTATATCTGGGAGAGGGCTGTAGCCTTGCTATCCCGCTGGAAGAATGTGGGGATGAAAGACCTTCTCATTTCGGTTAAAGTGTCGGCGGCGGACTTTTACTATATGGATGTTGTCGCTGTCCTACAGGAACTGGTAGAGCGGTATGATGTCCGTCCGGAGCAGTTATGGATGGAGATCAAGGAAAAGTCACTGTTTTCAGATCAGAAACGGCTGACAGCGGAACTTGAGAGGATTCAGAAGGCCGGATTCCCGGTGGTTGTGGATGATTTCGGGAAAGCCTCGTCAGCACTGTCGGTTTTGACACAGGTGAAGATCCATGCGGTAAAGCTGGATCGAAGCTACGTTTTGGATGTGGAAGAATCCGGAAAAGTGGATCAGCTTTTTGGAGCCATACTGGCTATGGCAGAGGCTCTTAATGTCCGGGTGATAACAAAGGGTGAGAAGGTGCAGCCGATACCGGTAAGAGCCTTTGAAAAGCAATATCTGCACCATCAGTCATGAATTCCGTAGGCGGGATTATCCTGATAATCGTCGCTTTTTTGATTCAGCCAGGTAATAATTTCATTCATACCGTCTTCTGAGAAGTCGGCGCGAAAGGTGATTTTTTGTGTATCATCGGTGTGGTCGAAGCTGTAAGGCCCCGGCCAGATGGTACATACCAGTTCCTTCGTGCCGGCTTCTTTGTCTTCTTCCTTGGCAATGCGATAGCGCATCTGTCCGTCGCTTCCGGTGTATGGGGATCGCTCATAAAAACCTAAGGATAAGAGATCTTCGCGCTTTGTCATATTCGTAGTCCTTTGCTGTAAAAAATTCTTCATTTGTGATAGTATTTGTAAGGTGTCAGTCTAACAGCTGACTTAGGTAGTATAACATAGAATAAAGGAGTCACATGAAACATTTATCTAGTAAAAGAATCCTATCGATGGTATTGCTGGCGGTTGTTGTATTGGCTGGATGCATCGGTACCTACCGTCTGGATGCGAATGCACAGGGGGCGGAGATGATACAGACGACCGAATGGATGATGAACATTCCGGATGATACCAGACTTTCCTCTATTACAATTCCGGGAACACACAGCAGTGGAAGTGCACATGTTTTTCCGGGCTATTTTTTACAGTGTCAGAAGCTGAGCATTGCAGATCAGCTGGTACGGGGATACCGGTATCTGGATGTACGTCTGGCAATTGACAATAACGGCAAACAGGCCAAGCTGTATTTTAAGAATAATATCGGGGATTGCCGGAAGAAGGGCTTTATCTTTTCCGGAAAACTCTATTTCAATGATGTGCTGGAGCAGATCTACGCCTTCTTGCAGGCACATCCTTCCGAGACGGTGATTTTCAGTGTAAAAGATGAGGATCCCAAGGATGATGCAAAGGAATTTGAGAGTCTTTTATTTTCAGAGATCCGTAAGAACAGGGACAGATGGTATCTTCATAATACCATTCCATCCCTTGGAGCCGTCAGAGGGAAAGTGGTGCTTGCCAGCCGTTTTTCCGATGTGAATACATACGGGGATACGGGGATCAACTTAAACTGGGAGAGCCAGGATAATACCGATCCGGTGGATCTGCCTTACGAGGTGGGAAGCATCAACGGAACGCAGAAGATCTGGGTGCAGGATCGCTACCACTACAATACAGAGGAGAAGATTGACGCAGTACAGGACATGATTGCGAATGTCCAGGCGGATGATACAACCTTCACCCTAAACTTTTTGTCAACCGTGGGAGATGGATGGATGACCCATCCGAAGCATTATGCGGATATCGTAAACGACGCACTTCTGAAAACAAAACTGTATCCAAATACCAGTTACGGTGTAATCATCGTTGACTTTGGAACGAAGGATATCGCGCAGCATATCTATATGTCGAATTTTAAAGCGCAGGAACCGAAAGGAGAGGAAGAGTAAATGTCACAGTTTGATCCACAGCCGGGAGAGAAGTTCCGGCACTTTAAGGGGAATCTGTATCAGATCATCTGTCGGGCGACACATTCTGAAACAAACGAAGACCTTGTAATCTATCAGGCTTTGTATGGAGACTTTGGAATCTATGCAAGACCCTGTTCCATGTTCACGTCGGAAGTTGATCATGACAAATATCCGGATGTGGCGCAACAGTACCGGTTTATGCTGTTGTCCGAACTGAAAAAACAGTCCCAGATGACAGAACTTACTAAGAAGGAAGCAAAGGATATCGCGACGGCTGTATCTTCTCTTATGCAGGAGGAGACTAAGGAGGAAGATGACTATGTTCCGGATCAGGATCCGGCCATGGTTCATATGCTTAAATTCCTTGACACCGATGACTTTGAAGAAAAATACCGTATTGTAAAAGAGATGGCAGTCCAAAATGAATTGAATGACACTTTCATCGACAACATGGCTGCATCCATGGATCTGGTTATCGGAGACGGTTCACTTGAGGATCGGACGAGTCAGTTGATGATCTGTATATCGACAAGAAAGCGGTTTGAAAGTACAAGACTTCGTTAGACGGAGGGTACAATGGAAATAGAACGAAAATTTCTGGTGGCAAGAGAACATTGCCCACAAGATCTGGAGCAATATCCATATCGGGAGATGGTACAGGGATACCTTTCCACTCATCCTGTGGTACGTGTCAGAAGAGAGGGAGACGACTGGTTTTTGACCTATAAGAGCTTTGGCCGGCTGGCTAGGCAGGAGGTCAATCTTCCTTTGACACCGGAGGCAGGGGAGCATCTGCTTGAGAAAGCAGACGGATATGTCATACGAAAGAGACGGTATCTGATCCCTGCAGATGCGGTGGATCAGGAGAGCAAAAGAGCTCTTACCATTGAACTGGATGTTTTTTATGAACCATTCGCGCCTCTCTGTTACGCAGAGGTGGAATTTGACAGTGTAGCATCGGCACGGAGTTATCAGGTGCCGAAGTGGTTTGGACGGGAAGTGACAGAGGAGGATGGCTACTCCAACAGTGACCTGTCCCGTCTTGGACGACCGAAGGGAATAGAATAAAAGGAGGATACGATGGCAAAGGTTGCAGTATTGGCAGCAGATGGCTGCGAAGAGTGTGAAGCGCTCATTCAGGTGGACTTACTTCGAAGAGCCGGTATCACGGTGGATATTGTTTCCATTACAGGGAAGAAGGAGATCGAAAGTGCAAGACAGATCCGTTTTCTTGCAGATTACCTGCTTGAAGATGTGGACAGGGATTCCTATGACGGTGTGATCCTTCCGGGTGGAATGCCGGGAACACTCCATCTGAAAGAGGATGAGCGTGTACTGGATTGGGTCCGCTCCTTTGCTGAACAGGGCAAGCTGACGGCGGCAATCTGTGCAGCGCCTACCGTGTTAGGGGCAGCAGGCATCCTTGAAGGTAAGAAAGCGACCTGCTATCCGCAGATGGAGGACGGACTTACCGGGGCACAGTTCGTGGAAGATAAGGTTGCTGTGGATGGAGCGATCATTACAAGCCGTGGATTGGGAACGGCGATTGATTTCGGACTGGCATTGATTGCATTTTTCTTTGATGATGAAAAAGCACAACAGATCGGAAGCTCTGTGGTGCATGTTAAGAATTAGTTGAAATGATGGGATGATTATGATATAATCCCTAATTGATTGTACAAGGCTCATTTTGTCCTTTTATGCGAAAAATGGCCTTTTGCATAGATTTTAAGGAGGATTTCATTAAAATGAGCGTAAAGGTAGAGAATTTAGACAAGAACATGGCAAAGATCACCGTAGAGGTGGATGCTTCTGAGCTGGATAAGGCAATCAAGACTGCATACAACCGTCAGAAGAAGAGCATGTCCATTCCTGGATTCCGTAAGGGTAAGGTGCCACAGGCAGTTATCGAGAGAATGTATGGAGCAGAGGTATTCTATGATGATGCTGCTAACATCCTGATCTCTCAGGAGTATCCTAAGGCTTATGATGAGAGTGGTCTTGAGATCGTTTCACAGCCTCAGGTTGAAGTTGTTAAATGCCAGAAGGGTGAGAACTTCATTTTTACAGCTGAAGTTGCTACTCGTCCGGAGGTTAAGTTAGGTAAGTACGAAGGTGTTACAGTTACTAAGATCGACACTTCCGTTACAGATGAAGAGGTTGAGGAGGAGATCGCTCGTCAGCTTAAGACAAATGCACGTACAGTTACAGTAGAGCGTCCAATCGAGAACGGTGATACAGCTGTGATCGACTTCGACGGTTCTGTTGACGGTGTTGCATTCGACGGTGGTAAGAGCGAGAACTACAGCTTAGAGATCGGTTCCCACTCCTTCATCGATACATTCGAGGATCAGCTGGTTGGTAAGAAGGCTGGAGATGACGTTGATGTTAACGTTACATTCCCAGAGGATTACCAGGAGGAGAGCCTTGCAGGTAAGGCAGCCCTCTTCAAGGTTAAGATCCATGAGGTAAAGGCTAAGGAGCTTCCTACATTAGACGATGAGTACGTTCAGGATACAACAGATTTCGAGAACGTTGCAGACTACAAGGCTGATGTAAAGGCTACATTAGAGAAGCGTAAGGAAGACAATGCTAAGCGTACAAAGGAAGATGAGGCTTTAGCTAAGATCGTTGACAAGTCTTCTATGGAGATTCCGGATGCGATGTTAGATACTCAGGTTAACAACATGATCAATGATTATGCTCGTAACCTTGCACAGAGCGGATTATCTTTCCAGCAGTACCTTCAGTTCACAGGAATGACAATCGAGCAGTTCCGTGAGCAGACTCGTCCGGATGCACTCCAGAGAGTTAAGACATCTCTCGTTCTTGAGGAGATCGTTAAGGAGCAGAATCTTGAGGCAACAGACGCTGATGTAGATTCCCGCATCGAGGAGATGGCTAAGCGATACAATATGCCGGCTGAGGATCTGAAGAAGAATGTTCAGGACGATGAGCTTGAGGGATTCAAGAAGCAGATCGCAATCGAGAAGGCTATTGAGTTTGTAATGGATAATGTTAAGGAGCGCGCAAAGCGTAAGTCCAAGAAGGACGAAGAAAAGGAAGATTGATAATTTATGGCAACAATACCTTATGTCATTGAACAAAATTCCAGAGGTGAGAGAAGTTACGACATCTACTCACGTCTTTTAAAGGATCGTATCATTTTTCTTGGAGAAGAAGTGAATGAGACAACAGCCTCTCTGGTTGTTGCTCAGTTACTCTTCCTTGAGTCAGAGGATCCGAACAAGGATATTCATCTTTATATTAATTCCCCAGGAGGAATGGTTACAGCTGGTATGGCAATTTACGATACCATGCAGTATATCAAGTGCGATGTATCTACCATCTGTGTAGGTCTTGCAGCTTCTATGGGAGCATTTCTTTTAGCCGGCGGTGCGAAGGGTAAGCGTCTTGCTCTTCCAAATGCTGAGATCATGATTCACCAGCCATCCGGCGGTGCAAAGGGTCAGGCAACGGAGATCGAGATTGCGGCTGAGAGCATCTTAAAGACAAAGAGAAAATTAAACGAAATGTTAGCGAAGAATACTGGGAAGACGGTTGAGCAGGTAACTGCAGATACCGAGCGTGACCACTATCTTTCTGCACAGGAAGCTTTAGACTATGGTTTAATTGACCGTGTAATTGAAAGTCGCGAAGCATAATTAAGAAGGGTACCCCAGGAATGGGATACCCTTTTCATGATATATTAAATGGAGGAATTATGGCAGGTAGAAAGTCAAATGATGATCAGATTCGCTGCTCATTTTGCGGGAAACCGCAGTCACAGGTCCGTAAATTGATTGCAGGACCAAACGGTACCTATATTTGTGACGAGTGTGTCGAGATCTGTTCTGAGATCATTGACGAAGAATTCGTTGATGATATGTTAGAAGAAGTAGATCCTGCTCAGAATCTGAATATTAACCTTTTAAAACCAAGGGAGCTTAAGAGTTTCCTGGATGATTATGTCATCGGACAGGATGAAGCAAAGAAGGTTCTTTCTGTTGCAGTATATAACCACTATAAGAGAGTTCTTTCCGGTAAGAAATCGGATGTGGAATTACAGAAGAGTAATGTCCTGATGCTTGGACCGACCGGTTCCGGTAAGACTTTGCTGGCACAGACTCTGGCAAGAGTTTTGGGTGTACCTTTCGCGATCGCGGATGCTACCACCTTAACCGAGGCCGGCTATGTAGGTGAAGATGTTGAAAACATACTGCTGAAGCTGATTCAGGCGGCAGAGTATGATGTGAATAAGGCTCAGCTGGGTATTATCTATATCGATGAGATCGATAAGATTACGAAGAAGAGCGAGAATGTATCCATTACACGAGATGTATCAGGAGAGGGCGTTCAGCAGGCACTGCTGAAGATCCTTGAGGGTACGGTGGCTTCTGTACCGCCACAGGGTGGACGTAAGCATCCGCAGCAGGAACTGATTCAGATCGATACAACCAATATCCTCTTTATCTGCGGTGGCGCATTTGAAGGTCTGGACAAGATCATTGAGTCCCGCCTGGATACCAAGCGCATCGGATTTGATACCGATCCTTCCGAGTCTGTGAATAAGGAGAAGTCAGAGAGCGATCTGCTGAAGCTGGCTCTTCCTCAGGATTTCGTTAAATTCGGACTGATTCCGGAGTTTATCGGACGTGTTCCAATCAATGTATCTTTGGACCTTCTGGATGAGGAAGCTCTGGTACGTATTCTGACAGAGCCGAAGAATTGCCTTGTGAAGCAGTATCAGGCGCTGTTCCACATGGATGATGTGGAGCTTACCTTCACCAACGAGGCTATCCGGGAGATTGCAAAGAAGTCTCTGGAGCGTAAGACAGGCGCCCGTGGTCTTCGTGCCATTATGGAATCTGTCATGATGGACTTCATGTTTGAGATTCCATCAGAAAAGGACTGCGATGCAGTGGAGATTACCAAGGAAATGGTAGATTCGAACCTGCTTCTGGTCGACAAGAAGAGTAAGAATGTTATTTCCCTTGAAGATAAAGATGAAGAGTCAAAGGAAAGTGCTTAAGGATTGAATTGTGACGGGGTGCTGCGATGCGGTGCCCTGTTTTATTTAAAACAACGAGCCTAAGTCCCACCTGCAAGCTCGCTTGCGAGGGGGACTTAGGCGACTGTAGAACACCGAAAGGCTTTGCCTTGAGGTGCGAAACAGAGTTGAAATCGAGTAGGAGTCAGCCTACTCGATTTGACAGACGAAAAGCCTTACCGGTAATTGGAGGTTAAAAATGGTAATTAAACAAGTGGAACTGGAGACGGTGTGTGGTATTACAAGTACTCTTCCGGTGAATACGCAGCCTGAAGTTGCTTTTGCGGGTAAATCCAATGTCGGTAAGTCCAGCCTGATCAACTGTATTCTAAACCGTAAGTCTCTGGCAAGAACATCAGCGCAGCCCGGCAAGACACAGACAATCAACTACTATCACTTAAATGACAGTATCTATCTGGTGGATCTTCCGGGATACGGATATGCCAAAGCATCCAAGGCGGAAGTGGAAAAGTGGGGCGTCATGATTGAAAACTATCTGGCAGAGTCGGAAATGCTTCGCGTTATTTTCCTTCTGGTGGATATCCGTCATGCGCCGGGTAAGAATGATATTCAGATGTATGACTGGATCAAATACATGGAGTATCAGCCGATTATTCTGGCCACCAAGGCAGATAAGATCAAGCGTAGCCAGTTGCAGAAGCATGTCAAGATGCTTCGGGAAGGACTTGGTGCAGATGAAGATACCATCATTGTTCCGTTCTCTTCAGTGACAGGACAGGGACGGGATGAAGTGTTGGATTTTATGGATCAGGTATTGGAGAATGAATACGAGGAATAAGAAATGAGAAAAAACCAAACGGCGAAATACTGTTTTGTAGTATTACTTTCCTTGGTGCTGATCCTGGCAACGCTGTTGATCAGCTATCAGGCCTACCGGTCAAATCATCCCAAAAAGGGGCAGGAGTTTCAGGTGGTGACATCCTTTGTTCCGATGTATACCATTGCACTGAACCTTTTGGATGGTGTTGAAGGCGTGTCGGTTACGAATCTTTCATCGCCGAAAACGGGATGTCTGCATGACTATGAACCGACACCGGCGGATCTTAAGATACTCTCCACCTGTGATGTCTTCGTTGTAAACGGCGGAGGTATGGAGGCTTTTCTGGATAAGGCCCGGGAGCAGAATGAAAATCTTACCATCATTGACACATCAAAGGGTGTGACGGACGGGATGGAAGATAACGCACATTACTGGCTGAGTGTCTCCTGTTATCAGGAGCAGACGGAGAAAGTTAAAACAGAACTTAAGAAAAAACTGGAAAGCCGGGGGCTTCCAACCGGACGTCTGATGGAAAACAGCGAAGCATATCTTAAGAAACTTTCAAAGTTACAGGAGAAGGAACAGGAACTTTATCAGATCCTGCAGAAGGAAGGAAGAGAGGCTGTTCTGTTACAGGAGTCGTTTGCCTATCTGGCAAGGGATCTTGGGGTTAAAGTCAACGGTGTGACCGATCTGGACGAAGAGCGTCAGGTCAGTGCGAAGGAAGTGGCTTCCATGATGGAGGTTCTGTCAGAGGATGATATGGTATGGGCAGATCCTGTCTACGGTCAGAATATGCAGTCGACACTGGCGAAGCAGACCGGTGCGAAGAAAGTGACGGTTGATCCGGTTACCGTATGTTCCGATGTGGATAAGGATACCTATCTTGAGAGAATGGAAGAGAATTTGTCCACCATCAGAAAGGCGGTGTCCAGGTGAGAAGAATCATGCGTCCATGTGGACTTCATTGCATTAAGATCAAGAACTTCGGCGTGAATTTTGGAGATCAGGTCATTTTATCGGATGTCAATCTTCATATCCACTGCGGAACCTTGACAAGTATCATTGGAAGAAATGGTGCAGGTAAGAGTACCCTGATCCGCGGAATTTTGGGAGAGATTCCCCATACCGGAAGCCTGGAATTCCGTAATACCGAGGATGGTAAGATCCGTAAGATAAGGATTGGATATGTGCCGCAGAAACTTCATGTGGAGCCGGCAGCACCGATTTCTGTCTATGATATGCTGACAAGTTTTCAGGGGAAAGTGCCGGCGTTTCTTCCTTCCAAAAAGCAGAGACAAATAGCGCTGGAAGCCCTGGAGGAATTCGCGGCAGAGGATCTGATCGATAAGAAGGTCGGTATGCTTTCGGGTGGAGAGCTTCAGAGGGTTCTTTTGGCTATGGCGGTTATGGACGACCCGGATCTTTTGCTGTTAGATGAACCGGTGTCAGGAATTGATAAAAACGGTATGGATCTTTTCTACGAGAAGATGAAATATCTGAAGGAACATCATGATCTGGCGGTTGTACTGGTCAGTCACGATCTGGATTATGTGGCCAGATATTCCGATCAGGTCATTCTTCTTGATGAAAGTGTTGCAGCCAGTGGTACTCCAAAAGCTGTTTTTACAAGTGAGGCCTTCCAGAATGTTTTCGGTGGCGCCAACTATGAATTTGCAAAGGAGATAGAGGCATGAGTACCATGTTACATGAATTCTTTCAGTATGATTTTATCCGGATTGCCCTGGTGGCGATTCTTCTGATGACACCGATGTATGGAATGGTAGGTACTCTGGTGGTAGAAAAGAAGATGGCATACTTCTCGGATGCCCTCGGACATTCGGCTCTTACCGGAATTGCCGTTGGTGTTATCTGTCAGGTGGTGGATTCGCAGGTTGCCATGATCGGTTATGCTGTAGTTTTTGCTCTGCTGCTCAATCAGATCCGGTTTCGCGGCAAGGCATCCACGGATACCATTATTTCGGTCTGCGCCAGTGTTTCCCTGGCAGCAGGTCTTGCAATCCTGTCCAGAGGAGGAAATTTTTCCAACTATGCATCCCTTCTTGTGGGAGATGTACTTTCCATGTCAAGAAAAGACCTTGTTATGCTGCTGATCCTTTTGGTTATTGCAGTCATCTACTACATCTTCTGCGTGAATGCATCCCTTGCGGTTACCATTCATCCGACGCTTGCAAAAGCAAAGGGGTATCGCGTAAGACTTCTGGAAAATCTGTTTGCGGTTCTTGTGGCGGTCATGGTTACACTTTCCATTCGCTGGATAGGAATTTTGCTGATCAATGCGCTGCTGATTCTTCCGGCTGCGGCATCGCGTAACATCGCATCCAATATGAGACAGCATTTATGCCTGTCCATTGTATTTTCTGTTTTGAGTGGTCTTTTGGGACTGTTTTTATCGTATTTTGTGAATGTGGCAACGGGACCTGTGATTGTTATTTTTGCGGGTATTCTGTACTTTGCAACCCTTGTATATTCAGCATTTGTAAGAGAATAGAAAAGACCCTCCCGGTACAATGCCGGGAGGGTTTTCTTATAGACAGCTTTTTGTTTTAATGGAAAGATAGGTGTGGATGGTATCATCCTTTGGATCCTTGTTGTGAAGGATCTTATCCGAGAGAACCTGAAGGGAACGAACGCCCTGGGTTACAGGCTCCTGATAGATGGAGGCTGAAATCACACCTTTCTTCATAAATTCTTTGATCGGGTCGATCAAATCGAAGGTAATCACATGGAAACTCTTTCTGGTTGTCATCTGATACAGGCCTTTGCAACCGCCGTAGATACCTCCGGAGGTGGCAAAGAAGAAGCAGGAGATCAGTGGATGATCTCGCATGACTTTCTGAACCATCTCGTAACATTTGTAGTCGTCGTCCCGGCATTCCTGTATAGATTCAATGGTCATCTTGCTTCGGGTCCGCTTGATGGTATCAACAAAACCCTGTACACGCTCCTGATGACCGATGATATTGCGGGAACCGGTGATAATGCCGATCTCACCCTTGTCCTGGGCGAGAATCTGAAGGATTTCAGCTGCAACAACACCGCTCTGATACGGATCGGGTCCGACATAACAGATACGACCGGAGTCGGGAATGTCAGAATTGACACATACGACCGGAGTACCGGCGTCTGTTAATTTCTTCAGGCGTTTTGCAACCAGTGGATCATTATAAGGTGCAATAATCAGTCCCTGTATGCCGTTTTTTTCCAACTGATCGATGCATTCGACCTGGCTTTGAGCCGTAAAATCAGAGGTCTTGCGAATCAGTTTCGTGTCAGACGGAAGTCCGATCTTGAATGTCATCATACCTTCCCAAATCTGGTCGAAGAATTCGGCTCTTTTGTCACCGAAAAAAATCACACCGATGGTAAGAGAAGGGGTATCCTTGGTTGCCATGATATCCTCCGTTCTAGTCCGGAGTCTTGCCATTGTGTGATGGCTTCTCCAGATCATTTAGGATTGCCTGATCAACGACGGAGAGCATCTCTGTAAGTTTATCATAGTCTTCCTGTGAGAACTGTTCTTTTATCAGGTCGTCAAGTCGCCTCAGGTAATCCTCGTTAATAGAGTTATAGTGCTCGTATTTCTCAGTGGGCTCCAAAAAATAGCTACGCAGATCCTTTGTAGAACGAACCTTCCGAAGATAGCCCTTTTTGATCAAACTGGAGATACGGTAAGCAGCATTCGGTGCGGAAATACCCATGGCCTTGGCAAATCTTGCGGCTGTCGGGCGACCGAGTGCGTTGATTGCTTCCATACTGAAGAATTCAACCGTGGTCAATGTAGCTTCCCGATGTTCGAAAACAGAAAAGACCTGCATATAAAAATGAAGCTGAAGCTTACTATAGATACTTCGAAAAACATTTTGTAGCAAAATCCAATCCTCCCTTTGATGATCAAAGTAATCTATTATCTCTTTCATCATAGCACTATTTCTTCACAATAGCAAAAGAAAGCATTGCACTACATACAGTTTTTCCATTAACGCTTGCATTTGCCTCTGCGACGCCTAAAGGACCATGTTGGCGAATAAGTGAACAGGAGAGTGTCAGGACATCTCCCGGAAGAACCGGTTTTTTGAACCGGGCATTTTTTACGCCGCCAAAAAGGGGAAGCTTTCCGGCGTTTTCCGGGAGTGACAATAAGGCAATGGCACCGCACTGGGCAAGAGCTTCCAGCTGCAGAACTCCGGGGAATACCGGCTCCTGCGGAAAATGTCCCTGAAAGACAGGTTCTGCAAGGGAGATGTTTTTTTCACAGATGGCCCATTTTCCCGGCTCATAATCCATGACGCGATCAATGAGCAGGAAGGGATAACGATGTGGCAGTGTTTCCATAATGCCTTTTGCATCCATGGTATTGGGATGCTCTCTTACATAAATATCCATGTATCCTCCTATTATTTGTATTCACCGAACAGAAGGCAGGCGTTGTGACCGCCGAATCCAAGGGAGTTGGAGAGGGCGTGGCGCAGATGCTTTTTCCGGCCTTTCTGTGGAACATAATCAAGGTCACATAACGGATCCTTCTCTGTAAGTCCGATGGTGGCCGGAATAAATCCGTCGCTGATGGCCTTTACAGTGAAGACACCTTCGACTCCGCCGGCACCGCCTAAGAGATGGCCGGTCATAGACTTTGTGGAAGATACGGCAAGCTGGTTGGCGTGTTCACCGAATACCTGGTGAATGGCGCGTGTTTCGGTCATATCATTCAGATGCGTGGAGGTTCCATGGGCGTTGATGTAGTCAACTTCTTCGGCAGATACATCGCCATCTTCAAGGCAAAGCCGCATACATTCGGACGCACCGGCAGCTGAAGGATCCGGGGAGGTGATGTGGTAGGCATCGCAGTTTGCCCCGTAGCCCAGGATCTCGCAGTAGATGTGAGCGCCCCGCGCCTTGGCGTGTTCCAGTTCTTCGAGAACTAGGATGCCGGCTCCTTCACCCATGACAAATCCGCTTCGCATCTGATCGAACGGAATGGAGGCAC
This sequence comes from Lachnospiraceae bacterium C10, assembly GCA_900100095.1. Lineage (GTDB taxonomy): Bacteria > Bacillota > Clostridia > Lachnospirales > Lachnospiraceae > Weimeria. The sequence continues at coordinate 103,449 of FMTN01000014.1, forward strand.
GGGAAGGCTCCTCGCTCATGGAGAGAGCCTTCATATTGGAAAAGCCTCCAATGCCCAGTTCTGTAATACAGCTTTCACTGCCGCCGCAGACCATAATCTCTTCATAGCCGTCACGGATACGATGGAAGCTGTCTCCGATGGCATTACTTCCGCCGGCGCAGGCGGTTACAGGACAGGTGCACATACCCTTAAGACCAAAGCGGATGGCTACCTGACCGGCTGCCATATTGGAGATTGCCATAGGAACGAAGAAAGGACTTACTTTTTCGAATCCTTTTTCCATTCCCCGGCTGTGCTGTTCTTCAATATTGCCCAGGCCTCCGATACCGCAGGAAATGGAAACACCGATGCGGGAAGGAGAGCAGTGCTTTTTTAAGGCTTCTCTTTCCGACTCGATATCACTTCCGCCTTCGGATAGGGTGGTAAGACCTGCGTCCTCCAGGGCAGCAGCACTGGCACAGACTGCGAACTGTGTGAAACGGGCCATATGACGGGCTTCCTTTTTACTGATAACAGAAGAAGGGTCAAAGTCTTTGACTTCGGCAGCCAGTTTCACCTTGAAATCCGAGGTATCAAAGCGGGTAATCGGGCCGATGCCGCAGTAGCCGGCTTTGATGTTGTTCCAACTTTCTTCTATATTGTTACCGGTCGGATTTACCGTTCCAAGACCGGTGACAACAACACGACGTTTTTGCATGTAATATCCTCTTTCTGTTTACATGTTACATGCCGCCATCCACAGGGATGACAGCAGCAGTAATATAGTCGGCAGCATCGGATGCCAAAAACCACGCAACCTTTGCGACCTCATCCGCACGTCCCATGCGTCCCATTGGAATACGGGACAGGATGGCCTCTTTGGCTTTATCGCTGAGGACATCCGTCATTTTTGTCTCGATCATTCCGGGTGCGATGCAGTTGACCGTAATCTGGCGGGAAGCAACTTCCCTGGCAAGGGATTTGGAAAATCCGATGATTCCGGCTTTGCTGGCGGCATAGTTTGCCTGGCCGGGATTGCCGTTGACACCGACAATGCTGGAAATATTAATGATGCGTCCGTGACGCTGCTTGATCATGCTCCGGATGACACTGTGGCAGGTGAGATAGACGCTTCTTAGGTTTGCGTTTATGACATCGTCAAAGTCCTCCGGTTTCATGGACATGAGCAGTTTGTCTTTTGTAATACCGGCGTTGTTTACAAGGACATCGATGGTCCCGAGGCTGGACTGAATCTCTTCCATCAGGTGGGAGACGTCTTCCTCGCGGGAGAGATCCCCTGTGACACAAAGAATATTCTGGCCTTCGTCAAGAGAAGAAGACAGTTCTTCTGTCAGCTGTGCAAGGGACGCTTTATTTTTGTGACAATGGAGGGCAAGGGAATAGCCGTTTTTGGCAAAAATACGTGCAATCTCACTTCCGATTCCGCCGCTTGCTCCGGTGATCAATGCAACCGGATGGTTCGTCTGTTCCATATTTTCTCCTTTACGAAAGTTCCTTTATGGCGTTCTCTAAATCCTCAAGGGTCTCGATGGTTATGATCCGGTATTGATCGGAAGAGATCCCAAGGGATGAAGCGGTTTTCTTGATGAAACCGGATAATGCTTTTCCCGGACCGATTTCCACAAAGGTGTCATATCCCTCCTGAAGCAGATGCTCGAGGGAGGACTGCATATGAACAGGGCTCTGTACCTGTCTGGTGAGAATATCAATCAGGGCATCCTTGCACGGCTCGCCCGGAAGCAGTCCTGCATCGTCGCCGGTGGTGTTGTAGATGACCTTCGTCTTTAATGGAGCAAAGGAAAAGGACGGTAAAAAATGCTGCAGGGCATCTGCCGCACGCTTCATAAACGGAGTGTGAAAAGGTCCGGAGACGGACAACGGAAGACAGCGTTTTGCTCCGGCTTCCTTTGCCTTTTTGGCACTTTCCTCCACTGCATTCTTCTCACCGCCGATGACCACCTGTCCGGGACAGTTCAGGTTGCAGGCAAAGGCACCTTCCTGGCAGCAGGAGCTTACCTGCTCCGGGGTCAGTCCCAGAACAGCCGACATTCCCCACTGACCGTCTTTGGCTGCCAGTGCCATTTGGTGTCCGCGAAAAGCCGCAATTCGAATGGCATCTTCCGTGTTCCAGACTTCCGCAGCGGCAAGGGCTGAGTATTCGCCGAGGGAGAGTCCAAGGCAGGCATCCGGTGTGATATTTGCTTTTTTCAGGAGCGATGTAACACCACAGGCGAAGGCAACCATGGCAGGCTGTGTGTATTCGGTCTGCATCAGAATGTTGTCCGGGTTATCGAAAATTGCTGAGAGGATACCCGGCCTTGCGGCCTCCGCCTCAATATAGGCTTCTTTGAATTCTGGCTTTGCATTGTAGAGATCCAGTCCCATGCCGGTGTGCTGACTTCCCTGTCCTGCATATAAAAATGCTGTTTTCATAGCGGCTCCTTTCCGTAAATAATTTCGTGAAAAATGTCAGACAGACGGGAAATCTTTGTGAGCTGACCGCAGGTCTGTCCGGCCATAAGGGAACCTTCAGTTGTGTCTCCGTCAAAAACGGCTCTTCGAAGGCTTCCAAGAGTAAAGTGTTCCAGTTCTTCCCTGGTTGCACCGGCTTTTTCCTGCCGGATATATTCCCGTGTCATTTTATTCTTAAGGACACGGACGGGGGTTCCGGCGATTCGTCCGGTGACAACGGTATCTGTTCCCTTCGCCTTCAGGAGAGCGGCTTTGTAGTTGTCGTGAATCGGGCATTCCTCGGATGTAAGGAGAACGGTTCCGAGCTGAACCCCGCAGGCCCCCAGCGCTTTGGCGGCAAGGTACTGTCTGTGGTCGGCGATTCCGCCGGCAGCGATGACAGGGATGGAGACACTGTCACATACCTGGGGCAGAAGTGTCATGGTGCCCATTTCACCCACATGTCCTCCGCTTTCACATCCTTCCGCAATGATGGCATCGGCACCGCTTCGTTCCAGATGTCTGGCAAGAACAGGTGCGGCAACTACCGGGAAGACTTTGCATCCGGCAGCTTTCCACTGGTCCATGTACTTGGCGGGATTACCTGCTCCGGTTGTAAGGAAGGGGATATGTTCTCTTGCAACAATGTCTGCAAGCTGATCCATATCCGGGTGCATGAGCATAAGGTTGACACCGAAGGGCTTATCAGTCAGACTCTTTGCGATTTTAATCTCCTCTTCCAGCTGCTCCGGGCGGTAACCGCCGGCAGCGATGATTCCCAGTGCACCGGCGTTGGAGGAAGCGGCAGCAAAAGCCCCGCTGGCAATGTTTGCCATTGCTCCCTGGATGATGGGATAGTCTGTCCCGAGGATTTCATTTAACGTAGGTTTCATATTGGTAACTCCCTTTCATTTCGACAAACAGGACCGGCGTATTTCAGTAGAATGCCTCCCCAGGTCAGTCCACTTCCGAATCCGATGAGCATCAGGCGTTGGCCGGGAGAGAGCAGATGCTTTTCATCCATCTCCCCTAAAGCCAGTGGAATGGAAGCGCCGGAGGTGTTTCCCAAATGTTCCATATTCCGGAAAAATCTGGCGTCGTTCGCTTTGAGTGACCGGACAACATGGTCAATGATTCTGGCGTTTGCCTGGTGACAGACAAACCAGTCGATGTCTTCTTCCCTTGTGCCTGTTTTTTCCTGAAGTTTACGGATGCAGGAGGGGAGAATCTTTACAGCGAAGCGGAAAACTTCTTTGCCGTTCATTTTAATATGGGCATCTTCCCTTCCGACGCCGGGACAGAGGATGGCATCGCCGCCATCCGCCCCGAGAACGCTGGCGTAGTCAGAAGCATCGCCTTCGCCGGCTTCGATGACAACAGCTCCCGCGCCGTCTCCGAACAGTACGCAGGTGTTTCGGTCTGTCATATCCAGAAGCTTTGACAGTTCTTCGGTTCCGATGATAAGACCGTAAGGTCTTTGTTTATCATTTGCAGCCAAAAGCAGGGCTCTCGCAGTCTCCAGAGCGTAGCAGAAACCGCTGCAGGCCGCATTGACATCCATTACAGGGATATCCTTTGGAAGATCGAGGGACTGCTGTACCATGCAGGCAACCGATGGTGTGGCATAATCGCCGGAGAGTGTGGCGACAAGTACGACACCGATTTCTTCTTTTGAAATCCCGGAGGATAAAAGAGCCTTTCGGGCGGCCTCTGTTGCCATGGACACGGCACTTTGCTCTTCGCCGACAAATCGGCGGGAATGGATACCGGTTCTTGAATAGATCCATTCATCGCTGGTATCTACGATGGAAGACATATCGTCGTTGGTTATGATCTTCTCCGGCAGAACGTAGCCGGTGGATCGAATGGATATGGTATACAATGTCTTCCCCTTTCTTACAGCTTACGGAATTTTTTGTGTCGGTCGGCACGAACCTCTTTTGGAGACATTTTAAGCAGAGCTTTCAAATGCCGGTAAATCGCCTCGTCGATGCTCCGGTAGACACTGGTCGGGTCGGTCTGGGCACCGCCGAGGGGTTCCGGAATCACCTCGTCCACAATACCGTTTTCATAAAGGTCATAGGACGTCATCTTCATAAGTTCGCAGGCTTCTTCGTGTCTTGACGCATCTTTCCATAAAATACTTGCAAAGCCCTCAGGACTTAAAACGGAATATACAGCGTTTTCAAGCATCAGCATGCGATTGCAGACGGAAAGAGCCAGGGCTCCGCCGGAATTTCCTTCGCCGGTTACGACGGCGATGACAGGGACGGATAAATGACTCATAAAAGCAAGAGAGCGTGCAATCGCCTCTCCCTGTCCGTGTTCTTCCGCTTCCATGCCGGGATAAGCCCCCGGGGTGTCGATGAAGGTAATGATGGGCCGTGCGAATTTTTCCGCCTGCGCCATCAGTCGCATGGCTTTGCGGTAACCTTCCGGGCAGGGCATACCAAAGCGGCAGGAAAGATTCTCTTCCACGCTGCTGCCTTTTCTGTGTCCAAGCACGGTGACGGGGATTTTGTGATAAAGAGCAATTCCGCCGTAGATGCTCGGGTCTTCGTCATACAGGTGATCCCCCTTCTGTTCGAAGAAATCGGTAAAGAGGGCAGGGATGAAGTCCGTGATATGAGGGCGGCTACTAAGACGAGCCAGGACCACACGGTCTGCCGGTGTTAAATTCCTGCACTGCTCCAGCAGGTCGCTTTTTAACCCCTGGAGATGAAGAATTTCTTTGCGCTCCTCCTCCAACAGAGCCGGAATTTCTTCAAAGGAAGAATCGTCCTCCGGCTCGATGGAAGGGTCGAGGGTGGCCCTTGTCAGCATGATGGTGTGTTTTTTGGCGGAACTTGAAATGGCGGACAGTTTCGCATCCACTTTTTTGGCCTGTTCCAGGATGTTACGAATCATATGAAGCCTCCTTAACATTCATTCCGTGGAGCCGCAGCAGGCGTTTTAGCGTGTCGCGAAGCTGATTCCGCGGAACGATCTGGTCAACGAATCCATGTTGATACAGATACTCGCTTCGCTGGAACCCTTCCGGAAGTTTTTTGCCGATGGTCTGCTCAATGACACGGGGACCGGCGAAGCCGATCAGAGCGCCCGGCTCTGCAAGTGTAATGTCGGCAAGGGTTGCAAAGGATGCGGTTACACCTCCGGTCGTTGGGTGTGTTAACACACTGATGTACAGACCGCCGTTTCGCTCATATTCTTCAATTGCGTCACTTGTCTTGGCCATCTGCATCAGAGAAAAGATTCCTTCCTGCATTCTTGCGCCCCCGCTGGCTGCAAAAATGATAAGGGGAAGATGGTGCTTGGTCGCATATTCAATTCCCCGGGTCACCTTTTCTCCGACAGCATCACTCATGCTTCCCATGAAAAAGCGGCTGTCAAGGACAATGCATACGACCTTCTGTTTCCCGATTTTTCCGGTGGCGGTAACTGCCGATTCCATCAGGCCGGTTTTTTCCTTTGCAAGCGCGAGCTTTTCTTTGTAGCCCGGAAAATCAAGAGGATCCTGGGACATGATGTTGGTATCCATCATGCGGATGCTCCCCTGATCCAGAATGATGGACAGGCGGTAGTTGGCGGAAATATTTTTTAATTTTCCGCAAACCGGGCAGGCATAGTAATGGCTGATCCATTGACTCTTCTTGGAACGGCGGTTGCATTTTTTACATGTGATGAAAACATCGTTGTCCTTGTCAGGATGCGGTTTGTTTTGTCTGCTGAACTGCATAGATCTACTCCGAGCTTACGCCTGATGGCGGGTAATGGCATCCATTACATCCTGGACAGTGACAAGTTTCTCAATCTCCTCATCCGGAATGGATACGCTAGCCTCATCTTCAATTGCCATGTGGAGTTCCACAATGGAAAGAGAATCAGCTTCCAGATCGTCGATCAGTTTTGCTTCCGGTGTGATCTTCTCCTCGTCTACGGATAAGTTTTCTGCAATAAGGCTTTTTAACTCTTCAAATGTCATGTTTCATTTCCTCCCGTTTCGTTCAAATTATTTTAGTTAAAACGTACTTAATCAAATACGAAATGGAATATACCCCACTTCCGAAAAAGTGTCAAGAGAAAAAATCGTCAAGATATTTTTTTCATTGACAGACAACTGTGGAAAAAATACAATGGAGGTAGATTTCGAGGGATTTGAATAGGGGCATTCTAGGAGGTTTTTGCTATGAAAAGTAAGACAGTAGTCAGTGGCAAAGGCAATTGCCAAGACGCACTATCTGAAGTATATTCGCAGATTGGTGCGGATCCTGTTGGTATTATTTTTTGTTGCGAATATGATTGGTTAGAGGAAGTTTCATCCGCGTTGAAGAAGCGTTATCCGGCGGCACAGGTGATTGGAACAGCCGGTATCTTTTATTTGAATGCGGATATTCATGATAATAAGGGATTGATGGTTACTGCGATTACGTCAGAGGCAGCTGTGGAGGCTGGTGTGATTAAGCATCTTTCAACAGCTCCGCTTTGTGATGTGCGCAAGCTTGATGCTTCCATTCGTAAGATTTCACCATCTTCTGATAATACCATTTGCTTTGAGTTCTGTACGAACGATGAGGAAGTCATGGTATCAACTGTGAATATGGTTTTATCGAATAAGAAGATTCCGTTGATTGGCGGTTCTGTTTTTGCAACACCGCAGGGTAAGACAAGCTATGTATCTGTGAATGGCAAGTTATATGCGAATTCCTGTGCATATATGTTGATTAAGAATCTTAATGGTAAGGTGCATACCTATCGTGAGAATATCTATGCTCCGGCAGGAGGACCGGCACATCGTGCGACGAAGGTCAATCTTAAGAATAAGGAACTGATTGAGCTGGATCATAGGAGTGCGGCCGATGTATATTCTCAGGAGACGGGACTTGATCGCAGTAAGATTGTAGATAATGTATTGCAGCAGCCGCTTGGACGTCTGGTAGGAGATGATGAGGTCTACATTTCTTCCATGTATGAGATTGGAAGTGGTGGCTCTTTGATTAACTACAAGAGAATCAACTTAAATGACACCATGTATATCCTGAAGCTTCAGGATTATAAAGAAATCAACCGGAATACAGCAGCAACCATTCACTCGGATGTACCGAATCCGGGACTTGTATTGTCTGTTAACTGTATTTATCGTTATCTCTTGTTTTCACAAGAGGGATATATTAAGACATTCCTTGGCGATGTCATGGGAACCGTAGGCGCGTTTCCTGGCTATGTCGGAGGAGGAGAACAGTACCAGAATCAGCATGTGAACCAGACCATGGTTTGTGCTGTGTTTGAATAGTGAGGAAGGGGTTTATTGTATGTTTGGATTTGGCAAGAAAGCAGCTGCAGAGGATACCTTAGAGCAGGTAAAAGAGAAGATTGATATCAAGAAGGAACTTGAGCCTGTTCTTAATAGCGGAAGCTTTGTACTGGAGCAGAAGGATAAGCTTCAGGCAGAGGAGATGAATACCTCAGCTTCTCTGGCAGAGATTAAAGAGTCTTTCGAAATGGTAGAAAGACAGTCAGACGAAGTAACAGAGTCTATGGATGCATTTAATCATAGATTCTCTGAGGTTACAGAAGTAACAGAGAACTTCGACAAGATTATTCAGAAGATGCTGGCAACAGCAGACGATACACATCGTAATATGAACAACGTTCGTACGTCATCATCTTCTGTAAATGACACGATCAGTACGGTAGAGGAAGTATTCCAGGAATTCCAGACCAGCTTCGACGAGATTGAAGAGAAGGTCAATGCAATCAACGGTATTGCAAACCAGACCAACCTTTTGGCGCTGAATGCTTCCATCGAGGCGGCAAGAGCCGGTGAGAGTGGACGCGGATTTGCTGTCGTTGCAGATCAGGTAAATGCTCTTTCATCTGATATCAAGACACTGGTAGCTTCCATTGGTGAATCCATGGAGAAGCTGAATCAGAATAACAACCGTCTGATGAGCAGTATTGATGATACACGTTCTGCTATTCAGGATTCCATGACACATATCAATGAAACAGAGGCTGTTGTAGATTCCATCAAGGCTGTAGCCGGCGAGATCGAAGTCGGTAACAGAGACATGGTTGGCGTTATTGACAGCTGCAGCGGCGATATGAAAAATCTTGTCTCCACCATGGAGGCATCCAAGCCATACTATAAGGATGTGGCAGATCATATCGATACATTGGCTACAAATATTACAAAGAAGGGCTTTATTTTTGAAGATATGACCAATATTCTTGAACAGTTCCCAGAACTTGTTAAGAGGGTAGAGGATCGTATGAACCGTGCATAATTCATACCGGATGATTGCAGCTAAGGTCTGAAACTTGACGCAAGCCGTTATTTTGAGTATAGTTATCTTTGACTGTATTTCGCCCCGGCTGGGACCACCTAGCTGGGGCTTTTTCGTCGCCTCTCAAAAAGACTGAGAGGGATTATCTATTAAAGGAGTTCAATCATGAAAAAAGTAGAAGACTATGTAAGAACGATTCCGGATTTTCCGGAAGAGGGTATCATGTTCCGGGATATTACAACCGTACTCCAGGATGCAGATGGATTTCAGCTTGCAATTGATGAGATGCAGAAGTTTTTAGAGGGCGTTGATTTTGATGTCATCGCCGGAACCGAGTCACGTGGCTTTATTTTTGGTACACCATTAGCTTACAATCTTCATAAGCCGTTTGTTCTTGTTCGTAAGAAGGGAAAGCTTCCAGCTGAGACAGTAGAAGAGACATATGATCTGGAATATGGCAGCGCAACCATTGAGATGCACAAGGATGCCATCAAGCCGGGACAGAAGGTTGTTCTTGTGGACGATCTGATCGCAACCGGTGGAACCATTGAAGCGGCAGCACATCTGGTGGAGAAGCTTGGCGGAGAAGTTGTCAAGATGCTGTTCTTAATGGAGCTTGAGGGACTGAACGGTCGAGAGAGACTTGGCAAATACGATGTAGATGCTGTTATCTCATATCCGGGAAAATAAGCTTCGATTTTAACTCAGTCGGGGTACAAGCTCCGACTGAGTTAAACGCTCCGCGAGGATGCGCACGGATTCGGACAGGAATTTGTCTGCTGAAGCAGAC
>FMTN01000013.1 GCA_900100095.1 Lachnospiraceae bacterium C10
GGGATAAACGCTGAAGGCATCTAAGCGTGAAGCCCACCCCAAGATGAGATATCCCGTCCAAAAGGACATAAGATCCCTCAGAGAGTATGAGGTAGATAGGGCAGAGGTGTAAGCAGAGTAATCTGTTCAGCTGACTGTCACTAATAGATCGAAGGCTTGATCAAGAAAGTGTATAGCACTTGGTAACTTAACTGTATGAAGTTTTGAAGGTACTTATTATAGTATCTGAATATATTCCTCAATAGCTCAGTCGGTAGAGCATTCGGCTGTTAACCGAAGTGTCGTAGGTTCAAGTCCTACTTGGGGAGCTACAAGACCAAGAACGAAAGTTCTTGGTTTTTTGATATCCAAAGGGCATAGGTTATGTCGGTCGACGCATTGATGGACATGAATCACCGGTGGAGCTCCCGTTTGAGACAATCACAATGCCGGTGACAAAGTATTATATCGATGCATTGCTGGATTCCTTTGGTCCGGATTATATGACGCCTGTTATGTTTGAAGGAGATCATGAATATCCGTTTTATCAAAAACAGGAAGCGGCCATGAAGCAGCTGTTAAAGGAATCCGGAGTAGATTCTTCCGTCGATGAGTTTTGCAGAAACTGGCATCGACTGAACGGCGAGTCTTGACGATTATGCCTATGCAAAACCCTACAGCAGGTTTGTTGTAGGGTTTTGTGTTGAAGACGAATAAATGATATAATGAACCGTAACTGTTTGCTCGAAGGAAGAGCAAGGTGAATAGGAGGATTAAAATGTTAGAATACAAATATGACACACAGTTGTTAATTGATGGTGAGGACCTGGATGAGGATGAGATCAATGATTACTTCGTTGAGAACTTCAAGGGAGACTGTCTTTTGGCAGTAGGTGATGAGGATCTGATCAAGATTCATTATCATACCAACGAGCCATGGAAGGTATTGGAGTACTGCTCAACCTTAGGAGAGATTTATGATATTGTAGTGGAAGATATGGACCGTCAGTCCAGAGGATTGAAGGGTTGAGATATATCATAGGTACCTTATGTCAAAGTTTTAGGAGGTGCTCTTGTGACATTACACAGTAGCGGAAGATCAGCGGGGAGTCGCATCAGAAGATCTGAAACGGTCAACTGCAGAGTGTGTCAGCGTATATTTGAGTATAGGGGATATGGACCAAAGGTTTGTCCGAATTGTATGAAGCGTGAGGACGATCTCTTTGAGAAGGTTCGCACCTATTTGGAGACACACCCGAGAGCCACGCTGGTACAGACGCACATGGACACGGGAGTATCTCTTCGTAAATTGCAGGCATGGATTCGGGAAGACCGGTTGGGGTATTCGTCTGTCGCAGGAGGTTTGTCCTGTAAATTGTGTGGAACCCCTATCGTCAGTGGAACGCTCTGCCCGAAATGCAGCAGCCGAATGGGCGGCGGCACACCACGGAAAGGATCGTATTCAGGTCAGGCAACGGAAGATGACAATAAGATGAGATTTATTAAGCACTAGACAGGGAGTTTCGTTATGACCATAATGGGAGTGACCCTGATTCAGATACTTTTGATTTATCTGGTTCTGTCCTTTCTCTTAACTTTTTTTTCTGTCCTGCGGATGTATATCATCAGCGATCGGGCAAGCGGGAAAAAGCTTGGAAGTGACCGGATCAAGGAATTAAAAGCGAAGGGCAGGTATCGTCAATACCCGATTTATTCTCTTGAAGAGATTAAAGAAAAGAAAAAAAGAGGAGCAGCGCGCTTATCGGTTTTCATGAATGATTCCGGGAAGAAGAGTCGATGTGTTATCGTCTGCCCGGGTGGCGGATATGCCCATCTTCAGACGAAGAAGGAAGGGTATCCGATTGCAGCGCGATTGAATGAACTCGGGTATACCGCCTTTGTACTGGAGTATCGAGCAGGGCTGGATTGTTCGACACATGCGCCGATGCATGACCTGGCGCAGGCGATTCGTTTCATTGAGGCACGGTCAGGTGAATTTAACGTAGACATGCAGGATTATGCAGTAATCGGTTTCTCTGCCGGAGGTAATCTGGCGGGTATTTTTGGAACCGATGCCTACGGATATGATAAATATAATGTGAAAAAGCCGGGATGCCTGATTATGGGTTACCCATGGACCAATGTCAACCATTGGATGCAGCATCCGTACTGGAATATCTGGGTTGCCATGATGGGAGTATGGCTTTCCGAGCGCGGCAATATGTATATGTTCGGTAAGCATAATTTCAACCGGAAAAAGCGTGAGTCGCTGTGTCTGCAGAACTGGATTACAGATGACTACCCGCCGGTATATATGTATGCCGGAGGTAATGATATCCTTGTACCGTCAGCATCCCATACCGATGTACTGGCGAAGGCACTGGACGATCATCAGGTCGTCTATGAATATGAAAAGTTTTTCGGTCTGCCGCATGGGGTCGGCCTTGGACTCAAGACGAACGCAGAAGGATGGCTGGAACATGCCCTTGACTTCTGGGAAAAGAATTGTCCATCCCGCGATATGACGGAGTGATGGAAGAATGAAAAGGAAAAAGAGGACGTTCCCGCTGTAAACAGAGGATGTCCTCTTTTTTTGTAGAACAACGAGCCAAGGTCTCATCTGCAAGCTTGCTTGCAAGGTAGACATAAAGACGGTTATTTGTTCATATTCTTGGCGAGTTCGCAAATCAGATGGATGCAGGTGTCTTCACCGAGACTTCCGCTGTCCAGAGCCAGATCGTAGTTGGAATATACACCCCAGTGCTGATCGGTGTAATAGCGGTAGTAGGTGCGACGCTGCTTGTCTTTCTTACGGATACGTTTCTTTACATCCACGTTACTGATCTCGCCGTAGCGCTGCAGGATACGCGTAATCCGGTGTTCCAAATCCGAATGAATCAACACATTCAGACAAGGAATCTCAGCGTTTCGAAGAATATAATCGGAACAACGGCCTACAATAACACAAGGGCCTGCTTCTGCAGCTTCAAGGATGACCTTGCGTTGTGCAAGGAAAATCTCGTCCTGAGGACTCTGGAAATACATGGCAGAAGCTGCAGAAATATCAAACCATTTGTTGGCAGAGGAGGTTGTCTCTCCCTGCTCTTCAATAAGCTCTTTCGCGTAGCCGCTCTCAAGTGCAACCCGGTTCACAATTTCTCCGTCGTAGAAAGGGATATCAAGATTTTTCGCAACCTTCTCCCCGATGGTGTGTCCGCCACTGCCGAACTCGCGGCTGATTGTAATTACAGGATACATGGCTGAATCCCCCTTTTTGAAAATGCACTGATTAATTTGTATTATTTATTATATATATTTTAAGAAAAAAGAGCCAAAAAGTCAAAAGAAACTGTCAATTCTGACGGGAGGTATCAATGGAAATATGTTATATGGACTTTAACGGGCAGTATCAGGAACTGCAAAGGCTATATCCCGGAATCCGCCTTGATTTATCGGACATTCCCGGGACAAACTGTTACTGTGATGATATGGCGAAGGATGAGATCAGAAAAAGGATGGAAGGTGTAGGAGAGGAGGTTACCCTTCATTTCCTGGATTCGGGAAATTATCATTATCTTACGCTGTTATGGCTTGAGAGAATCCGGGAGCCTTTTCATCTGATTATGATGGATCATCATCCGGATTGTAAGGAAGCAGCCTTTGGAGGAATTACATCCTGTGGTGGCTGGGTAAAAGAGGCGCTGGCTTCCCTTCCAAATCTGAAAACGGTCTATATGGGAGGGGTGGATCCGGAATTGTTGCAGGAATTGGAACCTCTGCCGGAGAACATTGTGGTCTTTGATATCGACAAACCTCTCACAGAGCTTATAGAGGCTCAGGAAGGCCCCTTTTACATCTCCCTCGATAAAGATGTCATGTCTGAAGAATTTGCCCGTACAGACTGGTCTCAGGGCCGGGTGACCTGTGAGACGGTTCAGAAGAGAATCGCTGAGGTTTTTTCAACCAAAAATGTCATCGGTGTGGATATCTGCGGAGAAAAAAAGGAAAACCCAAGTGAAGAGGACCGAAGACTCAATGAGGCAACGAATCAGATACTCTTGCAACAACTGAGCGAGACTTGAAAGAAAGTAAAAAAGCTTCGTGCTTTCTTTGGAGATAAACTCAAAGAAAGCGCGAAGCTTTTATTTATATTATTTACGCATTCCGGCTCTCTTTCTCTTAAGAGGATCAAGAATACGCTTACGGATTCGTAAATGCTCCGGTGTTACCTCAAGCAGCTCATCGGTCTCGATGAAGTCAAGTGCCTGCTCAAGGGAAAGGATCTTAGGCGGTACCAGTGTCAGTGCCTCGTCAGCAGAAGAGGTACGTGTATTGGTAAGATGCTTCTTCTTGCAGACATTCAACTCGATGTCCTCGGTACGGGCACAGGAACCGATGACCATTCCGGAATAAACCTTCTCACCAGGTCCGATGAAGAGAGTACCGCGGTCCTGAGCAGAGAAGAGACCGTAGGTTACGGACTCACCGGTCTCGAATGCAATCAAAGATCCCTGCTTACGGTATGCAATATCACCCTTGTACGGCTGATAGCTGTCAAATACGGTGTTAAGGATTCCGTTACCTTTTGTATCGGTCATGAAGTCACCACGGTATCCGATGAGACCTCTTGCAGGAATCAGGAACTCAAGACGAGTGTATCCGCCTGCGATTGGATTCATGCCCTGAAGCTCACCCTTGCGCTCGGAAAGCTTGGAGATAACTGCGCCGGAGAATTCATCCGGTACATCAACATAGGCACGCTCGATCGGCTCTAACTTTTTACCGTTCTCATCCTCATGGTATAAAACCTCAGCCTTGGAAACAGCAAATTCATAACCCTCACGGCGCATGTTCTCGATGAGAACGGACAGATGAAGCTCACCACGTCCTGAAACCTTGAAGGAATCCGGGCTGTCGGTATCCTCAACACGGAGGGATACATCAGTGTTCAGCTCCTTATACAGACGCTCACGAATGTGGCGGGAGGTAACATATTTACCTTCCTGTCCGGCGAACGGAGAGTCATTGACGATGAAGTTCATGGAGATCGTCGGCTCTGTAATCTTCTGGAACGGAATAGCTTCCGGATTCTCAAGACCACAGATGGTATCACCGATATGCAAATCACCGATACCGGAGATTGCAACGATGGAACCGATGTTGGCCTCATCCACATCAGCCTTTGCAAGACCTTCGAACTCGTAGAGTTTACTGATACGTACGCGCTCTTTCTTGTCCGGGTCATGGTGATTTAAAACGATGGCTTCCTGATTTAATTTAATGGAACCGTTTGTTACCTTACCGATACCGATACGACCTACAAATTCGTTGTAGTCGATGGTAGAGATCAATACCTGTGTATCAGCATCCGGATCACCCTTTGGAGCCGGAATGTAATCCAGGATGGTATCGAATAAAGGCGTCATATCCTTTGGCTCGTCATCCAGATTCTTCATAGCGTAACCGTTCTTGGCAGAAGCGAATATGAATGGAGCATCCAGCTGCTCATCGGAAGCATCCAGATCCATGAAAAGTTCCAGAACCTCATCGATTACCTCTTCCGGACGGGCGCCGTCACGGTCGATCTTGTTAATACATACAATAACAGGAAGATCCAGATCCAAAGCCTTCATTAAAACGAACTTGGTCTGTGGCATTGCACCTTCGAAAGCATCAACAAGGAGAACAACACCGTCTACCATCTTAAGGATACGCTCAACCTCGCCACCGAAATCAGCATGTCCCGGAGTGTCGACGATATTAATCTTGGTATCCTTATATTTTACAGCCGTGTTCTTGGACAGGATGGTAATACCACGCTCACGCTCGATATCACCGGAATCCATAACACGCTCTGCTACCTCCTGATTCTCGCGGAAGACACCGCTCTGCTTTAACAGTTCATCAACCAGGGTAGTCTTACCATGATCGACGTGGGCAATGATTGCAACGTTACGAATATCTTCTCTCGATTGAATCATGTAAAAAACCTCTTTCCTTATATATAAAGATGAATTGATTGATATTAATGCGACCTTATAATTCTAGCACAATCTAATTGGATTACAATGATAAAAGTGCTTAAAAGCAACAGCGAAACCTTTACTAAATGTCACAGTTTAGACAAGGGAGGGAAATAAAATTTAGAATTATTTGTTATTTTGGTGACAATGTGGTATATTGACGGAGATTTTATTACAACTATGAGGGCGAATAAAATGGCAAAAATACAAGTATATTATGGCACAGGTGCAGGCAAAACATCAGCAGCACTGGGAAATGCAATCAAGGCGGTTGGCAATGGAAGCAGTGTCATCATCATTCAGTTTTTGAAAGGGATGCTGGATGAGGATTTTATCCAGCGACTGGAGCCGGAGATTCGGGCGTTTCGTTTTGAACGTTCTGTGTCATGCTTTCGCGAATTGTCAGAAGAGGAAAAAGTAGAGGAAAAGCAGAACATTTTAAACGGTCTTAATTTTGCAAAGAAGGTTTTGACCACGGGAGAATGTGATGTCCTTGTTCTGGATGAGGTTTTGGGACTTGTGGATGAGGGCCTGATAAAGGAAGAGGAACTTGTGGAAATTATGAAGAGCGGTTTCCCGTCAACACAGTTGATTGCCACAGGAACCAAGCTGCCGGAGGGAATCCGGGAGGCGGCCGATCAGGTGCTTCAGATTGTCTCTGAAAAGTAAGGATCGCACATTGACAGGTTAAAGTGTGAATGTTATAGTTAAGCAAGTATAAATTCAGGTAGAGGTTGCGCTACGAATAAGTACTCTGTCGGATGTCGCAGTGGCAGGTGATGATAGACGAAAGGTCAAAGCGCCGAAAGAAGGCCGGGACTGCCATCGGCATTCTTGGGTACGGGTCGAACAGGCTCGTAACTGTCATCTAATGTAGATGGGGCGCTATCGATGGTATACATTTTTTCGTGTATCGTTACGACCCATGTCAAATGGGTCGTTTTTTATGTAGTATATTAGCGCTAGAGGTACGAGTGTAGCCAAGGAGGAAGAAAATGGCCATATTTACAGGTGCTGGTGTTGCAATTGTCACACCGATGAAGGACAATGAGGAAGTTAATTACGATAAGCTGGAAGAGATCATTGAAGAGCAGATTGCCGGTGGTACAGATGCTATTGTCATTGTCGGAACGACAGGTGAGGGTTCCACTCTTACAATGGAAGAGCACAGCAAATGTATCAAAGCAGCAGTAGAATTCACAAAGAACCGTATTCCGGTTGTAGCAGGTACCGGTTCTAATTGTACCAAGACTGCCATTCAGTTGACACAGGAGGCAGAGAGCTTTGGAGCAGATGCGGCTTTGATTGTAACACCTTACTATAACAAGGCAACACAGGAAGGCCTGATTCAGCATTACAGCATGATCGCAGATGCAACGAAGATGCCGATCATTCTCTACAATGTTCCGGGACGTACAGGCACGAACATCAAGCCTCAGACGGTTGCTACACTGACAAAGACAAAGAGCAACATTGTCGGTATCAAGGATGCAACCGGAAATCTGGCACAGACAGCAGAGACCATGCGTCTTTGTGACGGTAATCTTGAGCTCTATTCCGGTGAGGACGGACTGGTTGTTCCAATCCTTTCTCTGGGTGGAATCGGTGTTATCTCCGTTGTAAGTAATATTGCGCCGAAGCAGACACATAATATGGTCCTGGATTATCTTACCGGTGATACAAAGAAGGCTCTTGAGGCACAGCTTAAGGTTCTTCCGCTGGTAGATGCTCTCTTCTCAGAGGTGAATCCGATCCCTGTTAAGAAAGCGATGAATCTGATGGGTAAGAATGTTGGACCGCTTCGTGCACCGCTTTGTGAGATGCAGCCGGAGAATGCAGCTCGTCTTGAGAAAGCAATGCGTGAATTTGGTATTTTGTAAGTAAATGAAATTGTGGTCCCGTTTCAGAAGAGTTGAATCTGTCTGAAGCGGGATTTGTTTTATCTCAGTCGGGGTTACAATCTCCGACTGAGCGAGACTTGAAAAGGAAAGAGGTAGAAGATGATTAGAGCAATTATGAATGGTGCGAACGGTCATATGGGACAGGTGATTTCTCAGCTTTGCGCAGAGGATCAGGAAATTGAAATCGTAGCCGGAATCGATCCGTTTGACGAGGGAAAGAATGCATATCCTGTTTTTGCCACACCACAGGAGTGTAATGTAGAAGCCGATGTTGTGATTGATTTTTCAAGCGCCAAGGCAGTGGATGATTTACTGGACTACAGTGTTGCAAAGCAGATTCCGGTGGTTTTATGCACGACCGGACTGTCTGAGGAGCAGCTTGCAAAAGTGGAGGAGAGTTCCAAAAAGGTGGCAATTCTTCGTTCTGCCAACATGTCTCTTGGCATCAACACCCTGCTTGACCTGTTAAAGAAGGCAACCAATGTATTTGCAGAGGCCGGCTTCGATGTTGAAATTGTTGAGGCGCATCACAATCAGAAGCTGGATGCACCGAGCGGTACAGCTGTGGCTTTGGCTGAATCCGTGAATGAGGCAGCAGGCGGACGTTATACTTATTGCTATGACCGTAGTCAGAGAAGAGAGAAGAGAAATCCGAACGAGATTGGAATGTCATCTATCCGTGGCGGCAATATTGTAGGAGAACATGAAGTGATCTTTGCCGGACTCGATGAGGTGATCACCTTTAAGCATCAGGCATTTTCTAAGAGTGTGTTCGGTAAGGGCGCCGTTGAGGCAGGAAAGTTCCTGGCAGGTAAGCCGGCAGGACTTTATGATATGCGGGATGTCATCGCGGCAAAATAAAAGAAAGCATGTAAAAGCAGGAAGATAAGAAGATAAAAAGAAGGCTGAAGACCTGAAGCATCATCAGGTTTTCAGCCTTTTTTTCATTTATCATCTTATCATTTATCATTGCGACGTCTGCAACGTCTCTGCTGAAGCAGTTCCTTCCAGATGGATGGATGGAAGAGAATGATCAGCGGGAAGAGCTCAAGTCTTCCTGCCAGCATATCAATAATCATGATGATCTTGGACAGGTAGGACATATCGGCGTAGTTTGCACTCGGGCCGACCTTGTTCAGTCCGGGACCAATGTTATTGAAGGTGGCTGCCACAGCGGTAAAGCTTGTCTCGAGATCCTTTCCTTCAATGGATATGAGAAGTACTGACACAACAAAGATGGTCAGATAGGTGATCAGATAAACATTGACGGAACGAATGACTTCGTGCTCGATCGGCTCACCGTCCAGCTTGATCTTCTTAATACTCTTAGGATGAATATAAGAGTTTGCTTCCTTCAGGAAGGTCTTAAACATAATGATCAGTCGGGAGACCTTAAATCCACCACCGGTCGATCCGGCACAGGCTCCGACAAACATAAGGAGCACCAGAACCGACTTTGACAGTGTCGGCCAGGTATTAAAGTCAGCCGTGGAATATCCTGTCGTAGTGATGATACTGCCGACCTGGAAGGCGATGGTTCGAATCGCTTCACCGATGGTACGGAAGGTATCATGGATGTTTATAAAGATGACGAGGATGGCGGCAAAGATAATACAAAAGTATGCCTTTACCTCTTCCATCGCAAAGCCTTTGCGCAGATTACGGTTTAATACAAAATAGTAGAAGTTAAAGTTCACACCGAACATGATCATGAAAATTGTGATGATCCACTGCTGTGCCGGTGTATAGGAGGCAACGGAGGAATTCAGTATTCCAAAGCCTCCTGTACCTGCGGTACCAAAGGACATGCAAAGTGCGGTAAAAACATCCATGCCGGAGATGAGGAGTAGTACCGATTGAATTCCTGTCATGGACAGATAAATCATGTACAGGATGGTAGCCGTACTTCTCATTTTCGGAACCAGTTTGCCGACAGAAGGTCCCGGAGATTCTGCACGCATCAGATTGATATTGGTTCCTCCGGAAAGAGGAACAATGGCGAGCAGGAAAACCAGAACACCCATGCCGCCAATCCAATGCGTAAAACTGCGCCAGATCAGGGTGGCGTGGGATAAAACTTCCACATCTGTCAGGATCGAAGCTCCTGTTGTCGTGAAACCGGAGGCAATCTCAAAAAGAGCATCGATAAAATGCGGTACCTCTCCGGTCAGGACAAGAGGAAGGGCACCCACAATGGAAATCATGATCCATGAAAGTGCCGTGATAATACAACCGTCCTTCAGATAGAAAGTTGTACGGTCCGGTTTCTTTTTACTGGTGATAAATCCCAGTAAGAAACAAACAAAACCTACAGCCAGGTAGACAAACCCATCCCGCTCCTTGTAAATCATTCCCGTGATGAACGGGACAAGGAGTAAAAGGGATAGAAGGAGCAACACCTTGCCGAGGACAAAACGTATTACAGATTGATTCATACTCTCTCCTGATTAAGCTAAAATATCAACCACATCATTGAAACCGGTGTGTGTTGTTACCACCATTACCGTATCGCCGACTTCGATGGTATCGTTACCACTCGGGAAGATGATACGACCGTTACGGTTGATGAAGGAAACCATAAGATGATGACGAAGGGTCAGATCCTTGAGTGGTTTGCCTGTGACAGCGGAGCTGTGGCCAATCTGGAATTCAATGGCTTCCACCCGACCGTCATACATGTGGTAAAGGGTTTCAATATTACTGTCCTTCGAAGCTCTCTTGGCACGAGCATATGCGATGATGGCTTCGGAGGTAATGATACGGGGATACACAACGCTGCCTAAATCCAGGGTGTTGATTACGTTCTGGAAAGCAAAGCGATTGATCTTGGTAATCACTTTGGCATCGGATACCTGCTTCGCGTGGAGGGTCAGAAGAATGTTCTCTTCATCGATTCCGGTCAGAGGAACGAAGGAGTCAATGGTCTGAATTCCCTCTTCACGCAGAAGCTCGGCATCGGTTGCATCACCGTTGATAATGATAGCATTCGGAAGAAGAACGGAGAGTTCTTCACAGCGCTTCTGGTCGCGCTCAATAATTTTAACATCAATGCCCTCACGCAGGAGCTGAGAAGCAAGATAAAAGGCAGCCTTACCACCACCTACAATCATGCAGTTTCTTACGCTGGTGGTATGTATGCCAAGGGTTTTCAAGGCTTCACGTCCATTGTGACGGGATGTGACAAAGGAGACCACATCGTCCGCTTCGAAAACGAAGTTACCGTTTGGTATAACAACCTCACCCTTTCGCTCAACGCAGGTAAACAGAAGGTTTTCGGTTGCACGGGCTATGGAAAAAACAGCTTTTCCAACCAGAGTGCAATCCGGCTTGATCTTGAATTTGATCATCTGTGCTTCTCCATGTGCAAATGAGTTGACCTCAAGTGCAGCAGGCAGGTATAAAATACGGGCCGTCTCCATGGCAGCTTCCATTTCCGGATTGATAATCATAGCAAGACCCAGTCGGTCCCGCAGGTAGTTGATTTCACTGCTGTAGTCCGGTGTACGGACGCGGGCAATGGCAGCACAGTTACCCATACGGGTAGCTACAGTGCAGCATAAGAGATTAAGCTCGTCAGAGCCGGTGACAGCAATTAAAAGATCTGCATCATCAATGCCGGCTTCTTTTTGCACACTGTAACTTGCGCCATTACCGGTGTAGCCCATGACATCGTACTGATTCGTGAATTCTGAGATCTTCTGCTCATTGGAGTCGATGATGGTAATATCGTTTCCCTCGCGGGAAAGCTGGTCGATCAGAGTGGCACCGACTTTACCACATCCAACGATGATCACTCGCAGTGGAGTGATATCCGAGCCAAAATCTTTAAACCCAAACATATTGTAAGTCTCCTCTTAGAATGTTAGATGGTACCGAAGATACGGTCTCCGGCATCGCCAAGACCCGGGCAGATATAAGCCTGCTCATTGAGCTGACGATCAAGATGTCCAACGTAGATCTGAATATCCGGATGATCCTTATGGAGTCTCTCCAGTCCTTCAGGAGCTGCAATGATGCACATGAATTTGATCTTCTTGCCGCCGTGCTGCTTGATGAAATCTACAGCAGCAGATCCGGAACCGCCGGTTGCAAGCATTGGATCCACAACGACGATGGTACGCTGCTCGATTGGATCAGGGAGCTTGCAGTAGTACTCCTGTGGCTCATGTGTCTCAGGGTCACGGTAAAGACCTACATGACCTACCTTGGCTGTTGGCACAAGGGAGAGAACACCATCAACCATTCCAAGTCCGGCACGAAGGATTGGAACGATCGCAAGCTTTTTACCGGAAATCATTGGTGTCATGCATTTCTCGATTGGAGTCTCAACTTCAACGTCCTCCAAAGGGAGGTCACTTAAGGCTTCAAAGCCCTCTAACATTGCAATCTCACCAACTAACTTACGGAATTCGTTTGTTCCACAGTTCTTGTCACGAAGTCTGGAAATCTTGTGCTGGATCAGCGGGTGTGTCATGATTTTAATGTTTTCAACATTGGAAAAATCTGCCATTAGGGCCTCCTTTTGTTTACTTAATAAAATAGGTTATTGTGTGGCTATTGTAAAAGCCCAAAATATTATAGGACAGACCCATATGGAAATCAACAGACAATAATTCATCTTGTCATTGAGCAAAGAAACAACTATAATTCATGCGAGACTCAATTGTTTTTATAATGGGAGGAAAGTATGGATTTAAAAACAGGCGCCATAAAAGATGCAAAGCAGCTAGGGCTACCAAGAATGTTGCTTCTGGGATTACAGCATATGTTTGCGATGTTCGGAGCGACTATTCTGGTGCCGATCCTTGTAAATGATACCTTCAAGGGTCAGGGAATTTCCGTTCAGGTAACATTGTTTGCTGCCGGTGTCGGAACATTGTTATTTCACCTTATTACAAAAGGAAAGGTTCCAGCATTCCTTGGTTCCTCCTTTGCGTTCCTCGGAGGTTTTGCAACCATTGCGAATTTGAACACGGGAATTTATGCTGATATGACAATGGGAGAAAAGGTTCCGTACGCATGTGGTGGAATTGTAGTGGCAGGTCTTCTGTATTTTGTTCTTGCATTGATTATCCGCCTTGTCGGTGTGACAAAGGTTATGCGGTTTTTACCACCGGTGGTTACCGGACCGATTATTATCTGTATCGGACTTTCACTGGCACCGTCCGCTGTGTCAAATGCTTCTATTAATCCTATTCTTGCAATCATAGCCTTTGCGGTTATCGTTATTTTCAACATCTGGGGCAAGGGAATGTTCAAGATTATTCCTATTTTAATGGGTGTTGTTATTTCTTACATCTGTGCATTGATTTTTAATGCAGTTGGAATGACCAATATGGATGGTTCCGCTATTCTTGATTTTTCGACTGCTGCACATGATAAGTTGATCAGTATTCAGCCATTTGTATTATGTAAGTTTGATATTACAGCCATTCTTGTTATGGCACCGATTGCCATTGCAACCATGATGGAGCATATTGGAGATATTTCTGCCATCTCTGCAACCGTCGGAGAGAATTTTATCGAAGATCCGGGACTTAACCGTACCCTGATTGGTGATGGTGTGGCGACAGCTTTTGCAGGTCTGATCGGTGGACCGGCTAACACAACCTATGGAGAGAACACCGGTGTGTTAGAGCTTTCTCATGTACATGATCCAAAGGTAATCCGTCTTGCTGCTGTCTATGCAATCGTTTTATCCTTCTTCCCGGCTGTAGCTGATCTGATCGGATCCATGCCGAAATCCATTATCGGAGGTGTCAGCTTCATCCTCTACGGAATGATTTCAGCAATCGGTGTACGTAACGTGGTTGAGAATAAGGTGGATTTTGCAAAATCAAGAAATCTGATCATTGCAGCTGTTATCCTGGTAACAGGTCTTGGATTTTCCGATGGCTTGACCTTTACGGTTTCAGGAACATCCGTTACCCTGACATCGCTTGCGCTTGCAGCGATCTTTGGTGTTGTATTAAACGCCATCCTTCCGGGAAATGATTATATCTTCCGTTCCAAGGAAGAAAAGGATGAATCCGAGCTGTCAAAAATCAGGATGTAAGGAAGAATGCTTTTTGTGAGAATTTTTTCGTTGGTTTTGTCCATTGTGTATTGATAGAACCTAATCTATAATGGTCAATAATTGTAACGAGTGATTTCCCTGCCGCTTTTTTGTATAACAACGAGCCAAGGTTCCGTCTGCAAGTTTGCTTGCGAGAGGGACTTTGGCGACTGTAGAACACGAAAGGCTTTGCCTTGAGGTGTGAAACAGAGTTGCAATCGAGTAGGAGCCAGCCTACACGATTGAGAATCTGAGGCAGGGAAACTTCTATGAATGAAGGAGAAAAGAATGGAGCAGGAAAAGGTCATCGTTATTGACTTTGGCGGACAGTACAATCAGTTGGTTGCCCGTCGTGTCCGAGAGAATAACGTATACTGTGAAATTTATTCCTACCGTACCGATTTAAGTAAGATCAAGGAGATGAATCCGAAGGGAATCATCCTGACCGGTGGTCCGAACAGTGTGTACGAGGAAGGTGCGGCAACATGCAGCAGAGAACTGTTTGAACTGGGAATTCCGGTTCTTGGACTTTGCTACGGTGCACAGCTTATGATGCATGTGCTTGGCGGTAAGGTTGAAAGAGCAGCCGATCGTGAGTATGGTAAGACAGAGTGTCATACGGATACATCC
Source organism: Lachnospiraceae bacterium C10 (assembly GCA_900100095.1). Lineage (GTDB taxonomy): Bacteria > Bacillota > Clostridia > Lachnospirales > Lachnospiraceae > Weimeria. The sequence continues at coordinate 14,589 of FMTN01000013.1, forward strand.
TCAGCCTTGTTTGCTGATGTTCACGAGACAACGACAGTATGGATGAGTCATTTTGACTATATCAGTCAGATGGCAGATGGTTTCCGTGAGGTTGCACACACCGACAACTGTCCGGTGGCGGCAGCAGAGAATCCGGAGGCCGGACTTTATGCAATCCAGTTCCATCCGGAGGTTCTTCATTCGGTAGAAGGTAATAAGATGCTTCGTAACTTCGTTCGAAATATCTGTGGATGCGCCGGAACATGGAAGATGGATTCCTTTGTAGAGACAACCATTAAGGAGATCCGTCAGAAGGTTGGTGACGGCAAGGTATTGCTTGCACTCTCCGGTGGTGTTGATTCATCGGTTGCAGCAGGCCTTCTGGCGAAGGCTATCGGTAAGCAGCTGACTTGTGTATTTGTAGACCATGGTCTGCTCCGTAAGAACGAGGGAGATGAGGTCGAGGCTGTTTTCGGTGAGAAGGGTCAGTTTGACTTGAACTTCATCCGTGTGAATGCCCAGGATCGTTATTATGCAAAGCTTGCCGGTGTAACAGAGCCGGAGGCAAAGCGTAAGATTATCGGTGAGGAATTCATCCGCGTCTTTGAAGAAGAGGCGAAGAAAATCGGAGCTGTGGATTATCTGGCACAGGGTACGATTTATCCGGATGTGGTTGAGTCAGGCCTTGGCGGAGAGTCTGCTGTAATCAAGTCTCACCACAATGTGGGAGGTCTTCCTGACTTCGTTGATTTCAAGGAGATCATCGAGCCTCTGCGTAACCTGTTCAAGGATGAGGTGCGTAACGCAGGCCTTGAGCTCGGTATTCCGGAGCGTCTGGTATTCCGTCAGCCATTCCCGGGCCCGGGACTTGGAATTCGTATCATCGGTGAGGTCAACGCGAAGAAGGTTGCCATCGTGCAGGATGCCGATGCAATCTACCGTGAAGAGGTCGACCGTGCAGCAGAGGAGTACAAGAAGGCAAACGGCCAGGCTCCATCCTGGAAGCCGGACCAGTACTTTGCAGCACTTACCAATATGCGTTCCGTTGGTGTCATGGGTGACGAGAGAACCTATGACTACGCTGTAGCACTTCGCGCTGTCAAGACCATCGACTTCATGACAGCAGAAGCAGCGGATCTTCCTTTTGAAGTATTGCAGAAGGTTATGAGCAGAATTATCAATGAGGTACGCGGGGTCAACCGTGTATTCTACGATCTGACAAGTAAGCCACCTGGAACGATTGAGATGGAGTGACCTGTAAGTGGCTTAGAGGTTAGCTTCAAAAATCCAGTATTTTCAAGGCCTGAGGCCGTGTGAAATAACACGGTTTCAGGTCTTTTTTTGGTCATCGCTTCTAATATGCTTCTATTTTTTTCTGAAAGAAGCAGAAGCGAAATAACTCCAATTAAAGAGTCCAATTCTGTTTCTTATCTTTTATTTTCCACAGATTTCAAAAAAATAAAAAATTTTTGCTGAGATTTAGTAATGAGCAAAAAACCACCCCAAATGTAATACGAAAGAAAAAATTCGTAATCGGAGGTGGAAGATATGTTTGAATGCAGAACATTTATCACAGTAAAAGAAATCGGCGAAGTACTCGGTGTTTCTGAATCTAAGTCTTATGGAATAGTTCGCGATTTGAATAAGGAGCTTGCTGATAAAGGATACATGGTTATCCCGGGAAGAGTCAGCAGGAAATATTTCGAAGAGCGTTTCTATGGAGTAGAAAACGAAACAGAAGTAAAGGAGGTACAACATGCCGGCAAATAGGGATAAAAAGACAGGCAAGTGGAACTGCCAGTTCTATTACACTGATTGGACAGGAAAAAAGGTCAAGAAGATGAAGCGTGGCTTTGAGACCAAAAAGGAAGCTCAAGATTGGGAGCGACACTTCAAATTGGAAAAAGCCAGTAGCTTAGACATGACCTTCGGAGATTTTTACAGACGTTATGAAGCGGATGTAAAGCCTAAGGTAAGGGAAAATACTTGGCAGTCAAAAGTCTGGGTGATTGAAAAAAAGATTCTTCCATATTTTAAGGATCTTGTGATGAGAGATATCACTCCGCGAGACGTTCTTGCTTGGCAGAACGAGATGCGGAAGATGGAATCGAAAGATGGAAATAGTTTTAAGGGAACCTATCTTAGAAAGATGCAGGCAGAGCTATCAGCTATTTTCAACCATGCTGTTAAGTATTATGAGCTGCCAAAGAATCCAGCAGTGATTGCAGGACCACTAGGACAGCATAATGCAGATGAAATGTTGTTTTGGACCAAAGAGGAGTACATGAGATTTATTCCCACTATGGCAAACAAGACATACTCATATATGGCATTTGAAATGCTTTATTGGTGTGGTCTCCGTATGGGAGAACTCTTAGCACTTACTCCGGCTGATTTTGACTTTGATAGAAATAACGTTTCTATTACAAAGTCATATCAGAGAATTAAGGGCGAGGATGTAATAACGAAGCCAAAGACTAAGAAGAGTGTCAGGGTTATTAAGATGCCTGAAATGGTTGCCATGGAGATGCAGGATTTCATCAATAGCATTTATGGTATTGAGCCTTCAGACAGAATCTTTGTACTTTCAAAATCATATTTGCATCATGAAATGGACAGAGGCGTTAAGGCAAGTGGAGTAAAGAGGATTCGTATCCATGATCTCAGACATAGCCATGTATCACTTCTTATAGATATGGGATTTTCGGCTGTGGCTATCGGAAATAGAGTGGGTCATGAAAGTGCAGAGATTACATATCGTTATGCACATATGATGCCATCTATTCAGGATGATATGGCTGAGGCTCTTGATGAAGAGTGGAAGGAGGGATTCGATGTCAGCGAAGAATCTTGATTCAAAAGGTAGGTATCGTAGTGAGACGATTGCTTACAGATGTTCCCCGGAAGAAAGAAAAGAACTCGATAAACGTTGGAAGCTTATGGGATATCTAACCAAGCAGGACTATGTATTAGATGCGGTTCTTCACAATAAGGTGACTGCAAAAGGAAATCCTCAGATGCTTGTGAACTTTCGAAAAGAGCTTTATATCATCATTTCGGAGTTAGAAAGAATAAATGAGGCATCGGAAATTGACGAGGAGCTGTTTACTCCAGTCAATACCATGTTGGAAATTCTTCAGGCATTTAAGGATAACGAGGATAAATCGAGAAAAAAGAGCAGAAGAGACAAGTTTTTGGAAAGGAGAGTTTATCGCGATGAGTAAAGTTATTATTTGTGCAAATCAAAAAGGGGGAGTAGCCAAGAGTACTTCGGTAGTGAATCTTGGCATCGGACTGGCAAATAAGGGAAAGAGAGTACTTGTCATTGACAATGATCCGCAGGGATCACTTACAGAGGCTTTGGGATATCCTCAGCCGGATAAGCTTGAGATTACCCTGGCGAATGTCATGGAATGGGTGCTGAACGAAGATGATTATGATTTGAAGGCAGGTATTCTTCATCATGAGGAAGGCATCGACCTTATGCCTGCAAATATCGAGTTGTCCGGAGTAGAGACATCTCTTGTAGGGATTATGAGTTCAGAGACAACTTTACGTGAGTATATCGAATCTGTTAGAGATGATTACGATTATATCCTTGTAGATTGCTCTCCAAACCTTGGACAGTTGACTTTAAATGCTCTTGTGGCGGCGGATGAAGTGATTATTCCAGTGCAGGCTGCATACCTGCCCATTAAGGGATTAGAACAGCTGTTAAAGACCATAAGTCGTGTGAAACGTAAGATGAATCCGAAGCTTCATATTATGGGAATTTTGATTACTATGGTGGATTATAGAACTGTCTATGCAAAGGAAATCACGGAAGTCCTTTACGAACATTATGGTAGCAGTATTCATATCTTTGATGATGTGATTCCTTTATCTGTAAGAGCCGCAGAAGCATCTGCGGAGGGTGTCAGTATTTATAAGTATGACGGAAAAGGAAAAGTAGCGGCGGCTTATGAAAAGATTGTAGAGGAGGTTTTAAACTATGAGCAGTAAGGGTATTTCACAGAGAATTAAGCTTCAGAGTTTTGATGATATGTTTGACACAGGAGAGAACAATGAAGTGGCCGATTCGGGTGTGAAGCCTGTTGATGGTCAGATTGTGGAAATACCATTATCAGAACTTCATACCTTTAAGAACCATCCTTTTCGAGTTGTAGATGATGAAAATATGGAAGAGATGGTAGAAAGCGTAAAAGAGTATGGCGTTTTGGTACCGGCAATTGCAAGACCAAGGGCTGAGGGCGGATATGAATTGATATCCGGTCATAGACGTAAGCATGCATCTGAACTTGCAGGTAAAGATACAATGCCGGTTATTATTCGTGATTGTGATAATGATGAAGCTGTTGTAATCATGGTGGACGCCAATATTCAGCGAGAGGACATTCTTATTAGTGAACGTGCTAAGGCTTATCAGATGAAATATGAGGCTATGAAGCACCAGGGCGTTGGAGGTGGCTTGTCACTACAGGAAATGAGCGATCAGGCTGGTGAAAGCATGAAAACTATACAACGCCTTATTTGTCTTGCAAGTCTTGATAAGAAGCTTCTTGATATGGTGGACGAAAAGAAATTGAGTTTGCGACAGGGAGTGGATCTTTCTTTTATACCGCAGGAGCAACAGTTGATAGTCTATGACGTTATAAACGAGATGAATGTGTCTCTTAGTTTAGAGCAGAGTGCGAGAATTAAGGAAGCATCACGAAAAGGGTATCTTAACGCAGATTTTCTAAGAGATTATCTGTCTGAGAAGAAGCCAAAACCGCGTAAGGTAGTTTTTAATCAGAAGAAGCTAGACAACTACTTTACACCGGATATGAGCAATGAGGATATTGAGGAACTTATCGTAAGGCTCCTTGATGAATGGAAGGAGAAAGGGGAACCGCGTTAATGGAGAGGTTAAAGCTGGAGTTTTATTATGGGCAGGAGGCAGAGCAGTTTACGTTCTACCGCCTGCCGAAGGCTTTGATAACAGACAGCAGATTTAAAGATATATCGAATAATTCCAAGCTTTTGTACGGTTTGATGCTTGATCGTATGTCATTATCGGTACGTAGTGGTTGGTTTGATGAAGAGAATAGGGTCTATATTAAGTATTCACTTAAGAGTATTATGGAAGACCTTAACTGTAGCAAGATGACTGCTGTAAGTCTTTTAAAAGAGCTACAGGCTATTGGTTTAGTGGATATTGAGCAGAGGAATGGACTTGCTAACATCATTTACGTTAAAAACTTTGTATCTGGGGGAGAAGAAGCATTAGACCGGTCAGAAAATTGTACAGGTAAGAAAAATGAACCGGTGAAAGATGACCAGTCTAATAATCAGACCAGTATAAAAGATGAACCGGTATACGAGGAGGACCAGTCAGATTTTAGTACCGGCACCTGTCAAGATTCTATACCAGGGGTGGTACAGAAATCAGACCCGAATAATAATGATTTTAACAATAAAGATTCTAGTGAGACTAATCATATCAGTCTATCTGCTGAGCATGTGGATAACCCTATCCGTGTTTCGAGGATGGATCAGATGGATGAGACTACAGCATACATGGAGCTTATTCGTGAGAACATTGATTATGACATCATGATGAGTAACTCCAAATGGCTGGACAGGGATATGTATGAAGAGCTTTACCAGTTAATCTGTGATGTTGTCTGTGTTCCTCGTAAGACAATTCGAATTGCAGGAGAGGACTATCCTTATAGCCTGGTTAAGAGCAAGTTCCTGAAGCTTAATTCAACGCATTTGGAATATGTCATCGGGTGCATGAAGAATAACACAACCAAGGTGTCAAATATCAAAGCCTACCTGACAACAGCACTCTATAACGCGCCAAACACGATAAATCATTACTATACCGCTGAGGTAAATCATGATATGTATGGTACAATGTAATTGGAGGGATTATCATGGCAAAATATATTGTTGAAGAAACGAATAGAAGTAAATACGAAAAGAATTTTAAGTTCCCTATGATAAATATGATTCCTGCAATCGTTTGGTGCATTCCGGTTCATCAGAAGTTATCACCTATTATTGGAACAGCGGGAGCGTATGGTGTGGTGGCTGCTTTCTTTGTATTGTACATCTTATTATCATATGTTCCGATTGTTGCATTAGCTCCGGGTATAGCAAGTGTAATCATGTTGACAGGGTTGTTCTGGGCTCCGGCGGATCATATAGGAAGCAATGTGGTGAGAATTATCGTTAAGGTTGTAATCCTTATGATTATGGTCTTGATTGAGTTTTGCGTGCTGATAAATGCGACATTGCCGTGGTTGGAGAGAAAGACAGCTACGCCTCCGAGGATAAGAAAGGTGGAGGAGTAACCTTTGAATTATATAACAGACGAACAGAAAAGAATCTGGCGTAAGCTGGGTTCTTTTTTGTGTCCATTTTTTGGGACACTATTTTTGATATCGTTATTATAGGTGGCGCGGCTAAGTTTTTTATATTTTTCATGGAAAGAAGGTGAAGACTAAATAAACGAATGGGACCTTTACAAACTCGAAGATATTCTTAATGTTTTTGATTGTTAAATCTTCATAATCGTAGTATAATTTCGATATGTGGCTTATTGGAAATATAGAGTACCCAATTTGCATGTGTAGAAAGGTTTATTAAAGTATGAGTATTTCATATAACGGATTATGGAAATTACTAATCGACAACAACATGAACAAAACAGATTTGATGAATGAGGTAAAACTCAGCAGCGGTACAATTGCCAAAATGAGTAAAGGTGAGCCAGTATCAATGTTAGTTTTGGAGAAAATTTGTGACAAACTCGATTGCGATTTTGGTGATTTGATTCATTACGAGAAAAAAGAAAAAGAAGGTGACGGGCTTGGGTGATTATAAAGGATGTGGAGGACTGACAAGAGAGCAGTTTCTTTATCATGAGACGAAAACAGTTGCCAAGCTTATGGCAGACGAATCACTTTCAGATGAAGAAATAGTGAATCGAGTTGTTGAAGAAAACTTGTTTCAGTTCCCTACAGAACGAATGATTAAGAACATAGTAAGTGTGTGTCTGAAACGACTACATGGACTAGATGATATGACATTGGTTGGAGTCATAGCTCATAGTCCGATGGAAGTATCAAAACAGGCATGCCTTTATGCCATGATGAAGCAATACCGTCTTGTATGGGATTTCATGATTACTGTAATTGGTGCAAAATTTAGAGATCAGGATTTATCTTACAGCAGGATGGATTTAAATGTTTTCTTCATGCGCTTGCAGGAACAGGATGATGAAGTTGCTGCTTGGAGTGACGCAACAATAAATAAGATTAAGCAGGTGCTCAATAAGATTCTGGTAGAGAATGAATATATAGATAGCCCAAGAGCAACCAAACTTAATCCAGTTATGATCTGCTCTGAAGTAGATAATGCGATACGAGCTGATGGAAATGATGTAGCTTTGCCTGCATTCAATTGTTTTTACTAAATAGATAGTTTAGGAGAATGAAAATGAGCGATGTTTTAGAACGCTTGGATAAATTAAAAGCAAGAATTCAAGAAGATGATTTCCTTAAGGGAAATGGACTAAGCAACGAAGTGAATATACATATCTTCTGCTATGATCCGGCAGATGAGATGGCAGTGAGATATTTCACTGAGCAGCTGATATCAGATCAGTCTCTTACATCTCATGTGATTGAGAAGAATTTGTATAAGGTTCTCCTGGAGATATGTGATGAGAAGAGGATTACAAAAGCAGCCGCTTCAATGGAAGAGAAGAAGGGCAAGAAATACCTTAAAGATCAGATCATAAAATTTGCTAACAACAAAGTATTTGTAGAAAAGATAAAACCGGAAACACAGGAACTCGGAGATGTACTTCTGCTGACAGGTGTTGGCGAGGTATTCCCATTTGCTAGAGTTCATGATTTGCTGGAGGCAATTCAACCGGAAGTACCGGATATACCGATCTTGGTTATGTACCCGGGTACATTTAACGGAAGAGAACTGAAATTATTTAATAAGCTTACACCTAATGGCTATTACAGAGCCTTTAATGCAATTTAAAGGAGGGTACATAATGCAGATTCAACAGATGTTTAAGGATGACATTGATCGTAAAATCAATGGCGTTGTAAAAGTAGATCAGGACGCTAATGATGTCCTGATTCAGGAATTAAATGAGTATGTAATCACAAAGGAACTGAAGAAACACTTCATTACCTTTTTCAATAATTATGGGGAATCATTTGATGAGAAGACAGCCGATATCGGTGTATGGATATCGGGTTTCTTTGGAAGTGGTAAATCTCACTTCCTGAAGATTCTGTCATATATCCTTGCCAATAAGGAAGTGGATGGAGTTAAAACTGTCGAGAGATTCCGAAATAAATTTGATGACGATCCTGCTACTTTTATGCTTATCGACAAAGCTACAAAGGGAGAGACAGATACAATCCTTTTCAACATTGATATCGAGGGATCTATCAACAAGGATGCAACAGCAGTGCTTCGTGTGTTTGCCAAGATGTTCTACAACTACCTTGGTTTCTATGGAGAAGATCTGAAGGTTGCAAAGCTGGAGCAGTTTATCGAAAAGCAGGGAAAGACTGAGCAGTTCCGTAAAGTCTTTGAAGAGAAAAACGGCGAGCCTTGGCTTAGCACACGTGATGCGTTTGCTTTCTTTGAGGATGACATTGTAGCAACTCTAGAAGAAGTTCTTGGTATGAGCGAAGAGTCTGCTCGTAACTGGTTCAATGGAACAGAGACAATCGAGATGTCTATTGCGCAGCTCGTATCTGAGATTAAAGAATATGTAAATAGTAAGCCAGAGAACTTCCGTCTTCTGTTCATGATTGATGAGGTTGGGCAGTATATCGGTTCTAACACAGACCACCTTATTAATCTTCAGTCACTCGTAGAGAAGATTGGTTCTGAGTGTGAAGGAAAAGTATGGGTTGTCTGCACCGGACAGGAAGCTCTTGATGAAATCATTAAGACTCGTCAGGATGAATTTTCAAGAATTCAGGCACGTTTCAAGACAAGACTTTCGCTTTCTTCATCATCTGCTGATGAAGTTATTCAGAAGAGAATTCTTGCTAAGAACAGTGATGCAGAAAAGAAGCTGACAGAAGTATATAACGCTAATGATTCTGTACTTCGTAACTTGCTTCAGTTTAATAAAGATGATGCGCTTCTTGATATCAGAGGATATGAGACAGATGGGGATTTCGTAAGAAACTTCCCGTTTGTACCTTATCAATTCATTCTGATGCAGAAAGTATTCTCCGAAATAAGAAAACATGGAAATGCCGGTAAGCATTTATCAGGCGGTGAGCGTTCCATGCTTTCGGGATTCCAGGAAGCAGCACAGAAGATTGAAGGTAAGGATGAATATGCACTGGCTCCTTTCTATCTTTTCTATGATACTGTTCACACATTCCTTGATGGAGCAATCAGAAGAGTTATCGAGAGATGTGAGAGAGCTGCGGATGAGAAGAGAGGTATTGAACCACAGGATGTAAATGTATTAAAACTTCTGTATCTTATACGCTATCTTGATAATGATATTAAATCCACATTGGATACAATTGTCATCCTTATGGCTGATGATATCCGTATGGATAAGATTAACATGCGTAAAGAAGTTAGCGCTTCACTCGATAGACTTCTGAATCAGAACTATATCGGAAGATCCGGTAATACATATAGTTTCCTTACAGATGAAGAGCAGGATATCGCAAGAGAAATTAAGGACACTTCAGTAGATACAGCCCAGATAACGGAGAGAATAGGTCATCTGGTATTTGGTGATATCTATGATAAGAAAAAGTTCCGTTATGAAATTTATGACTTCTCTTATGATCAATATGTCGATGGAACAGCCATTGGTTCTGTAACTGGTGGAATGAAGCTGAACATTATGTCTGTTGCAACAGATGATACAGAGAAGGCACCTTTAAAACTTCAAGCATTTTCTAAAAACCAGGCTATCGTAGTTCTTGGTGACAGCAAGTACTATGAGTCTATTGAAAATGCGCTAAAGATTAGAAAGTATGTTAAGACCAGAAACGTAGCTCAGCTTCCTAAATCTGTTCAGGATATTATCCGTAACCAACAGGACGAGGCTACCAAGTATGAGAATGATGCACTTGATCAGATTAGAGCAGCTATAGTTGACGCTGATTTCTATGTTGACGGAGAGCATATTGAAATCAAAGGTGGCGATGCTAAGAGCAAACTTGATCAGGCATTGGAGTATCTTGTTACTCATGTTTATTTTGATTTGGATCTTGTTGGAAAACATGCAGATAGCGATGCAGATATTGTTGAGATTCTTACCGGAGCTAATCCTTCAATGCCTGGCATGAGTCCAAACAGTGGAGCTGCAGCAAAGATTGAAGAGTTCCTTGAAATGCAGGAAATGAAGAATCTTCCTACATCCATGGCGGATATTCAATCAAGATATCAGGGGATTCCAAGTGGATGGAGAGAGATTGATATTGCAGCGGTAGTTGCTCTTTTGATTTACGAGCAGAAAGTTACTATCAAATACTCCGGCATGACTATTCAGCCAAGTGATTCAAAACTTCCGGATATGCTTCGTAAAAAGAGTGAGATTGGCAAGACTGTCATTAGTAAGCGTCATGTAGTTAAAGCTTCACAGATGAAAGAAGCAAGAGAGTTCCTTCGTGACTATCTGGAGGTTATGGATGTACCTGCTGATGAGGACGGACTTGTTCAGTTCATTATAGATGAGTTGAGTAAACTACAGGCTCACTATGATGATTTGAATAAGAAATATGATGGACATAAGTATCCAGATCAGAATCTTGTGAGAGAAGCAAGCAGAACTGTAGCGGACGTTCTTTCACAGAGGAGTGACAACATTGCCCTGATAGACAGATTAGTGGCAAGAGAAGATGCGCTTTATGATGCTAAGGATCATTTGGCTAATGTAGAGAGTTTTTTCAAGAATCAGGTGACTGTATTTGATGATGCTGCAAAGTATGTTGAAGATTTGAAGAACGACCTTGATTATATTGCTAAGGATCAGGAAGCAAATGATGCTTTGAATCAGATGCGTCTGATTACACATATCATTGATGGCAAGCCTTTTAATTATAAGAGAATACCAGAACTCAATGAATTGAAGGCTAAGGTTATGAATTCACATAATCAGATGCTTGATGAAAAGAGAGCAGGACTAAAAGATATTGTTGTAGAATGCCTTGGAGCTATTCATGAGAAGGCATATGCACACGATGAAGGCAAACAGGTTTCTGAAAAAGCCGATAATTATTACACACAGCAGAAAGAAAGAATTGACGAGACAAAGAGCTTGGCTCTTTTGGAAGGCTTTTCAGTACAGTTATGGAACTACAGAGACGATGCACTGGAAAAGATTGAGGTATTGATTGCACCACCTGTAACACCTGTGAAGCCAATAAATCCTTCTGACCCTCCGAAACCAGTGGTGAAGAAGATTATTAAGCCTGTAGCAAGACAACAACTCTTCCCTGCAAAGACTTTGACTTCAGATGAAGAGATTGATGCCTATGTTGAGAATATCAGAAAGCAGATGAAACAGTATCTTCAGGGTTCTGATGGAATTAAGATTAACTAATAAAATGTGATTTAGGAGATAAGCGCCATGGATAAGAATGCGATTAAGAAATATGCAGTATGGGCAAGAACAGAGCTGATTACAAGAGTAAGTCAGCGAGCAGAGAAATATGATATTACAGCAGAAGCGGATGCAAGTGCATCCAGTGTTAATGGTGTACTTCTTTCTGATGCAGAGATAAAACAGCGTAAGGCGTTGATTGAGCAGGTAAAGCAGAAGGGCTTTGATCAGGTTATGGAAGAAGTTGCCTATACCTGGTTTAATAGATTTATCGCACTCAGATTTATGGAAGTTAATGGATATCTTCCTTCACATATCCGCGTATTTACTGACGATAATAATAACTTTAAGCCTCAGATTCTTGCTGAGGCTATTCATCTTGAACTTGATGGACTTGATATGGATAAGGTCTATGAGATGAAGAATAACAATGAGAATGATGAGCTTTATAAGTATCTTCTTATAACTCAGTGCAACGATCTCAGTAAGGTCTTGCCGGGAATGTTTCAGAAAATAGCAGATTATACAGAGTTACTTTTTCCGGATAATGTTTTGAGAGAAGGTAGTGTAATTGAGCAAATGATTTCAATTATTCCTGAAAATAATTGGGATGTTCATGCCAAAGATTCAAAAGGGGTTGAGCAGGGACAGGTACAGATAATAGGGTGGTTATATCAATATTACAATACGGAATTGAAAGACGAGGTGTTCACCAACCTTAAGAAAAACATAAAGATTGAAAAGGAGAAGATACCTGCAGCAACTCAATTATTCACGCCTGATTGGATTGTTCGCTATATGGTAGAAAACTCATTGGGAAGAATGTGGATTGAGGGGCATCCAGATTCTTCGTGCAAATCTGAGTGGAAATATTACATGGATGAGATTAATCAGGATGAAGATGTAGTAAATCAACTTGAATCTATTTATAAGGAAAGGAAAGACATTAAACCGGAAGACATAAAATGTATCGACCCATGTTGTGGATCAGGACATATTTTGGCATATATTTTTGATGTTTTAATAAAAATATATGAAGAGTATGGAGTATCATCTTCGGAAGCAACAAGAAAAATAGTACAAAACAATATTTGGGGATTGGATATAGATGACAGAGCGGCTCAGTTAGCTTATTTTTCTGTCATGATGAAGGCAACTGAATACGACAGAAGATTTTTAAGAAGAAAAGGTACTGACGGAAAATTAGATATTCCACAGCCTCATATTTATGCTATTGGGGATAGTGCTTTAGTTGATACCGCAACAATGGATTATTTTGTAGGAAACAATATGTGTATTAAGGAATCGATGCATATGATAGTTGAAAAGCTGAAAGATGCTAAGAATCTTGGAGCTATCATAGAATTTGATAATAGCATTGATTTTTCTATTTTGTTTGATGAGCTGGAAAAGAAAAAAAATGAAATAAGCATATATGCAGAACCAATTAAGAATTATTTAGAACCTGTTATAACAATAGCGTGGATGCTTTCACAAAAGTATCATATTGTAATAACTAATCCGCCATATATGGGAAATAGTGGCATGAATTCTCATTTAGCTACATATGTAAAAAATAATTATCCTGACAGTAAAACTGATCTGTTTTCAGTCTTTATGGATAGATGTACGCATATGGTTATTTCGCATGGGTTTAGTTCTCTTGTAACAATGCAATCTTGGATGTTTTTAGCTAGCTTTGAAAAATTCAGAAAAAGAATCATCAGAGATTATACAATTACCAGCTTAATGCATATGGATAATATGGTTATGCATATAGCATTTGGAACAGCAGTAACTGTTATTTGTAATGCGAAAATATCAGGTTATAAAGGAGCTTATAATCAGATTTTGAATGCAAATATAAATGAAAATGATGAGCCGAATGAATTCCCTGTGAGAGGAAATCGCCTTGCCTATATTTCTGTTAATAATTTTGCTGATATTCCAGGAGAATTAATAGCATATTGGTTAAGTGACGCATTTTTAAATGTATTTAAAAGTGGAGTTTCTTTGGGAAAAATGGCAGATTCGAAACAAGGGATTGCGACAGCAAATAATAAGAAATATCTAAGAGAATGGTTTGAAGTAAACTATTCGGATATTAGTTTTAATACCAAGAGTCATGAAGAAGCTAAAAAATGTGGCAAAAAGTGGTTCCCATACAATAAAGGCGGGGAATATCGTAAATGGTATGGAAATAATGATTATGTAGTAGATTGGTATGATGATGGAAGGGATTTAAAAAATAATAAAAAGGCAGTCCTTCGTAATCCGGATTATTACTTTAGAGAGTGTTTTAGTTGGTCACTGGTTTCTTCCGGAATGGCAGCTTTTAGATACAAACCTATAGGTCATCTATTTGATGTTGCTGGAATGAGCTGCTTTTCAAGCACCGACTTAAAATATTTGCTGGGATTATGCAATTCAATGGTGACGACTGAAATTCTAAAAGTGGTAGCACCTACAATTAATTATCAGTGTGGAGATATAGCGAATATTCCTGTTATTAATAGTGAAGAATATAAAAAACAAATCGAAGATAACGTTAATAAGTGTATAGAATTGAGTAAAGAAGACTGGGATTCATTTGAGATATCATGGGATTTTAAAAAGAATCCACTAATTGAATGTAAAACGACAGGCTTTATTGAAGATGCTTTTAATAACTGGAAGGATAAGACGGAAGAGAGGTTTAAAAGAGTACATGAATATGAATGCGAGAACAATAAGGCGTTTGTAAATATATATGGTTTACAAAATGAAATCGATGAGTCTATTCCAGCTAAGTATATTTCTATAAGGAAGGCTGACAGGGAAAGAGATATACAGTTGTTTATTTCTTATGCTGTAGGATGTATGTTTGGAAGATATTCGTTAAAGCATGATGGCATAGTATATGCTGGAGGGGAGTTTAATACTAGCGCTTATGATGATTTCTCAGCAGATGTAGATAACATAATACCAATATGTGATGATGAATACTTCGAAGATGATATAGTTGGTAAGTTTGTTGATTTTGTTAAATATGTGTTTGGAGAGCAAGATTTAGAGATTAATTTGAATTATATTGCTGAATCATTAGGCGGAGGTGGCCAAGCAAGAGACGTAATTAGGAAATACTTTTTAAATGATTTTTATTCTTTCCATGTGAAACAGTATCAGAAACGACCAATATATTGGTTGTTTGATTCTGGAAAAGAGAATAGTTTTAAATGCTTGATATATATACACAGATATCGCTCGGACACAATAGCTAGAATACGAACAGATTATGTTCACGAGCAACAATCAAGGTATAGAACAGCCATTGAGGAGATAACAGGACGAATTAGCAACAGTACTGGCTCCGAGAAAGTGCGTTTAAATAAACAGTTGGAAAAGTTAAAACTGCAAAATGATGAAATATACAAATATGAAGAAAAGATACACCATTTAGCAGATCAAATGATTACGTTGGACTTGAATGATGGTGTGACCAATAACTATCAAAAATTTGCAGATGTTTTAGCAAAACTAAAATAAGGTGGAATTATTATGGAACAATATATAGTTATTAAATTGGGGTATATGCCTGGTGTGGATTTCCTTATGCAACATCAAAAAATAATCGAGGAAAACGGTTTTGTTGATTTTGCTCGCTTTGGTAAAAAGGGGCTTACGAGAGATGATTACTCTAAGAATTACATTTTCATTAAGGAATGTAAGGGAAATGGAGGAAGACTAATTAAAGCTAAGCTTGGAGAAAAAATACTCAATGGAAGTGTTTATCCAAAGTATTACGAGAACGTAATGATTTATGGCGTTAATTGGTTTAGAGTAACACAAATGGAGGAAATCTCAAAAGAAGAATTTCTAAAAGAATATGTACTAATGAACGGAAACGAGATTAAAGCTCTTGATAATGGTACAGTACCATTCTTTTATATAAAAAAGCGAACTGACAAGAATTAAGATCTTTACAAAGGTGAAATATGGATTTAGGAACAATAACTCAAGAATTAAATAAGCGATTTATGGCTCCCCTTCCAGAGTTTTATAAGCGCCGTATCGTTGTTTGGTATGACGAGGAACAGGAATTTGCCGAGCAGATTCATGATATTGAAATTTCAGGAGCTAAAGTTCTTACGCTTACTGGAACCAATAATTTCCAGATAAAAAAACAGATAGCTGTGGATGAACCTGCAGAGAGTTTTCTTATATACAATCCGCTTTCATATGATGAGCCGGAAGAAGACTGGCTTATAGATGTGGAGTTGTATAGTGAGGAATTCAGAGCAGATCTCACGGCTATCTGGATGGACGAAATGGGAATACCGCAGACGGTTGCTCTCCGTAATCAGGTTAAAAGATATAGTAAATACCTCAATGCAAAGAGCCGCCGCGAAGATGTTATAAAGCGCATGGATAACATTGATAGTGCGCCTAAGCTTCAGCTTGCTATTATGGCATCTCTTGGTGAATCACAGAAGACAGATATTGTATCTATCATTAAGTCTGTACTTAGTCATGGACTTAATATGAATGACAATGTGATCTATCAGGAATTTGTTAAATATGATGCCACAGAGCTTTTCTGGGGCATGGTAGGAAGCTTCACCGGTTATACAGACGTTGACCGGAGTTTTAACAGACTTGCAGCTCACATCCTATCTACTGCAGGAACGAGAACTTTACAGCCGGAAGTATTCGATGGACTTGACGCATATATTTCTACACCGCATGAGGCATATTGTTATGATCTTGTTTCTGACTGGATTCATAGTGAAGATTCTGACAAGTATGTTGAGATTGCTCAGAATGTTGAAGAAGAGATGCACATGGAGAATCGTCTTGAAAAGCAGACTGTAGAAGCTCTTGCCGACACAGAAGTATATCCATGTATAGATCAGATTATCCTTAAAAAACTGATGACAGATATTGGTAATCATATTATCAACTCAGATCAGATTTTGGAAATTGCTGAGAAGAGAAGAACGGCTGCGTGGTTCTCAGAGTACAAGGATTACTATGCCGGAATTGTAGCTCTAGCAAAGATGCATGAGTTTTACAAAGAGCATGCAACAGGATTCCATACTGTTGAGCCTAAGAAGATATGGGATGAGTATACCAACGAATACTATAAGATGGACACTTATTATCGTCAGTTTCATATGAATTATGAGAATAGTAAGAAGTCTTATGTTTCAGCGCTCCATGATCTTTTTGCCGGTGTTTGCGATAAGGTTGAAGGTTTATATACACAGTGGTTCCTCGGTGAACTTGGAAAGAATTGGACTGATGCTATATCTGATAATCTAAGAGATTTAGGATATATAGATGGCATTCCCCGTCAGGAAGATTTTTACAGCAGAAAGATTAAGAACGCTGATAACAAAGTATATGTAATCATTTCTGATGCAATGCGTTATGAGGTCGCTTCATCATTAAAGGAACAGCTTAGCCGTGAGATGCAGAGTAAGGTGACTCTGTCTGGAATGCAGGGCGTTTTCCCAACTATTACCAAGTTTGGTATGGCTGCATTACTTCCTCATACAGCAATGTCAATTGAATATAAAGATGATAGCAAAGCCTTTAAGGTACTTGCCGATGGACAGTCTACGGACAGTACATACAGGGAGCAGCTTCTGAAACAAGCAAATGAGAATAGTGCCGTAATTAAGGCAAAGGATCTCGTTTCCATGAAGAGAGCGGAACGCTCTGAACTGGTGAAAGGTAAGGAAGTAGTCTATATCTATCATGATACCATTGATGAGACCAGTCATACTTCAGAAGAAAAGGTATTCATTGCTTGTGATGAAACCATAGATGAGCTTAAGAATATCGTGAAGATTATTGTTAATGATTTTAGTGGTGTAAATATCTTTATTACCGCGGATCACGGATTCTTATATAACTACAGTCCACTGACAGAGGAAACAAAAACAGAAAAATCTGATTTTGTTAATCGTATTGCTGAGTATGGACGAAGATTTGCTTTACTTAAAAAGGGAGCAGATCCAGAGTATCTTGTTCCAGTTAAGCTTAATTACGGCAATGATGAATATGAAGGCTATGCACCAAGAGATATCATTCGTATTAAGACCAGTGCTGGCTCCGGTATGAATTTTGTTCATGGCGGTATCAGCTTACAGGAGATGTGTGTTCCACTTATAGAGTACAAGCATTTACGTAACAGCTCTAAGGAATACATCAGAAATAAAGAGAAATATGATACGAAGCCTGTTAAGGTTGAGCTTTTATCAGCAAATCATAAGGTAAGTAACAATATCTTCTCTCTGAATTTTTATCAGAAGGATGCAGTAGGCGATAACAGGGAGCCTGCAAATTATGATGTTTACTTTGTGGATGCATCTGGTAAGAAGATTAGTGATGTACAAAAAATTATTGCAGATAAGCGTGGCGATAGCGCTCAGGAAAGAACATTCAGATGCATGTTTAACCTGAAGTCTCAGGCGTATGACAGTAAGGAGACATATTATCTTGTAATAGAGCAGGAGGGTAGTACAGACCTTCCGGAAAGAATAGAATTCCAGATTGATATTGCTTTTGCGGCAGATGATTTTGGATTCTTTGGTTAAAATATGAAAAGAGGAATATTAACTGAAAATGCAGAGTTGGCTTGGAGAGCAGCACTAGTTTATAGGGATTTGCTACTAGATGGTAGGGATACAGTACAAAACAAGAAAAATTTTGTTACATCTCTTCATAATGCTGTTGAGTTGTATAGCAAACAAAAAATGATTTTTGATAATAACTTTACTGTAGCAACTGTAAAAGATAGTGATTCGCAGGCATCATTTGCAAAACGTTATTATAGTGCAGACAATTTAAATGATTTTTTTGAGGGTTTATCCGAGGAAGAATTTAAAAAACTCCGTTCCTGTGATTATAGTGATTTGGTATTTAATAAAATATTTGCTTCTAGCAAACATAGAGATGCGCTTAATAGTCGTGGAGGAAAGAAACTACTTGAAC
This sequence comes from Lachnospiraceae bacterium C10, assembly GCA_900100095.1. Lineage (GTDB taxonomy): Bacteria > Bacillota > Clostridia > Lachnospirales > Lachnospiraceae > Weimeria. The sequence goes on from FMTN01000013.1 coordinate 33,151, forward strand.
GGTTAAGAAATGAAGAAACACATTTTGCTTTTAACGATAATTTTTTATCAGATCAAGATTTTCAAGTACTAGATGAGTTTTTGTTGGAATTCTACCAGGTTCTTCAGGAAAATGATTTATTGACAAAGCACTTTGGAAAAAGAAAATCGCATATTGATTCGGAAAACAATCGACTGATTCCAAGTACAAAAAGTGCAGCAAAAGGTTTTAGTTTTAAAAAGCAGTTGAGTGAAACCAAATTTACAAAAGAATTCAAGGAAGTAATAAAAGAGCAATTGTTTGTGTGCCAAACTTCAACGTCATTTGACATGGCTTCAGCTGTATATGATCAAGTAGAATCTATCAGAAATAGATATTCATTTGATGATGTACTAGATTATGTAGTGTGCTTTCAAAAGCATGACCTTATTAGAGTTCAAATGAATTACCAAATGGTTGGTGACGGATATGAGGGAACTTGTGTTGATGAACCAGTGATAAAGATTGAATGGAAAGAATAAAGTGTTCAGGAGATAACAATGGATGATATGAATTACCCTTTCGGTACAAGTGAAGAAGTTGAAAGTGAAGATAAGACAAGTATCGGTAAATCCGAGGGCAATAAGGCCTCTGACAGAGAAGTAATTGATAAAAAGCTTCGACAGTTCTTTGATGGCAAGATTGTCCGTAAAGATCTGACTAAGCACATAAAGGAAGGTGCTAACGTACCAATTTATGTATTGGAGTATTTGCTAGGACAGTACTGTAACTCTGACGATGATGAAATTATCAATAAGGGTGTCGAGACAGTAAAGAGCATTTTGTCCAATAATTATGTGCGTCCTGACGAGGCTCAGAAAGTATTGTCACAGCTTCGCCAAAAGGGTAGTCATACTGTCATTGATATGATTACAGTCAGCTTGAATATGAAGGATGACTATTATGAGGCTGAGTTCTCTAATCTTGGTCTTACAAGGATTCCTATCTCAGAAGAATATCCTGAGGCATATGATAGGCTGCTGTGTGGTGGTATTTGGTGTATTGTTCAGCTTGAATATGGTGCTGATGATATGGACGATTTTGGTATCGTTGATTCTGAGGGCGAGAGGATTAGATCAAAGAAATCAAAGCAGAAAGATGCGACTCCAATCAGCATCAGAAAATTGACACCTATTCAGATGCCACATGTTGATATGGATGGCCTTAAAGAAGGCAGAAAGCAGTTTTCTAAGGAAGAGTGGCTTGATATATTACTTCGTTCTACAGGTATGGAGCCAGATGAGCTTACTTACCGTGAGAAGTGGTTGCTTCTCACTCGTATGATCCCTCTTGTAGAGAATAACTTTAATCTATGTGAGCTGGGACCTCGTAGCACAGGTAAATCACATCTGTATAAAGAGATTTCTCCAAACAGTATCCTTGTTTCCGGAGGTCAGACGACAGTTGCAAACCTATTTTACAATATGGGACGCAGAACCATGGGACTTGTTGGTCTTTGGGATGTTGTGGCTTTTGATGAAGTCGCAGGAATTAACTTCAAGGATAAAGACGGCATTCAGATAATGAAGGATTATATGGCATCCGGTTCCTTCGCTCGTGGTAAAGAGGAAAAGGCTGCTTCTGCATCCATGGTTTTCGTAGGAAATATTAATCAGAGCGTGGATGTGCTATTAAAGACATCAAGTTTGTTTGATCCGTTCCCTCCTGAAATGGGAACAGATACAGCATTCCTTGATCGTATGCACTGCTACAATCCTGGCTGGGAGATTCCTAAATTCAGACCGGAGCATTTTACTAATGATTATGGCTTTATTACTGATTATCTTGCAGGTTTTATAAGAGAGCTACGTAAAGATCAGTATGGAGATGCTATAGATAAATATTTCAGACTCGGAAAGAACCTGAACCAGCGTGATACTATCGCTGTTCGCAGGATGGTTGATGGTTATCTTAAGCTGCTATATCCAGATGGAGAGTTTACAAAAGAGCAGGTTGAGGAAGTATTGATCATTTCCTTAGAGATGCGACGTCGTGTTAAGGAACAGCTTAAGAAACTTGGCGGTATGGAGTTTTATGATGTGAACTTCTCATATATTGATATGGAAGACATGTCAGAACACTTTGTATCAGTGCCTGAGCAAGGTGGTGGCAAACTGATTCCTGAAGGAATGTGTAATCCTGGTCAGGTATACACTGTATCTCACGGGAAGTCAGATATGATAGGCGTATTCCGTTTGGAATCACAGATGCTTCCGGGCAATGGTAAGTTTGAACGTACTGGCCTTGGCTCTGATAGGGCATGTAAGGAAGCAGTAGATACAGCCTATAACTACCTGAAGGCAAACGGAAATAGAATCAGTGGTGCTATAAGTACATCAAACAGTGATTACATTGTAAATTATCAGGATCTTCAGGGTATAGGAATGACCAAAGACCTGGCATTGCCAACATTGATTGCGTTGTGCTCGATCGCTCTTAAGAGACCGGCGCAGAGTTCTCTTGTGGTGCTTGGAGATATCAGTATTAGTGGTACTTTGATGAAAGTAGATAATCTTGCAAGCACTCTTCAGGTATGTGCTGACTGTGGAGCAAAGAAGGTGCTGATTCCAGCTGTATCTATGGTAGATTACGGAACTATTCCGGCAGATTTGATGACAGCATTCCAGATTATTCCGTATAGTAGTGCAGAAGATGCGGTATTTAAAGCGTTAGGGGTGGAATAATTGAATAAGATTGCTTTTTTAGTAGGAAATGACAATTATGATAACCCTAAACAGCAGCTTGATTGTGCTGTTAATGATGCAAATGATTTAAGTGTAGCATTGGATTCGCTGGGATTCATTACAGAGACATATACGGATATTGATAGATTTGAATTGTCTGAGAAATTGTCAGATCTATCTAGAAAACTAAAACTGTATGATGTTTGTGTGTTCTTTTATGCAGGTCATGGGTTTCAGGTAAAGGGCGAAAACTATATAGCTTGTACTGATACTCAATTTGAAGATGATATTTCGATTTCACATACAGGTTATAAGTTGCAAGAAATTATTAATGATATTGATAGCAGTGATGTGAAGATTAAGATACTGATTATTGATGCATGCCGTACGTATATGTCTGGTACTAGAGGAGAAAGTAGTACATTTGCACCTATAATGGCACCAAAAGGCACACTAATTGCATTAGCCACTTCACCTGGACAATCTGCAAAAGAAGATAAAGAAAGTGGACATGGTTATTATACTAAGGCTTTATTGAAACATATAAAAACTCAGAATATCACAATAGAGGATATGTTTAAGCGGGTTAGAAATACCGTATATATGGAAACAAAAGGAAAGCAAATTCCATGGGAGCATACATCATTATTAGGAGATTTTTCATTTAATTATATTTCCGAAATCAGTTCTGGCATAAGTTATAGTAAGCATGCTTTAGCTGATAGAGATTATGAGCCGATAAAACATGGTATTTGCTATCAAATAATTCAAAAAGCCTTAACACATGACTATAATTATCAAAATGATATTCCTGGTATGTTATCAAGAGGAATACAAGAAATAAAGGACGAGGAACCAGATGATATATTTGTGTTAGGCAGAAATATGTATCAATCATCAGCGGTGGCGTTTGATGTGCAGCATTATTTTGATGATTTGCATTCAAAGTTATCGAAGTATCCTAAAGATTTTTCTAAGCATTTACTTAATGGTATGGCGTATGAGATTTTCTTTGATAGCGATGGGATGCTTAGGTCTGAATTTAAAACACATGAATCATATAAGAAAATCATAGAGGAACTGTACGAGCCTATATATGATGAGTGTAAAAAATTCATTTATTCTAAGGTGAGTGGATATTCGCAAGCTGTAGTTTATATACCAGATAAAAAACTTGATTTTTCTATATACTTGCAGCCGTATAGTGATAATTTCTTGTTTGATGAAGGTGACTATTATAGAATAGCTGAAATTCATTTGGATGGTATAAATGTAATGTATAACAGAAAAGGAACAGATTATTACTCATTAGAGGAAGATTATTCTTATTCTGAGCGAGCAGTACAAATACCTGATTGTGAACAAAAGTTAATAGAAAAAGTAGTTGGTAGAAAAAGGGGTGTTAATTTTACTTTTTATCTTGATAATAAGGTAATAGAAGATGATATTAAGATAATCTGGAGTGACAATTTTAGACTAATAAAATTTCTTGATTAATATTTTACATTCACCAAAGTTGTCGCGGTTACAATAAATGGTAAAGGTATGGTAGGAAAATATAAAGTTATCACATTGTGTGGAAGCACACGTTTTAAGGATGAATTTATGATGGCACAGAAGAGGCTTACACTGGAGGGCAGCATTGTCATCAGTGTGGGCCTCTTCGGCCATTCAGGAGACCAGGAAGTATGGGATGGGATGGATGAAGGTACATTCACCAAGACGAAAGAAATGCTGGATGATATGCATAAACGAAAGATAGACATGGCAGATGAAATATTTGTAATCAATGTCGGTGGCTATATAGGCGACAGTACACGTTCTGAGATTGATTATGCTATTAAGCATGGTAAGAAGGTTCGATATTTGGAGGATTAAGCATGGGTATTTTTACCGATGGAGATGACGAAGAAGATGAGTTATTTGATCTGTATATGTTAAATGAAATTCATCAGAGTAGTACCAAGGGTGGTAATGCCGGTGGAGCAGGAGGTGGATGCTTAACTTGCTTGTTATTAATGTTGACAATTCCTGCAGGCATTGTATTAACACTAGTTTCTATTCTATAGGGTAAAGTAATTAAATATGTTTACTGTAGGTTACAGCTGTGCTAGGCTGTTCCTGCCGGAAGGCTCCGATTTCTTAGGGCGAATTGCTTTGAGAGTCGGGGCCTTTCTTTATGCCTTCTTGCACAGCCACGGGTCCCTGCAGTCAACATATGAGAGATTATTGGAGATGGTTTGTTAGCTTCTGGTCCATTGGACCAGAAGTGGGTGATGTCTAAGTGATATCATTTGCTGATGTCAGACTGATATCAGAGAAAATGTTTGTGAGAGATTAGATAGGGATACCATAAAGCGGGCGACATAGGAGCACGGAAATTTCTGCCTAAAGGGTTGTAACTTTAGGCGTATCCTGTTAATCACTCTATAGGATGTCCCACGGAAGAGCCGAATTTTCTGTGGAATATCCGAAACCGTTGATTTTGCTGGCTCGGATTAATCGAAACCCTTAGTTTGATAAGCAAGAAAAATGAATATGATTTTTAAAGCAGAGATTATCCGAAACGGTATATATTTCAGATAATCCGAAGATGCAGGTATTGAAGAAAGTGTTCTTTGATACCTGCTTTTTTAATGTCCATTTAGTAATGAGCTCAAAACCACCCCAAATGTAATACAAAGGATTACCCGAAGGGAGGAAAGAATCATGGGTAGAACAAGGAAACTATTGGGCACGCTGGATACATACATGGATTTCTATTCATATGTATCAAAAGGAAAACGCAGTTCTCAGGATGTTACGAAATACCTGCAGTCAAAAAAGAAGGGAGCAAGTACAATCTCCGATCATCTAAAAACAGCCCGTGAGGGGAAATTGATGTACATCTCCTTTGAAGATGACATGTTTAGTCTCGATTGTGGAGGTTTGGCGCAGGAGCTTATGTCAGTGATATCTCAATTAAATCTGGATGTTTATATTGCTGAAAAGAAAGGTAAACCAGAAGATGCAATTCCCTCTGTTACATCGGCAAACTCTCCCCAATTTGAAGAAATGAACAAGAAACTGAATGTTGCGAATAACAAGAACAAAAAGCTACAGACAGACTTGAAAAAGAAGGATGAGGAGATTGCTGGGTTACAGAAGAAGATACAACAGGTTCTTTGCGAATCTATCTTTACTGAAATGAATAAGAAGATATTGGTTCCGGGAACGTTGGTTTCTAATCCAGTGGAAGTGCTGGCACGGGATATCTTTAATGAATGCGTTGACAAAGATGTGAAAAGGGAATCTGCCAGCTTATATGAGACAAAGGTTGAAGTGAAAAAAGAGCTTACAGAAAAGAACGTTATCCAGCATGTATGTAATCAGTTCAAGGATAGCGGTGTGTACAAAAAGTTTTTTGGCAAGAAAGAGGCGAATCCACAATCTGAGAATGTAAAGCAAAAATCCGACAGAGAGAATGCGATTGCACTTTTACTTGCAAATGAAGAGATGGATAACCAGACCAAGCTTTCTACATATGCGCTTTGGTATTTCCATGATGATCCTGAGATGGAGGAGCTTCTTACATATGCAGGGGATTATGGCATTAATGCTAATTACGTTATTCGAATTCTGGAACAACCGGGAGAAAGGAACTATAGAACAATTCGAGCATTTTTGAAACAGGCCATGTCAGCGAGTGAGGCACATATCAAACGCAGGACAGTGCAAGAACTTCTTTGTGGGGATTGGCAGGCTGTGGCTAAATATCGCGGGAAAATGTGTCATTTCAAATTGGTGCCGGTGGAGGAGATACGAGCCTTCAGAAATCTTCTTTTGAAGTATGACCAGGGGAATGCGACATGTATGGCATGTCAGATGATTACTTCTGGTCCAATGGACCAGAAGTTGATTCAGGATGGCGGTGAGTTAAATACGCCTCAAATAGAAGTGCCTGGTTTTGTGCATGAAGCAGATGGCGATGTGGATATTCATGTTGCTATAGATGAGAGCTTGGCGATGAATGATTTTGCGGAGACGGAGGTGAAGGCAGATGAGTAATAAAAAGGTACATCTTTCTTTGCCGGATGAAGAGGTGGCGAAATTCGACATGCTGAGGAATGAGCTTGGAATGAATAGGTCGCAGTTCTTTTGTTATTTGATGTCCGGAGAAAGAAAGAGAATTCCGGATGTGGTGAAACAAAGGAATCTGATATCGAAGCTTTCAGATATAGATTTGCACCTTCGTCATATATGCCTAAAGGAAGGTATGGATGCAGGAGATGTTTTATATGTGCATGAGGCTATTAAGGATTTAAGGTCTGCACTTAATATCACTTCTGGTCCAATGGACCAGAAGTTGGGAGGAGGTGATAAGCGTGAAAAAGTATAAGTCAAACCGTGAAGAAAAAATGAGTGAGATTCAGGAACGCCTGATGAACGGAACAAAGGAAATCTATGAGAGTGGGAAATGGGCTGAGTATATATCAGTAATGTCAAAGTTTCCAAATTACAGCATCAATAACTGCATCCTTATTGCATCACAATGTCCGCACGCAAGCTACGTATGCGGATACAAAAAGTGGAATGAGTTTAACAGGAATGTATTAAAGGGTGAATCTGGAATCATGATTTTTGCTCCTATAAAAGGGAAGGTAGAGGTAGAAGAACCAAAGTTTGATGAGAAGAATCAGCCTGTATTAAACGATGATGGGACTCAGACTACAGAAAAAGTAATGAGGGAATATAAATCATTTCGTCCCTGCTATGTCTTTGATCTTTCGCAGACGGAAGGGGAACCGTTACCGACGCTGGCTTCCAGATTGGAGGGCGGAGTTGAGGATTATGAAAAGCTAAAAGAGGTTCTTATTTCAATCAGTCCGGTTCCTATCACGTTTGAAGAGGTGCCGGGTTCTGCGAATGGTTTTTATTCTCCAACAGAAATGAGGATTGTAGTTCAGGATGGAATGCCTGAGTTACAGACAATAAAAACGATGCTTCATGAAATATCTCATGCAACTTATGGACATGGCGGTAAAGATGACAAATGGGATAAGCAGAGCAAGGAAATTCAAGCAGAGAGTACAGCATTTTGGGTTGCCGGGATGCTTGGGCTTGATACCGGTGATTACAGTTTTGGTTACATTACCGGCTGGAGCAAAGATCGGGAAGTTTCAGAACTCAAGGAGAATCTGGAACTTATAAAGAATACGGCAAATGATTTGGTAACGAAGATTGATGAAAAACTTGCTGAATATGAAACAAAGCAAGAGATGGAAGTTCAGGGTGAAGCTAATGAGCAGGTGCATCCTAAGAAAAAAAGTAGATAAATTTTCAGATCGGTTTAGTAATGAGCTTAAAACCACCCCAAATGTAATGTGTAGGAACAAATCCAATAAAAAATATAAGGAGGAAAAACTTATGGATTATGTAACCAACAAGAATGTAGTCGTTGACTACGAAAAGAATGCTAACAACAGAGCAGCAGTTTTAGCATACGACACACTTATTGCTGCAAAGAAAAATAAGGATAGAAAGGAGAAGAAACATGCTTAATTTTTCTGAATTTCAGGATTATGTGAAGATGACAATTCCGGAGAGATTACCGGAAGAGTACCAGGGCGCACAGATCCGCTCACATGAAGTTGAAAAGAACAATGGTCTTGTGCTTCATGGGATTACCGTAACTCCGGAGGATAGCAACATTGCTCCGAACATTTATCTCGATGGGTACTTTAAGCAGTACGAAGAGGGTAAGGATTTAGACGAGGTGTTAGATCAGATTACTCATACGGTAGTTGAACACATCAAAGCTCCGGAGGAATTTAGCAACGTTGCGGAGAAGTTCCAGGATTTTGATTTTGTAAAGAACAATGTGGTTATGGTTGCTGTGAATACAGAGCGTAACGCAAAGTTGCTTTCGCAGGTTCCTCATCATGAGAGAGAAGACTTGTCTTTGATCTATAAGGTAATGCTCGGACGTGACAGCGAAGGAACTGCTACTATCACAATCCGCAATGAGCATATGGCTATGTGGGGAGTAACCGCAGATGAACTTCATGAGCTTGCAGTGGCAAATACCAAGGAGATTCTTCCGGTTACCATCCAGTCCATGAACGAAGTCATGAGAGAGATGTTTGGAAAAGACGGTATGCCTGCAGAGATGGCTGATGTGATGTTTGAGGAAATGCCTCCTACACAGCAGATGTATGTTATCTCTAATGCTGCAAAGGTCAATGGAGCAGCTTCTATGTTTTATGAGGATGCACTTTCCGAGCTTTCTAAGAAGGTTGGAACTGACCTTTATATTTTGCCTTCATCTGTGCATGAAGTAATTGCGGTAAGTACGGAAATGGGAACACCGGAGGCTTTGTCAGAGATGGTAAGAGAGGTCAATGGAACTCAGGTTTCTGAAGAAGAGCAGCTTTCAGATCATGTATATCGTTTTGATGCAGCCAAGAGAACCTTATCTCTTGCGGATACAACGATGGAAGAACTTAAGAAGGCTGCAGGTGCAGAGAACCTGTCAGTGGAACCGGCAACTGAGGGTAGCCGTCCTCGTCATACACACAGATAGGAGGTAGTGTTATGCAGGTATCAGAAGTAAGACTTAATTTAATCAATACCGACAATGCGGTAAAGGCAATCGGTAGCTTTGCACTTGATGGTGCATTTGCAGTTCGTGGGGTAAGAGTTATGGAGGATAAGAATGGCCACAATTTTGTGGCCTTCCCTTCCAGAGCAAAGGCGGATGGAACCTATGAGGATTTAGCTTTCCCACTTAGCAAGGATTTATATGCACATATTACAGGAGCAATTCTTGATGAATATAAGGTTCAGGTGGAAAAGCAGGCGCAGGAGCAGAATCAGGCCCAGGAGGCTTCACAGGAAGCGACCCAGACAGAGGGCGCGAGCGAAGCAAAACCTACTCCGAAGCGCGGAAAGGGCAGATAAGGAGGAATGCTTTATGCAGGTAACAGAAGTTCGACTCAAAAAGGCTGATTCCTCGGATAGCTGTAAGGCATATGGAAGTATCACACTCGATGGAGATTTTGTGGTATGCGGAATCAGGGTTTTGGAGCGTAAGGATGATGGACAGCTTTTTGTAGGTTTCCCTTCGAGAGAGACCCAGAATGGCGAATACAAAGATATTTGTTTCCCTATGGCACAGACCTTAAGAGAAGATATTACCATGCAGGTTTTATCACAGTATGAAAAGCTGGCATAACAGTTGGGACCGTCCGTTTGGGCGGTCCTTTTTTAGGAGGAGCCTATGGCAAAAGGAATTGTTGTTAAGGTATGGAATGTGAAAGCCGGCAACGGGACAAGAAGTGCTGCTTCACAGATATCGGATTCGATTGATTATATTGAGAACCCGGAAAAGACGGGAATACCACTTAATATCACAAGTGAAAGCCAGCTGGGAAATGAGCTTACTTACGTTACGAATGAGGTGAAAACGGCAGCAGGCCTTTATGTTGGCTGTAGGCACATATCTGATATTAGCCATGCAACAGATGAAATGATGCAGGTAAAACAGTTTTATGGAAAGTTGGATGGCAGAGTGGCGACACATGGAATAGTTTCACTCGATGCTTCTGAATCTGATCCAAGGAATGCAGGAAAATTGATGGAGCTATTAAACGAGCTGATGGAGAAAGTGTTTCCTGATAATCAGGTTGTATATGCCGTTCATACAAATACAGAGAATCTACATATCCATTTCATTATTAACACGGTGGGGTTAGACGGAAAGAAGATTCATATGGACAAGATGTTTATGCGTCAGGTCATGGAAGTAGAAGTTAATAACCTTGCAGAGAAATACGGCTTTACACCAAATGAGGCTTGGAGAAAGGAAAAAACTAAGGATCCGCTGACCTTTCCTCAAAGAAAGATAATGCTAAGAAATCTGGTTGATATAGCAATTGAACAAACGGATGAATTTGACGCTTTTGTAGCCTATCTAAGAAATGAAGGTCTTACGGTAAATGTAGGAAGAAACATTACGCTTCAATTGGATGAGATGCCATTTGCACTACGAAGTGGGCAACTTGGTGATAATTATTCTATATCAGCAATTAAGAAAAGGCTGGATTCAAAATATGATCCGTTTAAACCGGTGGTAGCAGGTGATTATTATGCATCTGTTATGCCAGAAGAGATGGTCAATATAGTGCCTAAGAAGATGAAGGCATATGAAGATATGACAAAGGAAGAAAAGGTTAAGGTAGTGCATCTTTTACGCCTTGGCAGAAATCCGTGGAGCGAAGCCAGATGGGACAATTGGCAGATGCAGAAAATGGCTGATGAGCTTAAGAACGTAGGATATGTGTATAAGCTTGTAAGAAATTATTCCGGCGGTACAGATCAGTCTAGTACAGCTCTTAAGAAGATAACCGAATATAGACAACAGATTTCTGAGGAACGTAAAGCGGTTCGTGGTCTTATGAAGGAATACAAGCCGATTATTGGCATCTATCAGGAAATGAAGCAGTACATGGTTCGTGCCTGTCTTTATGATGTATATGGCTATAGCGAATTTAAAGATGACTTTGAGAAATATAAAGAGCTTTGTCATCGTCTTGAAGTTGGCTATGGAAAGAGTGTTGATGAAGTCGCAGAGCTGGTTTTTGAACTAAATACAAAGTACGAATACCTAAAGGCTCAGGATAAGGAATTAAATGCACAATATAAAGCGATTAAAGGCTTTATAGACAATGGAAAGCTAAAGACCGTTTCTGATAATTTTTCATTCTTTCATGCCGTGGGGCATAGTAACGCGGTATATGAAGCAAGGCAGTTTGGTATTTATGCGAGTGATATGAAATACATTATCCCTGAAAAGGGCGATGTAAGTATCAGGGTTGTAACAAGACCGGCCATGAAGGATGGAAAGCCAACAGTTGAAACAGTGCTTACCGTAATTGATAAGGCCGGACATGTAGGAGAGGATATATCTTCTCTCTCGATGTCAGAGAAAGAGTTTAACAAAAGAATTCACGAGATTCAGACAGAGTATCACATTAAGAAATGTGAGATTTCCAGAAAAAATATTATAGAAAATGTACGGCGAGTTTAGTAATGAGCATTTTTCCACCCCAAATGTATTACAGGAGGTGAGAAAAAATGCAATTAAATTACAAGCCGGCAAGTGATGGCAGGCTTAAAGATGAGTCTGCCATTTATCATGTGGATTCAAATTATCAGGTGGAAGAACTGTCGAAGCTCTTTCTATCTTTAAAGGCGAATGTATGTGATTTGAATCCAGCACTTGTGACCAAGTGTATCACCGGAACGGAGCAGGATTTTTTAATGATCATGAACCGAGCAAGTGATTACTTAAGCAGAGTACAGCCTAATATGCCTGAGACAACCAGAAAACAATTATTGGATATGTTTTGCGAAGCGGTATTTGGGTATTACGTGCTGACGCCATTGATTCTTTCAAAGGAAGTGTCTGATATCAAGATCTTAGCCTATGACCATATTGTTGTGAAAGCAAATGGACAGCGATACTTGACGGATATCAGCTTTTATTCTGAGGAGGATTATCGCACCTGGTATGACAGAATCCTTCGTATTCACAGATTAGGAAAGACGGAAGAATATGCCTTAAATCATTGCACGGATAGAAAAGGCGTGGATGAGTTCTATTTAAGAATTGATGTGCAACTATCTTACATAACATCCACCGAGATTAATAACCTGCATATTCGTAAGATGCCTAAGGAAAAGCTGTCTTGGGAGTATCTGAAGGAAAATGGGATGTTGGATGATTCAGCTATGGAGTACTTGAAGGATAGGATTCTTTCTGGGTATGGATTTTTAATATCCGGTCGAGGTGGCTCCGGTAAGTCAACTCTTCTTAATAACATGCTGGATTGGATTCCTTTTGATGAATCAGTGTTGGTCTCTCAGGAGTCAGATGAGCTTTATTCCAATGTGCATCCTCAGATACAGTTCGAGCACACTATGACGGTTCGTAAGAATGATGTGGTGACGGATTTTACTTTGGAAGATGAGCTTAGACTTGGACTTTTGCAGGACATAGATAATTTCGTTATTGGCGAGATTAAAGGTGGAGAAGCACTCCATGTGTTTACCACTGCCATGAGTACCGGAGCAAGATTTTTTGGGACCATTCATAGTAATGATGCCAGAACAAGCGTTAGAAGACTTGTGCAGTGTGCAAGGTATGTCAGTGATTATCCAATGGAAACGTTAGAGGAAATGCTTTCAGCTATGCCGTTTGTGCTGATCCATATGAGTCGATTCTCAATTGATGAGATTGTGGAGATTGATGGATGGGATGCTAAGGCAGGCAAGCTTATTTTTAGTGAAGTGTATAGAAAGGAGCAGAAATGATAATGCAGGAGATAGCACTTATTGTATCAGCGGTAATTACTGCAGCATTTATGTTGATGTGCCTGACTACGGATTTAAGAGAACGAATGATTTATGTATTTCCGTGCTATTTACTTATTCCGCTTTGGATGATGGTTGGAGTAGCTTCATCGGAAAAGGCCGTGATGATAGGGATTATCCTTGTAATTCATATTATGGCTTATCTGCTATTCCGTATAACCGGGATATGGGGTGATGGAGACAGCGATATCTTTCTTTTATATGGGGTGGTATTTATGTCCTTCATGACGCAGATAAGACCGGATTGTGGAATCGGACTTTATATAGTTGCAGAACTAATCGGAATGGCTGTGGCACTATTCATATCGTTTTTAATCGGGGTTGTTGAGGCTCTGATAAAAAAGAGGAAGCTTACAAAGAATAGCTCCGTAGCAGTGGTTCCGGGATTTTCCATAGTCATTATTGCCATGATAGCAGGATTGATATTTGGGAGGTAGTACATGAGAGAACAAACGATTTTACGGCAGCTGCTTCCAGAGATGGTGCAGATTATCAATGCAATTCCTGGAGAGGCTTATTCGAACAAGGAAGCAGAAACACTTCTGATTATGCAACATAGGCTGCCTGAGAGTGAACTAAAAAAGCAGCTTGAATCTTATAACAGCATTTTTGCAAAGCAGGGTGGAGTAAACATTGAAGATATTACAAAAAGCAGTGTGGCCTATGTAAAGTTAAAGATTCTTCTTGAAGCGGAGCTTACGGAATTTGATGCCAAGAGTTACCGGGATCTTATTAAGGAGTGCAAAGCCAATATTGATAAAACGACTAATATCCTAAGGCTTTCAAAAACACATATGCTGACAGCTGATGATTATCAGAAGGAGCGTATCGAAAAGACAGCGAAGAAGAATGAAGCATTCATTGAAGCTTTACAGACTGTAATTTCTTATGTTGAGCAGAAGATAGAGCGGATGCCGAAGTCATTGGAGCTACCTGAGAAGGATTTTGATTTCGCAGATGAAGGAGTAAATCAGGAGAAGCCTAAAGAAAAGAAGGTTGATTCTGAAACAAAAGTTACAGTTACTGAGCGTATTCAGAAGTTTATTTCGTCCGGTAAGGAAAAGCGGGAAATTGATGAACGGCTAAAGGATGCGGAAAAGGAAGGGGCAGGAACAAGATGTAAGGAGATTCCTTATTATGAGAAATCGCTTGCTCCAACTGAAGTATTGGTTTGTAAGGATTTTGAATGCTACAGCCTTATAAAGAAGCGTGAAAATGTCTACTTTGGCTTGTCTAAGAATCTTAAGAATAAGATTTATGACAACAAGGATGGAAGCTTGATTGAACTTACAGAGATTACGGATGATTTTCTGCAGTTTATGACTACGGATATATTGTCTGATGAATTTGAATTACACGCCTTTTCGGAGGAAGAAAAACTTGGCATGCAGATGTATTTCAATTTCGTATCTAAGTGTTTTGAAAATCATATTGGAACAACGCTCACAGTAGCAGAATATCTCGCTTTTAAGAGGTATTACAACAGACTGGTAAGTGAGGTTATGAGGCTGGAGGCTGAGAAGCACAAGGATTATTACAGGGCACTGCCTATTGCAGAACAGTATATGGAGATCATGGCATCTTATGACATGGTTCAAAGTAAGAGTAAACGTGAAGTAGTTGAAGATATCATTTCAAACGAAGTAGGCGGTTATTTGGATAATCTGAGGCTTATTGTGGAGCATCATATCGTAGATGAAAAAGCAAAACAAGACATGTCACATCTTATTGAGGAGATTCAGTTCTTTAGGGATGAGAATCATCTTAAAGATAGGGATGAAGGGCAGCAGGCTAAGACCTCAGAAAATCTCATGCAGATTCAGCCGACGGGGTTTATTCCGCAGATACCTATGTATCAGCCGGGAACTGCACCGTTTATTGGAAATATGTATTTTACGCTTCAATGTCTGGATGAAAACAAGCGTGTAGTGGATGAAGCATACTTTGCCACAGCGAATATGCCTCAGGCTATGGAGGATTACAGAAGCAGAGATGCGTATATTAAAAGATTTGGTTTGGTACAAGATGGACGGTTTGTGCCGTTACTTAGTTCAGAAGGAGGAACTTACGATGAAGAATAATTCGATTTTTATGATGTTTCTAGTGGTCTTAGCAATCACAGTTGTTTTTGCGTTAATTGTTAGGGTTTGTGTTATCGACAAGCATGTTAAAGATGAAGTTACAGACGGGAAAGGTTCCGTTCAACCTGCAATTTTAAAGGAAAAGGTAGAAGTTATCTCTGATGATGCTTGGAAGGAATACGAAAATGCAGACAAGTTTGTGGTGGAACTTGTGGAGAGAACCACCATAGAAACGGAACGTGGATTTGAAACAGAGTATGACAGATACATTGTTTCGGATGTTGATTTGAAGAATCAGACAGATGATACAAAGGATTATCACGATGCGCTTTTGGAGAGTGATGGAGAGATTGATGAAGGTGTGAAGTTATCTTTTAAGGATGCATTCGGAATCTCATACGCCGGGAAAAACGGCAGGGAGCTGTATGAGAGTCTGCTAAAACAATATGGCTTCGGAGAGGATTTTAATGATGTCACATTTGATGAGGATACCAACAAACTGACCGGGCAGAACCTGTATGTCTTTAACGAAAAAAATGATGTGACGGATTATCTGCTGGAGGGTGAAGTCGTTGATGAGATAGTGGAGAGCAAGGTCTGTTATCAGCTGGGGGATGAGACCGGCGGGGTCAGACTTCCGGAATACTTTTCGGCAAGTGTCAGATACAAGGCAGGGGATCAGGTTATCACGAAGAGCCTGTATCTTTCGGTTTTGATTATGGATTCTAAGGAAGGAGAGGAGGTAGTTGATGCGTAAAGTCATAAAGATGTTTTTAAGCCTTGTGCTTGTGATAGGGCTTGCATTTATGTTTTCAAGCACGGCGCTGGCGGATGATATTGATGATACCGGCGGTACGGACGGTGGCGGAAGCGGAACCAACATATACACCTTTTACTACAAGTACAATTCCAGTGATGATGCAATCGAGCTTACAGTAAAATGTAAGAATCCCATTAACAGTTTTGGGAACAGTACTAGCCATACATTTTCCAGCGAGTCGGATGACACTTATATCCCGTCAAGTAATCCTCAGCTGGGATCATCTCTGGAGAGCGCCATATCAAGCATGAACTCACACGGGGGGTATGATCTTGATGTTTCGGATGTAAAGGAAAAGCTTAATGAACTGGGATACTATGATGGTGGTAATGGTATTTGGAGAAGGTCTGGAGGATATTTGACCTATATTGATGCTAAAAAGATTCGCCCTACCAAGCACACTGTTCATTATGATGCCAATGGTGGAACCGGTGCTCCAGCTGATCAGACAAAGAAGCAGGACGTGACATTGACGCTTAGGACGAAAAAGCCGACAAGAACCGGATGGACGTTTAAATATTGGATTGCAAGTATTGGCGGACGTTATAAGCCAGGCGGTGCCTATACGCATGATCAGGATGGCGGTGTGGTTACAATGAAGGCGCACTGGAAGGATGAGGATGCTCCTTCCCTGTCAGAGTTTTATGCCATCCCGAACTATTGGAGTGCCGGAAACGGTACAGTCGGATTTACCGTACAGGATGAAGGAAGCGGTATCGTTTATATTGAACTGGAGCGGTATTCTTATGTGACAAGAAGTTGGAGCACCGTCAGAACATGGTCTTACAGCGGAAAGAAGTCTGCCATATCCAAGACTTATACCGAGACAAATGAGGGCGTGTTCAAATATCGTCTGACTGTGGAAGATAAGGAAGGAAACACTACCACAAGGACTTCCGATACCATATATCTGGATCACAGTAATCCGGTGCTTTACGGAATGGAGACCACCAATACCGAATGGACGAATATCGCTCCTGTTATCAATGTCAGGGCTACGGATTATCTGTACGGCACGACCTATACCGGATCGGATTTGGCAGGGATCGAGATCATAAGCGATACGGGCAGATGTGTTGCAGACGGAACCCATAATGCCATGTACACCCTGCAACCCCGTGATGAGGGAATCCATACATGGACAATTAGAGCAACGGATAACGTGGGACATACCACGACCACGTATATTACGACCAAGTACGATATCACAAAGCCAGGCGTGGATGGTACGGAGATCACATTCGTTTTGCCGGACGGAACCTATGTATCGGGATACTGCCAGGATAATATCATCGACCAGCATATTGATGATGAGACCTGGCGAAGCGTAAATAATCCAAATGTCAGCTCCGGATTAAAGAGTGTGGCATTATACCGCATTACCGGTAGTAACAGGGAAGCAATCTGGACAGACCGTACAAGGGCGTCTTTCGGGTATAGCAACACCCACAGCTTCTATGATGTGTATTATGAGATCCAGCGATCCGAGAGGACGGCAAGCTATTACGAGATCATAGTTACGGACTTTGCAGGCAATATCACAAGAAAGAAGCTTACCAGTCAGTACAGTCTGCTTACATGGTTCCATACCAGCATTGACAGAAGCAGTTATAATTAGAAAAAAGGATTGCGGCTAATGTCGCAATCCTTTTCGTTAGAACAAATTATTTCTTTTTCTTTTGTATTACAATTCTTTTATGCTTTCCGTTGCCACCATTGCAGTAGGGGCAGAGAGCATACTCTGATTCGTCGTATACCTTAAGGCAATACGGACACTGTGACATTGGTCTTGGTTTAATCATACTATTATTTCCCCCTTCCTTTATTTACCTTTACAGGTGGATATATTATACAATACTGAATGGCAAAAAACGAGTAATATTTCTTCGCCTCAATGTTTTTGGCATAGTGCACAATGGTACAAAAAATACCTTTTATACGATGTATACGTTCATGCGCTTCAAAACGGCGTAAAATAAGGCTTTTTGCTACCTTTGCACATTTTGCCATAATCTATATATGGTTTTGCAATGGTTGCTAACTACAATATATTGTGTTATTCTTATTTGTATAATACGTATACCTCGTATGCGTTGACATTGATAAAGAATCGTAGTATCCTTTTACGTAGTAATATTGTATGTTGAATGGGAGGTGGTACCATGATTCAATACGATTCAAAAGCTTACGATACTATGTTGGGTAATATCAGCCAGGCTACAGTAGAGTGCACGGCAACATGCATGTCTCAGTGTACAGGCTGTATGTGTAATTGCAAATGCTCCTGCTCTGGCGGAGTAATTGCGGATGTAGAATGGGAGGATATGTAAAATGAGTGCAACTTCAGTGGAATATGAGAAGATGTTCGGTGAGATTTGCGATGAGGCAAACGCTATGGCTAGATGTGCTTGTGTAGCATGTAATTCGTGTACATGTGCTTGCTCATGCCGTAAGACCCCCGGTTCGGAGGACATAGAATGGTAAGACTTTCTAGGTATGCACATTTATTTGATCTTGGCGAGGCGGTTGCATTATACCATTCGTTGAGGATGAAACCGGTGTATCTTAAGAAAGAAACATATAAGGACTTGCAGGCATGGCTTGTAAGTCCTTTTTGCAATGAATATGATGACGCACCGGATAATATAAGGGCAGAGGTGGATGAACTTGTAAAATATAAGATTCTGAATCATTCTGAAGAGGATGATAAGAAAGTATTGGAATTTGTTAAAACAAAGATTCCAACCCCGGCTATAAATGTTTGCTATATTATTACCAGCGAACAATGTAATCTGGCTTGTAAGTACTGTTTCCTTGGAAATAACGATAACTGTAAGCGTAGCAATTTTGACCTTGAAAATATGTCGCTGGAAACGGCTGATAAAGCTGTCGACTTTTTTATTCGACAAATCAAGCTTTCAGGGATGGATTTTGAGGATAATAAGCCTGCAATTATTTTCTATGGTGGCGAGCCGTTGATGAACTATGATGTTCTCGTACATGTTGCGGAGAAGATCAATAGCTTGAGGGATAAAGAACCGTGTGTGAAAAATCTCGAAATGTCAATGGTTTCAAACGGGTTATTGCTTACCGAAGAAAGAGCACTCAAATTGAAGGATTTGGGTGTGTCTATTGCTATTTCTGTGGATGGTTTTACGGAAAAAGAGAATTCAAACAGAATTGACGTCGCCGGTAATAATGTTTATCCCAAAATATTGAAGACTCTTGATATGTGTAAGCGACTGGGAATAGAAGTATCTCTGTCGGTTACAATAAGTGAGGAAACTGTCAAGGACACAAAAAACATACTGAGGCTTATAGATGAGTATGGAGTAAAGTCATTCGGATTTAACATTATGATGTCAGACGAAAACTTCGTTGTCCCGGTGGAATATAACGAGGCCGCTGCGCAGTTTATTATAGATGAATTCATAGAGTTACGTAAGAAAGGCATCTATGAAGATCGAATGATGAGAAAGCTTAAGGCGTTTACTAAAGCTCAGGTCTATTTTTCTGATTGTGCAGCAACAGCAGGTGGACAGATTGTTGTAGCACCGAGTGGTAGGGTTGGTATATGTCACGGATGCCTGTATAATAAGCAGTATTTCGTTTCAAATGTGGATGATGAAGGATTTGATGCAACGAAGGATAAAGACTTTATTGAATGGTCACAGCTCACTCCTATAAACAAAGATGAATGCCAGGATTGCCCTGCATTAGGTATATGTGGCGGCGGATGCCCGATTAACGCTATGCATCTTAAAGATGGTAACACTATTCATGACTTGGATGAAAGGTTCTGTGTGCATTCTAAGAAGACGTTAGAGTTTTTGATAGGTGATTTGTATAGAATCTTAATGGAGAGTAAAAGATAATTGGCAAGTAATGATATTCATGTATCTGGCATCGAAACAAATAACCTTAAGGGTATTGATGTCAGCTTAAAAAAGAAAAGCATTAATCTAATAGTTGGACCTTCCGGTAGCGGGAAATCATCGCTAGCGTACGATACTATTGCGCAAATTGGACAGCATGAGTATATGTCAATGTTTGCGGACGATGTTTCCGAACCATCATATAAGATAAAGTCATTTGATAATATGGTTGCGGCTGTTCCCATAAAACAGAGTAATCATAACAACAATACCCGATCAACGATAGGAACATATTTCGGACTTAATAGGTGTGTTGGATATATATTTGCCTCTACTTTAGGTCTTACAGAGGATATTTTTGTTTTAAACAAAGAGGGAAATCTATGTCCGAATTGTCATGGAATAGGGACAGTTAGCAAACTGGACAAGAATAAGATCATAAATTATGATCTTCCGTTGAAGAAAAATCCAATAAAGTGTTGGAATGTCTATAAGAGCTTTTATTGTGATATTATCGAATGGTTTTGCGAGAAAAACGGCATCGACTCAAGTAAGACCTTTAGAGATTTGACGGAAAGGGAAAAGGGCTTAATTCTTTCCGGGGAAAGTGAAGAAAAGTTTTCCGGTAGGTATCAGGAATCTAGAGGGGTTGGCCATAGCCGTCAGACAAAGTATTATGGGGTTTTTAATGAAAACTATAAACCGTTGATTCCTAACAAAAATATCTCGGATAAGTTTTATTCAGATAAACCATGTCCTGAATGCGGAGGAAAGAAGTATTCAAAAGAACTAGAGCAATATAAGCTTTGCGGTTTATCGATAGGTGATTTTATGATGACGCCTTTTGATGAGCTAAAGAAGGTTCTTACTAAGATATCTAAGAGCAATAAAGATAAAAGCATTGTTTTTACATTAGAGATACTAGAAAGATTTATTGATAAGGCTATTGAGCTTAACCTTGGTCACTTGTACTTACATCGAACAATCCCTTCTCTTTCAGGAGGAGAGCTTCAAAGACTTAGAATGGTGCAGGTGTTCAACACACAATTATCCGATTTATTAGTGGTTCTTGATGAACCGCTAGCAGGTCTTTCTGGTAGCGAAAAAGACAGCATCTTTGAGAATGTGGTAGATTTATCAGATCGACATACACTTTTGGTTGTTGACCATAGTGACCGTTTTGTTAAGGTGGCAAAGAATATTATAGCCCTTGGTGAAGGTAGTGGTAGTGCAGGTGGAAGTATTATTGATGAAAAGAAGTATCTGAAAGAACAAAAAACAGATGACGATTTTGAAGTGCCTGTAGAAGACGAAGTAATAAATGTCAAGGTTGAAAATGATGCATATCACTATCTTGGAACAGATGTTGAGATTGCAAAAGATTGTATGAATCTTATTACCGGCTATTCAGGTGTGGGTAAATCGACACTCCTACGAGAGTATTTTCCTCAGTTCTTTGAGAAGTATGAGTATGTTAATCAGAAACCGCTAATGGGCAATTCAAATTCTTCTGTGGCTACAGCATTGGATTTTTCAAAGAAGATATCTGAAATGTTTGCCAAACAGTTTAAGAAGGATAAAAAGTTGTTTTCTAATCTTACGGGAAATGATGGGGCCTGTCCTGAATGTGGTGGATCTGGCTTCAAAGAATTTGGAACCGACAAGGATTTGAAAACACGCATTGAATGCCAGGAATGTGAGGGAACGGGCTTTAACAAGATTCTCAAAAAGTATCGGATTGGAGACAAGAATATATTTGATATATGGAAAATGACGATACATGATGGCATCGAGTATTTTGAGAAGTACGAGAAGAGCGTTGCGAAAGAATTGGTCCAAGCGGATGAAATGTTACTGGGACATTTGAAGATAGGTCAACCGACAAGTTCACTGTCCGGAGGCGAAAACATACGAATCAAAGTGTTAAAACCAGCAGATAGCAAGGCTGAGGTTATTGGAATCGATGAACCGTTTAAGGGATTAAGTCGTCGAGAAATAACACAGATGATTAGGTATTTAGAAGGTCTTCGGCTAAAAGGAAAAACAGTGGTAGTTATTGATCACACGGAGGGTGTTGAAAAGTATTTCACGAGACATATTGAGATAGAAAACAAGAAGGGTATTCTTGTTGGAAAAAAGATTTAGAACTTTTTTCATGAGTTCCCCCTGGGAGATGGGAAGGGGGCTAGGGGGTAGGAATGGTACCATACAAATTAAGAAAAAGACATTCAGCTTAAAACCCCGAAAACCACAACATCATAACGATTTGAATCAAGAAATCTTCGGAAGATGATAAATTTTCCGGAGATTTTTTTTGTGCGATTTAGTAATGAGCGATTTTTCAACCCAAATGTATTGTGAAGGCAGCAAAATAGAGTTGTAGCTACACCTTCAAATAATTTTTGGAAAGGAGAAGTTGTTCATGAACACAGTAATTTCAAAGCTCAACATGGCAGTTTTGAGAGCAAAGATGGCGCTCATGGAGAAGAAAGAGGCAAGTGACCAGCTCATTGTAATGTTCATCATCATCGCAGTGGCAGCAGGTATCGCAGGACTTCTTTACATCTTCGCGACCGGCACATTGCTCCCGAACTTCCAGAACAAGCTTACGAACCTGATCAACAACTGGTTCAATCATTCATAAGGAGGGCGTATGACAAAAGGTGAAAGAGCCATCGTCAAGGAAGAAAGACGACAGGCAAAAGAAAGAAAACGCCGTATCGAACTTGCAAACAAGATGCTCATCCCCACAGGTGGAAAAACCTTAGAAACGTTGGGACTTATCGCATTCGACCCGGAAGGAGTGTTTCACTTTAACGGAGATCGTTGGATGAAAGTCTATGAAATTAATGGAGCAGATATGGGGCTGGTTCGTGCGGCAGAGGATCTTTCCGGAGAAATCCGCATCACCTTTTCCCTAAATGAAAGTGGCAGGGAAACCTGCCATTTGTCACTTATGGAGGATGGTGAGATTTACGAGGATGTGCGCCGGAAGATGAGTGAAGATGAAAAGATTTTAAGCGGGGAATGTAATCTTCGGGCGCTAAGCCTGGATGAGACCATGAACCTTATTGCAGCAAATTTCTATAGGGATATCCGCTTCTCTTATGCTTCATATGTCCGTGGAAAAAAGGACTGGAAGAAGGAATGCTTTTTTGAAGCAAAGGAGAGTTTAAGCGGATTTTCCGTTGGAAGATTATTTGGCGAAAGCTTTACAGCAATCGCATTTCCAGAGGAGATGGATCCCGGGCTTTCTTCAGATTTAAAAGGACTTGGGTGTGCAATGTATGTTGCGATTACCATGAATGCTCTTTCGGAAGAAGAGAAGTTTGATTTTAAAAGAGACCTGGAGAAGAAGTATAACAGAAGACTTCCCGTAAATGAGTCTGAGGAATATATCAATCTATCCTTATCAATCACGATTCTGTGTGATTCGGATGATGCAAGGCAGATTGTGGAAGAGACATTAGTCTCGCTCTTTCTTAAATATGGGGTTCTGATTACTCCGAGTTTTAACAATCAAAAGAGGATATGCGAAAGCAATCTTAGTCTTGGTCTTATAAATGAGACTTTGATGAGAAATGTTAATTATGGCATGGCAGAGGCACTGATGGGAGGTGAGAGCGATGGAGATGCCAAAATCGAAATACGACCAGACGAAGCAGAATGACGCTCCAAGGGTAGCAGAGCTTCAAAGCGTACAGGATGTGATATCGGTGGTAAGCATTGATGATAGCGGAATCTTTGAACTTCCGAGCAAGCGTTTTTCAAAGCTTTACGCCTTAAGCGATATCAACTTTGCAGGTGTTACGGATGAAGAGCAAAAGAGCATCATCATTAACTTTTCAAAGGTGCTAAAGGCGATCCCATGCAGGTTTTCCTATACGGTGGCAAATGAGCATGTGGATGAGCGGGCCTTTCATGAAAAGGTGCTTTATCCATTAAAGGGTGATAAGTATGACGGACTTCGCAGATCCTATAACAAGGTGATAGCGGACAAGGTAAGCGATGCAAAGCAGGGACTTTATCAGACCATCTATCTGACGCTGACCATAAAGGCTGAGGATATGGCGGATGCAAAGAGCACATTTGCTTCCATGGAAAGCGCGATTCGATCAGCATTTATCGGTATCGGTGTAAACGTCATCCAGGGATCCGTGATGCGAAGTGTCGGTATTGATGAGAGAATGCAGCTTCTTTTTAACCTGATGCATTCCGGTATGAATCATCACTATAAGTTCAACTTTGAAAAAGAGCTTAAGGCAAGGCACGACTGGCTTAATATCGTATCCCCCGTATCCGTGTGTTTTGAGAATGAGGATTTTTCAATTAACGGGCAGGTGGGCAGGATTTATTTTGTGGACGAGTATCCGAAGAGCCTTGAAAGTGACATTATATCGGCACTTACCAAGATCAACTGTACCAGCTTTGTGACCGTGGCAAATGAGCTTTTGGATATTTCAGGCTTTAAGCAGGAGATCGCAAGAAAGTACATGGCAGTAGGTATGAAGATCGAAAACGAAAAGCAGAGAAACCGGAACAACAACGATTATCTGGCGGATGCGTCCACAAAACTTCTTAACGAAAAAGAAAAGCTGGATGCGTTTTCCAAGGCACTTGATACGGATGATGACCATTACTTTAACAGTACGATGCTGATATTTGTCCTTACGGGAAATAAGGATGAGATGGATCAGATTGAGGAGAAGCTTATGAATGCGGCTTCCTTAAAGTCCATCCGTCTTAAGACCTGCTTTGGTAAGCAAAAAGAGGCGCTTAACAGTGTGCTTCCTTTAGGGGCGCAGGAGTTTAAGAGAGTGGTTAATCTTTCAAGTTCCTGCCTTGCAATGCTGATGCCTTTTAAGACACAGGAATTAAATGACGAGAACGGTATCTATTACGGCATCAACCAGCTGTCACAGAACGTGATCTTTGCAGACAAGAAGCTTTTAAAGAACCATAATGGCCTGATATTAGGTCAGTCCGGTTCCGGTAAGTCGGTATTTTCCAAGTCGGAGATCATAAGCACGTTTGTAAATTATGAAGGAGATCAGATCATCATCATAGATCCCCAGTCCGAGTACGGTTATCTGGCAGAAGTGGTGGATGGCACGGTGATATCTTTTGACAGTGCAAAGGAGTTTTACCTAAATCCCATGGACGTGGATTTTGAAGGCGTGGACTACGGAAGGCTACAGGAGATCGTTGCCGAGAAAGCGGATTTTATCCTAACACTGCTATCAAGCTGCCTCCGAAGGGACATCCTTCCCGAGGAGCAGGGCGTAATCGACAAGGTGATAGAAAAGGTATATTCCGAAAACTATTCCATGCGAAAGCGCTTAAACGGCATTGATGAAACAGAGTCGGAGTATGAGATTCCGGCATATTTGCAATCAGATGTGACAGGGCTTCTTGGGGCAACGGATCTTTCGAACGAGGAGCAGATAAAAGCATATTCTCCGACATTGCAGGATGTGTATCAGGGGCTGAAAGACTATGGGTCTGATATCGGACTTCATCTTGCGGCAGCCATGGAGATATTCGTAAATGGATCACTGAACCTTTTCAACCACAGGACAAACGTGGATCTTAAGAACCGCTTTATCGTATTTGACTTATCCGGGCTTAAGGAAAACCTGCAGGTGACATCCATGTTGATCATGATGGAAACGGTTAGAAGCAAGATAAAGGCAAATGCCACAAAAGGCAGATGGACACATCTTTATATCGATGAGTTTCATGAGCTTTTGGGTGTGGAGCAGGTAGCAAACTTTGTATTGAAGCTCTGGAAGGAGATTCGAAAGATGAGCGGTATCCTAAATGGTATTACCCAGAACATGACGGACCTTCTTAACAATGAAAACGGTGGGAAGCTTCAGGCAATCCTTTCCAATACGGAATACTTTGCCCTGCTTTCACAGTCAACACTTGATAAGAATAAGCTCATGGAGTTTCTGCCGAGCATCAGTCCTGCAATGTTTAATTTCGTAGATAACGCGGACAAGGGTACCGGGCTTCTTCGAATGGGTACGGTTGCAGTTCCCTTTGATATGAAGATGAGCACGGAAAGTGAGATTTATAAGATCGTAAACACAGACGGAGGTGGCTATGGAGTTTAACAGTAGTGCGGTCGTTTTTTCAAAAAAGGGAAGCTTTACGGATTCCATGAAGCGATTCATATCGGAAGAGGCAGCGATATTTTCCCACGAGGATGAAGAGGCTGCCGCAGCTTCCTTTGATAAGACGGCAGAAAAGGTTGTCCGTTTTTCGGCGGATAAGAATAAGACCAAAGCAAAACAACATAAGGATCTTCTTGAAGCTCTTAAAACTGGGGGAAAGCAGGACCAGGGTAAATCGGATTTAACGGATAAAACGGTAACGAATAATACGGTAACGGATAAAGCGTTAACAGGTAATACATTAACGGATAATCCGGTAATGGATAAGTTTACGGATAACGGAAATACCGGTAAGACATCCGGCTCTGAAAAGGCCACTTCCGGGAAATCTGAAATGACATCCAAGGAAAAGGCGGTAAAAAAGGAAAAATCCAAGGAGACAAAGAAAGCTGCAACAAAGACTGCAGTTGCCAATTTCCTTAAAGCCAAGGCGGACATGTCAAATGATATCGTAACGGATAAGGTTACGGGTGATGCCTTAAAGGATGGGAACAGCGGACTGGTAAAGACATTTACCACGGTCATAAATCCCATGACCTATGTAAAAAAGTGGCTTGCAAAGCTTGTTGCTATTGTTGCTCCGTATATAGCGATCTTTACGACGGTTGCGGCAGTGGTACTTATCATTATTGCACTTTTATTTAGCATCTTATCCCCAATAGCAGAGGTCGGAGAAGCGTTAAGCGGATTTGTGGGTATGTTTACCGGCGATGGCGGAGGACTTAGGAACACGACATTTACCGCCGCAGAGATTGATGAAGTGGTGGAAAAATCCGGTGCCGATAAGATGCAGGAGAAGGTGATCCGCTTTGCATTATCCAAAGTGGGATACCCCTACAGTCAGGATCTTCGCACCAGCGGAAGGGCTTATGACTGCAGTTCCCTTGCCTATTATTCCTGGGATGATGCCGGGGTAGATATAAGCTACGGCACGAACTATCCCCCGACGGCGGCAGAGGGTGCAAGGATGCTTGAAGCTGATGGTAAGAAAGTATCGGCAGCAGATTTAAAGCCGGGAGATCTTATCTACTACGGCGGTGAAGCAAACGGCAGGTACATGGGGATATATCATGTTGCGATTTATGTTGGAGATGGCATGGCGGTAGAAGCACTTTCTACAAAGTACGGCGTGGTCTATCAGCAGCTTAGAACAAAGAATGCCTGTATGATATGCAGGCCCAAGAAATAGGAAGGAGCGATTATTATGGCAGATGAGATTTCACAGGTAGTTGAGATGGAATATAAGGGCGTCTATTACCTTTTTAAAGGCACCAAGGCGGCGATTGCCGCAATGGCGCGTATGGTAAAGGCACTGCAGGAGTGGACAAACGAGAAGTATTTAAAGAAGCCTGGTAACTGTACCTGGGAGAAGCTTCAGGCAGTAAGTAACGGAACGCCGCCCATTTTGGAATTTCCAAAGGAGATGTTTGATGCACCTGCTATTGGAAAGGATGAGAAGGGCAATATTCTTTATGGGAAGTCCGATTTTGATATTTACTGTGAGAAGTATAACCTGCGGTATTGTATCATGCCGGACTTAAATCCCAATGATGACTATATCCCGGTGGCAGTTCCCACGCAGGATATGGGAATCCACCAGGAACAGATTAAGGCAGTCATGGGAAGACGCATTAAGTCGGAAGAGGAAAAGAATGCCGAGTATGAGGCAAAGATCGTAGAGGCAAAGGAGAAGATCCTTAATGCCAAGACCGATGAGGAAAAAGCCGAGGCAGAAGCTGAGCTTAAGATGCTTGAAGATGCCAAGGCGCAGAATGAAAAGCTTCTTAATGAATCCAAGGCAAAGGCGGATCGGGACAATGTCCTTGATTTTGCGGAGTATCTAAAGCAGGGCGAAGGGACGGCAGCAGAGTATAATGCCGAACTTGCCCTAAAACAGGAAAATGCCTGCAGTATCGTAAAAGAATACGAGCCATATGACTGTATGTGGCCTGTAAGAGAGCCTGAGCTTATTCCTGAGAGCAAGGAGATTTACTATAGCCAGCGCACCAAGGATGAGAAGATCCACTACATCCGCCGAAAGTTCGTGGAGGATGAGCAGGGGCATATCTTTTCCGAGTATTATGTCCGAATCCCCGGAACGGCGCGTGAGAAGGTTTATTCCGATTTCGGACTTTCACAGGTGGAATGGGAAAAGCAGCTCCCACACCTTTTAAAGGAAGCTGGTATGGAAAATAAACAGCCCACGGCAGTAGTGCAGTCAAAAGAGCGTTTTGTAAAGTATCAGGAGTTTGTAGAGGAAAATTTTAAGAAGGCCCGTGATGAATCTCCGGGCGAAGAAAAGGATAAGATCTACAGTTCTGATGAAGCAAAGGATTTTGTGGAAAGCCACAACGAAAACGAACAGGTAAAGAAAGACTATGAGGAGTCGCAGTATACGACGATCCGTGTGGACACGGACAGGATCATGTACGACGAAAACGACGAGCTTTGCCTGCAGATGGACGAAGGCCTGCTTCGCGGTATCACCGTGGATACCATGAATGAGAAGTATGCGGAAGTCTTTATCAAGGGTGACAACACATATGCTCTTATTCAGCCTGACGGAAAGAAGGATCTTTACGGAGCCGAGATTATTGAAAAGAACGCCGAGTCTGTCGTAGATGCGGTTGCAAAGGCAGCAGGCAGAAAGGGCAGGTAGATATGAGAGAAGCAGGAACGTCCATTAAAAAGCGGACAAGGACGGTAAAAGAGACTCTTATCATCTATGGCATAGGAACCTTTATCTGCGTATATTTCGGATTCCTTTGCGGAGCCTGCTGGATGCCTGGAAATGATTTTGGCGAGTTTATGAATAACTTTACCGACTTTATCCTTATAAAGCATCATTACATAGTGGGGGTCACGTCAGCGACCCTCCCTTTTGTGGGTGCGTACTGGGTCATGTATTCCCTTGTCTTTATCATGATATTTACAAAGTTTGAGCATCCCTTTGCAGGTCAGGAGTTTGGTATCGCAAAGTGGGGTTCCGCAAAAGAGTTTACGAGGCAGTTTGCAAATCATGATGAAGAAAACATCGTGGAAGTAAATCCGGGGTCGGATCATGTAAGCGGTGTCCTTACGGTAAATACCAAAAACTACTGGCTGGCTGAGAATGTGTATCTGTCCATAGATAACGTAAAGACATCCAACCTTAATATCCTTGTTGTTGGACCTCCGGGAAGCGGAAAGAGTTTCAGATTAGCCCGACCCATGTTAAGCCAGCTATGCGGGAACTTTCTGGTCACAGATCCAAAGGGAGAGCTATATAAGCAGACCGGACAGTACTTTGAAGACAACGGGTATGAAGTGATGGTCATGAACGTGGAATCGGAGGACGGGATGCCGATGAGTATCCATTTTAATCCGTTTTCCTATATCAGGAATGAGTCTGACATCATGAGTATTGCTGGAATCCTTATGAAAGCGACAACACCGCCTGAGGATGCGGGTGGAAGTAACGACCAGTTTTTTGAGCAGTCCGCCGAGGTACTTTTAACATCCCTGATATACCTGATCCACTATTACTATCCGGAGGAACTTAGAAACTGGAGAACTTTTGTAAAACTCCTTGATGCCACAACGGTTTATACCAAGGCAGATGGATCTATTGATAACAGGGAAGGCGGGATCATGTCTATAGAGCGAAAAGCCCAGCTTCAGTGGAAAAAGACCCACGATACGGATTTTCCGGGGTATGTTGCGGTGGAAAAATACTATAACGGAGCTGCGGAGACAACAAGCTCTATAGTGGCATCATTGGATGCGCACTGTCGGTATATGAAGCTTAAGTGCGTTATCGATCTTCTATCGGAGGATGAGATACATATTGCAAAAAGCTTTGGCTACAGTAAGCCATCAGAGGAGAGCAGCACAGGAAAGAGAATCCTTTTTATCGTGACTTCCGAAGATAAGAGATATTACGACTGGATCCCTTCCATGGTATATTCCCTGTTCTTTGATGAACTGTATCATTTAACGGCGATAGATCCCGATATGCATGAGACACTGCCTCAGCACCTTACATTTCTTATGGATGAGTTTGCCAATGTCACCTTGCCGGATTCCTTTGTAGAAAAGCTTTCTACCATGCGTTCCCGTAACATGAGTGCGGTGATCATAGTACAGAACCTTATACAGCTGAAGCGTAAGTTCCCGAAATTCGATATGGACAAAGACCTTATCGGTAACTGTTCCATTATTGATATTCTTGGTGCCCCTGACATGGATTCATGTGAGTACCTTAGTAAGCATTTCGGAACGCAGACCATTCATAAGGCCAGTGATTCCGATGCCAAGGATTATAAGGGGCAGAGCAGCCGTTCCGAGGATGTCATGGAAAAGAGCCTGCTTTCCGCAGAGGATATCTTTGCAATGAAAAAGGACGGGGAGTGCGCCATTGTGATAAAGGGTGCTGATCCGCTTTTTGAGCCAAAATGCAAGATGGAAAACACGGACTTTGTAAAGCTTCTTTGCAGAAGGACTAAGCCTTATGATCCGAAAAAGAGACAGATCCTTCGAAAACTAAACGGAGCGGGGATAACCATGCTGCTATCCGGGGCAGATGCAAAAAAGGAAGCACAAATCTTAAGACGGCGTGGCACACCCATTGTAACGCTTACCATGCAGGATCTTTTCAACATGGTTATGGCAGGAGAGATGAGACAACCGGTATCCGAGCTTAAGATGACGGAAGAGATGCAAAAGAAGTTATATGAAAATCACGAGCGGTATCTGGATGAATACTGCACTTTAAAGGAGCTTGATTTTGAACAGTACAGGGATGAAGGAGGATATACAGGAGAAGCGCAGGAGAGATTCCGTAACCGCTGTATTACCGTGCAACAGCTTGACGGGGCGGGATATACGAGAAGCCAGATTAAGCATTTATACAAGCTTATTATGGCAGATTTTAGCGCAGAGAAGATCATGAGTATGTTCCCGAAAGATGTAGGCGTGGAACAAATTGATAATTTTTCAAAAGTTTTTTGAGTCCCATTTAGTAATGAGCATATTTTCAACCCAAATGTATTGTGAAGGACCTGATAGAGGGCACCTTACAAATACTATGGAAAGGAGATAAGCGATTATGGGAACAAATATGGTTTTAGCAGCAGCAAGTTACACACATGCGATTACAAGCTTAAAGTCGGTGCTTCTTACTTTGGGCAGTGCGATTGGAGCAGTCATGCTGGTTTACGGCGGGATCAAGTTTGCCATGGCCTTTCGCCAGATGGACCAGCAGGGCGAGCACCAGGCAGTGTATTCCGTGGTGGCCGGCGGTGTTCTTGTAGGGCTTAGTGCACTTGTTACTGCGCTGACTTAAGGGTGAGACCCGGTTCAGTGTAAATCCACTGGCCGGGTCATTTTCATGGAAAGGAGATTTTTATGGCTGATATTGTAAAAGCTTTATACAACTGTGCCTTTTCCGTTTGGAATGCCCTTATCGGGATTGCAATGACACTGTTTACCACAAGCCCGAAGACTGCGGGAGGCGGAACCCCGTATTCCGTGGTGCATACCTTTTACAATGCGATAAGCGATGCGACTGTACCGATAGCGACGGTTTTTTTCATTATAGCGATCTATAAATCGGTAGTATCGGCTCCGCCGGGGCAGCAGGCGATGCGGTTCTTACAGGATGCCCTAAGGTATTGCATTATCCTTTATATCGCCGCAAATATGTGGACGATCATGGGATACATCATGACCTTTGCGGACGGTATCACCGGAAAGATTGCAACGACAGGGACTTATACCTTATCGGTATCGGGAGATATGGAAAGCATCATTGATACCTGTCTGGAACTTCCGGAGTTTGAACTTTCGGGAGAGTGGCTGTCGAAATTTTGGAGTACGGTGGGATGCTCGCTAATGTTTTTGATCGGCGGCGTGGTTTTGCTCTTTATCATGGTGGCAAGCTGCCTGTCCATTATAAGCTCGGCATTTCAGAGAATCTTAAAGCCTCTTATGGTACTTCCTTTTGCGGGAATTGCCATAGCTCTCGGGGCAGGCGGGCATGAGATATCAAGATCCCTTGTAAGCTACATCAAGACCTTCTTCGGCTTTTGTATCTCGGGAGCCATGATGGTGGTAGCGGTAAAGTGCGGGGTAAGCCTTTGTACGAACCTTGTAAACTTCGACCTTACGGGAGCATCGGATATCTATAAATGCATTCTTATAACGGTGCAGATGTCGATCACACCAATCGTAATAAGCGGACTGGTAAAGGGCAGTGATTCCATCATTGCAAGAATGTTCTAAGGGAGGAGATTAAGATGGCACAGATGAATCGAAACGTAAATCTTGAAGAAATCGATGCGGATGCACTTTTCGGGATTGACGCACTTAAAAACCAGACCATCTTTCAAAAAATCATATTTTTCGGAAGCGTGATCGCGGGAGTGCTTTTAAACGTGCTTTTGCCACTGTTTTTAGAAACACCCCGTATCGTATGCATTTTGATATTTATGGCACTACTTCTTATCGGAGTAGCATTCGGATGTAACTATACGGAGGATATGACATATGGAAAGTACCTGTACTTCTTTTTCTTTAAGCCAAGCACACCTTTGTATTTTAAATCCACGGAGGATGTAAAAGCGATAAAGGAGGCGGCAAAAAGGCTTGAAGCGGAAGAGGAGCTACTTCTTCGAAAGAAACAGCAGGCAGATCCTGCGGCACAAAGAAAGCTTCTAATCAAGGTGATCGCATTTGTGGTGGTACTGGCAGTAGCTATCGGCGGCATATTTGTTGTCGGACACATTAAGGATAAGAGAAACCTCCACCACAGAGCGGAGGAGATAACGGAGGTAATTGATGAATAAAGAAGATACGGCATATGAAAAGCTGGCAGCCAAGCTTTGCGAAGAATTTCATAAAAAGCAGTCTGCAGGGCTTTTAGCCAATTTGGAAAAACGAAACCTTGATGCGCTTGATGTATCAAGGGAAAAGATCTTGACAAACATGAAGTCCGAACTCGGACTCTATGAAAACGAGAAGGGAGAGAGCCTTTCGGAAGAAGAGAAAGCCCATGTGCTTGAACTTATCAGAAAGGATCTGTGGGGATACGGCATCATTGATGATCTGATCCATGAAAGTGACATATCGGACATCAAGCTTTATGCCCCGGAGAATGTAAGGGTAAAGCGTACAGGAAAACGATTCGGAAGCGGGATTACCTTTACGGATGTAAATACCTATAAGAGGTTTGTAAATAAGATGCTTGAGCGAAACAAGATCAATCTTGGAACCGCAAATGCCATCCAGACTTTTACTGATGCAACCCAGGAGGATGCTATCCTTCGTATCACTATCATATCGGGGCTTCTTACGGACAGTGGTCTTCCCCTTGTGGCAATCCGAAAGGTGCCAAAGACAAAGTACACATTAAAGAGTCTTGAAGATGCCGGGATGTTTAACCATAAGGCATCTGGAAAGAGCGGTAAGCGGATCAAGATAAACACCATCCCGGTCTTTTTCTCGGATGAGAATGCCGAGCTTAATTCCCTGATGTATAAGATGATCCTTTCAAAAGGGATTCTTTTTACCGGCAAGGGAGCCAGCGGAAAGACGACTCTTATGAATGCCATGATAGCGGAGATCCCGTATGACGAGTCTGTGATGATCTGTCAGGAGAATGCGGAGCTTTTTGATAATAAGCACCCGGATCTTTTCTCTGCGCATGTACTTACCAACGCAGGGGATTCCAAGATTTCATACGAGCTTGGTGATCTTACGAGGGCAGCGCTTCTGGTGGACCTAGATCGAGTGATCGTGGGTGAGGTAAAGGAAGGTTCTGAAGCAGCAGGACTTTCAAAAGCATCCATGACGGGGCACAAGTGCTGGACATCCGTACACGGTGAAAGCTGCGAGATGGCGGTAGATAAGATGGCGGATTATATCAGCCAAGCAACGGGGTATTCCACAAGAGATTCCCTAAAGCAGTTACAGGGCTTTGAATACGTGGTTCACCTTAAGAATTTTAGAGTGGATGAGATCATTCGTATTGCAGGATGGGATAAGGAAAAAGAAACACTCATATTTGAAAAGGTATATCCGATCGTGAAAGAAGGTGCGTGATATGAGCAGGCGAAAGATATTACTGATTATCGTGATAGTTGTGATCGTTCTTGCCGTAGCAGGTGTGGTGGCAACATTTCTCGGGATAGATCTGTTTGCCACCGTAAGCGGTGAGGCATCAAAGCAGCCGGATTCCTATTCATCCGTGGATGCGCTAAAGAGCGGTAAAGCCTATGTTTGGCACCATGATGGCGGAGACATAGAAAAGGATTTAAAGAAGGGCGCGGATGAGAGCATCTTTTTTACCTGCATCACGGGAGATTACAACTTCAAAAATGAGGAGCTGGGAGAGGAGATCGAGTATCCAAGATCCATCTGGGTTTCATCTGATACGGATAATCGGATTCCCACGGTGACATATAAGGACAAGCTCATTTATGTATCGAGCACGGAAGTTCCGCAGGAGATCGTTTTTGAGAGGTTTGCGGATTACGGCTACAGCATCGGCATTTCCAACATGGAAGCTGATATGGGCGGTCACTACTACATAACTTTTGCGGATGTGGATGACGATGACTACAAGTATTTCATTGACCTAAACTCCGATGCATCGCAGCTTACCGAGCTTACGGCGATCACAAGGCTTTATCTTGATAAGGTCGGGGATGTGAAAGTAGATGAGGAGCATGTATCGGATGGCGGTACGGTCATGGGACTAAAGAAAGATAAGGCATATACCTGTGAGTTTTATACGGGTACGTACTATCAGGACTTTAACCTGACTGCCAACATCCACTGCTTCGGAAGTATGGAGAGGTTTATAAATTATGATTACGAGTTCATGCACTCCAATTTCATCGTGATCGATATCCCGGAATACTTTAAGAGCGGATATTACTTTGTAAACGGTGTGGGTCTGTTTCGATATGTATCGGATGGGGATGCCGGCAAGTATAACGGAAAATCCTATGATGCCGCAATCGACTGGAATGATCCCATCATCCTTTATGACGAGGACGGAGTAGTGATTTACGATCCGAGTGATCCGGATTTTGAGGAGAAGCAGCAGGAGCAAAAGGCACAGGAGATAGAAGAAAAATCAGATAAAGGAGATGAGAGCATTGATGACGGAAATGAGTAGATGGCTACCCTGGGGTATGTTATTCCTCTTTGTATTTATCTTCTCGGGGATTGTACACAAGCGATTCAAGGAGCGTGATGTGTGGCACAACATTGTGAAGCGTTACAAAGAGAATACGGATAACAGGCTCTTAAGCGAAGCGGAGTTTGTCACCAGATTCGGAGCCATGGAAAACAATTCGATACTTTACAAGCTGGACAGACTGGTATTAACAAGTGGCGTGAAGAACTATCTGCCCTGGATAAATGGTGAAGCATTCCTTATGGGAATGATATTTGCGGGACTCGCTGGATTTATGGAAGGTGTGCTGATATTTCAGAATGCATTTATAGCGATATTTCTTACGGCAGCACAGGCAGTGGCGGTATATGTCTTCTTTAAGGCGCTATCCGGAAAGACCTATAACGAGATCGAGGATGCCACGGCGATATTCATATCCATCCTATCCAATCATGCGAAGGGCAGCAGTGACATTGTAACGATCATGGATAATACGATTCCCGCACTGTCGGGCCCGCTTCGAGCCATAGTCCAAAAGTTTGTATCGGATGCGGAGAATACCGGAAACGTGGATATCGCATTTGACTATATGAAAGAGTCCATTGATAACAGACAGCTTCAGACCATCATTATCAATCTGAAAAACTGCATGCATTATCAGGCGAACTACGAAGAGGTGCTGGTACAGATGATGGGGCAGATCGCGGCAGGCTTATCGGCAAGGGAAGACAGGAAGAACATCCTCTTTTCAAGCAAGCTTACCCTTGTGGTGATCTCCATCATGCAGGTAGTTATTGTCTGGATCATCGGAGCCGGTCTTGGGATTGATGTAAAAGAAATCCTTACGGGAAATGCCTTCGGGCAGGCAATCCTCCTTGTGACGGGGCTTTTGTATCTGATGGTAGGCGTAAAGATGTTTGGAACGGACAAGTAGGAGGTGAGGATACGTGGTTATTTTACTAACAGGGCTGTTATTTGTTCTTCTTTTCGGGATCGTGCAGGGAATCGTACATCTGATCCAGGGCACAACACCGGTAAAGGAAGCAAAAAAGCAGCTTGAAAGAATCAGAAATTCACAGGGGTTTACCCGCTTTATCTATGACAAGCAGATAGCCCTTAAAAAGATGGGAGCGGGAGTTCTCCTTAAAGACAGGCTTACGGTAAGCCAATGGTATTTGTATAAGGCGCTTATGGCAGGACTGTTTGGACTGATTGCATTTTTTATAAGTGCTGGTGTCATAAAAAGTGATATGGCAAAGCCAATAAGCATATTTGCAGCGGTTATCGGCTGGGCGTTTTTGGACTTGCTTCTCCGGCTTCAGAACAAATCGTCAAATGATGAGATGATGCCGGACATTATGGAAATGAGCAGATCCGTTCTATATGGTAAGCGCGGAGGCCAGTATATCGCAGATGCTTTAAGAGATGCGGTGATCGTAGTGGAAAACAAGAGATTAAAGACTGCTCTTATGAGACTTCGAAATGATCTTGATTCCGGTATCGGACTTGATGAATGCCTGGACGAGCTGGAACTTAGTTTTTCAAACGGCGAGATATCAAGCTTTTGTACGGTCATAAAGTCGCTGCAGTCAACAGGTCAGGTGGATGAGGCTCTGCGTACACTTGAGAACAATATCGAACGTGAGCAGGCCAGTGTTAACAAGAGGCGATGCATGATACTGGAGCACAAAACTATGATGTATGTGATCTTTATCGCAATGGATCTTATGGTGATGATACTTTACTGCATCATTATGAAGCTTCTTGAAATGCAGATCGGATTTTAAGGGAGGTGATGGGATTGATTGATGTTATCAAAAAGAAAAAGAAAGCATCCATGGTGGAAAACATGCTTGTGATGATGATAAACATGGTTGTCCTGTGTGCCTTTCTGGTAATCATATTTGGGGCATTTTCCGGGATATCCGATAAGTGGGGCATGAGACAGACCGCAAGGGAATACATGCTCATCATGGAGACGGAAGGATACCTTACCCCGTCGGATCGGGCAGGTCTGATTTCGGAGTTGCAGGGGTACGGGTTATATAACATAAGCCTTTCCGGAACCACCACATCGGAGGTGGATTACGGAAACCGCATCTATCTTAGGATAAGCGGTACCTACAATGAAAACGTGCTTTCCTTTGCAGGCGGGTTATCGAAGGTGGCGGATCATCCGGTTCGAATCACCATAAACCGACAGACAACGGCGAAGCAGTAGGAGGTGGCAGATGGTACTTACAAAAAAGGAAGCCTCCGGATCATTCGGGTATGTGGTGATGTTTACTACGGCACTCCTTTTGATCGTGCTGACACTTTACATGGCGCAGGTGGCACGACTTATGACTCACCAGCATCATGTGGATGATTCCCTGGCGGATTCGGTCTTGGCAAGCCTTGTGGCGGATGATATCTACTACTTTGAAACCTTGGAGATGACCGGTACTCCGGTGGTGCGTTTTAAGAACCTTGATAATTCTCACAGGATATTTGTGGACTGTATGAATGTATCCATAGCGGAGACAACGGGATTTTACTACAACTTCAAGTTTGATTCCTTTATCTGTTATGAGGTGGAAGGATCGCAGGTAAGGATAACGACCTGGTCCGGACCGTCCGGTGCCAAGAGCACAAGTTACGGCAGGCTGGGAAGTGTTCGTTCTCCGAAGGGCGATATTGTCAGGGAGACATCAGCATACGGAAGGGTGAGATTTGATATCAAGAACATTATTGACGGCAGTTTTATAACAAAGACCAAGGATTGCTATTGCACCTTGGAAATCAACAATTAGGAAAGGAGTTTTTTGATTATGTTTCAGAAGAAAGCAGTTGAACAGGATAAAAAGGCAAAGGGCAGCAGGAGTGCCCATAAGGAGAAGAAAGGTGGGGACATTAAGGCAAAGCTGATTTCCGTGCTAAAGGTGGTAGTGATACCGGCACTGTTTGCGGGGATTGTGGTATGTGCTTTATATCTGTCCCTGCAGAACAAGCTGGAGGCACAGAGCCTAAAGGGGCAGGTGCTTGTGATGAAGGAGTCCGTGGCAGCAAATACTTATGTGAAGGCAGAGGAAGCGGATAAGTATTTTGAAACCGTATCGGTGGAAAAGATCGCGATTCCGGAGACAGCATATACTACGATTTCGGACTTACCGAAGGGAGGCTTTTATGTAGAGAATGCCATGACGAAGATGCAGATGGTACTAAAGGATGACATCCTAACAAAAGACATGGTGATGGATAAGTACAAGGGCGGATATGAGGTCACATCCTTTGCGGCAGAATCCTTTGATGATTCCGTTAACGGATCTCTTCGTAAAGGTGATATCGTGGATGTCTACGCCAAGGATCCTGCAACCGAGATGCTGACACTTATGGCGGAAAATGTCTATGTCAGCGAAGTTTATGACACCGCTGGGAAGAAGATCACAGAGGATGATGAGGTAGCGACAAGCTTTACTGTCTGGGTGACACCGGAAGAGGTGGAGAGCATCAATACGGCCGTGGTATATGGCGGGATACAGATGTATCTGAAAACTGAATAAAACGCTATGGTGGCGTGCTTTGCAGGTGCAAGGCACGTCGCTTTTTTGTTGACATTGTTCGTTATAGTACCTAAAATATAATATAAGAACTATTAGCGGATTTTAACAATACATAGAGGTGCATATGGAAGGATATATGACGATCAAAGAAGCGGCAGAGGTTTGGGGCGTAACACCGCGGCGTATTCAGGTGCTCTGCGCAGATGGAAGAATTGAAGGTGCGATGAAGTTTGGTC
Source organism: Lachnospiraceae bacterium C10 (assembly GCA_900100095.1). Taxonomy (GTDB): domain Bacteria; phylum Bacillota; class Clostridia; order Lachnospirales; family Lachnospiraceae; genus Weimeria. Next base: position 72,159 of record FMTN01000013.1, read on the forward strand.
GAGATTGGGCTATCCCGAAGGATGCAGAAAAGCCGGTAGATAAGCGTGTTACTACCGGAGCATATAGGAATTGGCGGAAGAAGAGCGAGTCTGGTATGAATGACACTGAAGAAGGATAAAAATGCCGTTTTTTTATTTTGATTTGAAGCACAGATTTTGGTATAATTCTCATGCAAAATCCTTCGTAGAAATCTTTCTGCTGGGAAATAAAAAGGCAGATATAGCGTCTGCAAAGAAAAGACGGGTGAAAATCCGTAGAACAAGGAAATCCTGCTAATATGGCAGGAAACAATGAAATCCCTAATCCATGCAAAGGGGACAAAGAATCAAAGGAATTAATTAAATTAAAGAAAAAAGGGTCAGTGGAGATGGCAACATAACTCGGTTAATGATTGTATCAACACTAAGGAGGTGGTGGCCCATGAATAATAGCAAGAGTCTATACAGTTATAACGCTATTAGAAGCACTATTGTTCAGCAAAAGACCATCTCCCACTTACCAATAATAGTGTAGGGATTAGATGCTAACTTCTCAGCAACTTGTGATGCGAGAGAAGTTGCACAACCTGATCACTAAGAATGAATGTGAACTGAATGAGATGGAAGGTAATCTGTCTTATTCGCAAAAACTTTTTGAAGTCTTATGCCAAGGGTATTTGACGAGGGGAAAACGGAATCAATCTGATTTTATAGAAAAGACAGGATTGAAGAAGGATACCTACAGAAAACTCCGCGGTAATGAGAGTAAAATAAGCTCTGTTACTGAGAGTACATTGACAAGGGTAGTATTTGGATTTGGCACAACATATGAAGAAGCTTTTTTGTTGTTTTATCACTCGGGAAAGAATCTTTTGTCTGATGATCCATACACCCAAAAGGTAAATGAAGTACTATTAGAGTTGGATGTTTTGCATAACCGTTCGGATGTTGAGAAGCGCATGGCAACACTTGATTTGAAGGCGGGAGAGCTTGGCATTAAGCTTTAATAATCAGAAAAGACACCTCATTTTGCAGGTGTCTTTTTTTTGCGGTTTCAAACCGCCAGTTATGGAGAAAACGTGTGTTAAGATGAGCGTGTTCTCGGGAATAAATGTTATAAATGGAAGAGAAAAAGAAAATATGTTCGATTTCATATTGCAAGCCGTTGCCCTTTCGTGTATAATAACCACACAGAACGAATGTTCTTGTTACTGGTCAGCAAAGACGCGCGAGGTGGTGGTATTGGGCGTCGATACTATTCGGAATCGCCACTTTGTTTGCCGATTAGATCAACGGCAATGGTATACATGTGAGAGGTGACTTTTCCCTTTTCCTCTTCCGGTATCGAATCAACGTATACAGGAGGAAACTCATCATGAAGATCTCATTTCACTGCAAAAAATGCAGAAAAGGACTACGCACGGAATATGAAACTTGTGGGTGTCCTGATGATATCGTACTCAAAGGTATCACAATGCGGTGTAAGACTTGCACCAGGGTTATAACCCCGAAGAATTACACCGAGCGTCACATTGTTGATGGCGCAAAAGACGGGAAATATTTCATTTAGAGGTTTTCCCAATAACAACTGAATGATTGCCATCACGACAGTGGAGGCCTGAAAAAGGGCGAGCCTAGGGGCGTGAAACAAATACCGGGAAAGAAAACCTGTAGATGTTTCATAGCCCTTTTTCTTTTTGTGTAAATATCTGTGCTTCTCTTCACCGGTATGTAGCCGGGGAGGGGAGCCTTTTTAATTGAATAATCTCTGAGGTTTTACCTCCTCAAAACAGATTTTTTGGAGGTAGAACCATGAACACAGAATTTCAGAGACATGCAGGAGAAAGTGACAAGCAATACTTTACACGAGTTGCCAAAATGATTTACGAGCTTAAATTGGCAGGGAAAAAGGATGAAGCTACTGCAGGCTTTAAAGAGGTTTGCAATGAACTTGTTCCGGTTGTGGAGCAGGTTATCGATTGTGAGAGCATCCGAAACAGGCTTGACGAAGATACCAAGCTGGATTACGCCGAGAGAGTATATGCCGTGATTTCAAAGATCTTCTACAGGTATAATAATCCTGCATTCATGAAAGAGAAGGATGCTGGCAAGCAGTTTGAAATCAAGACTTTTATCAAGTCCAGGACGCAGTACTGCATGAGAAATGCGATTGCCCATTCCCTTGGGATTGCACACGACAGAGCACGAACCCTGCTTAGAATCCGCAGTGTCAGGGAGACTATAGCAAGGGAGTTGGAAGTCTCAGAGGATAAGGTTACAGCGGAGATGCTTTATGAAAGACTAGAGAGCACTGTTGCCTTAGAGGAAATCGTTGACCTGCTCAGGGTAGAGAAGGGACATCTTTCGCTGGATGTATTGCCGGAAACATCTGATTTCTCAGAGGAGCAGTACGAAATCGGACTTGAAGTATATGGCACTGATCTTGATGATAGCTGCAAAGCTCCGCTTGATGAAGCAATGGACAGGCTTAGCGACTTGGATGTGTACCTTCTGATGAAAGAGTTTGGTCTGTTAAGCGAGAAGGAGAATGCGATGGAGATGTGTGATTTTGTAATCACACCGACATTCCAAAAGCTTTTTAATAGGGATCAGACTATTCGCTCTAGAGAGAATCCGTTACGTACAGCCTATAATAAGAACGCAAAGATTATGAAAGTACTTGCTGAGCTGAATGGCAGGCTTAATATGTGTGATGTGGAAGGGTGTCTGGCAAGGTGTTTTTGCGAACGATGGAAAAGCGTTGAGATTTAACGTATGATGGGAAGCTACTTTGGTAAGTGGCTTCTTTTTTTTAAAAAAATTCAGAAGGACAAATTTTGTCTATGTGAGATGATAAATTATTACCATCAAGGAGTTAACCAAGCGCAAAATGAAGTGTAATCAGTGTTAAGGAAAAGGAGGATTAGTCATGCGTAAGGATAAAGAATTAGAAAATAAGGTTGCGGAAGAAGAATTATTGACAGATGAAGAAATTCGGGAGATTGATAAGGAAATTGGCGACGAACCGGAGAAGAAAGTGGATGGACGAAAGAGCATCTATGTGTTGCTGGAAGAAGAAATCATGGGGTTAGATATCCCTGACGGCGAGAAAGCTAAAAGATTATCGAGATTGATTAAGGTAAGGAACCAAAAGGTTAATATCATGCTTGCGGGTTCGACGGGAGCTGGCAAGAGTTCTACAGTAAATGCACTCTTCAATATGGATGTGGCAAAGGTTGGTGTTGGTGTAGATCCGGAAACCTCCATTATTGAAAAGTTTGAGCTTGATAATCTGACAATTTGGGATACTCCCGGACTTGGAGATGGAGTTGCCAACGATGAGAGAATTAGTCGCTCGATTCTTGAGAAGCTGAATGAACTCGATGAGGATGGTAATCCACTGATAGACCTTGTGGTGGTAGTCCTTGATTCCTCGTCAAAGGATCTCGGAACATCATATGATCTGATCAATAATATCCTGATTCCGTCGCTGGGTGACGATGCTAAGGATCGAATCTTACTTGCGCTTAACCAAGCGGACGTTGCAATGAAGGGAACGCATTGGAATGAGGAGGAGAACTCTCCGGATGAAGTGCTGAAGGAGTTCCTTAAGAAGAAAGCTGACTCTGTGCAAAATCGTGTTAAAGAAGCCACGGGCTTAAGTATCCGTCCAATGTATTATTGTGCAGGTTATAAGGAGGAGGGAGGAGATCAACGTAAGCCATACAATCTCACAAAGCTTCTGTACTATATCATTAAGGCGGTGCCGAAGGATAAGAGACTCGCTCTGGCAGATAATATAAATGAGGAAGAAGATAATTGGCTTCACGATGATGATGAGCAGGATTATAAGAAAGGCATTAAAAGCAGCTTCGGTGAGACCGTGTGGGATTGTATTACCGGCGGGTTTGAAAAAGGAGTTGAGATTGGCGGAGATATCCTGGGTATACCTGGCAAAATTGTTGGTGGCACGGTAGGTGCTGCTGCTGGAGCCGTAAAAGGTGTTTTCGTGGGAATATTCAACAGATAGAAGTGTGAAATGGCTGTGTTATTTGGCAAAAATGACTATCGGATTATTGACTTTGTTCGAACGTCCGCATATAATTGAAAGTGCGTATTTGTAGTTTGAAACTTGTAATACTAAATGAAGGTGCTATCGATTGTTATGTGAAAACAGGATGATCAGTGTCAGTTACCGATGTATATGAACTGTTAGCGACATTGTGAGTGCGTTTTGCATTATCATGATGTCGCTTTTTGCTTTTGAGGGAATGCCTATGCAGGGATATAAAAAGATTTCGGAACTATCTAAAGAATGGGGGATTAGTGAGAGAAGGATAAATACGCTCTGCTTAGAAGGCCGGATAGATGGGGCAGAAAAATTTGGGAATGTATGGGCTATTCCAGAGGATGCGAAAAGGCCGAAAGACGACAGAATAAAAACGGGCAAATACAGAAAAAAATAACAATTTAATGACAGAATATGTCTATGTTGGGTGGTACAATTATTTGAAGGAGTTCGTATGGACAAACAAGGTGGAGACAAGATTGAAAGAGTACTGGGTATCTATTCGAAGTTGATGAACGGATACATTGTAAATAAGGCAGAAGAAGCTCAGAATTACGAGGTTAATGAGCGTAGTATCCAAAGAGATATAGAAGATATTAGAAAATTCATGGATATGCAGTCTGTTGAAAATGGCGTAATGAATACCGTTGTTTATGACAGGCTGGAAAAGGGGTATCGTATCGAAAAGATTTATGATATGAAACTCAGTAATAGTGAGATTTTGGCTATCTGTAAAATATTATTGGACAGCAGAGCCTTCACCAAGAAAGAGATGATGGGCATGATTAGTCGATTGATTGACTGTTGTGTCCCGGAGGTTAACAGGAAGGAAGTAAACGATTTAATTAAAAATGAAGAGTTTCATTATATTGAGCTTCAGCACAAGTCTGTCTTTATAGACAAAATGTGGGATATCGGAAAAGCAATTAGGGAGCATAAATATATTGAAATCAGTTATCAGAGGGTAAAGGATAAGGCTACGGTAAAAAGGCGTGTCAAACCTGTGTCGCTCATGTTCTCAGAGTACTATTTTTATTTGACTGCGTTTATTGAGGATGAGGATATCAAGGCGGATTTTGATGTTCTTGATGATGCCTACCCAACAATCTATAGAATTGATCGGATTCGGAAATATAAGATTCTTGATGAGCATTTTTATATTAATCATGCTAATAGATTTGAGGAAGGGGAGTTTAGAAAAAGAATACAGTTTATGTATGGTGGCAAACTACAGAGGGTGCGTTTTACGTATTCTGGTAGCTCTGTTGAAGCCGTGCTTGATAGATTACCGACTGCAAAAATTGAAAGCGAAAACGATGGCGTTTACACAATTTCCGCAGAGGTGTTTGGAAAAGGTATTGAAATGTGGCTACGGAGCCAAGGTGATATGGTAAATATACTAGAGATGAGGTGAATTGCATATGAGACCAGAGATGTTGCAAGTGCAACAGTATATACAGATTCATCCGGTGAGAAAAGAATCGTATAAAACTCGAATTAAATACATCGTTTTCTTAAGTTACATGAAGGAAATGATCGGTGAAATTGATCAATGGTCTGAAGGGGTTATTAGCTTATATACAGACAAACTTGTATCTGATGATGAGCGCGAGAAAGGTTCAAAGCTATTAAGCAAGATAAATAGTATTAGTCAATGCAAAGTATTTAAATATCGCTATTTCTTGTTGACGGATTGTTTATTTGCATATTGTTTTGAAGATGGCGAAAAAGCACAGAATATTGTTGAATTGTTTGTGGAAGTGTATGGAGAGCGGTTTAGAAAGAAATTTCAAACACTTTGCAATGCATTCTATTCAGAGGGGAGTGACATAGTAAAAAAACAGTTCAGGAACCTTAGTGAGATATATTCAGTTATTTGGGGGAACAGAGCATTTAAGAATTCGCCGTTGAAAAGGATTATGATAACAGCAAATATGAGTGCTGGTAAGTCAACCCTGTTAAATGCTCTTGCAGGGAAGAAGGTGAATAAGACTCAGAATGATACATGTACAGCCAAGCTACATTACCTTTATAACAAAGCTGGAGAAGATGGGTTCAGCTATGAGCTTGATCATGATTTAGAGTTAGATGCGTCTTTGGATATTCTAATGACGGATAATGATGAAAATGATAGTACGGACATTGTTGTTGGTACCAGGTTTAGATCAATAAACGACATAGATGATCATATTTGCTTTATTGATACACCGGGTGTGAATTCTTCTATGGATAAAGAACATAGAAAAATAGCTAATCATGCTATTTCATCAGAACAATGTGATGTTCTCATATATCTTTTTAATGCAGAGAATATTGGAACTGACGATGACAAAGATCATTTGCGATACGTAAAGGAAAACTATAAAGGAAGAATATTGTTTTTAGTTAATAGACTGGATAATTTTAAGGCGCATGAGTCGGTAGGCGATACTGTAAAGAGTGAAAAGGATGATCTTGTAGAAATGGGGTTTGAAAATCCGGAGGTTTATCCTATATCAGCATATGCGGCATATCTAGGAAAAATGATTCTCAAAGGTGAAATTCTTTCCTACGAGGAGGATGAGGAATTACATGACCTAATGAGAAAACTGAAAAAGGATTCATTTTGCTATGATAAATATTATCCGGTAGAGATTAATGCTAATGCTAGTAATAGCATTGATGAACTATTGCTACATTCAGGAATACTATCATTAGAATCTTTACTTTATAGTGTGTAAAGGAGGAAAGAACATGACGAAGGTTTTTATTAAGTATAACCCCTATCAGGTAACGACAGAAATAAAGATCAATGATGAGCCAATAAAAAAGAATAGTAGGCTTAATGTTGTGGATCAACGTTTGCAAGAGTGGATTGATGATCTGCCGGAGATACTTTTTGAAGAGTGCAATACGAGAGAGTTTGAAATAACATTTCAAGGTACAGTATTGGATTATGAAGATGTGGTGTCTGTCGCTGAACTTGCGTCAAAGAATGGTATTAGTATTACTGTAAAGCACATACCTGCAAAGGAAGTTGCAGACAAAGAAAAAGCCATAGAAGAAATTTTTGATGAAATACAGAAGGGACCTTTTGAGGAATTAAAACAACCAGATGTTATAAAAGCATTTCAGTTGGCAAAAAGTAGTGATTTTGAGGTTAATGTGGTTGCAACCATGAGTGCAGGAAAATCAACGTTAATTAACGCACTTTTAGGACAAAAATTAATGCCTGCAAAACATGAGGCGTGCACAGCTACGATTACGGAAATTCATGATAATGATGCGGATCACTTCGAGGCGTCTGTTTACGACAAAGATGGATTGCTTTTAGAAACGCAACCTGAATTGACTTACGAAATAATGGATAGGTTAAATTCGGATAAAAATGTGTCCAAAATTATTTCACATGGAAATATTCCTTTTGTTAAAGCTGAGGATGTCTCGCTTGTGCTGGTAGACACTCCTGGACCAAACAATGCACGAGATCCTGAACATAGGGCCACGACGTATAAAATGTTGTCTGAGTCTTCAAAAACCCTGGTGTTATATATATTGAATGCTCAGCAATTGTCTGTCGATGACGATGACAGGTTTCTTAGTTATGTCTCTGAAAGTATGAAGGTTGGGGGCAAACAGAGTCGGGATAGATTTATTTTTGTAATAAATCAGATGGATGAATTCTGGAAACCAGAAGACAGCGTTGATAGTGCAATAAAGAAGGTAAAAGATTATTTAAATGATAAAGGAATTGAAAATCCGAATATTTATCCGGCTTCTGCACTGACAGCACTTTACATTAGAACATTACTGGATGGGATTGAGGATATGTCAAGTGATGACGCTGGAGATGAAGAAGTTGAGGATGCAAAGAAGTTTGTCAGAAGAAGTGTCAATATTGAAAAGCTTCATTTTGAAAAATATGCACCACTATCATCTACTGTAAGAGGAGATATTGAAAATCGGTTATCGGAGGCTATTAATTCTGCAGACAAAAAAAGGCAGGCGTTAGTTCATTCTGGTGTGGTTCCTATTGAGGAAGCTATTCGTATGTATGTATTAAAGTATGCAAAAACTGCAAAAATAAAAAATATAGTGGATACCTTTATTAACAAGCTTGAGAGTGCTAATACCTTTGAAACAGCTATTGCTGAAGTGTCTTCAAATGAAGCTGAGAAAGAGGCTATTGTAAAAAAGATAGAAGGAATTAATGCGAAACTAGAAAGTGGTGAAGAGGCAAAAAGATTTAAAAAGGATATCAAAAATCTCAATTATGACAGTGAAATAAACAATCGTTCCACAGAAATAGTAAAAAAGGCGGAGGAAAAGGTTACTGCGTATCTTGATGAATCGAAAAAGAAGGAAATGACACGAGCGGAAGCTGAAGAAATGTATAAAAATCTTTTGGATGTTGCTGGTGATGTAGAAGCCAAGATGCGGGTGGATCTTGAGAAGTTGGTTAACAAAACTGTGAAGAAAAATGCAAAGGATTTACTTGAGAAATATAAGGAAAAACTATCAGATCTAGTAAGTGAACTGAAAGATTTAGGAGAGGCTGATATAGATCCTTACAAGATAATGCTAGGCGATATTAGTAGTATGGGCAATATCGATTCTTATTTGGAAAATTCTACAGAAAAAAAGCAAGAGTGGGAAGTTGTTGGAAATCACAGAGAGTACAAAGAGATCTTTGGACTTAGGAGATGGTTGAATACAAATCTAGGAACCAGTTTTAACGTGGATTACGAAGTAATCGATGATTATGATTGGGTAGAGCATGAATATATTGATGGAGATAAGTTGTCCGCTCAGTTTATTATGCCTATTCAAAAGAAACTATATAAAAGCCAGGCGTTGGCTATGGATTTTGCAAAACAGAGTGCAGAACTAATCAAGGACGATTTTTCTAAGAAATTTGATGAACTCGATAAACTATTGAAGGAAAAGCTTTCTGAATTGAAGCAGTGTGCTTCGGATGAGAAGATTGCTAAAAGGAAGTTAGAAGAGGCAAAGAAAAAGAAAGCTTGGTTAGAAGATATTCAAGGTCGGGTTAATGCCATTTTAGATATTTAAAGGAGAATGAAGATGGCTATTTCTAATGAATTTAAGCAAGCGGTGATGAACAAGGATATTTTGGAGATTAGGCTTCTGTTGAAGAATAGTCTGCTTTTAGATACCTCATTTGGGAAATATAGAGAAATGCTCAATTATGTTAATTCTTCCGGAGTGAATATTTGGATAGACTCCAAGCCTGTTGATCGCAAGGAAAAGCCTTGGACTAAGGATTTGATGAATTATGAATTAACTGCTATCGTTAATGATTTTTCAGAAGATCACATGCAATATCTTCAAGATATTATTTCTTATGTTTATAATGGGAGAATTGAGCAACCTCGGAATTACGAAATCAATGAAAATGCTAGGAGTATCAACTATGATAGGGCATCACGTGATGTACTGGAGTATGGAAAAGAGATGGTTTCGGACATAAAGCAAGAAGTTCAGAATGAAGTATCTGCTATAGAGCTTCGAGAAAAAAAGAAAAAGATTATAAAGGAGTTATCTCAATTAACGAAGCTTTTAAAAAACGCTCGTATTGATAAAAGTGTAAATATTTCTTCGGTAGACAATATAGCATGGGATTATCAATTGTATGCCGATTTGAAGAATGAAGCACAGGAAATCATAAGAATTTGTAGTTATTTGCAAAGGAGAAAATGATATGGCTGTTTCAAAAGAATTCATGGATGCGGTAAATAGCAATGATGCATTAAGCGTAAGGTTGCTTCTAAAGAACAGTTTGATATTGGATTCGACAGGAAAATCATTCGATGAGATGCTTAGTGTGGCTAAAAATCAGATGGAAGATTTAATTGTTGAACATGATGGGGAGTCCTTTAAAGGCAGGGAAGACTGGAATAAGGATTATTATAATGAGCAGACTGTTAAAATAGTAAACAATTTTTCGGAAGAAAGAATAGGATTGTTAAAAGAAATGGCAAAGGTATTGTTTGCTTCTAATGATGATCAGCTTTCTAAAAACGTTTCGAAAAACGAACAATTGGATGCACAGATGAGTGCTGGTGATTTAAATGAGGGAGCTGGTGATGCAAAAACATTAAATAAGATTATTGGTGCTGGAGTTGCAGTTGCAGGTTTAGGTCTCTTGATAGGTGGTTTGATTGTTGAGGATGCTACTGTTGCTATTCCAATTATTGGAGGGGCAACTATTGGAGTAGGAGTTTATTTGTTCTTTCGAAAATAGTTTTAAATGGACACATTCTGTCTATCTATAGGAGTATATTTATAATGTAATGACGTAGTAAAAAAACAGGAGGGTAAAACAGATGGCTGACATGGCGGAAAAGAGGGAATCAGTACCTGTCCCTAAATACGATAAAGTAGTTGATGGATATCAGGAAGCATTACAGGTAGTTGATGATGTAATCTTAAAGAACTATATTACAAATCTTGGTGAGATGGATATAGTGCCCTTGGATGATTCTGTCCTCAAGACAAATATTAAGAAAAACGTATTGTTTTTTAAAATTACAGAGATGGTGTATGAGAAGGATGAATTTGCAACGTATAAGTTTGCAAGTGTATTTAATACTTTGTCTTCTTCTGATGCTACCATCTTTCTTATTATGGACAGTGACGGAGAAAAAACGGATTTTTATATGGGCGTTCGATCCTTAGATCCGGATAGAACACTTAGCTCAGTAAGAGATACGTTGGAAAATGCCATGATTGGTCAATTTCCAGGAATTAAAACCGAAAATCTTATAGATACAGATATGAATAAGGTGCTTGATGGAATCAAAGGCAATAGTATTGCTGCGGTTTCGTGTGTGGCTAATAGCAAGGAAGAAGATCTTAATACAAATCAGGAATTTGTACAAGGGCTAGAGAAACTTGTGCTTTCAATGAGGGGGCAAAAGTATACTGGCATTATTATTGCTAATTCGACGAACCAGTCGCAACTTAGGGAACTGAGAAGAGGATATGAAACGGTTTATACGCAGCTTTCTCCGTTTGCTAGTTTACAGGTTAGTTATGGACAGAATTCTTCATTTTCAATTTCTGATAGCAGCAGCGTTTCAACGTCCAAAACCAAAACAAATTCAATTAGTGAGTCTGAAACTGATAGTACAACTGAAACACATGGTGTTTCTAAGGAAAACACTACATCAAAGGTGATTAAAGGAGTTGGTGCTGCGTCCATGTTTTTAGGCGCTGCGTTAGCACCTGTGACAGGTGGTGCTAGTTTAATGATTGGTGGCGTTGTGGGCGGAGGAATGGGTTTACTATCAGGTGCATTGTCTAGCAATAATTCCGATTCAACATCAAATAGTAAGTCTAAGGCATATAGCGAGAGTACAGCAGTTTCCGATGGCTTGACGGAAACAAAAACAGAAGGGACAAGTTCTACAGAAGGCATTACAAATGCAATTACTTTAAATGTCCATGACAAGTCTATAGAAGATATGCTTGCCAGAATTGATAAGCAACTGAAACGCATGGATGAATTTGAAAGCCTTGGTATGTACGAGTGCGCTGCTTATTTTCTTTCAGAAGATCAGTATGCTGCTGAAGTGGCAGCTTCAACATATAAGGCAATCATGCGTGGTGAAAACTCTGGCGTAGAGATCGCAGCTGTGAATTCGTGGTACACTGCAAATAAAAATGAAGATAACTACGAAGAGAAAAATAGGAACGTAGAATATATAAGGCAGTACGTAAAAAACTTTATGCATCCTATATTCCGTTATAAAGGAGCTGTAGGTGATATTGAGGTTTCTCCGTGTGCGATGGTGAGCGGAAATGAACTTGCAATTCATATGGGGATGCCGAGAAAATCTGTATGTGGTCTGCCTGTAATTGAACATGCTGATTTTGGCAAGGAAGTTGTGAAATATGAAGATGCTGATACTTCTGTAGGTATTAATTTGGGTAAAGTGTTCAATATGGGAAGCGTTGCGCCTAATAGTGTTTTCTTAGACAAGGGTAGTTTGACAATGCATACTTTTGTTACTGGCTCTACGGGATCCGGAAAAAGTAATACTATTTATGAGTTGATCAGACAGACAAACAACATGGGTGCGAAGTTTATGGTTATTGAACCTGCAAAGGGGGAATATAAGCATGTGTTTGGAAATCGTTCAGATGTGAATGTATTTGGAACAAACCCTGAGTATTCCGACTTGCTTAGAATCAACCCGTTCAAGTTTCCGAAAGGGGTTCATGTGCTTGAACATGTTGATCGTTTGGTTGAGATATTTAATGTTTGTTGGCCAATGTATGCGGCAATGCCGGCTGTTTTGAAGGATGCTTTGCTGCAGGCTTATGAAGTCTGTGGATGGGATTTTTCAACATCACGCAATGCATATAATGAGAATCTTTTTCCGACATTTTCAGATTTACAGAATGAAATGGTAGGTGTAATAAATGCGTCTGCTTATTCAGAAGAGGTAAAGAGTAATTATATGGGTTCATTGGTAACGCGTGTTAAATCTCTTACCAATGGACTTAATGGTCAGATTTTTGCTTCAAATGAGATAGATAGTGAGATCCTGTTTGATGGAAATACTATTATTGATTTGAGTAGGGTAGGTTCATTGGAAACAAAATCCCTAATAATGGGCATCCTAATTATGAGACTGAACGAACATAGGATGTCTAATGCTGATGAGATGAATGTGCCATTTAGACATCTTACGGTTCTGGAAGAAGCGCATAATATTTTGAAGAGGACTTCCACGGAGCAGAGTAGTGAAGGTTCTAATGTTGCGGGTAAGTCGGTAGAAATGATCTCAAACGCTATAGCAGAGATGCGCACCTATGGTGAAGGCTTTGTTATAGTTGATCAATCTCCTAGTGCAGTAGATATATCGGCTATAAGAAATACAAATACAAAGATAATAATGAGACTCCCTGATGAGAGTGATCGGAGACTTGCCGGAAAATCAGCAGGATTGAAAGATGAGCAACTTGATGAAATTGCTAAGTTACCTAAAGGTGTTGCAGTGGTATATCAGAATGATTGGGTTGAGCCACTACTATGTAATATTCAAAAATATAAGGGCGAAGAAGGTCGGTTCCAATATAAACAGGTAATTCATCTTAACAATTCGACTGGGACATTGAGAAAAAAGCTATTACAGTTACTTTTGAAAAATCGAGTCAAGAATCCTATCGAATCTAATATAGACGACATATTTGGATTGCTTGAACAGGCAGAAATATCTAGTAGAAGTAAACTTGGAATACAAAGGCTTCTGAAAGAATATGAATTACGAGGAAAAATGACGCTTTGGAATGATGATAAGTTTGATTCTTTATCAGAAGTAGTTAGTGGAATACTTGATGGTAATGTATGGGTAAGACCGATTATAGACACTGCTGGCGAATTTGATGAATTGACAGATTCAATTATTCAAAGGATAGAAAAATTGGCTCCGGGAATTGGAAAAGAATATGCACTAGCAGTATCACAGTGTCTTTTGAAGAACGAATCAAAAGAATCTGATGGTTATAATGAAATATATGCTGCCTGGGTTACACAACTTAGAAATAAAGGGGTGATGTAGTGTTGGATTTCAATATCGACGGAATACTTTCAGCTCCAGATAGTCCGCTTAGCAGGAAAGCATCTTTGGCAGAAAAAATAGCGGATGCAAAGACACTTGATTCTCCGATTGCCCAACACATTGATGTGCAGGAGAAAACGGGCCGTTTTTTTGAGAATCCTTCAGTAGAAGGTGTGAAATCTTGGATTAAGGAAATAAATCCAAACTATGACCCATTTGATCTTGAATCACCCTATAATGTGAATTGCGGAGCGTGTGCATATGTTGTTTATGAGAGGTTGAATGGGATTGATGCAACATGTGCATCTGCAAATAATATTCCGACTGATCCTGAAATGGAAGAATTGTTGGGAAAAAGAATTATTTCTATGAGTCCAAATGAAATAGCAAAGAGGCTGATGGATGCTGGCAATGGAGCTCACGCAGTTATCGGTGTGGATAGAGCAAACGGTCCGGGACATTGGTTTAATGCAGCTTGTCTTGACGGAAAAGTTGTTGCTATAGATGGACAATCAGGTGAGGTTCTTGATTGGCCGCCAGATTACGGGGATGTCATAAATTGGGAAATGAGTGTATAGGAGCGTGTTTATGAATAAGCAAATATTGAAAATAGCTGCCGAAACGATGAAAGTCCCGATTGAGGTAGCAGAGAATAATTATAAGGAATTACCGGAACGGAATGCCTTTTATTTCTGGAATCCTGTTCGTGGAGGGATTGCGGTGATTGTTGGCGCTAATGGAGAAAAGCTGGGGGCTTCCTCAGGAATCAGTTTTGATCAACATTTACAAGCATTTGTAGACGGAAAGAGAAATTAGAAGATGGGAGGAATGATCTGATGTTTAATTTCAATATGTCAGAGATCTTTTCTAATATGGAAAGTCGTTTGCTTGAGAAGGCTAGGAACATGGAAAAACCAGCTGATGCAGAAGATATTGATAAGCCGATAGCAAAAGATGTTGAAGTGGAAGATGATGCTCAGGATGAGACAAACGATGTTCCGAAGAATCTCGAACCAAATAAAACTTATGAGATAAACGGAAACTATTATGAAACTGATGACAATGGTAACATTTATAAAACTAATGGAGAGTTGAATCCCGATACGGAATATACAGTGAATGGTATTACTTACGTGACGGATTCTGCAGGAAGAATTATTTCTTGGGAGGGAGAACCTGGTTATAATCCTGAAGCCGAAAGAGATAGTGAGGCTCAGACTGACGCTGGCGGAGAGGACCGTAAGGAGGGAGATGATGGAGGACATCTTGTCGCTAGGATTTTAGATGGATCTTCAGGAAATGAAAATATTGTTCCAATGAGAGATACCGTTAATCGTGGAGATTACAAAAAAGCAGAAAACGAAATTGCTAAAGCAAAACAGGAAGGAAAAGATGTCCAAGACAGTGGAAATGTAATATATGAAGGTGATTCATCCCGTCCGGATAAGATAGAAAGAACATACTCGATTGATGGAGAAAAAAGAGAATTAAAAGTAGATAATGTCGAGGGCTCACAAGATTTGCTTGATGATGTGAAAAATGATATTTCGGAAGAGGATTATGAGAATCTTGAAGAACGTATAAATGATATGGAAGAAGATGGCTCTACAGTTTCGGTTACTTCTGTATACAAGAAATATGATTCTGAGGGTAATCTTGAATCAGTGACAGTAGGTGTTCGAGATGAAACGAACGGAACCAAGACATATATCACTTACGATGTTAAATAAAGGAGGATGGACATGAATAAGGTTATTGATAAGATTTGTGAATATGAAAAGAAGGGGATATCAGATATTAAAATGATTGCCCTTGTTTCGGACACAAGTTCTGAGGTCATCTTTTATGGCGTGATTGATGGAGTTAAATATCAGTCTAATAATATGGTAGAAGAAGGAAAAGTTGAGTCAGATGTTGTGGATTCATTCTATGAGGAGATTACTGCGATAGTGCGCAGTGATAAAAAGTTTGATTCGGCAAAGATGAATATCGTTAAGGCTGATTCAAAGAAATGCACCGTTGATTACGATTCAAAGAAATGTAAGACATATAAGATAATAAAAGAATGGGAGCGGGTATGATCAAAATTCTGTTATATATTTTGGCACAGTCTATGCAGGTTGCAGGTGCAGAGATTCTTATATGGGACTATTGGAAAATTCATGATCCAGTGAAGCGTGCTGAACTTGAACTAGAGACAGAATCTGATTATGGTGATTTAGATTGTGACACGACTAATAACGACTTATTCGTTAGAGTGCAACATATTATCATAAACAGGATGGCGTTTGTATGTATTGCAATAGGTTATCTAATGGCCATAGTTGGTGATATTAGTCATATAGCAAATCGTTGGATTGTTCTTGGATTTGTGTTAGTAGCTAGTTTTGTATTAATGTTTATCCTGTTATTAGTTTCAAAAATAACAAGTCAGAATCGCATAGAAAGGTATGAAAAAAAGGTTGGCACAAAACCGTGATAAGCAAACTGTTTTTATAAAGTTTCTATTGGCTTTGATGTCATGTTATGCTATAATACCTTATAACGAAGGATGTCAATTCCTTCCGGTTAAAAATGTGTTGGTTGAGAAGAGGAAAGGAGGTATTTACAGTATCACGATGATACCCCTCATGATACTATTATGATACTATTTCTTCGAAAAACACAGAAAATACAAGGCATTTCAAGAAAAAGTGGAAAATAAGAATGCCGTATTTAACATGATTTGCAATCAAAAACAGATTTGGAACTACCGAGATGGAGTAATGTATTATCGCTGGAAACGGGCATAAATACTGGATTTTTAAATTGTCTGGTTGCAAAATGGTTGCAATAATAAGCAGTTTAATATTTTGTCTTATTTTGTCTCGTTTTGACCTGTTTTGTCTCGTCTCGTCCGACATTGGACATATACGAGGGGAAAGAATAGTGATAATATTAAGATAGAACAAGTAAAGGCATTTAAGATGCGTGAGAAGAATTGATTTTCTTCCCACGCATTTTTTATGCCTATTTTTATGCGCAGATTTAAGAAAGTCAGAGGAGGTGGTGGAATATATGCGCGTTCAGAATTGTTATTCGGTAATGATATCAATATTAAGCTAAATGAAATTGGAAAGGAGATTTTACTTATGGAAATCAAAAATACAAAGCCAATGTATGTAGGCGTTGATGAAGTGTGTGCTGACTGGGGAGTATCCAGAAGTAAGGGATATGCCATTATCAAACAACTTTCGGATCAGATGAAAGCTGAGAATCCCAAGCTTCTTACGATGGCTGGCAAGATCAATCGATTTTACTACGAAGAAGCATGTATGAAGAAATGAAAGGGGGCAGAATGACAGAAATAAAAAAAGCTCCTGCGCGAACAGGAGCTAATGCAAACACCGTAGTGATTGCGCCTTTTACTAAAGCAATTTTAACACGGGTGCAGGCAATTTACAACGGAAATGAGGTGATTGCCGGTGGGTGATAGGAGAATGATATCTCGTACTGTTGTAGATAGTGCAAGATTTCTTAAGATGCCGGCAACTTCCCAGAACCTATATTTTCATCTTGTAGTAAATGCGGATGATGATGGAATTGTGGAAGCCTACAAGGTAATGGCTATGTGTAAGGCTAATGAGGATGACTTGAGAGTTCTGGTAGGAAAGCAGTTTGTGCAAATATTGAATGAGGATTTGGTAACATACATCATTCATTGGCGACAAATGAATGTTCTTAGGGCAGACCGTAAGACAGATAGCATCTATAAAAATTTGCTATTGCAGGTAAATCCGGATGTGGAACTATTGGAGAAGAAGGAACGTTCCGACTTGAAAAAGAAACAGAAAAATAAGTGCCAGTCCGTGGACGGTCCACGGACGGCACAACATAATCTAATCGAATCTAAGTCAACTCAAGAGAACTTAAGAGAAGATAAGTCAATCAATCCATATATCGATACTGCGGATACAGATGAAAGCAATGGAGAGATGGATGGAAGCATGAATATTGATAATCAGAATTCTGAGTATAGAAATATTGTTGCAAATAATATTCATCTAGATTGGTTAAAAGATGCAGCATCTAAGCATGGTGAAAAAGAGGTTCTTATGGTTGATGAGATTTATGAGACTATCTGCGATATGGTCTGTAATCCTAGGGACAAGGTAACAATTAAAAATACTGACTATCCATGGACATCCGTGAAATCACAGTTTTTGAAGCTGAATTATCAGCATATTGCAAATATTTTGAACAGGATTGTGGATGCTGATTTAAAGATTAAGAACATGAACGCTTATCTTATATCAACTCTCTATACAGAGTCTATGAGTGGTGTATTGGCAGAAGAGGCTGGACTTCATGATGATTATCTGAAGTATTTAAGAGGTCAGCCATATTGACGAAGGGAGAAGAATTATGTCAGTAAGTAAAGATGAGGCTATGGGTACTTGGACGATTTATTCCAGGTACACCAATTGGCAGAATAAAACAAAAGTCCTCCATAAAAGGGGATTTAAAACAAAACGTGAGGCGCTAGAGTATGAGCGAAAGTTCTTGCTGCAGAAATCTAAGAATCTCAATATGGGATTCACGGAATTTGTGGAGACATATTTTAATGATATCAGCCCAAGAATAAAATATAATACCAGGCTAACGAAGGAACATGCCTTCAGAACCAAGATTATTCCATATTTCGAGGATAAGGCTCTTTCTGACATTACACCGACGGATGTGATTCAGTGGCAGAATACGATTTTGCAGATGGAAGATGAGGAGGGGAAGCGTTATCAACCAACCTATCTTAGGTCTATTTCTGCACAGTTGTCGGCCCTTTTTAATCATGCGGTAAGGTACTATGGCTTGAAGGATAATCCGGTAAAGATTGCTGGCTCTATGGGCTCATCCAAGGCAAAAGAGATGTTGTTTTGGACAAGAGAAGAGTATCAGACGTTTAAGGAAGCTATGAAGGAAAAGCCGGTTTCTTATTATGCTTTTGAAATACTATACTGGTGTGGAATTCGTTGTGGCGAGTTGTTGGCTCTTACGAAAGGTGACTTTGATTTAGAGAAAAAGACCTTAACGATTAATAAGTCTTTGCAGCATTTAAAGGGTGAAATCTATGTTACCGATCCGAAAACTCAAAAGAGCAATCGCGTAATTGATTTGCCGGATTTTCTATGCGATGAGATTGAGGATTACTTTTCCATGCTTTATAAATGTGATGATGATACCAGACTTTTTAATATTTCAAAATCCTATCTACATCACGAGATGGATCGTGGTGTCAGGGAGACAGGGGTGAAGAGGATACGTATTCATGATTTGAGACATAGTCATGTGGCACATCTTATCGAGCTTGGTTTTTCTCCCGTGGAGATAGCTGACAGATTAGGCCATGAGAGCATGTCTGTTACGATGACATATTCTCATTTGTACCCATCGAAGCAACGCAAGATGGCAGATAAACTCAATCAGGATTATGAGAGAATGGAGAATTAGTCTATGAGTGATAGTAAAGAACATGGGAAAATATACAGGCGTGATACTTTGCTTAAAAATACAAAACCGAAAAAGAAGGATGAGAAAAATCGAAAAAAGTCTGCATGTGTCAATTTTAGAGTGACGCCGGAAGAGAAAGAAATCATATTTAACAGGATAAGGCTTTCTGGAATGAAGATTCAGGATTACGTAGCACAAAGCTGCATGTACAATCAGATTTCTGTTGTCGGAAATATCAAAACTTTTGATGCTATCAGAAACGAGATGAAGATAATTGATAAACATCTGATGTCGCTCAAATCTGTGGATGAACTTGAATTGGAAAAGCTGGAAAGTCTGAGAATGATTCTGGAAATCTTAGATGGATTTTATAAAAATTGTAATTCCTAGAAATGCTGCAAAGTGTAATAAAGCTCGTTTACGAGCGCAGCCAGATTTGAAAAATCTGTTCATAGGGGATTGGGGATAATCTTCCCAACGAGCAAAGTTGTACAAGAGTACACTGCTCGCCAAGTTGTGAAAAGATAATATAGTCTGATGAGGCCTCTGGTATTTTTGTGATACTAGGGGCCTCTTTTTTATTTGCATCATTTTAAGGGGTTAAAAACATCATTTGGGTGAAAATGTTGTTATTGAAGGATTTATATACGAGTTGAAATATTCAATTTTAGATTGATGAATAATGGCCGCTTTGTTATAATATTATTTGTGGTGAATGCCTTAAATTTGAGGCTTGAGAGCAAATAGGAAAGGTAAAAGTTATGGCAATTCGTTATAACAAATTATGGAAATTACTGATTGATAAAGAAATGATGAAAAAAGATCTTAGAGATCAATCAGGAATCACTACAAATGCATTGGCTAAATTAGGAAAAAATGAACATGTTAGTACGCAGATTTTGGAGAAAATCTGCAGAACGTTGAATTGTAATATAGAGGACATCTGTGAAATAGTGTTTGATGAAGAGGGGGAAGAAAAATGAAGGTAGATAGTGAGAAACTTACTATTCCAATATACCTGAATACGAAAATAGTATTTGATATGTTGGCTACTATGGAAGATGGCTTTTCTGAAATTAGAAATGTACAAATTTCTTCTGAACTAGGTAGGGAAACATCTGTAAGTGCTGATATTGGGGCAGGAAACGTTTTTGCGTGGTTGAATTTTGGAGCAGGTGCAAATCGAAAAAGCAATGATCAACAGTCATCTGTGATAACAGAACAAAGAACGCATACTACCGTTTCACTATTTCAGAAGTTTAAAAGTATTTTGGAAGAGAATAAGTTGATTAAAGGGGATTCAGATACAATTATCGAAGGTGATTTTGTAGAATTACAGGGAACACTAAAAACCAACCCTTTGATAGATTTCTTGAATAATATGCAAGAACTTATGAAACTTGCTACAGTTTTTGATGAAAAAGGTGGAAATAAATCTAAGGCAAGAAAGATGATGGAAAATCAGAAACTTAATTCGCAGATAGAAGCATTGATAAATGGACTGCGAGTTGATGGAAAGATGGATATAATCTGTAAAACAGAATCGAAAAATGTTGTTGTAAATACCGATGTAAATTACTTTTTGAACAAAAGTATGAGTGAGATTACAGATGGTAATTATAAAATTCTTGGTAAGGTTACAAAAATCTGTCTTGAAAATGAAGAAGGAATAAGTTTGCTTAGGAATACAGCTTTTTCAAAACTAAAGATAGATAAAATGAAAGAATTTCAGGAACTTTTTAATTCAGCAGAATTAAAACCATTTTTTGGTAATGAGAATGTAACATCTGTTATTGAAGGCCCAGCAATGATGGTTATTCCAATAGCAATTTATATATAAAATAATCAAATTAGTATACGAGAAGAGAAGGACAAGAAATGCGATATTTTATCGGAATAAGTTGTGAAGAATATACTCATTATAATGACATTTATTATTGTCATTCTGACTTGTTGTTGTTGTCAGATACATTAAAAGACTATTGTGATTACAAGGAAAAAAATATAGTACGTGGGGTTATCTATCCTGAATCTGAAGAAAATGATCCAGAGTATTGGTATCAACAAATCGCAGAAATTGTAGAAAAGGCTAGTAATGACGATACGATTTTGTTTTATTTTGCAGGACACGGAATGGGAACGCCTTCGGATGCTTTTTTTCTATTATCAGACTCAAAGCCTGGAAAAGAAAATGAAACAGCTATTTCTTTGCATAGGATAAAGGAAGTTTTAAAGAAAGCTGATTGCAGTACATTTTTAATACTGGATGCTTGTCATTCTGGGATAGATGCGCGTGATTATAGCGCGTTTGGGATTGATACAACTTCTGTAGATAAGAGTTGGGCGACATTAGCAGCTTGTTCTGAGCATGAAAGTAGTTATCCCGATACATCAATTGAACAAGGAATATTTACTTTTTATGTTTCGGACACAATAAAAAATTGGGAAAAAGAAAAAGAAATTACAATTGAAGGACTGAAGATAGCTGTTGCAGATAACATGGAAGAATGGTGCAAAAAAAATGGGGTAAAGCAACATCCGACATTAAATGGTTCTGTTATAGGAATACAAAGCTTAGCAATAAGAAATGATAAAAAATTACCGTCCGATATCATTACAGTTGATAATCAAGAGGTGAAAAGTATGAATGCAGATATTGTAATTAAAAATAATAATGCGCCAGTTTTATGGACTGCATCGAGTGGGGTTTCTTTGCCAAAGAGTGCTGGAGTAGAAACGGTACTTTCCTATAATATTCAGTTGAAAGAAAGAGAAATTGTAAGTGTTGCAAAGAATTATGCTGTTGAAAATTATGAAATGGCATCTGAATTTGTATGGGAAAGAGCTATTAGAATTTTGCGAGATAGAGTACTTTCTTTAGGGGTTGAGTTCGTTGGAGAGATGGTTGGACTCAATGATAATGCATATATAAGGGAATTGCCAGCTTTTGAGGTGATTAATCTTGCCTCTGAACTGGGATTTATTAATAGCACAGGAAAGATGAGGTTATCTCAGGCTGATGAAATAGTTCAGCACTATAGAGAGCGCGATATTGATGATGAAATGCCTAAGAATGAATCAGAGACAGTTATTAGGGCATGTATTCAATATGTTCTTAGTATTGAAACTACGGGTGCTTCTATGGAATTTGGAAACTTCCGGGATAGTTTAAAACATGATTTATTTGAAAAGCAGCCAGAAAGACTAGTTTTGTTAGAAGGAAGTCCGTATTTTTATAAACGAACAACGGTAAGGGCTTTAATCAATTTATTAGCTACAACAGAGGGGGCTGAGTATGAGACTGTGGCGTTGAATTTTTGTAAGATAATTGAAATGGTTTGGGATGATTTATCATCAGATGATAAGTATTTTATAGGAACAACCTATAGCCAACATGTTAGTGCTGGAAAAGAAAATCAAATCTTAACATTTAAGAGCGCCTTGCAACGGGTTCATGGTTTTGATTATGTTCCGGAGAATTTAAGGTCTATAAGCTTTGTGCAGGCCGCCAAGAATATAAAACGTGTTCATCATGAAATGAATAATTTCTATAATGAGCCAGATGCAGTACGTAGACTCGAAATATTGGGAACAACGATACCAAGACCTGCGTTGAAAGAAGCAATTAGTGCATGTATTGTTGTCTATTTAGGAAACGCTTATGGAACGTCAACCGCTGCAATACCTTATGTGGAAAAGGTTTTTGAAAAAGTAAACAAGGATGCATGGGGATATTATATTAATGGATGTTTGGCTTTTGATGAAGATGTTATGGCGAAAATTTCGTGTGGTGATAGACGAACTAAGAGATGGTGCGATTTTGTAAATCAATACAATTTTAGCGGAATTGAAATAAGGGATAAGCATATTAAAGAACTAATAGACAATTCAATTAAGAATGATGTTAAAAATACGAGAGCGGTTGCAATGAGAATTCGTAAGAAAAATACATTGCAGGAAGATTAAAAAATAAAATTTTGTGATATATCGTAAAGTATACAAAATAAAATGTAATAGAAAATACATAGATATTATTAGGGGATGAAATATGCGTAAGATAATCAGGAATGCCATCCAGTGTAAGCACTGCGGCGATACAATTGAATCAGTGAATGTACATGATTATGTAACCTGCGGCTGTGGGGTATGTAGCGTAGATGGAGGACATGATTATCTTCGCAGGAGCTACAAGACTTCACCGGAGGCGGATTATATCGACCTGAGTGAATATGCAGATATAGCAACATGCACTTATGGCGAGTTTGATAAAGACAATTTGAAGTTAAAGAAAGGGTGACAGCATATGACAGTAGAAGAAATCCTCCGTGGTGAGTCAAGAGACCTGGAGTTCAAAGAAAAACTGCCGGAAGACAGTAAGAAATATATGAAGACAATTGTTGCCTTTTCTAATGGGGATGGCGGTAGACTAATAATTGGTGTCAATGACGACAGAGAGGTTGTGGGAGTTGATCAAACGGCCGTTTTTACCATGATTGATAAAATCACCAATGCTATTAGTGACAGTTGTGAACCATTGATTATTCCGGATATTGCGCCACAAGCAGTGGGAGATAAAACGGTTATTGTGGTGGAAATTAGTGCTGGAAGGCAAAGACCTTATTATCTTAAATCTCTTGGAATGGATAAGGGTACTTTTATCCGTACAGCTGGTTCTACACGACTTGCGGACAGGCCATTTATTCAGGAAATGTACTATGAGGATGAGAACAGATCCTTTGATAATGTTGTGAATAAAGACATTGAAGTAACAGATGCAGATATTAAAAGCTTCTGTGAGGACATGAAAAAAGAGGCACAGCGTAATTGTATGGACGAGAAAGATGCTAAACAGGTTAAGACTCCTACCAAGAATAACCTGATAACTTGGGGAATTCTTAAGGAAGAAAACGGAGTTATTCGCCCAACGTATGCATATTATTATCTGAGAGGCTTAGATGGCGTAATGTCTAAGATTCAGTGTGCTGTATTTAAAGGCAATACACGTGGGATTTTTGTGGATAAAAGAGAGTATGAGGGTAATCTTTGGGAACAGGTAGAGCAGGCATATCAGTTTGTTCTTCGTAATATTCATCTTGGAGCAAGGATTAAGGGTATTCACAGACAGGATGTTTATGAACTGCCACCGGAGAGTATACGAGAGCTTATTATTAATGCTGTTGTTAATTGCAGTTACCTGCAGGGGAGTCTTGTACAGGTGGCAATATATGATAATAGACTTGAAATCTCGTCTCCTGGCGGATTGATGCCGGGAGTTACGATTGAGAAGATGAAAGAAGGTTTTTCGAAGGTTAGAAATCATGGTATCGCGAATGCTTTTGTTTATATGAATCTTATCGAACAATGGGGGAGTGGTATTCCAAAGATATTAACACAGACTAAAGAGTATGGACTTCCAGAGGTTGAGTTTATCGATATGGAAAATGCCCTTAGAGTTAATATGTACCGTGCCTTTTCAAA
This sequence comes from Lachnospiraceae bacterium C10, assembly GCA_900100095.1. Taxonomy (GTDB): domain Bacteria; phylum Bacillota; class Clostridia; order Lachnospirales; family Lachnospiraceae; genus Weimeria. The sequence goes on from FMTN01000013.1 coordinate 96,741, forward strand.
CGATGAAAAACAAACGATAAATACAAACGAAAAGAGCAAACGACAAACGATAAATACAAATGATAATGATAAACAAAAAACGGCAAAAGAATATGCAATACTTGAATATTTAGGCAGGGTGGATAAGGCTAAAACAGTTGATATTGCTGCAGTTATTGGCCTTGGACCTGATCGAACAAGGGTTATTCTTGCGTCGATGGCCAAACGTAATATGATAGTAGCCGAGGGTGCAAATAGAAATAGAATTTATCGTTTGCCACAAACGATAAATTGATATATAATTCTTTTATCGCAAACGATATTAATGGTTGCACTTTGGTTGCAAAAAGTTATAAAAAGCAAAAAAATCGCTGGAATAAACGTAAAACCACAACAATATATAGTTATAAAAGAAAATCAATCTTACTAGATGTCGATGCTTTTCTAGAGATGGAGTAAGCGAGCAAATAGCCGTGAGACCTTTTAAATAAAGGGTTTCACGGCTTTTACTTTTTCTCAAAGTACTGTTGCAGTACTGTCTGGTCTAATCGGGGAATAATTCTTCCGTACGATATTTGATCTGACTGGTAGGTTCACACTTTCTTTCGAACCAGTTGAACTTCCAATCTAAATATTGTTCTTTGTTAATCTTTTCATCGTATAAATAAGTTCTCATACGATTCCATTCAACAAGATAACTATTTATTGAATCATCGTTGAATTCAATAAATGGACGAGGCATGGGGTTTCCTTTAGGATCGAAAGCGGTAGTAGTTGCAATCCAATGACCTATCACTGAATATCCAAATTCCTCATCATGTGTGCCGTGAAGCATCCAAGGAAGAATCATTGGTTTTTCACCATCTTCCATAGGGTCTATCCAGAAAAGGGACAGTATAAAATCACAGGCAACATCATCTGTATCAATAAAGTTATATTTGCTAACCTTAAGGACTTCTGCCATTTGGGTAAGAGCATCTTCTTTAGGAACACGATAACTTGTTTCGTATTGGGTAATTCTGTTTGCAGCTGCTTCAGGCTTAAAGCCAAGGGCTATGCCGAGTTCTGCTTGAGTTAAACCTCTGAACTTTCTAAGTATCTGGATTTTCTTTCCTATATTCATAGCAAAAACCTCTTTTTTAAATTTATTTGTAAACTTTCTGCAGATTACGTCTATAAGTGTATCATATGAATAATAGAAATACAACAAATTTGTTATGTTAACATATTTGTTATTGACAAATAGAAAAGAGGTGATTACAATACAATTAACAGGTTAACAAAAATGTTAATATTGCAATTATTCAATGAAAGGAGGAAGAGCATATGGATGAGAAGGTATTTATGACAGTTGATGAAGTGGCTGAAATACTCGGTTGCTCAAAGGCTCATGCTTATAAGATTATCCGCAAGTTAAATGAAGAACTTAACTCCAAGGGATATATCGTTGTAGCCGGTAAGGTAAGCAGACAGTACTTCAAAGAAAAGTTCTATGGCGTAGCGTAGAGAAAGGAGGATAGCAATGCCAGTTTATAAGGACAAAAAATATGGTACGTGGTATTCCTCCGTTTACTACAAAGATTGGACGGGGAAGACAAAACGTACCACAAGACGTGGCTTTGCCACAAGAAAAGAAGCGGTAGAGTGGGAAGCTTCTTTTCGTGTAAAAGAGTCAGGGGATCTTGATATGACTTTTGGAGAGTTTTATGAACTCTATGAAAAAGATAAGAAACCGCAAATCAAGATGAGTACTTGGATTACAAAGGAAGCCATTATAAAAAGCAGACTGCTCCCGTATTTTGGAAATCGTAAAATGAATGAAATCAAAGCGACAGACATTATCAAGTGGCAGAACGAAATGCTTAGTTTGGAAAATGGCAAAAATGGGAAATATGCCCAGACATATTTGAAATCTTGTCAGGCGCAGCTAAGTTGCATTTTTAATCATGCCTGTAAACTATACGGGTTGAGAATCAATCCTATCCATCAGGCGGGAAGTTTTAAGCAGGATGAAAAAGTGGAGATGAAGTTTTGGACAAAGGAGGAATATCTGACTTTTATACAGGCCATAGCGGATAAGCAGGAATCCTATGTTGCATTTGAGATTCTTTATTGGTGTGGTCTTCGTATGGGAGAGTGCTTAGCACTAACGCCTGCGGATTTTGATTTTGAAAAGTTAGAGATTCGTGTCAATAAAACTTATCAGAAATTAAAAGGTAAGGATGTAATTACTACACCTAAGACAGCTAACAGTAATCGAAGGATAGCAATGCCGGATTTTGTGGCGGAAGAAGTAAAGACATACATTGGTATGCTTTATGGCGTTAAGTCTAATCAGCGTATCTTTAGCAACATGTCAAAGGGTAAGTTTCATCACGAGATGGATCGAGGATGTAAGGCAACTGGAGTAAAGCGTATTCGCATTCATGATCTCCGTCACAGTCATGTGTCACTTCTTATCAATATGGGATTTGATGCGGTGGCTATTGCAAAACGTATGGGACATGAAAGTATCAGAGTAACTTATCGATATGCGCATATGTTCCCAGGGGAGCAGATTAAGATGGCTCAGAAACTATCTGATGAAAGAGAGGATTATTTCAATGTCGGAGAAGATAAAGGATAAAAAGGGTAGATGGAGAAATAAAATCGTTGCGTTTCGAATGTCTCCTGAGGAGGCTTTAGAACTTGATGACAGAGTGCGCCTTTGCGGTGCCAGAACAAAACAAGATTATCTGGTAGAAAGCGCTCTTTATCAGAGAGTTGTTGCTAAAGGAAATCCTATGATGATGGTTCAATTTCAAAATGATTTAATTCACATTCAAGAGGAACTTATGAGGATAAATTCGATTGATGAGATGGATGAAGAACTCCTAACACCGATTCGGACAATGTTGGAAATATTAGAAGCATTCAAAAACGAAAAAGAATCCTAACGGCGGCAACCGAAAGGACTCTTGTGATAACCGCATAATCTCTGCGGAATCTATTGATAAGGTCATTATAGCAGAGGTTATTCCGGCTATCAATCAATTTATGAGAAAGGCAGGAATAACAAAAAATGGAAAACTTAAAGATTATTAATATGGCGGATGTGGAAAGTAAGAAGGTGGAATTTCTTTGGTATCCATATATACCGCTTGGAAAACTAACGATCATACAGGGGGATCCCGGAGAGGGAAAGACAACGGCAGTATTACAGTTGACTGCTCTGCTTACTAAAGGAGAAAAACTCCCTGAAGATGAGCAGGAAAGAGAACCGATCAATGTCATTTATCAGACTGCGGAGGATGGTTTGGCTGATACTGTAAAACCACGCTTGGAAGCTGCGGGGGCAGATTGTTCCAAAGTACTTGTAATAGATGAATCAGAACAGGGCTTGTGTATGTCTGATGAGCGTATAGAACAGGCTATAAAGGAGACGGGAGCCAAATTGGTCATTCTCGATCCTATACAGGCGTATCTTGGTGCGAATGTAGATATGCATAGGGCAAACGAGATTCGCCCGGTTATGAAGCGATTGGGAGACATAGCAGAGAAATATAGTTGTGCAATCATTCTTATTGGTCATATGAACAAAGCAAGTGGTTCTAAATCAACGTATAGAGGGCTTGGTTCTATCGACTTTCAGGCTACAGCAAGAAGTGTACTTATAGTTGGGAGAATCAAAGATGATCCTACCTGCAGAGTAATTGCGCATGATAAGAGCAGTCTTGCACCGGAGGGAGATTCGATTGCATTTCGTTTAGACAAAGAGAATGGATTTGCGTGGGAAGGTGTAATTGATATTTCTGTGGATGATCTCTTAAGTGGAGACCAGAAAGTAACTAAATTAACATCGGCAAAAGAATTCTTAGCAAAATATCTGGCGGATGGTCCCAAACCAAGTACAGAAATTTTTGAAGCTGCAGAGGCAGATGGGATTAAGAAAAGAACTTTGTTTACCGCAAAAGAGGAACTGAATGTTACGGCAACAAAGACTGGAGACAAATGGTATTGGGGATTTTAGGAAGGATGCAAGAATGCAAGATTGCAAAGTATATATAACATTGCATCCTTGCAACCTTGCAATCTTCATTTGGAGGTTGAAGATGAAAGAACGAAAAATAATGATATCGCAAAAACTGTTTTTGGATTTGTTTTCATATTTTGAATTTGAAGATTATGAGAAAGAGCCGGAGATACGAAAAGCGTTAAATGAGAAATTAGAACTGTTAGTAATGCATGAGAATTACACCAAGTATAAGACTGCTGAATCGGAAGAAGAACGAGAAAAGGCTAGGCAAGAATACTTGGATGCAAAGGGAATACATCCGTCATTCAGATGGTAATTTTTCCCTTGATTAATAATAACAAGTGCGTGGCACGCACTTGTAGAAATGTAGTCAAGGAAGAAGGAGTATTTTCTTTTCATTGAACCGAAGGCGTAATTAAGTCCAAGGAGGATTTAATTACGACAAGGTTTTACATGGGAAGGGCGTCGCCCAGGGAGTGTAGCTCCCAATGAGACCGGGGGAGGCATCGCCGGGGCAGAGCCCTGTGAGATTAGGTAAGGCATCGCCTTAGGGCAAAGCCCTATTGAGATTGGGTTAGCCATCGGCAAGGGCAAAGCCCTTATGAGATGCCTGTCATGGCGAATGACTGCACTCCGCATAGGAGTCCTCGAAGAGCGCCGTCTTTTGATACGAAGTGTCAAAAGTCATAAGGCGTTACTTTCGCCGAAAGTAACAAAGGCATTAGCAGAAAAAATACACTTTTACTCCAGTGGAGCAGAAGTTAGAAAGGAGATTAAAAAATGGGTTCAATATCAATGCCTCAGGGTAGAGGAAATAGACAGCATAATCTCCGAAATTACGGAGAGGGAAAATTGCCAAGCAATATTGATGTGACAAGAACTGACCAGAATATTGTTTGGAAAGATGAAACTATTACACATGCATATCATCGGATTTTTGATGATGCAGTTGCTGAATATAATGCTAAACAGAGACGTAAAGATCGTCAGATTAAGGATTACCGGACACACATTCTAAACTCAAAGAATGGCGAGAAGGAGTTTTATGAGGATGTACTTCAGTGGGGAAAGCAGGAAGACTTCATAGAGCACCCTGAATGGCGTGAGATAGCAAAGGAATGTCTTCTTGAATACATCGAAGGGTTTGAGGATAGAAATCCTGGATTGGAACTTATAGGGGCTTATATCCACATGGATGAGGCTTCACCACATATGCATTTTGATTATATCCCTGTAGCGGAAGGGTATAAGACAGGAGTGCAGAAACGTAATTCTTTGGATAGAGCTATGCGCAACTTGATTGCGATTCGTACCGGTAGCGAGTATTCACCGAGACCGGATGAAAAGGATGCATCAGGAAAGTGTACAGACAATGCTACCAAGCAGTGGAAGGAGATGGAACGAGCACATTTTAAAAAGATATGTATTCGCAGAGGTCTTGCGGTCGATGGTGAGATAAAGACGCCAGAGAGAGACAGTTTATCTGTGCTTGAATACAAGGCAGAAATGCGCAAGCAGGAGATACAGAAATTGGAAACTCAGGAAAAAGAACTTAGGGGAACTCTTCGTAATCTTCAGAGTCTCATTAAGCAGGCAGAAGAAAAGTTAGAAGAGGCAAAGAAAGAAGCTGCAAGCATTATCGAATCTGCGAAGGCGAAAGCAAATGAATGGATTGAAAAAATTAATATTCGACTTGGCTTGATTCCAAAGAAAGATATCGAAGATAAGCGGAGAGAACTTGTTGGTTATTACAAGGCCTGTGAGTCCTATCTTACGAATGATATGAGGATTGCAATTAACAATGAAGATGTCAAAGGCTTTGGAGCATTGGTAAGTCGATTGACTGCATCAAACCCAGATGGTACTGTTGCAAGACGTGATCCGGGATGGGAAGAACTGTTTGATTTCGAAATCAAGTTTGAGGAATATCTGGAGTTAAAGAATAAGAATGTGGAAACGGAAGATATTTTAAAGGAGTTGGAACAGCCGGAGCGTAGGCGAGGAAGAAGACGATAAGCGGTAAAAAAATGCCATTCACATCAAAAAAATGACCATTCACATCATTGGAACATAATGATACCGCATAATGATTTATAATGTTGTTAAAGTATACCCATTTGGAGGGATATTATGAGAATTGCTATTTGTGATGATGAAAAAAGAATATGTTCCATCCTTGCCGAGAAAGTGGGAAAGTTCTGCCCTGATGCAAAGATTATTACATACGCTTCAGGAAAAGAACTGTTGGATGCTGATGAACTCCCGGATATTCTTTTGCTTGATATCAAAATGCCTGGAATGAGCGGCATGGATGTGGCAAAGATACTACGGGAAAAGGATTGGCGGAAGATCTTGATCTTTATTACGGGTGAAGAAGACCAGGTGTTCAATTCATTTGATCTTCATGCGTTCCACTTCCTCGTAAAGCCGGTGGCTGATGAAAAACTTAAGGAAGTGCTTGAAAATGCAGTGAAGGATTTGGAGAGATCTGGGGCAGAATCCGGTAATCATGATAAATATATTGAGATTCAGTCAGGTACATCGCATATCAGGGTGAATCTATCCCTGCTTTTATATGCGGAGGTATATGACCGAAAGACGATCCTTCACATGAAGAATGAGAGCATAGAGTATTACGGACAGTTATCAGTGCTTGAAAATCTTGTCGGGAAAGATTTCTACCGTATACATAGGTCTTATCTTGTAAATATGAAATATGTGGAGAGATATGACCGCACGTCTGTAACCTTGAAGGGTGGCGACAATATCCCTATATCAAGAAGAGAATATGACGGGTTCCTTAAAGCCTATCTGGAATACAGCCGAAGGAGGATTGATTCATGAGTATGGAAAGAATGTGGGATATGGCCAGCACAATATCCGCCATAGCAGGATTGTTTGTCAGCGCGATCTTTGTTGCAAGATTCTATGTCCCTTATGTGATCAAAAAGAAGTCAGCAGTCCTGACAGGCATAGTATTCTTTGCAGTAATGACGGTTCTTTATCTGATACCGTTTTCCATGTCGGGCGTGGTGGCATATATTATCGGGATCATAGCGGTTTGTCTTACATCATTGCTTTGTGAGAGAAGAAACGTGCCTCAGAAGGTTTTTCTTTCAATGACGATATACATGTTTTTGTGGATATCCCAAGTAATCGCAGCTCTGCCCTGGAAGCTGATAAGTGGTCTTACTTTTATGAGGGAGACATCGGGAGAAACAGCGAAACAGTTTGTCTGGTTTATCGTTGCCCTGGTTCTTCTTATTGTTGTAGAAAATGCCCTTCTGTTTTTTGAGATATTTATTTCGGAAACAATATATGCCAGGAAAAATGAGCGAATGGAGTGGAGAGAGCTGACATTGCTTGCATCACCATATGTGGCTGTCATTGCCGGCTATTGGATAAGTTCATTTCTTTCGGATGTATATCTGAACACTTCCGGGGAATATGTATGGAATAATTACCCGGTCTATGATGGGATCCGAGCACTGTTTGGAGTGATTGCATTTCTGGCGGCTATTACGGTCATGTACTCTTATCAGCGGATGAAACAGTCACAGGAAGATGCACTGCAGAATGCTCTTGTATCCAAGCAGGTGGAGGAGTTGTCAGGGCATGTTCACGCTATAGAAGCGTTGTATTCAGATATCCGCGGGATAAGACACGATATCAATAACCATATCATGGTTCTGGGAAATCTGCTTGATAAAGGTGAGGCTGATGAGGCGGCAAAATATCTGAATGAGTGGCAGAATGGATTTCCTATGCCGGAGATTAACGCAAAGACAGGAAATCCTGTCACGGATATTGTTATTTCCGAGAAGATGCGTGAGGCAGAGGAAGCAGGGATATCTTTTTCTCAGGATTTCCATTATCCATCAAGCGGGAATGTGGAATCCATTGATATCGGTATCATTTTGAATAATGCGTTGTCCAATGCGATAAGAGCGGCATCAGAAAGCAAAGATCCGCATGTAGAAGTGAAGGCCTGGAAGAATAACAATGCCTATCTGATACAGGTTAAGAATAGTTTCTCCGGCAAGTTGTCGCTGGATCCGCAGACCGGGCTTCTTGAGACATCAAAGAAGGATAAGGAAAGCCACGGATATGGGCTGATGAACATGAAACGGATCACAGAGAAATACTACGGCACCATACAGCTTGAACAGCGAGAGGATATGGTAATCTTTACGGCTTTGATGATGATCCCGGGTTAAGATTTACCGTTCACATCAATAAATCTGCCGTTCACTACATAGGGGTTTATATGTGTATTCCGGCTTCCGAAAAAGAGAATAGATGAGTATATCTTTTTGCCCGTCGGATTGGAGGGCTGGTATGAATATAAAAATGCAGAGTATAAACCTGTTTAGTAATAACGGGCTGAAAAGCACTCAAGATCGCTTGGACAGACAGGCAAAAAGAGATAATCAGATTGCTTATTTTGAACAGCAAAAAGAGAATCTTAAAAACATGAAATCTGACTCTATAGAGGACATATCAAGAAAGCTTGACCTTTTGCATGGTTATGATGATCAGATTGCGGCGGCAAAGGCAGAATATAATAACTCACAGATGTTCCATATGCTGGATGAGGCGAGGGAGCGTGCAGAAAAGATTGCGGAAGAGGCTGAAAAGTATGCTCCGAAGACTCCGGAAGAACGACTTGAAGACATGATCGAAGAGGCAACCGGTGTTGATAAGGATGCCGGAATGCTTGCTGAGGCAATGAATGAACTGGAAGAGATTGCAGAAGAGATGACGGAGGAAACGGTAGAAGAACTCGATGAAATGTCAGAAGAGTTAGAAGAAGTAGAAAACACCGATAAAGCACAAGCTGAGATGGAAGCTGCAAGTAAGGTTTCAACCGGTGATCTGCCGGAGAAATATAAAAGGATTGACTACCGCATATAACATGAAAAGGATTTCGAATCTATAGGTCAAAGGAGGACGAGAATATGGCGATGGAAATTAACAGTGTATATGGTAATTATGCAAGTACCTATACGAATTCAAAAGAAACAAAACAGACAAAGGATACAAAGTCTGCTGGCGAAACAACCAAGGCAAGTGAAGCAAAGCAATCAGAATCTACAGCTCCGACCACTCAGGATTATTTGAACAATCTGCGCAAGAAGTATTCTGATGTGAACATCACGGTTGTTGATTTCAAGAGTGAGAAGCAGGAACTATCATATATGCTCGGCTGTAGTGGCGGGAATAATTTAGCTATCTCAGCATCTATGGTTGAAAAAATGGCGAAAGATCCGGCTGTAGCTGCAAAATATGAAAAGGTCATTTCAGATATACCCGATGCGGCGAAGGACATAAAAGAAAGAGTAGAATCTACGCCCGGAAGTAAGCTGATTGCTTCCGGCGTAAAGATTGATAAAGACGGTAAAGTATCATATTGGAGTGTTAGTAGCAGAATAGGTGAAGGCCCCGGCACCAAGGAAAAGATGCAGAAGATGCTTGAAGAAAAGCGCGTTGAAAAGAAGAAACAGGAAAAGGCTGAGACTTCAAGAAAAGAAAAAATGAAGGAACAGGAAAAACTCGAAGAAAAACAGGCTGAGCGGAGAGCAGAAGAGAAAGAGCAGATGGAACTATTGATCTCCAAGGGAGATTCTGCAGAAGAGGTGATTTTTAAATTGGATAATGGAGAAGCTGATGTCGTATCAGAAAAAATGCTGGATGGAATCACATCTGCTGGATTTGATGTGAAAGCATAAACCATAGGAAACGGATTTCCTATCAGCCAAGCTAAAGGAGGGCGTAAATATGGCATTATCAAGTATTATGACAGGAGCACTTTTGTCAGCGAATACATCAAGGCAGATGGCACATGTTCAGTCCGCTGTTAAGAGCCGGATGGATGGTCACGCCGGTGTCCTTGATTCGGAGATTAAATTGGACAGTGCGCGAGGTGGCGATACTAAGAAGAAGCAGGAAGAACTTGATGAACTACAAAAGAAAGCGTCAGAACTTGCAGAAACAACAATAAATACACTAACTACAGCGAACGAGGATCTAAAGAAGGCAGCTAAGGAAGACCAGGAAGTACAGAGGGCTGAAAAGGCTGCTGAAAAGAAGAAAGCTGAGAAAGCTGCCGAGAAGAAGAAAGCCGAAAAAGAAGCGGCAGAAGAGAGAATCGAAAAGGCTGCAGAAGCAAGTGCAACCGAAACAACAGAAGCAACGGAGGGTGTTCGCGTTGTTACAACTGAAGGATCAACGAGCGAGCATGTTTCCATTGATGTTGTGTCAGAGGGGGCTTTGGTAAGTACTGGAACTGTAACGGAACCCGTTGGAAAGAATGTTGACGTGAAAGTATGATGCCCAGCTTGTAAAAATTGAATAAAATGGTATAAAAGCATTGGGGTATTTCCAATGCTTTTATAGTATGCAAGATATGTAGAGTTTGATTTACAACGCAGCATAATTATGCTACACTATACTTACATATAGGAGGTGTTATCTATGCCGATAATTTTACCAATTAGAGATTTAAGAGATACAAGTAAAGTATCAGAATTAGCGCACAAGAATAGAGAACCAATTCATTTTACAAAGAACGGGTATAGCGATCTTGTAGTAATGAGTTCGGAATATTATGACTGGTTTGCTAGGGAAAATCGTATCGATCAGGCTATTTTTGAGGCAGAACAGGAATTTGCGGAAACAGGGGAAGCTATTGATGCTGAAGTGGCTTTTTCGGAATTGGAGAAAAAGTATTTTGGATAAGTATCAAGTTAAATTGATGAAAAGAGCATATAGAGATATTGAAGATATATATGCTTATATTGCACATGAAAAGCTAGCTCCTGAAAATGCAGAAGGACAGGTTAGCCGAATTAGAAAAGCAATTCTTGGTTTAGATGAACTTCCGCAGTCGCATCAGGATAGGCTAGTTGGAAGATACGCAGGAAAAGGATACAAGCAGCTTGTTATAGATAACTACATTGCTATTTTCAGAATTAATGAAAACAGAAAGGTTGTATATGTAGTAACCGTTCAGTATCAAGGGAGGGATTTATAACCTGAAGTACTGTTACAGTACTGTTTGAGTAATAGGAGATATATAATACAGATAATACGAATAAAAGATTAACAAATATGTTAACAAAAGCCATGAGAAAAAGGTCATTCCATCAACCCGTTGCGGAGATGGAATAGACCTGAAGTGGTTTAGAGGTTGGTATAACAAATCAAGTATTTTCAAGGCTTGAAATCATGTTAAGAAAACATGATTTCAGGCCTTTTTTGTGTCGTGATACGATTATGATACTGTTTTTCTCAGAAAAAACTGTATCGGAATTATTCCAGAATAAAGTCCAAATCTGTTTTTCATCTTTTATTTTCCACAAATTATAAAATTTCAAACTTTTTTGTTCTCGTTTAGTAATGGGGATTTTTACAAACGCTATACCGATGATGTAAAGCCAAAGCTTAGAGAGAATAAGTGGAAGTCCAAAGAATATGTAATCGAGTTAAAGATACTACCGTTTTTTAAAGATTTGGTAATGCGTGAGATTACACCGAGAGATGTTATTGCTTGGCAAAACGAGATGCGTAAGTGTGAGTCGCAGGATGGTGAAAAATACAAAGGAACCTATCTTAGGAAGATGCAGGCGGAACTTTCAGCCATATTCAATCATGCGGTGAAATATTATGAACTGCCAAAGAATCCGGCTGTAATCGCTGGTCCACTTGGACAGCACCATGCAGATGAAATGCTTTTTTGGACAAAGGAAGAGTATATGCGCTTCATTCCCGAGGTTGCGAACAAAACCTATTCCTATATGGCATTTGAGCTTTTGTACTGGTGTGGGATCCGAATTGGTGAACTGATGGCATTAACTCCTGCGGATTTTGATTTCGATAGGAATAAGCTATGCAGAACAAACTGGAGGCACAGAGCTTAAAGGGGCAGGTGCTTGTGATGAAGGAGTCCATGGCGGCAAATACTTTTGTAAAAGCAGACGAAGCGGGCAAGTATTTTGAGGTGGTATCCGTTGAAAAGATTGCGATTCCGGAGACGGCATATACTACGATTTCGGACCTACCGAAGGAAGGCTTTTATGTCGAGAATGCCATGACAAAGATGCAGATGGTGCTAAAGGAGGACATCCTCACCAAAGACATGGTGATGGGTAAGTACAAGGCAGGTTATGAGGTTACATCCTTTGCGGCAGAGTCTTTTGATGATTCCGTAAACGGCTCCCTAAGAAAGGGTGATATCGTGGATGTCTATGCCAGGGATCCCGCGACAGAGATGCTGACACTTATGGCAGAAAACGTATATGTCAGTGAAGTCTGTGACACTGCAGGGAAGAAGATCACAGAGGATGATGGGGTAGCAACAAGCTTTACCGTCTGGGTGACACCGGAAGAGGTGGAGAGCATAAATACGGCTGTGGTTTATGGTGGGATACAGATGTATCTGAAAACGGAATAAACCTCTATTGTGGCGTGCTCTGCAGGGTGCAGGGCACGTCGCTTTTTGTTGACATTATTTGTCATAATTCATATAGTTAATATATTGGGGTTTTTACTCTAAAACGTGCTTTGTTGATGGAATAATCATGATTGAGGTGCATATGAAAGGATATATGACGATCAAACAGGCATCGGAAGTTTGGGGTGTTACACCGCGACGGATTCAGGTGTTGTGCGCTGGAGGGCGAATAGAAGGTGCTATGAAGTTTGGTCGGGATTGGGCGATACCAAAGGATGCAACTAAACCTAATGATAAACGAAGATAAAATGATTTCGCATATTTTTTTTCAAGATTAAATAACGATAGGAATGTATTATCAAATCATCATTAAGAAAAAAATACAAAGGAGTATGTGAAGATGATAGCAAAGGTAAAAGATTTAGTAAGCAGAACAGGAGAATCGATAAAAGGATTTGGTGAAGATCCAATTAATAATCTTGGGTTTCTAATTCCGATGGCAATTTGCCTGACATCTATTATTAGCGGAATTGTAGCTTACATCATGTTTATTGTTAATGGAGGTTATACCTCTCAGATTGGTAATATTAAGTCAAATGGATTAGATGGTTTGTCTGATAGTTTTACAGGAGGAACCATAAAAATGATGACGACAGGCATTACGGCTAAAATATTACTGGGGTTAGTTTTGGCTGAACTTGTTGTAATGCTTATAAACTATTTTAAGAATAAAGGTAAGGGAATGAGGATTACCATGATAGTTGACTTGGCTATTGTAGCTATTATAGTTGCATTATCAACATATATATTCTGGGTTGCGGTTGGGAAAATTGTTTATACAGATGAACAGTTATATCAGTTTCTGAGTAACTTTGTGGGGGTAACAATTAATCCAAAAGCAATTCTTATTACATATGCTGTTATCGCTTTAGCGTCAATACTTACATTTGTCGTACTTGTATTGATAACAAAGGAGTGCAGATGGATGATCGGGTACACTTTATTAGCATTAGTGTTTGCTAATATCGTAATGCCATTAGTATTTTTATTTATTCAGAACATTATTCCTATTGTTGGTTGGGTTTTTGTCCTAGTAATTTGCTTTTTAGCAGTTAAATTTTTCATTTCAATAAACTCTGATCATCCAGAGGATATCAAGTGGAAAAAAGAAGAACTTGCAAGAGCAAAAGAACGTTCAAGGGATTACAAGGATAGTGCAGAACAGAATTTTAAAGATGCGAGGGATGGTTTGAATATTATTTTTTCTGCAGAGGAAAAACGTGAATGGGCACGCAATGATTTGAAAAAGGCTAGTTATGAGGATGAAGAAATTAGAAGATTAGAGGAAGATATTGATCGATTAGAATCGAAATTTGGTAAGCAGGATTAGTAATTAGGCAGGGAAAACAATGAGAGATATTTTTACAACGTGCTATTTGGATTATGTGGGATTAGGACATTTTGACCCAAGTGTATTTAGAAATCCATCAGAAATAGATGCGAAAGACTACAATGATCCGGATGCCTGCTGTCAGGAATTATATACTGACTTATTGGCAATATACAAAAATCAGTTCGAGAAACTTGGGTTTACACTATCAAAAAATGACGAGGAGTATATTCTCTGGATGGACAAAGGCAATATGAGTTATACGATGAGTAGTGACTTTATTGGTCCTTCAAGGGCTTCAGCCAGAGAAGCAGGAATCACTGGGGCTGAGGTTGGAGAATACTTGAGAAAAACGAGAGTGATTGGTGGTCATATGCTTTGGCCTGTACAACAGAGAGAAGATAATAGAAATTCAATCCTGTTAACGGGTAGAGGTGGGACTATCAATACACAACGAGGTGGTAATAAGGGATTCTGCGATAGGATTGATTGTACATTGCAAGACCTTAAAAACTTCTATGCTTCAATTAATGGGAATGATGTGGAATACAAGATAAAAGCATTTGATAAGTATAAATCATGGCTACAGTTATTTGATAATTTTGAATCATTTGTAGGCTTCTTTTATCTTGATGATTTTTGCGATTCTGACTATAGAGTATATGATTTGAATTCATATGATATAGCAGAAGACAGATTTGAGAGGTTTGTCGGAGAAGATTATAAAGAAATAAACTATTTTAGAATTCCTGACAAAGAAGGATACGAGTCTTTTATCGCAGGTAGTATAAGAGCAATTTTATCGAGACAACTTCGAATAAGAGATGATTTTGAAAAATAGCGTATAAAAACGGAGGCCCGGCATTTATCATGGAGGAAACATTCGATAAAGAGCTAATCAAAAAACAATATCCATTTCCTATTGCAACTTATTTTGCAAAGATGCAGAAGGAAGAAATGTTGATCTCAAAGAAAAAAAGTTCATACCAAAAATTGTTTCTATCCATGATAGATGCTTTCGAAATCACGCTCAGGTTCCTGGGCGTTGTTGTGATTAAAGAATATCTTGATACAGAGAAGCCTAACGAAGATTTTAATAAGCTGTTAATCGAGAAATTATTTAAAAAAATGTCACTGGGGGACTGGCTATCTATCTTTAGGGATGGATCACGGTATCTTGCGGAAGAGGAGAATTTGTTCTTTCCTGAATTAAACGCGTATGCAATAAGAAAAGGTTCCGATAAGCCTAAGAATGCTAAAATAATGGAGTCGTATGATAAGTTTATTAATGTTAGGAATAAGTTCAAGGGTCATTCTACAAATTGTACAGAGAAGGAATACCATAATCTTTGCAAAGCAGATGTATGAAATGGCGTTAGAACGTACAGGAGACGAGTTTTATGCTAAGAAGATGTTTCATCTAGGTCTGGTACATGACATAGGGTATCAGTTTACAGATAACAGCAAAGAACATGCGCATGTAGGGGGCGAATTTTTAAGAGAAGAGGGATATGAATACTGGAAAGAGGTATATGATCATGGAAATCCCGATTTGCCGAAGAGACCATCTGATGAATGGTTTATATTAAACATGGCAGATATGCAAACTGATGGAATAGTTCCGATAAAAGGCTTTATAGCCCGCAAACCCTTGTATTTAAAGGGCTTGCGGGCTTTTTTATATTTTAGTGATACGAAAATGATGACTAGTCCCAGGCGGGTTGCAGGTTGTAAAATGAGTAATTTCATTTCTGTTATATTTGTTTTTGATACATATTTTGCAAAGGAGGAATAATTATGCCAGCATATTTTAATCAGAAAACAAAGAAATGGGATGCAAATTTTTCTTATAGGGATTTTGAAAATAATTCCAGAAAGAAAATGAAGAGGGGATTTAAAACCGAGGAAGAAGCATTGACTTGGGAGAAAGATTTTAAAGAATTTTGTAAAAAAGATATGTCAAAATCTTTTGGCGAGTTCTATAAGAATTATGAAAGTGACATTCGTCCTCGCGTAAGGCCGAGTACGTGGAGGACAAAAGAGTATATTGTTAAATATAAAATTCTTCGGCTCTTCAGGGGTAATGGTGGGTAAAAAATGCCATCAACCCCAGTGTTTGTGCTGATTATGCACCTCTTGGTTTTCTGTTGGGAAGTGGAACCCTTAAATCCGAGCATACCAGATAGACCATATCGAGCATGTTCTGGATGTTCCGAAAACCATATGCCTTGCGAACAATCAGCTTGATTTTGTTATTAGTGGCCTCAATTCGCGCGTTGCTCATACCGAGTCTTATTGCATTCAGTATGTGCTCCTTGTGACGCTTGATTTTGAGGTATAGCTCCTTGAAAGCATCAATCCTGCTGTGACTGGCCCACCAGAGCCATCGCCTGAGGGCATCCTCCGCCTCATCCGT
>FMTN01000012.1 GCA_900100095.1 Lachnospiraceae bacterium C10
GCAGAAGGCCGAGAAAATGGAATCAAGGAAGGCGTTGAGCAAGGAAGAGCGGAGGAAAAAGAGCATGCGATTATGAATATGCTTGACTTAGGTTTGAGCAAAGAAATGATAGCAGAGAAATATCCAATGGAGCTGATCGAAAAAGTTTTGAAGTCGTAGTTGGATGGTGAAGAGTCCGTAGATACTGCAGTAGGACGATGCATCGAAGAGGGGTATCGGGTGGATTATCTTCGCCAACATATCGGGGAGGCGAGAGGAATGCTGCTATCCGGATTTAATCAAGAGATATACGAAAAGGGACTTCGCGAAGAAGGCTGGGAAGCTGGTATTGAGGAAGGGCGGAAAGCCGGTATCGCAGAGGGCATTATAGAAGGTGACCTACGTGCAATTCGTAACATGTTAGACCTCGGTCTTAGTGAAGAGCAAATATCCCAAAAGTATTCTAAAGAGCTCGTGGAACAAGTCTTGCAGGAGACGACAGAAATCTGAAGAAAGGGGCTGTGAAAAAATGATTATCTCATTTTTTCACAGCTCCTTTTGGTGAATGCAGTAGAAACAATAAATAAAAGGCACAGCTATAGAGGAAAGTATCTTTCAAAACAGGTTCCTAAAGAGGATCTAATAAAAATACTGGAAGCAGGAATGGCTGCTCCATCGGGATGTAACAAGCAAACAACCAGTTTTATAGCAGTTGATGACTCGGATATTTTAAAGAAGATTAAGGAAGTGATTAATCCTCCGGTATGCGAAACAGCACCGGCGATCATTGTCCTGGGGTTTTTCTTTTATCTATAGTTATATTCAGCAGTGATGAAGGTTATACGATTAACCCATTGTGAATATGGGACATTTCTCTTATCATTTAATCAAATGATAAGGGGGTTTTTATGAAAGAAACTTTTGAAAAACAGGTAATAAGTATAGCGATACCGGTCGCACTTCAGTCAATGCTTCAGTCGTCTTTTTCCATGGTAGATCAGATCATGGTGGGACAGCTTGGGGATAAGAGTATAGCTGCAGTAGAGATAGCAGGGAAGCTTGGATTTATCTATTCATTTGTTGTCGGTGCAATAGGTACGATAGCGGGTATCATGATATCCCAGTATATTGGGAAGAATGACAAAGAGACAGAAGAAAGAAGTATCTGTGTAAATTTTCTTGTAATGCTACTGACAGGAATAGCGTTCTTTTTTCTGTCAGAGGTGTTTCCATCACATTTTATCAAGATGTTTACGGATGATGTGAGCGTCATTAATGAAGGAAGCACATATCTGGGAATAATAGGGTGGACATTCATTCCGCTTGGGATAAGCAATATTTGTGGTGTTGCCATAAGATGCAGAGGAAAATCCTCATGGCCATTATATGTAGGTTTTATTTCTGCGATAATTAATACAGGTCTCAACTATTGTCTGATATTCGGAAACTTTGGTATGCCAATGCTTGGAGTCAGGGGCGCGGCCTTAGCCAGCGTTATTTCTCAGGTAGTAGGGGCTGTCCTGATCACTGTGATGTTTTTTGCCCTGTATGGCAGGATTGGCGTCTCGGTTTCTTTAGGAAAAGAAAGATTCCGACAGTATCTGGCTATGCTTATACCAGTTGTATTAAATGAATTTCTGTGGTCTGTTGGTCAGAGTATCAATACCTTCGTATATGGTCATATGAGCACAGACGAACTTGCCGGAATGTCACTTACGGGTTCGATTCAGGGACTTACGATTGGAGCACTTAGCGGAATCGCCCAGGCGGCTGGAATACTTGTAGGAAAGCGTCTTGGTGAAAGGGAGTATGATAAAGCATATCAGGAATCAAAAAAGCTATGTGTATATGGTTTCGTTGGCAGCATCATACTGTCAGTAACAATCATAGTATTAAAAGCTCCTTATGTGCATTTGTTTAACGTGGCGGAGGATGTAAGAACGATCAGCTTGAATCTTCTAACCGCTTTTGCAGTACTTATGCCGGTAAAGGTCCAGAATATGATACTTGGAGGAGGTATCATACGCAGCGGCGGCAGAACAAAGTACATCATGATGATAGATATGCTTGGAACTTGGCTAATCGGAGTGCCGCTTGCTCTGTTGACAGGTCTTGCACTCAAAATGTCTATTGTATGGGTGTATTTTATTCTGTCACAGGAAGAACTGGTAAGGTTCATAATTTCGATATTTATGTTCAGAAGCAGAAAATGGATGAATACCATTGAATGAGGAAGAATATGTGGGATGAAAATAAAGTAAGGATAGTGGATGTGGCGGATGCATTGGGATTAAGTACTGCAACGGTGTCCAATGTAATACATGGTAAAACCAAAAAAATCTCCGATGGTACTGTGCGCCGGGTTCAGGAGAAACTCCGCGAAATGGGTTATATTCCGAACATGGCTGCAACGCTTCTTGCGCAGAATAATTCGCATATCATCGGGGTTGTTGTAAATGATCATATAAAGTATGAAGGGCATGTTTTTGAGGACCCTTTTGTCAGTGCTGCCATCAATTCACTGTCGGATGAGATTGAAAAGGCGGGATATTTTCTGATGCTAAAGAAAGCGAACGATATCATGGATACAGTGTCTTTTTCATCCATGTGGAATATGGATGGCATGATCCTTCTGGGATTCTGTGCAGATGACTATCAGGTTCTCAGGGACCGGATTCGTATCCCTTTTGTTGTGTATGACGGATTTTTTGAGAATGACAGAAATATATGTAACCTGATGTTGGATGATTATGATGGCGGACGACAGGTCGGAGCATATCTCAGAAATCAAAATTGCCTGAACGTGCTCTTTGTAGCTGACAACAGGCTGAGCCCTGATTTTGACAGATATACAGGACTGTGTGATGGGCTTGAAGGGAGAGCGGATTTTTGGGAAATACCCATGCGTAAGGAAGAGCGAAAGAAATATTATGCTAACAGAAAAAAAGAATTCGCAGAATATGGCGCTGTATTTGCGGCATCTGATTATTATGCGATCGAGCTTCTTTATTTTCTGATGGACAATGGATACAGAGTGCCTGATGATATCTGGGTGATAGGATTTGATGACATTGCAGATTGTAAAAATGTAAGACCAACACTGGCGTCTGTGCGACAGGATGTTTTATATAGGGCGAGAAAGGCTGTTAAATATCTTACTTATATGAAAAAAGACAGCGATTATTCGGCAACAGAGAAGATACCGGTGGAGTTTATACCAAGAGGCAGTTGCATACAGTAGCCCTGAGCTTTCAACTCATTTTTTACCGTCAGAATAAGCAGAGCTGCAATCACAAAGGTTGAATTCGATGCGAAAGGTTTTGCAGAGCAACTGCAGGAAGAATAACGAAGACTGCTGGATTATTGATGAAACACAGTGTATCATTGAATCGTGAATTAATGACGCTTGCCGGATAAATTCAATCAGAATCTTGTAATATTGATATTTGGATGATAACAGCTGTGAAGGGAGAAAACGCATGAATGAGACATTAACTGTATTAAAGGAAAGAAGAAGCTGCCGGAAGTTCAAGCCGGATATGATAAAGGAAGAAGAACTGGCGGCGGTTCTTGAGGCGGGAACCTATGCGGCCACAGGGAAAGGACGGCAGAGCCCGATTATTATTGCAGTTACAGATAAAGAGCTGCGGGATAGGATCTCGGAAGAGAACCGGAAGATCGGCGGATGGGATGAAGGTTTTGATCCGTTCTATGGTGCGCCGGTCATACTGATCGTTTTGGCGCAGAAAGATGTGCCGACTCATGTATATGACGGATCTCTTGTTATGGGAAATCTTATGAATGCAGCCCAGAGTCTGGGGCTGGGAAATATCTGGATCCATCGGGCAAAGGAAGAGTTTGCATCTGATTTCGGCAGGGAAATTCTTCAGAAACTCGGGATTGAAGGGGAGTACGAAGGAATCGGTCATTGCGCCTTGGGATATGCGGCGGAGCCGGCAAAGGCAGCAGCGCCACGGAAAGAACATTATGTATATCGTATTTGAAAAAACATTTGACTGAGACTGACGTGTTGAGACATAAGATTGAAAAAGAAAATGAAATTACTGGCACAATATAAGGGACTGAAAAAAGAAAACTATATTCTTTTCTTTGGAAAGATCGTAACGAATCTTGGCTCTATGGTCTGGCCCATGCTCACAATGATTCTTCATAAGAAGCTGGGACTTAGCGCCACAGATACCGCTACATTTATTATCGTATCCGGTGTAATATTTCTGCCGGCCAACCTGTGGGGCGGACATATTGCAGATCATTTCAATAAGAAGAAAGTCATCATCGGCTGCGATATGATATCGATACTTTTGTTTATTATCAGTGGATTCCTGCCTCTGTCGCTTTTTTCCATGTGTGTACTGCTGGTGGGAGCGTTCTTTCAGACACTGGAAGCACCGGCTTACCAGGCACTGGTGGCGAAGATTACACCTCCGGATAAAAGAGAAAAGGCCTTCTCTCTGCTGTATCTCGGGGGCAATATAGGTCTTATTGCTTCCCCTGTCCTGGCGGGGCTTCTTTTTCGTCGGTATCTATGGCTTTGCTTTGTAATCAGCGGACTCTCCATTTCTGTGTCCACTATTCTCATTGCCCGGTTCATTCGTGAAACAGACGGGGAAAAAGAAAATCTTTTGCACAAGGATGCGGCTGTATCAGGGGGAAGTATTCTAAAGATTTTTCTTCGCAGCAGAGCGCTCCTGCTGTTTGTTCTTGCACATACATTTTATCACGGAGCATATGCGCAGTTCGGATATCTTATGCCTCTTGATATTTCCAGGGCATTTCCTGAAAACGGGGCATTTTTGTATGGAACCATCAACAGTGTGAACTGTCTGGTTGTAGTGTTGTGTACACCGTTGTTAACCATGTTTTTTGAAAAAGTGTCCATGACGAAGAAATTTGCAGCCGGCATACTGTTGCAGGCCATCAGTTTTCTTGCGTTTTTGTTATCCTTTGGCTTTATACCGGGGTATTACCTTTCCATTGTGTTGTTTACCCTGGGAGAAATCATGACATCCATCATGATCGGAGCCTACCTGTCGTCGCGGGTGCCGGAACAGTACAGAGGAAGAATCTTTGGCTTGAACAGTTTTGCCGCCTCGTTTATGTCCGGTGTTGTCGAGTGTACAGCATCGGCAGATCCCGGATAATTCCAAAACATTCCCGCACCATATTGTTTGGAAGGTACAGTGGAACGGTGTGGGCGGCAATTCCAAAGACCTTGTCCTTTGTAAGGTTCTTGGCCAGATGGACGCCGCGAAACACATGATAGTTATTGGTGACAATACCAATCCGAAGTTTTTGCGTGCTTCCTTTGGAGCGATCCATGAGAGCAAGGGAATTGGAAATATTTTCCCTGGTATTCAGGGCTTTGGTCTCGGCAAGGATACGCTCCGCGGGGATTCCCTTGGACATCAGATATTCTTTGCCGCCATCCCCCTCACTGACAGGTTCGTTGGAGCCTTTTCCGCCGGAGACAATACAGATGGTATCCGGATGCCCTGCAAGATAGGTATAAGCTGCATCCAGGCGGTATTTGAAGATGAGGCTTGGCTTCTGATGTCTCATTTGAGCTCCAAGTACGACGATATAGTCTAGCTTTTTGTCCCCTTTATCACCGAAGTGGCTGATCATGGCAGCGAAGCAGCAGAGGAAGACGAGGGCAAGCAAAACAATCAGGCAGTAGCTGACTTTCCGTAGCACAACTGGCAATTTCAGCCACCGGCCATTACCTGCAAGAAAAGCGGCAAGTCCAAAAAAGACAGCCCCCGCAATCCAGATGACAAAGGAGAGCGTACCGCTCCCCACCCTGTATATGATTACTGCGTACACCACGCAGAGGGCTGTGAGTATGAGAAATAGAAGTTCCAAAACATTCATTTTTGTATTCATATATATATCATAGCTTTTTTATGATCATTTATAAAGTGAAATCCTTGCATATAAAATTGCCCTTATGCTATAATAGTCTTGACTTTTTGAATGAAAGGAGCACATGTATGACCTGGAAAACAGTAAACATTCACATGATGAAAGGTGATGTTTTTGCGGTTTACGGGGATAGTGCGCTCTTTTTTAGGCAGGATCAATACTTGAAAGACTTGAATTGCAAGGGTTGAATCCGTAGACCGTAATTTAAAATAGACACACTATCTTCTTATTCTATGTACGATTGGTTCAGGATAAGGAGATTTTTTTATGGAAAAAATGAATAAGACAACTGCAAAAAAGCAGATCAGGAAATTACTTTTCATTGATGCGGTATCAGGATGTGCCATTGGAGGAGCTGCCTGGGTGGCATTACTGGCGGCGAGAGGATTTAGTACGGTAGAGATTGGATTGCTCGAGAGCATCTTTCATGTAACCAGCATGATATTCGAGGTTCCCTCCGGAGTCGTGGCGGATATGTTCGGACGAAGGAAGACGATGGTGGCAAGCCAGGTGATGATGATTCTGTCATCGTTATGTATGATTGTCTCCTGGAATTTTTATACGGTGGCGATTGCGATTTCCATCAGTGCATTAAGCTATAATCTGGCATCGGGAACGAGAGAGGCCCTTGCCTACGACTCTTTAAAGGAAGCAGGAATGGAAAAGGAATACGACGCGTTTGCATCTAATGATCTGATGATTTACCAGATGTTTTCGTCGGCAGGAACCCTGCTTGCAGGAGTTGCCTTGTGGCTGGGATACCGAAGGGCGAATCTTGTGGATGCAGTGGTCGGTGTCGTTACATTGGTGATTGCGCTCTCCTTGAAAGAAGTTCATACGAAGCTTCAGGAGAATATGCATCCCTTCGGAAGATTAAAGCAGGTTGTAGGCGAAAGCATTGCTTTCCTGGCAGGGAACCGGAGAGCAAGACAACTGATTCTCTTTAATTCGCTGGTGGGGGCAGTGGATGTGCTGGTACTGTTCTTTTTACAGGCGAAGCTGCCGGCAGTAGGACTGAATCCGTTATGGCTTGGACCGGCGCTTTTTGCAATGGGAATCGGAGCAGCGGCCGGAGCGAAAGCGACGGAGTATGTCCCGGTCAGGAGTTATCGTAAGATTGCACTTGTGGCAGCTTTGGGAACAGCACTTTCCTTTACGGCGGTGTTGACAGGAAAGGTATATCTGATGATTCCGGGAGGATTTCTCGGAGCCTTCTGCGATAATTTCCTTCAGGTAAAAACCGATGTGCGGCTCAATCATATGATTCCTTCCGAACAGAGGGCAACCCTTATGTCGGTCAATTCTTTTACTTTTTCGATTGTAATGATCGTTTTATCACCGGTCTTTGGATATCTTTTTTCGTAAAAAGGGAAAAAGTGTAAAAATATGCTATGATGAAGCAAGGCGGACAGCATTCGCCGGTACAGAAAGTAGGAAAAGAAAGAGGAGTATATCATATGAAAATCGTAATTTGCCACGGGCAGAATCATAAGGGGTCAACCTACCATATAGCAAGAGCGTTGGCGGATAAGATTGGCGGAGAGATAACGGAATTTTTTCTGCCAAGGGATTTCGGAGAATATTGCGTGGGCTGTGGAAACTGCTTTATGAAAGGAGAGGAGAAATGTCCGCATTATGATAAGATCCGGCGGATCACAGAGGCGATCGACGAAAGCGATGTCATCATTTTAGACAGTCCGGTGTATGTATATCATGCAACCGGTGCCATGAAAGTATTGCTGGATCATTATGGATATCGCTGGATGGTGCACCGGCCAAGTGAGAACATGTTCCATAAGCAGGGCGTGGTGATCAGTACGGCGGCCGGAGCGGGGATGAAGTCCACGAATCAGGATATGGCAGACAGCCTGTTTTTCTGGGGCGTTCCCAAGATATACCGATACGGAAAAGCCGTTGCTGCATTGCGCTGGGAAGATGTAAGTGACAAGACCAAGGAAGAGATTGACCGGAAGACCTCGGCAATTGCATCCTCTATTCAAAAAAATCACGGCTTTGTCAAGCCGGGGCTTAAGACAAGACTCTATTTTGCGATTATGCGGCAGATACAGAAAAAGGGCATGATGTCGCCACAGGACAGAGCCTACTGGAGCAGAAAAGGCTGGCTTGAGAAAGAAAGACCGTGGAAATAAGAGGAAAAGTTTACTTGTTTATACTTTACGATCAGATAAAATCAGCCGATAATCCAAATAGGATGATAATGGCATGGAGGCCACAGTCGGTACAAGGAGGTTTGTTGTATGAGTCTAAACAGTATTTCAAGCAGCGCAGCTGCAGCTCTTTACGGAGCAAGGAGTCCGCAGAGTATTAAAAAAGGGGAAGTGACGGAGCAGACACAGGAGGCTTTGGAACAGGAAGCCTGCAGTAAGGAATCTGCTGTGGAAGAATTCCTCTATACGAAAGGCAAGACCGTTGGTAAGCCGACCCTCAGTAAGAAGGGGGAGGAGTACTACGAGAAGCTGCGGAAGAAATTCTCCAATATGGATTTTGTTCTGGTCAGTGCGGATAAGAAGGAAGCGGCCAAGGCCAATGCAGCAGCCTATGGTAATGCGCATAAGCCTGTGGTCTTGATCGACGAAGATAAGATCGAAGAGATGGCAAAGGATGAGAAATTCGCCAAGAAATACGAGGACATCATTGCCAACGCCGGCAAACAGCTTCCACAGTTGGAGGAATCTTTAAAGGCAAGTGGAGCAAATATCAAGGGCCTTGGTATTCAGGTCAATGATGACGGAACCGCATCCTTCTTTGCTGTTATGAATGATTCCATGACAAAGACCAGAGAAGCGGTTGCACAGAAGCGTGCCGAGAAGAAGGAAGAGGCCAAGGTAGCTCAGAAGAAGGCGGATCGGAAGAAAGCCGAAGAGAAGCTGAAGGAAAAACATGCTGAACAAAAGGATAAAGCCGATGAGGCAGAGGTGGATCCGAAGAATCCGAACAACGCAGATGAGACAGGAGAAGTGACCCCGTGGAATATGGCGGGAACGGTGACCTTCCATTCCACCTCAATTGAAGATCTGGTGAAGAAGGTAACGTCTTATCTTCAGGAGAACGCCACCGGTGCTATTCGCACACCGCAGGAGCAGATGCTTGGCACCCATGTGGATTTCTCCGGTTAACTCAGTCCAGGAAGTGTTCCTGCAGGTGCGCCTGCAGGAGCTTTTTTTTACTCGGGTTACAGGGAAGAGAGAGAAAAGCCACAGAGGACTTTGTTCGAAGTGCACAAAAAAAGTTGAAAAGGGAAGCGATTTTTGGTACAGTTGTGATGAGAACCTTTTGTCAGAGTTAGTGTAGATACCTTTTTTAGGAATCGGAAAAGTCCGGAGGGTAGCCTATGAGATTAATTCCAGGTAAGACAAAAGTAAAGATAGAATTGTTTAAAGGCATTGGCATAGGTGACATTGTGGTCGTTGTATTAGGTTGTGGCCTGGTGACACTTATGCTTTTATCTACTATTCCGGGAAGATTTTACATCGCGATCGTGATTGCGGTACTTACCGGAGGAATGGTATTTCGACTGGATAAAGAGCCTACTTACATATTACTTCTTCAACTCTTGAAGTATGCCTCCTACCAGAAATATTTTTCGCGGGCGTTCTCTGACCGGCAGTTGCTTGCCAAGGGACAGGGAACGGAAATGAAGGAATATCTGGAGGGGGAAGAAGGAGGAGAAGAGGAGACGGAAGTTTTCCTTTCAGACAAGGAAAGGAAAAAGGCGCTGAAAGCCCTGCTCAAGGAAGAGAACAGAATATTAAAGAGCAAGAAGTCAACGGATGAAGAGAAGAATGCGGTATGGCTGGCGAGGGCGAAGCGCAGTGAAGAAAAGAAAAAGAGGAAAAGAGAGAATAAAGCCAACAAGCATGAAGAGCAGTTTGTGGATGAGATCACACCCTTCACCGGAATCTCAGACGGCTTTATTGAATACGGAGGCAAATACTACGGTGCAATAATCGAAATCGATCCTGTGGAGTTTCGATTTTTTTCCAAATACCGTAGGAACAATGCCATAGAAGAATGCTTTGGTAAGATCCTTCGTTCTGTCAAAGGGGAATATGCTTTCAATATTATCAAGATTGAACGACCTGTGATTTATGACAAGTATCTGGACAGAGAGTATGAACGTCTGGATGAACTGAAAGCCTCCTTTGAAAAAGGATTTTTAACCGAAGAGGAATTAAAGGCAAGAGTCGAGATCCAGTACGACCGGATTGAGACGATGCGAAGAATCTGCTATGACGAGAAGGTGATTCTGCCGCATTACTACGTTGCTTTATTTGAAAGTGACAAGAGACAGCTGGCTGTGGCGGCGAACGGGGCTCTGGCATCCCTGACCAAGGCGGAACTGGTAGTAAGGCGAATCACAGATGAACGAGAACTGGCCGTTTTTTTGAAATATACCAACAGTCTCGATTTCGAAGAAAGAGATGTGGATCGACTGGATCCGGAGGACCTGGTTGCCTGGGCGACCCCGGAGGAGCTGGCATTTCGTGTAAGAACCGTAACGGTGAACGGAATCGTGACACATCAGATGCGGGTGACGGATTATCCGAATCTGGTGGGGGACGCGTGGATCGCAGGCGTTATGTCGATTCCCGGAACCAAGGTGGTGGTAAAGGCATCCGCCATGGATCGGGCAAAGGCGATTCGTACCATTGACCGCTCCCTGCAGGAGTTAAGAGGTCAGTATAATGCCACCAGCGTGGATTCCAAGCTGATTGAACTGCAGACACATATAGAGACTTTAAGCCGGCTTTTGGTAACACTGCAGCACGATAACGAAGCCCTTCTTACTGTGAATGTATATGTCACACTGTATGATGTGGTTCTGACAAGCGAGCGGGCCGGAGAGGAAGATGAGCATGTGAAGAATTCCCAGCTTCCGGTGATTGCGGATATGAAAAAGAGCATCCGCCACAGCTGGTCCGAGGCAGGAATGCGAATGTCCGGAATGGATTTTGCACAGCTTCAGGCATACATCGGTTCCCAGGTATCCGCCTATGACCCGATGAAAAAGGACGGAAGAGGAATACCGGCCAACACCATTGCTGCAATGTATCCCTGGATCTATTCTCACATTTCTGACGAAGGCGGTGTACGCCTGGGAGAGAGTGAAGGGGTTCCTGTCTTTATTGATTTCTTTCGAAGAGATTCGGAACGGGTCAATTCCAATATGGTCATCATTGGAAAATCCGGTTCCGGTAAATCCTACGGAACCAAATCTCTCCTGGTCAATATGGCAGCGGAAGATGCCAAGATTTTTATTCTGGATCCGGAGAACGAATACACCGAGCTGGCCCACAATCTGGGTGGCAGAATTATCAACGTAGGCAATGCCAGATACGGACGATTGAACCCTTTTCATATCATTACGGCACTGGAGGATGACGAGAGCGGAACAGAGAATGAGGGTGGCAGTTTTTCCACACATCTTCAGTTTTTAGAAGAGTTCTTCCGTCAGATTCTGCCGGATGTGGATAAGGAGGCATTGGAATACCTGAACACGCTGGTGGAGAGAACCTATACCAATAAGGGAATTACCATCGAAACGGATCTGTCCGTACTTTCCCCTTCGGATTATCCGATTTTCGATGATCTCTACGATGTAGTGCTGGAAGAGTTTGAGAGAACGGGGAATGAGTACCTTCGAACCATGTTGCAGACTCTGGTGAACTACGTTGCGAAGTTTGCAACGGGCGGAAGGAATGCAAATATCTGGAATGGACCATCCTCCATTACGACGGATGAGAATTTTTCTGTCTTTAATTTCCAGTCGCTTCTTGCGAACCGGAATACCACCATTGCAAATGCCCAGATGCTTCTGGTGCTGAAATACATCGACAACGAAATCATCAAGAACCGTGATTACAATAAAAAATATGGCCTGAACCGCAAAATCGTGGTGGTTATTGATGAGGCTCACGTCTTTATCGATACGAAATTTCCTGTGGCACTGGATTTTATGTTCCAGCTGGCAAAGCGAATCCGTAAATATAACGGAATGCAGATCGTTATTACCCAGAACATCAAGGATTTTGTCGGCAGTGAGGAAATCGCAAGAAAATCCACAGCCATCATCAATGCCTGTCAGTACAGCTTTATCTTTAGCCTGTCTCCCAATGATATGGATGATCTTTGCCGGCTGTATGAAAAAGCCGGTGGAATCAATGAAATGGAACAGGAACAGATTCTGGCAGCACCCCGTGGTCAGGTGTTTACCGTTATGAGCCCGGCAAGCAGATCCTCATTTACCATTGGAGTCTCCGATACCATGGTGGATGTCTTCGAACGGGTAGATCATGTGAACGGATACTTCACGGGAGAAGAGGGCGAGAAGAACTGGGAAGACTATATCGGAGACAGCCGCGTCGAACACGAACAGAATCTGGCGGAGCGCCGGATCGCAGAAAAGGTAACGGGAATTATAGAGGAAGAGAAGGCTTCAGGACTCAACTTTACGGAAATTACCGTGGAGGAGGCAGAGGCTCTTGCGGCGAAGGATGCACCATCAGAGGAGGATGGACTCACCCTGATGGAAGACGAGAAGTTGGACGAACTTTTGCGGAGGATGGAACCGTCAGAAAGCAGTGGCGGCATCTCCTTCTCAGAGGTTACAGCAGAAGAATTCGAGGCACAAACGGCAAGAGAAGCGGCACAGGACAGAGCAGCAGACGTGCAGCCTGAAGTACCGGTGGCACAGCAGCCTGCGGCTTCGATGCCGGCCTTTGATATGGATGAACTGATTTCGCAGATCAAGGAACAGGTCCGGGCGGAAATTTTACAAGAGATTGCTCCGGTTGCATTGGCACAGGCAGTATCGCCAGCACGGGCAACGCCGGTAGCTCCGATGCCGCGAGCAGCACAACCGGAAGAGGAATACAGCAACGAGCCGGATGAGACATACGAGATGGAACCGGAGGCAGCATACGAACCGGAGGCAGCATACGAGCCGGAAACAGGATACGCTGCAGAGCCGGAAAGTGGAACAGAGTATGCAACAGGACAGGAGGAGACATACGAAGAGGAGGCACCGGCAGAAGAGCCGTCCTGGGAGGATGACTTTGAGGCAAGCTTTGATATTATGGCAATTCTGGATGAGCAGATGGAAAGCTACTCAGAGATGTCCATCATAGACAGGATGGAAGAAATCGATGTGTATACCATGGAGGTCACCCTGGAAGAACTTGCTGCGCATAACAAAAGTTATGGAGCACAGTCCAGGTAACCGATAGCAGAAAGCAGGAGGTTAAGAAGATGGATGTAAAACTGGTAGATCGCGGAACGGAAGGGGAACTGATCCTTTCCGGAAGATTAGAGACAAAGAATGCGGCGGAAGCGGAAGAACTGTTTTTGCAGATGGCGGATCGATTCAGGGATATCACCTTTAATTTGAAAGATCTCAAATATATTTCAAGTGCAGGGCTTAGAACGCTGAAGAAACTGTATATGAAGGTCAGACAGAACGGAGGAGAACTTTCAGCCACCAATGTAAGTGATTATGTAGGCGAGGTTTTTGAAATGACCGGTTTTGCCGGAATCATAAATATAAAATGATGCACCGATTTTCTTCCGGACAGGGTATTTAGAGTGAAAAGATAAAAATACAACAACTTTTCCTTGTGATCCCTCCGGTAAACCACATGGCTTCGGGAGGGAATGCAAAATGAATGCGGAACAGATCGTACGAAAGTACAGCGATATGGTATATGGTATTGCAATCCGATATGTCAGGAACCGGATCGATGCAGATGATGTGTATAATGATGTGTTTTATCGCTATTTCCGGAGGGAAAGGACATTTGCCAGCGAGGAGCATCGTAAGAACTGGCTGATTCGGGTGTCGGTAAATGCGGCGAAGGATTTCCTAATCAAGAAAAGATCCGATGTGGAATTACGGGACGATATGTTTGAGGATGTCAGGACTGATTTCTCCAATGTCTCAAGAGAAGAACTGATGGATCTTCGGGACGGACTTAAGAAGCTGAAAGAGGAATACCGGGAAATTATCGAATTGTACTATATCAATGGATTTAATACCAAAGAAATATCTGTCATGCTTCAGAAATCTGAGAACACGGTGAAGTCCCAGCTGCTTCGAGGAAGACAAAAACTCAGGGAAGTCATCGAATGAGAGGAGGAGATATGGAGGAAGAAAGGATGGACGCCGCTTTCAAAGAACTGAAAGATAATATGCCCAGAGCACCAGAAGCGTTGGTGGAAAGGATGGTAAAGACCGTACAGATTCTGGGAGCAGAGAGGGAAAAACGATTTGGCGCAGACAAGAAGCTGCAAAGGACCGGACAAAGAGAGCGTCAGAGGGAAGCAAAGAAGAAAACCTTACCGGAGCTAGGGGTAAGAAAGCCGCCGGGGATGTAAGCTGTTATAAAATTAAAGATTTTTAATAAGGAGGTAACCGTATGAACAGATTACAGACATTGGGAACTAAAGTGATGAAGGGTACATCAGCTGCTATGCTTACGCTTTCTACGATTGCAATGAATCCGGCAGGCGCGCTGAACGTATTTGCAGCCGAGGCAGGTAAGACGGGAGAAGTTGATCTGGATAAGGTAACGAGCCCGATCATCGGCCTGCTGAGCAGTGTCCTCACAGCATTGATTCCGCTGGTAGGCGCAGTGGGAGCTGTTTACTGTGTTCTTCTCGGTGTGAAGTTTGCAAAGGCAGAGGAGCCACAGGAAAGAGAGAAGGCAAAGGCACATCTTCGTAATGCCATCATTGGTTTCGTTTTAATCTTCGTTCTGGTAGTAGCACTGAAGCAGCTCGAGCCGATTATGACAAGCTGGATGACAACCAACATGAGCACAACATCAAAGTAAGAAGTTTTGTAACTTTTCAGTAAAAGATTTGGATGAAGGTATAACAAGCTGTAGCCCCTGCTTTACAGGTGTAATGTAAGGCAGGGGGTGTAAAAATTACAGGAGAGATGCCAGATGCTGAACAGAAAACTCTTTCGTAAAAAAGGAATAGGTCGTGGAGCGGCTGTAATCGCCTGTGCCGGAACGGTGCTCTTTTGCAGCCTTGACGCGGGAAGAACATGGACACTGTTTGCGTCTGCCACGGAGAATACAGAATCAGCCTCCGAAGAGGCGGTGGAAGAAGAGACCTCTGCCACCAGCGCGAAGGTTATGAGTAAGACCCTTGGCGCTACATCCTTCTGGCGCTGGTCCAAGTGTACCGGAAGTATTGATAAGACGGCCGATGATTGGGACCGCTATATGATGATCGAGACCTATGGAACGGCGGACCAGGATAACACCGAATATAACTATATTGCAGGTAAAGGTGTGGAAAACTGCTATTTCAGTTCCAATCCTTATGGCAGATGGAATCATAATGCTGCAAATATCGGTTCCAATAATCATTGGATCGCTGACATTGATACCCTCTGGGGAAGCGGTTGGAAGAACAAAATCAGCTGGTTTGACCGTGTGGATAATTCCAACACGGATTTCGTCATCATACCGGATCGGGCAAGAAACTACAAGAGCAAGGATCCGATGATCAAGCCGGACAGGAATGTTTTCTTTACGGATGATGACCGGGATGTTCCTTATGTCAGGTACACCAACGCAAGAAGTTTTGGTGAATTTGATCTGGCACTTGCTGAAAGTGCACAATCCAAGAAGTATTACGTGCACGTGGGCGAACATGAGACCGGAGAAAGTGAAAACAACCGGGGATTTTTGATTGTAAGCCCTGAAGAAGAAAAACATAACGGAGTACAGATTAACGGAAATGGTGTCAGCGGCGAGTATATTATACGCTCGACGGAATATAGCAGCCATCAGACGCAGTATCAGATGGATATTTGCGATGGCGCAGTATGTGGCCGTTACAGAAGATACAACTGGTCACAGCGGCAATGTGCTTTTTGGTTTTACAAAGGAGAAGAGTGGCATTTTTCTACGCTTGACGGAACAACAACCGTTCCGGAGAACATGGTATTTAATATTAGCGCCGGTAGTTTTACCGATGCGAATGGCAAGAACCGGACCACGAAGGGCGTTCTGATTGAGAACGGAGCGAAGCTTGTCATTGACGGCGGTGTGGTTTCGGTCAAAGGAAATCTGATCAACAACGGAACCATCGAGATCAAAAACGGTGGCGTACTTTTGGTACAGGATGGTGCAACCATATCGTCTTTCCTGCAGGGAAAGAACAGCTTCGAAAACGGCTGTGGCAAGATTATGTGCACCGGCGGAGATATCATCATTGAAAAAGGTGGCGCTGTATACGCTGGCTTGAATGATGCAAATGGTCTGTCTGTAGCCTTTTCTCTTGATAAGGGATCCACTTTGATCAACTGTGGACTTCTGGTTTACGGAAGTATGAAGCTTGGAGATTCCACAAGAGTTGAGCTTAGAAATGGCAGCAAGACCATTGGCAGCATATATGAAGCAAAAGATGTAGAGGCAAAGCTGATCGACAACGAGACGGCAGTCTCGGATTCAACCAGAAAGGAAAAATTAAAAGCATTAAAGGAAAAATATCCGGATACAAAAAAATACAGAATTGATGAAGTAAGAGCACTTCTTACTACGATGTACCAGGTGTATGAATACAAACCGACTGCAAAAAAAGTTGCGGATATGGATTATGATCTGCTTTCTCAATACAATGATGCGATCCTGAAGGCAGAGTCCGGAATACCGGAAAGCTGTAAGGGATTATACAAAAATTATGAAGGAGGAATGGATTTCGATTCAGATAATGTGACGATTTTACGATATACCAAGTCATATTTTGAAGATAACGGTACATTTGCAGCCGATAAGGAAAAATACATGGAAGACTATGAGGGTCTATAGAGTAGGAGCGTACTATGTTGAAGCTGATACGAAAGATCATACTTATAGTAGCAGGTGCTGTTGTGCTGTCCGGTGTGCTGGGCTTCGTTGTTAAGACCAGCATGAATCTCATAACAGACCTCGGAACAAAAAAGGGATTGCAGGTGGATGCTTCGATTCTGCTTCAACCGACAACCTGGGGAATCGGAGCGCTGGCTGTGCTTCTCATCGGTATCATTTACCTGCTTTCCGGCAACAACCTGGATGATGTTTTTGGACATGGAAAAGGGCTGCTCGGGAAAAAAGGCAAGGTGGATGTGGTAGAAGGTTCCCTGGAAAACAGCCGCTTTCTGACGGATAAGGAAAGAGACCGTTATTTTCCGGGACATGACTATACGGAACTTGCAAAGCTGACCGGACCGAAAAATGACGGAATTCCGGTTCGCGCCGTATTGGATAAGAAGAAAAATCTGCAGATTAATTTCTTGAACGGAGCCCACTCTCTGATCATCGGTGCTACCGGTTCCGGTAAGACGACGACATTTATCAATCCGATGATTCAGCTCTTAGGAGCCACCGGTTGTGGAAGTTCCATGATTATGACAGATCCGAAAGGAGAGCTGTTTTCTCTGCATTCCAAGTTTTTGACGGAGCGGGGATATAAGGTTTTACTGCTGGATCTTCGTGATACCTACAGTTCCTCAAGATGGAACCCTTTGGGCGGGATCTACGACATGTATCAGGAATATATAGCGGCAGGCAAAGGAATTATAGCCCACCGGGATTCTATGGAAGACTATCCCGATCTTGAAAAAGTGGACGGAGTTGCAGAAGAAGGAGCCTTGTGGTGTGAGTGGAAGGGCAAAGCCTATGCTGACACCAGGCGCTGTCAGAATGAAGTGGCCGTTGCCCGTCAGAAGATCTATGACGAGATGTACGAGGATCTAAACGATCTGATTTCGGTTATCTGTCCGATTGAGAATGAAAAGGATCCGGTATGGGAAAAAGGTGCCAGATCCATCATCATGTCCACCTGTCTGGCGATGCTTGAAGACAGTGAAGATGAGAGACTGGGAATGACCAAGGATAAATTCAATTTCTTCAATTTGAATAAGATCCTGACCAACAGTGAGAACGAATTTGCAGCATTAAAGGATTACTTTGAAGGACGAAGTAAGCTGTCCCAGGCCTACACTCTTTCAAGGCAGGTGCTTTCCGCTGCAGAGTCAACCCTCTCCAGTTATATGTCCATCACCTTTGACAAGTTGAATATGTTCAACGATCAGGGACTTTGTGGACTGACATCGGCAACAGATGTGGACGCTGCCTCCTTTGCCAAGGAGCCGACGGCACTTTTTATGAAAATTCCGGATGAGAAGGATACCAGACACGGCCTTGCAGCAGTTTTTATCCTGTGCATGTATAAGGCATTGATTAAAGTGGCATCTGCAACGGAGGAACTGACCCTTCCAAGAAATGTATATTTCATTCTCGATGAGTTCGGTAATATGCCGAAGATTGAGAAATTTGACAAGATGATCACAGTAGGACGATCTCGTAAAATCTGGTTCAACATGGTGGTGCAGTCATACTCACAGCTGAGTAATGTATATGGCAATGAAGTGGCGGATATTGTAAAGAGTAACTGTGGAATGAAGATGTTCATCGGTTCGAACGATATCGGAACCTGTGAGGAGTTCAGTAAGCTCTGCGGTAATATGACCGTTCGTACCACCTCCACATCCTCAAGTATTGGAGGCAAGACCGGCGATATGAACCTGTCGTCCCAGACTCAGGTACGACCGCTGATTTACCCGTCTGAGCTTCAGATGCTGAATAATAAGGAATCCACAGGAAATGCCATTATTGTTACCTTTGGTAATTTCCCGCTTAAAACAAAATACACGCCAAGTTATCTTTGTCCGCTGTATAAAATGGGACAGATGGATCTGGGTGAGATTCAAAGTAATATGTTCCTTGCGGATGAAGTCTTCTATGACATTGAAGAGAGAAACGACACGGTTCTTGGAAAGGCAGAGGCAAGTCCTGCGACCTGAACCGTAAGCAGGATACGAACAGGAGATGGGAAATGATGAGCAATGTAGCAAAGGTTCCTGCTGTTTTGTTTATTGCAACAGCTCTTATGGTCGTGCCGGATCTGTCTTATGGCTGTGGAAATGTAGCCATGGCAGCAGAGATGCAGGTGCCGGAGTCGGAAACAACGTTACAGGAAGAACAGCAGGATGAGCAGCACGATGTGGCGGAGGATTACCGGTATACGGGACCGGTGGATATGAATACCGGCGAACCGGTTGAGAATACGGAGAATGGCATAAATGTCGGTACAGCGGTGGTCAATCTTCCGGATGGAGGAAGTTATAACCGTACCGATCATTCCTTTGTCTATACGGTATCGGGGCAGTCACTGTCCCTGCATTCCTCCATTGCGAATAACATCATCACAACAGAGCCGGTAAGTCTTAAGGCGGATGACGGCCTGGATGTTGTACTTTATAAGAATGCCAAGCCGCAGAATGATGTGGATCTGTCCGAAATAACGCTGCCCGGAACCTATACCGTGGTAGCCAAGGGAAAAGAGACCGACCATCAGATTCTGACCTTTACCATTGTTACCCCGGTCACAGGGGCCATTGACAGGTACAAGTTGCCGTATGGATTTGTGGTGACCGGAGTTGTTTACAATGATAAGGCCGTTCAGAATCCCGATCCGGGGACAGTGGATCTGACACAGGAGGGAACTTACCACATCAGTTACAGTTGTCTGGCAACACAGGTATCCTATGAGCTGCAACTTGAGGTGGATCATACGAAACCACAATTTAAACTAGAGGGAGTAAAAAAGGGATTGGCCCGTGGCCCTGTCAGCATTATCAACGTGGCAGAGGATGAGACGGTAAGCGTCACATCCGGTGACAACGAGGTGAAGATCGGAAATGATCTGGTGCTCCGGAATGTGGGTCGTTACAAGGTAACGGTCACAGATAAGGCAGGGAACACAAAATCGGAAAGTTTTACCATAAGGATGTATTTGAATTATCAGGGAATTATTTTTTTCTTGCTGTCTTTTGGAATAATTGCAGCAACAGTTGCATATATGGTTGTTTCAAGAAAAAAGTTGAGGATAAGGTAATATGTTTGATTGGTTAATGGACAGTATTGATGGTCTGATGCAGACCATCGGGGATTATTTCCTCTATAATTTTATCTTCAAAGCCTTCTACTATCTGGAGATTGCGCTGTGCTATGTCCTGAGTTGGCTGGAAGAAGTATACAAGACCTTTACCGGTATGTCCGATGTGACCTACGACGGTAGTCAGATGTCGCTTTTTAATGTATTTATGCAGAACAAAGCGGTGAACGGTGTATTTCTTGGAATGGCAGCCATTGGCATTGTGTTTGCTTTTATCTCTGCCATCATTCAGGTGACCCGCAAGGCCCTGGATATTGATGATAAGGTGAAGCCATCCCATGGACAGATTCTGGGAAATTTATTCCGGTGCATTCTGATTATCATTTCCATGAACCTGTCGGTTACGATCGTTGTAACGTTTTTGGATACGCTGATGGATTCTCTGGATTATACCTTTGATAATGCCTATGAGCTGGGAAAAGGACCTTCGGAGCATTACTTCACAAACGAAGAGTTCGCAGCCATGGGAAGAATCTTCAACACCATTGGAAACTACTCTTTGAATCCTTCCTACAAGAACCGTTACAGCATTAATGCCTGCTACAACGAGATACGCAGTGATCTTCAGTATCTTGGGAACCGTAAAATATTTACCTTCTATTATGAGACCCTGGACGAGGACGGAAATGTTGTTCCTACCTGGCAGTCGGTGATTTCAAATATTGCCAACGCAGCGGATTATACGGTGGAGCAGCCCGTGGATGTCTATAACGAAGGTATCGCCAATGCCCTGTCGGATGCCATGACGATCATTAAGTCGGATGCCAATATCGAGGCATTGGATTATTATCACAGATTAAGTTATAAAGCAGATGAGGATATCGGATTTGACCGCATCGTATTCGTATCGGCAACCATGGGTTTTGCGAGGACAGCCGGAGCGAAGAACAATCAGTACAATATCAGACCTTCCATGGATGATGCGGTACGTGATCCTTACTACCGTGGAGCAAAGGATATATACAATATCGACCAGGTAAATCAGGATTTTGATATCAGTATTTTCAAGACAAACTACCTGGTGGCCTATATCCTGACCATCCTGTTGATCTACAATATGGGACTTATCATTTTGACCGCTGTGGCGCGAATCTTCAATATGATATTCCTGTATGTTATATCACCACCGATTATCGGATTGATGCCGTTGGATGACGGAGGTAAATTTAAGCAGTGGATGACCGCCTTCATTGTTCAGGCCTTCTCCATTTTTGCAACCATTATATCCATGCGGCTGTATCTGATTTTTGTACCGATTATATTAAGCCCATCCTTTGTATTCCATGAGAATGTACTGTTCGACATGATTGGTAAGCTGTTACTTCTGTATGGAGGCATGGAGGCCGTTGGAAAAGCCAATGGAATCCTTACCGGTATTCTTGCAGATCAGGCCGGAATGCAGTCCATCCAGGCCGGCGATATGAAAGGTTCTCTTGGAAAACTTGCCGGTGGTGTGGCAGCAGCTGCAGCAGGCGCCTGGTCTATGGGTAAGTCAGCCGTCGGTGCTGTTGCATCCGGAGCAAAGGGCGTAGGAGGAGCAGCATCCTCCCTTGCAGGAAAAGGACTCGAAGCTATGACAGGTTCCGGAGATTCCGGTGGAGCCGGAAGTGATCTGCCGGAGAATGCAAGAGGAGAAAACAAGTCGGATTCCAAGAATCTGCCGGAGGCAAAGAACGGATCCAAGGGTCCGAATTCCCCTGGTGCAGGAAACAAGCAGGGCGGAGCCGGAGGAACCAAAACACCGCCGCCTAAGCGATCGGGCAGCGGTAAATCCACACCGGACAGCCAGAGAGGCCTGGGCGAGAAGACGGCAGGAGAAAAGGCGGCTGATATCTTAAAGTCCGCACCGGGAGCTGTCGGAGGCGCTCTGGATAGTGCCGCAGAAGCCGGTAAGGATGCCGTGGAAGGTGCAGGAAGCTTTATTGCAGATTCCTTCAGATTTGTATCGGGAGACAGCTGGCCGCAAGGTAGCGGATCCGGCAATTCCTCTTCCGAGCAAAAGGAACTGAATGACAGGGATGAGGATGAAGATGAGATCCTTCCGGATTCCATGGGACAGGATTTTGACGGTGAGTCCGATGGAGCAGGAGAAGGAGAAGCCGGAGGCGGAAATGATGCGCCGCCGCCATCGGCAGCAGGAGCAGGTAATGCAGGAAGCACAGGAAGTGCACCGCCGCCACCGGCAGCAGGAACAGGTAATGCAGGTAGCACAGGAAGTGCACCGCCGCCGGCAGGAAGTGCGGGCAGTAGAGGAAGTGCACCGCCGCCACCGGCAGCAGGCGCAGGTAATGCAGGTAGCGCAGGAAGCGCACCGCCGCCATCGGCAGCAGGCACAGGAAATGCAGGAAGCACAAGAACTGCGCCGCCGCCATCGGCAGCAGGAACAGGTAATGCAGGTAGCACAGGAAGTGCACCGCCGCCATTGGCAGCAGGAACAGGTAATGCAGGTAGCACAGGAAGTGCACCGCCGCCATCGGCAGCAGGCACAGGTGATGCAGGTAGCGCAGGAAGCGCACCGCCGCCGGACAGCCAGCGGACGCAAGGCAGTGAGCAGAGTAACATTGGAAACATAGCAGGCGATGTAGGGGGATTGGACACGCTCGAGGACATAGACACATCTCACAGCATAAATGGTGATGATGAAGACGATTATGATTAAGATTTAATCACAAGAGGTAGTGCTATGAAGAAGCTTTGGTTAGAAATCTTAAAAAAGGCGGCCGTGATGACGCTGGCGGGATCTGTCTTTCTGACAGCCCTGCCAGTCTGGGCGACGGAAGTGCCGGAGGATTCGGAACAGACAGAGTCTTCTCCGGAGACGGATGAGCAGGAGGATGCCCAGTCGGAGACAGAGTCGGATATGGCCTTTCATGCCTGGAAAAATCAGACCATAGCGGGAGGAGAAGAGCCTACCCTGCCGGCCCTTTCGCCGAAAGACTTTACGAAGAATTACAATTCAGGCAAGAAGGCAGAGGACAATCTCTATACCCTGACTGTCTCCACCGGATTGAAGGCGGCGAAGGGCGCTGTGCGCTATATTGTGATCAAATACCGGACCAAGGACGGCCGGGATGAGTCCGAGTACATCCTCATGACAGATAATCCTCTTAGTCAAAGCTATCAGTATCTTAAGGACAAAGGGGAAGAGAATCAGGAGTTAAAGCAGCGGCATAACAACCTGGCCCAGCTGAACTATACCGTGAAAGAACCAACGACCCCGGAGCCTTTGGAGTCATGGTCCGTGGAGGAATTCCTTTTTAAAACGGAAGGCGAGATTTCGGAGGTTAAGGACATCCAGATTTTTATGAAGGGTGGCACCTCCTGGTCCGTTCAGGGACTTTCGGTCAGCAGGGTCACGAAGGTATCCGGTTACGGGGAATACGGTTTTTATTCCGGAAAATACTTCTTTGGACTGAACAAGAAAACCATCTGCCGGATGAAGATCAAGAGTGGAAGCGCTCTGACCCTGTCCCCTCCATCCGGAGCAGACCAGAGGTACAAGCTGGCAGGAGGATCCTCCGCCTACTTTTCCATGGAGCAGGTCAAAGGCAAGGAAGAAGTGGCTTCGCCTTTCCTGGATCTGTATACCTTCCGACTGGATTTTGCAGATAACAAAGACGGTGGAATCGAGAGCTATCTGACTTCCAATGCACAGCAGGGGAAGTACATACCGAGCGGATTCACAGAGCATCTGGCTCTTTACCTGGAATACAAAGACCGGAACGGCTGGACACGAAACGTAACCATGCCGGTGATGCTGTCCGCCATGGGACAGTATCTGGAGGCAAAGGATACTGTCCGCACCATTGGTCTTGGACAGCGTGGTGAGACCGTGGCATTTACCGGTTATCTTCCGGAGTATGCCTCCCTTGTTTCCTCGAAGCTTCTGGTGGGAAAGGCAGCAAGAGACGGCATTGCCGCCAGCGGAGGATTAAAAGTCAAAAAGGCAGGCATGGACAAAAGCCTGGATGCCGATGCGGTTTCGCTGGCAGGACTTTCCATATACAAAGGCACCTGCCGGATCTCGAATACAGAGGATGTGGTAGATGCAGAACGGGATAATGCAAAACTTTTAAGTTATACAACAGCCTACAGCTTCTCGGAAAATGCTCCTATGTATTATTACACCACCACGACAGAGGAAGGATGGCAGATTAAGCCGGGATCACAGAGCAAGCTGACCTTAAAGGAATATCAGCCGGGAAATCCTCTGGTGGCGACGAAGGCGGGCTATAACATTCTGGTGCGCCTGAGAACCAACGATGAGAACACCGCATCGGGAACGACGGCGGACATCAGGTTTAAGCTTCATTACTATGACCAGTATGGAAAGAAGCAGGTGGTACCTTTCAAGAGTGTTAAGGAACTCTGTAACGAATATATGGGATACTGGCCGTCCGGTTCGAATACCAAGGACAATTTCCCTTATTCCTATGGAATGTATCCGGGAAATTATGTCGAGTTTGCCATGGAAGTGCCGAGTATCATTTCCGTAAGTGATATAGAGATAGCGCTGGCAGAGACCAGTGACGAATATATTCTCGGAGGCATCAACGTATTGGCAGCGGAAAATTTCGGCAGACGGCGTATTTACAGGCAGGATGTTACAGGAAATGGCAGCAGCAGTAACTTTAGGATGATGCGAAGCTGTGACTGTGTGGATCTGGATGGTTTTCCGGTGAACTTCTCAACACCGAGAGTCATCAGTGGTGGAGAAGTGGCTCTGTACGAATTCGGCGGAGAAGGCGGAAGTGCCTTAAGGCTGGTGGAGACCGATGACTATCCAAACATGCGTTATTCCATGACCTATGAACAGACCAAGGAGAACCTGGGATTCGGTAAGGCCCGTAAATCCTATGAGGTGGGCGTCAAAGTAGCGGATAATTCCGAGAAGATGGATGATAACGGGGATTCCGGATCGGTCAACCGGTTCTATTTCCAGCTTCAGTTCAAGAATGGAAATTCAGGCTTTGTCCTTGCGAACCAGCAGATGTCCTCCGACGGTTTCAGAGCCGGATATACAGAATTTTTCAATATATCCGTCAACCATAACTACGGGGATCTTCGCAGTGTAAGGATCATACCGGAGGATACACAGAGCGATAACAATGTTTTCGATAAATTAAACATCGAATACATTACGGTAACAGAGAACATGGGTGGCGAAAGCACCCAGTACACCATAGACAATGTGGGCTGGATCGGAATCGATTATCACGATGAGGCGGAAGCCGTTTCCATCCGTGGAAGATCCGGCAGATCCGTGGGAGAATTGTCCAGCCGTTTTACGGTGGCTTCCAAGCGGAAGGTGGTAAGTCTTGCCTGTGAATTAAGTACACTTCCGAGTAAGATTCAGCCGGAGGCAAGCGTAGCCTGTGAGCTGACCTATATTGATATCAACGGACAGCCTCAGACCACCAGCTTCGATGTGGTGAGCAGGATGGCGGACTACATGAAGAAAAAGGCAAAAAGCTACGAGGGTTCCACAAGTGGTACCGATGCAAAATACTACCAGAATATGACTTCCATATCTGACCCGCAGTGGATGCTTCGTCCGTCGCATACCGACCGTTTTATTCTTCCGGCCATTGCGAATGTCAAGAGCATCAAAACGATGAAGCTGATTGCGGTAAACCGTGGAGAAGGAACAGCGGAATGGAATATCGGAGGTATTGCAATATCGGAGGTCATTGCAGACGGCGTACTGACCATTACTTCGGATGATGAGTACTACCGCAATATGACCACCTCACCGCTTTGCAGAAGTGTTTCCGCAAGAGATTACGAGACCATGACCTTAACGGCAGGAACCGCCCAGTCCCTGGATTTCACCTTCTCTGAGAACGAGCTGGTGTACCGGTCGGATGAAGAGTCCTGGGCAACACCGGTTACAAGACTTCCGGAGGATGGAGCAGATACCGTTAATGTCTATGTATATCCTACAGCGGATTCTCTGAATATTGAGGGAGCCAATGTAAATCTGGCGGTTAAGTACAGCACCGCATTTTCCGGACCGATGCAGGCTTCGGACAAGATGAAGACCTATGGAAGCGGAACGGCGGACGCCGTGTTCTATTCCACCGGACTAACGGCAACCGGAATGCAGCGCCTGATTTCTGCCGGAGTCCACTGTATGATGAACGATATGTTCTTTGATCACGCGATCATACAGCAGATCAGGGAAAATATTGTGGTGGCAACCTACTATGTTCCGCTTATGGGAGCAACGGCGAAACTGGGACTGACCGGTAAGCCGACCACGGACAATATGGTCTTTGAAAACAAAATACAGGAACTTTCCATCAGCTTTTCCGATACGACCAAGGAGCGGTCACTGTTTGCGACGGAGAACGATATTGCAGTCTCCTTCAAATATAAGTCCACCCTTGATCATGGACAGGGAGATTACTACTCACCGTACGTATATCTGACGGATGTGGGATATGCAAGTGTCCGCGGAGGTCTGATGGCACAGATTCCGTTTGAGGTTCCGTTTGTATCTGAGATTACAGGATACAGGATCGGTTCCTTCGGAGTGATTTCTGCGGATGTGGACGGAGCTCAGATTGTAGGTTACAGCTACGACAAGAAGTCTACGATTCCGGAGACCGGCGAGGAAGTCTTTGAGAATAAGCAGGCCAGCGAGGTCTACAGCTTTGACCAGAGTGCTTCTCTTACCAGCACCATCAAGGAATATCCGGTATCCGGAACAGGATATGACGGCGACGGAACGGTAAACCTTCTGGATATGACTTTTAAGACAAAAGAGGCATCCACGAACCACGAGAGTGGAACCGGAGATCCGGTAGAGATGATCTTCTACTATATCAACAGTGCAGGGGCATTGAAGTACCGGCATTTTTACGATATCCGTCCATACATTCAGGCGGATCAGCGTAACTTTAATACGGCGGCAGAGTCCAATGTGAAACTCTTCCTTCCGGAATGTACGGATCTGGTAGCGATACTGATCGTACCGTACGATGTGGATGAGACGAATACGGCGACCTGGTCGATTGACAGCGTCAAAGGCTTTATGTCACTTGGCAATAAGCAGCTGAACCGAATGGTGGATATGCAGTTTACCGAGAGGACGAAGGATGTCATTACCTTTATTGACGGCTACAATCTTCCGGATGTCAGCATTGCAGGAACCGGAGAATTGTCACGCTACGCCATCAAGCTTACGACCTTTGACTACGGTCCGACGGATGGAGAACGTATCTCCGATGTGGTAAGTGATGAGCATAAGGCAGCCATCAGCCTGTATCCGGGTGAGACCGTGAACTTCTATCCTTCCTTCGAAGGAGGCGGAGGTTACACCGCAAAGGCAATGGTACTTTCCACCTACACCTCAGGTTCCACCACCAGAACACAGTTCGTATCGGCGGCAGGACTGAAGGAAAAGGGAGGTATTTTAACCTTCACACCGAAGAAGACGGATGAGGCACAGACCTATAAGATCATCATTTCGTCTACATACAATTCCGCTTTGATCGATACCTTCGATATTACCGTTAAGAAGGAAGGAACAAGGTATCCGAAAGAAGAGGATAAGAAGGACAAGACGGATAAAGAGGATGAGAAGGACGACTCAGACCAGAACAGTCAGGACAGGGAAGACAAGGACGGCAAAGAAGTCAAAGACGACAAAGGCACAGAATAACAGGAGGGTGTAGATTTGAAAGAAAAACTTTACAGGTTCCGCCTTCCGATCATCATCGTAGCGGTCACGGCAGTATTCGTGACCGTTGCCGTGATCATCCAGCTGGCAAAAGGACCGAAGGTCATTCATGAAAAAGAATATTTTGCAACCTCTCAATATCCTGTGCGTTGCAAGGCAAAGTCAGACGGCACACTGATCCTGCAGCTGGATGGAAGTGCTACAGCAAATCTCCAATGGAAGGTGGAAAACCACAATGAAGATTTGTGTTCCATCGAAGAAACAGCAAAAGAAGAAAAAGGCATCCTTTCGGTTAGCGTCAACCCGCGGGTCGAAGGGGATGCGACCCTTCTTTTTACAAGAAAGACCAAAGTAAAAGGGCAGGAATATACGGTGGCGGCGATTCATATGAAGGTGGAAAACCGTGCCGGAAAGGATGGGCAGCTGATGGCAGATGTATCGGATGCCTATCAGGAAGTGACCAGTGTGGGAGCTGTGGACAGTGACACTCCGTATATTATCAAAGGTAGCCGAATCCTGCTTCCGGGCGGCGGCGACTGGGAGATTAAGGAGTCCACTTCCGATGGCAAAGAGGCAGCGAACCTTTTT
The DNA here is from genome assembly GCA_900100095.1 of Lachnospiraceae bacterium C10. Classification (GTDB taxonomy): domain Bacteria; phylum Bacillota; class Clostridia; order Lachnospirales; family Lachnospiraceae; genus Weimeria. The sequence goes on from FMTN01000012.1 coordinate 28,226, forward strand.
ACCCTTCAATGGGGAACGGATGATACAGGTATATCCTATCTGGAGGCGTATCCGGCGGTGGATGATACCGTATTCGCCGAGGGCTTCTTTGATACGGCAGAAGGAAGGGCCATGGAGGAAGCTTCCCATAACTCCGGGAAAAAGGAAGAGGACAGCGGACAAAAGGAGCAGAAGACGGATAAGGATGCCGACCCGCTCATTGAAAGTGCAGTGAAGCAGGCGCAGTCTATTGTAACAAAAGAATCTGTGAGCCGGGCAAGAATTGTTTTAAAGAGCAAGGCTCTTAAGGTAACACAGATGCTGACATGGCGGATCAATGACAACGGTGACGGGGAACTACAACCGACGGACGAGTAAAGAGAAGACGACAGCCTATGACAGAAATCAATTATTTTAAAGAAAAGGAAACCGTGTTTCCGGAAGAAGAAAAGAAACTGAAAAGACAGCAGGAGAAGCTGGAAAAGAAGCATAAAAAGCTGCAGAATCGGGTGCGCCTGAAAGAAGTAAAAAAGGCTCTCCTTGGGAATCTGACGGTCGGAGAGGACGGGCGCATGGTTCCTGTGTCAGGATTCAATATGAACTGGTGGGGAACAGCCGATGGCTCCTTTGGTACCAGACTGTTTGGCATTGCAGAAAAAACGGTGACCTTTACTTCTTCCAAAGGGAAAACAAAGATGGTTTATGAAGCGGCAAAGGTCATGGAGGATTTTGGGAGAGGACTGGATTTTGAATCCGTCTATGCCGGGGCGTCCTGTCTTCTGCGCCATTTTCTTTTCCGGCCGGTGGTACTGGTGTTTGAGGCGGACGAGGAGACAGAGGAGGAATATATGCTTTCGGTTTATTGCGGAAGAGATATTCTGACCTATTTTTCCATGAGAAGAGCCATCAGACTGTTTGAGACACATAAGCCGGAGGGGCTTGTTCCAATCGAAAGGAAAACATCCAAAGACAAGGGATGAGAAAGGAAAAAGTAAGATGGCTGAAAAAGAAAAGGGACGGGAACTGAATCTTGAGGCCACAGTCGACAATCTGGATACGGTGATCGAATTCGTAAACGGGGAAATCGAAGACATTGGATGTGACATGAAGACGCAGCTTGAGATTGAGATGGCAGTGGAGGAATTGTTCAGCAATATTGCCAATTATGCCTACCAGCCCCGGGTTGGGGTGGCCACGGTCCGGGTGGAGGTGTTAAGAGATCCGCTGTCGGTTGTGATCACTTTTATCGACCAGGGAAAGCCCTATGATCCTCTGGAGAAAGAAGACCCGGATCTTGATCAGACAGCCAGCCAGACGGTTGGAGGACTGGGGATCTTCATGGTGAAAAAGAGTATGGATCATATTGCATATGAATACATTGATGGACAGAATGTTCTGACCATCCGGAAAAATATATAAGACTGCATCCAAACGGGGAATCGCAGGGTACTGTTTATAAGAGATATGTGCAGGCACTTTTCGCAAAGGAAAGCGAGGATTGGATATGAGTGATTATACAGGTGTAAATGGTAGTGTGGACTATACGTTCATGAAAGAGATGGTAGACAACCTTACCACACGTATTTTTGAACCGGCACAGGATCCGGATGAGCTGGTCATGGATGTGATTACCGGAAGTGGTACCAGTCGCACAAATGCAGCAGGCGAAATCAATCCCAACGTATTTATGAAACAAAACGGTAATCAGGGACAGTTTGCCAATACGCAGGAACAGAAGGAGCATGTTCACCAAAATATCGATGAGATAAACCGGCGAATTGATGATTTGAAGAAGAATCCAAGCATTTCAGATAAGCCGGCCATTCAGCAGTATTACGGTTTTCAGCAGAATCTGATGAACAATGCCAAGAACGGAATTGATGTATGGAGATATATGACCCGGATTCCGGGAGGCGAGAGATCCCTTACCCATGCGGATTTTAAGGAGACATCCGTGGTGTATCCGGAAAATCCGGAAAAGGGAGCAGAGGAGTACAATCAAATGTTTCAGGAGATGGGATATACCAAGGCCTGGGACAATTTAGAAAAACGAATTCAAATCGAACATGAGATGGACGGTAAACTTCTTAGTGCGGATCAGAAAAAGAAGTATGCCCAGGACATCCAGAAGTCTAACACCGAGATGATCACGACCTATGAAGGTATGATGCGTCCGGAGAATGAGAAGAAGTTCGGTCATCTCTATCAGAATTTCGGAGGAGCAAACGGGGGAACCGTATCCGGTTCCAGAGGTTACCAGTCTACGGTCCGGCAGTTGCATGATGAGAATGCGGCACTGGCAAATGGATGGGATGTAACCAAACTTGCGGATTATCACCTGATGAAATCCTTCTCTGCAAACTGCGATCAGGCAGATGCGATGTTTGAGGACTTTGCAGATCCGGCGCTTGGAAATTACGCTAAGATGACCAAAAAGGTTGCGGTTCTGAATCCGGAAGGAAAGAAATTTTCCAGTCAGGAAGATTTTGACCGGTATATGACGGAGTATCAGCATGCTATGGAGGATATGCGTGCGGAGGCCAATAAGCCGGAGGTACAGCAGGCAATCAAGAGTGGTCTTGAAGCCTACAACAATAAAGTGAATGCTGACCCGTCCCTGGATCGACAGGCGAAGGACAAGAAAAAAATAGCCATGGAAGATATGCTTCCGGCAGCTCTTTCAACCGGTAGAACAAATGCGGTTACGCAGGCGGCCTATCTGAACAAGACAACGGATCTTGCTGCCCGGAAACTGACAGGGAACCCGGCTGAAGTGGAAGCCTATGAGAAGCAGATTCAAAACATCAAACAGAGCGTGAAATCCCAGCGGGAAAAGGAGGCCAAAAACAGCAGTAAGACAGCCGACTATTTCAAAGAGAATCCTGGAGCAGGTGGAAGACCGGGTCCGAACGAGAATGGAAAGGAATATGTCTGGGATGCTATGGGAGGCCGTATTAATCTAGGTAAAATGATTAATAAGGTCAGCGTAGAGAGTGATGAATTCTGGTATATGGCAAGAGAAGACCGGAATGCCCATCAGGATTCACTGCAAAGGAATTATAAAGCATTTCATAAAGTGGATGAAATATTAGAGGACATCGATGATACAATAAAAGATGAAGGAATTGAAGGTGCCGAACCGGGAGGAACCTTTGTTCAAGTGGGGGGAGATAAATTTTCTAACTTCGCAGCAGAGGGGCATGAAAAGGATGCACAGAAATACATTAAAGAATCAACTGATGCGATGAGAGACGGAGCTAATATCCTCCGTGGTATGAAGTCGGATGATCCTGATCCACAGGTGGCACAGACCATCGACAGAAGTGCTAACAGATTGGCAAAATGGGCAGAGGATTATGCCAATATTCTTTCGGATGAGAAGGGTAGTCTGACACTTGGAGAGGGAAGAAGTGCAACATTGACCCAGTCCCTGGTAAAGGGGGGATCACTTCCGATGCTGACGAGGTCCTGGGAGCAAAAAAAATATAAGACGCAGAGTGAAGCGATTGACTATGTGCATAAAACAATGGACAAGTCCATCCGCATCATGCACCAGCTGGATAAACCGGAAGATCAGAGAGTATCCATCTTTGATGATTATATGGATATCATGGATGGTGCGAATACGGAGCTGAAGGTTGAGTACCACCGGCAGCATATGGAGGAGAGCGGCTGGGATGCAAATAAGGATGAAATCTATAAGACGGAGTTGAAGGCATCCCATGAAAAGATTATTAACGCTTTTGATCGTCTGTGTAAGGTTCCGAATGAGGACGAGTATAGGCAGGCATTAAATAACGAGCTGTCTGAAACGACCGGTAACAGGAAGGGAAGAGATTACTCGGCAAAGGTCGGATATATGAAGGGTGAAAATCAGGCTATTGATATGGGATATCCTTCCGATCAGATGTTTGCTTTGGGCGAAGTCGGTGCAATCGAAGGAATGATTACAAGAGCCATTCGGCGTCAGGATCAGAACCTTATAGACATTCCAAATAGAAAGGGTATAAAGCCGGCGGAAATCGCAAGTGAACAGGCAAAGGTTGAGCAGGAGAAGAAGAGACTGGATGGTGTCCTGAAGGAATTTACGGAGATCAAGAACGAGGTATGGGGAAAGGAATACTCTTCTCCGGAAGCTACCCTTGAAATTTATCATAAGCAGAATGAATTTCTGGATCGTAATCCGGAATTTAATCATAGACAGGTAGGAGAATCTTTTAGAGAGGCAAGAGAATTAAATTCCCTGGCGGATAAGACGGCCAACATGCGGGATTTGTCAGATGCAATGTCAGATTTTAACGCCAAGAGGACGGATAAATGGTTTTCTTCCGAGTCGAAGCCTCATAAGAATTTAAGGGAAAGTGCCGAAGCATTGCGTCAGGAGCTTCGAGCATATCAGACAGGTATTTATCAGGCCGGTGAGAAAAAAGGTCAGAGGATGCCTGAGGTCGAGCGTGTTGCTCTTCGGGAAGGTATTGAAAAGAGAGCAGATGAGGTATCTCAAAATGCAGATACCTATCTGGGCAAGAGAAAAGGAGAGCGTTCTACAGAAGCCGGCAATCAGCGTAAGACGGGAGCTGAGAAGTTAAAGAACATGGCGTCTGCCATCAAACAGTCTATGGAAATGGATCGTCAAAAGGAGGCATTGGCAGCTGAGAAAGAAGAAATGAAGGCCGGTGTGGACAAGGGCTTTGGAGAAGAAATCTCGGATGCAATGGAACTGGCGGAATCCGAAAGAGTCAGAAGAAATGAAGAGGAGATCCGAAGGGATAAGAAAGCCGGAAAGCAGACCGGAAGGTCTCGGGGCAAGACCAACATGGATAGGCTCTATGAGAAGCTTCAGGGTGAGGCTGAGGTGACCATACATGAAAGTGCAATCGCCGAGGGCGGTCTTTCGGATAAGTTTACCCATTATACAGCCTGCATGATCGTAGGAACCGCAATGCAGATTGAGGATAAGCGGAATGGAAGACAACTCTCCGACAGGAACCCGGCTACGATGGCAGGCCGTCTGGAGAAGGATCCGGCCTTTAAGGAGATGATGAAGGGCGTTGTAGGCGATGCGAAGAAGCAGCAGGAACTTGCTTCTATGGAACCGGGTGAGATCTATGCCAAGTATGCCATGGTACGACAGAACATGAAGGTACGGGAGGCCAAGGCAGGTAACAGGGAAAAAGCGGTCAGCCTGAATGCTGCACAGATGAATGCCGCACAGCAACAGCAGGTGAAGCAGGGCCCGAAAAAATAAGCCGGATTTGGATGGTATCAGGAGACCTCTTGGAAAGGAGACGATCGGATGAGAAGGACGGGATGGAGAAAAGGGGTAGCGGTATTTATGTCCGCGCTGGTGCTTTTGTCAGCTGTTTCTGTCACACCGGCCATTGGCGCGTATGGGGCAGAGGCAGAGACAATACAGCAAAGAACGTTAAAAGGCATTTTTGACCGGCTCCTGGAGCATAAAAAATACAAAGAGCTAAAAGGGCTCTATGGAGAACAGGCCACCTTGTCGGAACAGTATCAGACAAAAGCAGATGGAACGGCAGAAATCCTGTTTTCTCTGAAGGCGAAAGAAGGCTATGAAGAGTGGATTCCAAAACAGGAAGCAAGCTTTGGAATCGATGCGGATCAGTATGTCGTCTGTGTTTTGGAAGAGAATAATCCTAAGACCCTTTTTGCCGCTTTGTTGTTGGATTATGTCTGTGGAGCTATCGCGGATTACTATGGTATGGATGAAAATCTAGTCACCCGATACCTGACTGCGGTTCCGGCCATGGCAGAAAAGCCGACGCAGTTTCAGACGAAGTATTACGCGGTGACATCGGATGATACCATGCATACCATTACCATGAAGATCTATGCCGGTGGTGTCTGGGATAAAAATGAGATGCAGCAGCTGCTGGGGAAGGCCTATTTTACAGAAAAGTACCTGCAGGACAGCAGTATCTTTGAACCTCTCACAGGGGATGATCATTCCAGCCTGAGTCATTTAGGTAACTTTGCAGTGTATTTGCAGGGTAATCGGTACAGCTTTACCATGACCCTGGCAGAGTATGGGCAGTTTGATGAAAACGGTGCCACTTCCATCCGGAATATCGTAAAGGCAGTGAAGCCAAAGGGATATGAGAAATTCGACTACCAAGGCGGTCTTGAGGAACATAAGGACAATCTCTGGTCCGTTCGAAAGGTAGAGGGGGAAGAAATTCCGGAGGCGTTAAAAACGCTGACGGGTACCTATGAATTTGTTCAGGTGCGATTTACCTCCCCTTATATCAGTGGAATCGATTCTTCCCTTACAGCAGGGGATTTCCGGGGACTGTCTGTGGAGAACGGCACCGTAAAGAAATGGACTTCCTCCAATCCGAAGGTGGCGGTTGTATCGAAGGATGGTATGGTGACAGCTCTTAAGAAGGGAACGGTGACCGTTACAGCTTTTCTTTCTGATGGAACCAGACTGACAGGGAAAGTCAAGGTAACATCCAGTCCGTATATCAAGGTATCCGGTAAGAAGCTGGTGGCTTCCAAAACATATAAGATAAAATGCAACAAGACCCTGAAGGTTTCACTTAAGGGAAAGGCATTTTCAGTTAAAAACAAATATAAAAGCACGAAGAAAAGCGTAGCAAGAGTGATTTCGGGGAAGGATGAAAACATCCTTAAAATCAGGGGATATAAGAAGGGCACAGCGAAGGTTTCCATAACTTGTAATGGCGTTACATTTAAAATAAAAGTTAAGGTCGTGTAAGAATGAAGAAACTGGAATTTTTGCCGGTAACCCTGCCGGACGTATCAACAATCTATTCTGTGACAGCAAAGTATGGAGAAGGCTCCTGTCAGGCATCCCCCGTTGCCATGTGGTCATTAAGCGATAAGTACGGGGACGAATATGCCATAGACGACGGGATACTCTATGTGCATCGAAGCCGCCTGTCGGATGAGACCCATCGGGTGTATCTTGCACCCTTTGGGCCAGATCCTTTGGCAGGCTATGGGAAGATTCTTGCCGATGCCCATGCCTGCCAAAGGAAAGTGAAATTTATATCTTTGACAGAGAAGCAAAAACAGGAACTTTCCCGGGGATATCCGAATCACTTTACCTTTTCCAAGGAACGGGATCTGTTTGAGTACATCATTCCGCAGAAGACCTTTCTGGAATTTCCGGGTAAAGTGCACGCACGAAGGCGAACCGAGATTCGCGCTTTCTGGAGAGAGTTCGGAGAGCGGACGGAAGTGGAGAATCTAACGAATGAGAATGTCGGTGAGGCTTTATGTTATGCGAAGCAGTGGGTGAAGGATAATGCAGAAAGCAAGGACGAGATTGCACTGCAAAGTGAGCTTCATGTCATTGAAAAACAGCTGAATTCCTTTCATGAACTTGGAATTACCGGCACTGTGATTCGAATTGACGGAACGGTTTTTGCGTTCTGTTATGGTATTCCGTTAAATGACACCTGTTATGATGTTCTGATTGAAAAAGGCGACCGGCATTTTCCGGGAATCTACCGGGTTCTGCGCCAGGAGTCAACGAAACGCAATGCAATCAAGTATCCCTATATCAATTTCGAGGAGGATCTGGGAGTGGAGGGACTTCGTCGTTTGAAACTGTCTTATGGTCCGGAATTCTTCCTTGAGAAGTATATTGCAATAGAAAGATAAACGAGGCGTGCTTATGAATAAAGTAGGTTCAAAAGTCAAAGTGAAGGGGCTTGCAACCGCAGGCTTACTGTTTATTACTTTCTTGTCAGCGATTCAGTTCGTCTTTTTGGCAAACATACCGGAGGATGTGTCGAATTTTGCCTTTGTCTTTATCACGAATGTGATTGGTATGGCTGTCCTGTTTGTGGTGCGCGCAAAAAGCATTCTGCATCTGAAAGGGCAGACGTTAAAAAAGGGCGCCGGCCTGGCATTGCTTTTGACAGGATTCAACTTTTTCATTCTGATCGGTTCGAAGGGAATGGATTCCGTTGTGGTATCCAGTACCGTGAGTCTTTATTTTATTTTCGTGACACCGATCCTTCTTCTTCTGAAGAAAAAGGTGAATTTTCTCAACAGTATTGCGACTCTGATCGCCATCATTGCTCTGCTGCTTCTTTTTGGCGGTGATATCGAAGCTCTGTTTCGTTCCGCCAAGATTTTTTATCTGCTTCTTGCTGATGTATTCTTTGCCCTTTATGTTGTTGCAGTCTCAGCGGTGGGCGAGGGAGAGGACAACGGCGGCATTGTCTTTTCACAGATGCTGTTCTCGGCTCTCTTTTCCTGTGTGGGCTGGGGAGCAGAAGTGGCAATGGGAAAGGCTACCCTTGGGGTTCCTACGGACAGCCGGTTTTGGATCAGTGCACTGTTCATCGGTATCTTTATCCGCGTTATCTACGGCGTGATTCAGGTGGCCTGCCAGAAGGAAGTTTCTGCCTTGAGTGCCTCATTGATTTTCTCATCCGAGATTATTATCACCATTCTGATGAATCCGATTATGAGCACCCTTCTTGGCGTGGCTCATACGAAAACCACCATCTACCAGTGGGTGGGAGCCTTTCTTCTTATCATTTCCATGCTGGTCATTGATGATGACATTATGCGCCGGTTCGGCTATGTGGGAACCGACGAACCATCCGTGTCCAAGAAAATGGTCATTAATACATTAACCTTTACCATGGTGACCTTGATCCTTTCTACGGGCATCAGTCTATCCGCCCTGTATTTTATCCGGGATTCGGCTTCGGAAGCGACGGGAGGACTTGGAAAAAAAGCCACGGGCATCAGTACCACCGCTATGACAAAAGAACTGGAGAACAGCATCCAGAGTACGGCGAAGGATAAGGCAAAGCTGGCGGAGCAGAAGCTTGAGACGTATTCTGCTTCGGTAAGATATGCGGCAAGTTATGCATCCTCTCTGTTCAAAAGATCAACGCAGTATCCAAAGCGGGAGGTTAAGCCGGCACAGGAGAAAAACGCCGGTAAGCTGTCCATGCAGCTGCTTTTGGCGAATCCATCCATTTCCTATGACAGTCTGCGGGACAGCTGTAAGCTGCTGGGAAATATGGAGGATGTGTTCCGTCCGATTTCCGAGAAAAACGAGAATGTCATGTCCATCTACATCGGTACCAGAGACGGACTTATGATTTCCTATGACGCATATGCGCAGCTGGCCCTTGGAGAAGAGAATTTCTATTATGAATTCCGGAAAGCCGGATGGTACCAGATGGCGAAAAAGGCCGGAACGTGCGTCTTCACCGATACCTACTGGGACAGTTATGGAAGAGGACTGACGATCACCTGTGTGGCACCGTTTTATATGGCGGACGGAAGCTTCGGCGGATGTGTAGCCATGGACGTTCTGATGGAAGATCTGAATGAGTCCATGGTCAGCGAGGGAATTGTGAATCCGGATGTTGCGATGCTGATCGACAATGAAGGCAACGTGATCGCAAGTAAGGATCTCGATCCGAAGGCACAGGAGTCCTACAGCATTTTTGACGAGGAGAAGGACAGCGACTTAAAGGACGCAGGAAAGACCATCATCAAAAAGAAAAACGGAATTACAAGTACCGGAGAGGGAGAGGACGAGATCTATGTGGCATTTGCCTCCATCGATTCCGTTGACTGGATTATATGTATTTTAAGTCCGGTAACCTCTGTAATTGAACCGGCCAATCATATCCGGGAGACCATCGAGGCTAACAGTGAAAGCGTTGTTAAGACCTTCCGGGAGAAGGTGGGAACCATGGTGCAGAATATGCTGATTCTGGCGGCGATGATCCTGATCCTTGTAACGGTCACCGTAGGTTGGTTCTCCAAGAAGATCTCCGATCCGCTGAAAGAATTGAAAGCGGATGTTCTGGAAATCAGTAATGGTAATCTGGAACGGCGGACAACGGTGGATACCGATGATGAGATCGGTGATCTGGCACAGAGCTTTAACAAGATGACAGACGCCCTGCAAAAGCATATTACGGATATCCGGGAAATGACGGCAAAGGAAGAAAGGATTGCGGGAGAACTGGCTATGGCCACCGGCATCCAGGCCGGCGTGCTTCCGACCAATTTTGACGAATACAACACCGGAAAGAATCTTCAGATCTATGCATCCATGACACCGGCCAAAGAGGTGGGAGGCGACTTCTACGATTTCTTCATGGTGGACGAGGATCATTTGTGCGTGGTAATCGCCGATGTGGCCGGAAAAGGAGTGCCGGCAGCCCTCTTTATGATGGTATCCAAGGCGATTCTTGCCAGCCATGCCATGATGAAAAAGTCTCCGGCGAAGATACTTGAAGATACCAATACCGCAATTTGCAGTAATAATAAGGAAGACATGTTTGTAACGGTATGGCTGGGCATTCTGGAACTGTCAACCGGAGTACTGACAGCAGCCAACGCCGGACATGAATATCCTGCGATTCGTATGGCAGGGGAGGAATTTGAGAACTACAAGGATAAACATGGCTTTGTCATTGGAGGCCTGGAGGATGTTCCTTATACCGAATATACCGTGCAACTGACACCGGGTTCCACCGTTTTCGTATATACCGATGGTGTTCCGGAGGCGACGGATGCAAAAGAGGAACTCTTCGGACGGGAGCGGATGCTTAAGGCATTGAACCGGGATAAGGAGGCAGATCCGAAGGAAATCCTCTCCAATGTCCGCGAGGCTGTGGACGATTTCGTTCAGGATGCAGAACAGTTCGATGATCTGACCATGCTGTGTTTTACCTATCTGGGAAATGAAGGAAAGTAGAGAAAAAATATGTAATGAGGACAACCTTTCTTCCGGGAAAGGTTGTTTTGTTTTATAGGACACCGAAAGGCTCTGCCTTGAGGTGGCAACAGTGTTATAATCGAGTAGGTTGACAAAAGCTATAAGGAAATTACAAGGGAGGCAGTATGCGAATTTTCCATTTATCGGATCTTCATATCGGAATGCGGCTGTGCGGCCGGGATCTGTCAAAGGATCAGGCCTATGTTCTTGGGCAGGTGGTAGACCTGGTGGCGAAGGAGAAGCCGGATGTGGTGGTTCTTGCCGGGGATCTCTATGACAAGGCAGTCCCGTCCGCAGAGGCAGTGGCCATGTTTGACGGATTTTTGACAGACCTTCTGGATGCCTCGAAGGAGACAACCATCATGGCCATCGCCGGGAATCATGACAGTGCTCCGCGCATCGACTATCTGAGGGAGATTCTAAAGCGACAGAATGTCTACATCGTTGGTAATCCGCCTATGCAGGAGGGAGAGCGGATGGTTTGCGTGACAAAGGAGGATGCGTACGGACCGGTGAATTTCTACCTGCTTCCTTTTGTGAAACCATCCATGGTACGGCGTAACCTTGGACTTTCGGAGGGGGATGAGACCCTTTCCTATGATGAAAGCGTCCGAAGGCTCATTGGTCGGGAAGATATTGATGAGAGCGAGCGGAATGTCCTTGTCAGTCATCAGTTCTATCTGCCGGTGGGAAAGGATCCGGGGAAGGTGGAGCGAAGCGATAACGAAACTGTAATGGTGGGAAATATCGATCAGGTCTTCTCGGATGTATTGGATCCTTTTGATTATGCAGCCCTTGGACATATCCACAAGCCGATGAAGGTGGGAAGTGAAGTGCTGCGCTATTGCGGAACCCCGATGGGATATTCCATCAGTGAGGCGAACCAGCAGAAGGGTATCATCGATGTGACATTAGGGGAAAAGGGCGAGGTGAAGACAGAAGTTCTTCCATTGTATCCCCTCCATGCAATCAGGGATCTGAAAGGGGAAAGCGAAGAACTGCTTGCACAGGGCTGTGACGATTATGTTCGGCTGACCCTGACGGATCAAAGTGAGCATAATTCCATGGAACTGCTGGAGAGGCTTCGAGATGCCTTTCCGGGACTTTTGGAGATTCGAAGAGAGCACATGGGAGGCGTGGATTATTCTGCGTCGGTGGAGGATCCCATCGAGTCCGATCCGTTTACTCTGATTTGCGATTTTCTTAAAGACAGCAGTGATGAGGAGAAGGAAATCTTAGAGGAAGTGATAAATTCGGTGAAGGGAGGTAGTGTATGAGACCGGTAAGACTGGAAATGGAGGCCTTTGCGTCCTATGGAGGACATGAGGTGGTGGATTTTACAAAGCCACGGCAGAATCTTTTCCTGATCACAGGAGATACAGGAGCGGGAAAGACCACTATTTTCGACGGAATTGTCTTTGCTCTCTACGGAGAGAATTCCTCCACACAGAATCGGAAGGACGGAATCGAGCTGGTGAGTCAGTTTGCCTCCGTGGATGTGGAGCCTTATGTGGAGCTGACCTTTACCCAGGAGGGAATCGACGGGGAAGAGGAATACAAGATCCGTCGCGTGCCGTTGCACTACAAGAGAGTGACAAGGGGAGCCAACAAGGGAAAACTGAAAACCGTGTCATCTTCCGTCACGCTGACGATGCCGGATGGAATGGTCTACCCTTCAAAAGAGACGGATGCAAAGATCATCGAAATCGTAGGACTCGACCGCGGTCAGTTCGCCCAGGTGGCTATGATAGCCCAGGGAGAATTCATGACGGTACTGCGGGCGCCTTCCAAGGATAAAAAGCTGATTTTCCGTAAGCTGTTCGGAACAGATTTGTATGACCGTGTGGCGGTGGAACTGCGCCAGAGGGCCAATGAGAAGATGGAACAGGTGAATGTGATCCGCCAGACCTGCGCAACCATTGCAGCAGGTCTTGAGATTCCGCCAAATTATGAGAAGCGGGAAGAACTTTTGGTCCTGCGGGAGAAGATCAAAGAAGGCAGCCTGTCCTATATGGAGGAGTTTCTTTCCCTTCTTACAGAGCTGAACGAATATCTGAGGGCGGAAGAGACAAAAAGCGATGAAGAGAAGAATCAGGTGGCAAAGGAACTGGAGGAGATCTCCACACTCCTGACCCAGGGAATGGAGCTTAAGAATGCCTATGAGATCCGAAAAAGTGCCGGAGAGCGGTGGAAGGAGCTTATGGCACAGAAGGAAGAGAGGCAGAAGGAAAAGATTCTTCTGGAACAGCTGCAGAGTGCCGACCAGATTCAGGCTGCGTATAAGCTGTATCTGGATGCGCAGCGGGAGGCAGACCGTGTGAGTCGTCAGCTGGAAGAGGCGAAGGCCTCATATCCGGCTCTTCGGGCGAAGGCGAAGGAGTCGGAACAGCAGCATAAAAAGAGCCGCGACCGGCTGACGGAGCAGTCGGAAAAAAGCGGCAAGGTTCGTGAGATGGCAAGGAAGAGCCTGGAGTTGTTTTCCCAGATGGAGCAGGCGAAAGAGAACCTTGTGAAGGTACAGACGCAGGCGAAAGAGGGAAGAGAGGTCTATGAGAAACTGCAGCAAAGTCTCACGGAAATGGAGGAGAAGGAAGCTGTCTGGGCAGCGGAATTAAAGGCCCTCCCCCAGGTTCAAAAGGAGTCTCTTTTGAAAAAGAACGGACTTGCCGTGGCACAGGAGCTGTTAGGAACCATTGAGGAAGAGGAACGGGCCGAGGCCTATACAAAAAAGCTGACGGAGAATCTTGCTCTGGGACAGAAGCGGTACGAAGAGGCGAAGGAGGATTACCGGAAGGAGAAGGAAGGCTACGAAAGGCAGTACGGCATCTTTTTGGATGCTCAGGCAGGGGTTCTTGCCAGAAGCCTTACGGAGGGAAGTCCATGTCCGGTATGTGGTTCAACGGAACATCCAAAGCCTTTTGTCTGGATGGGAGAAGCCGAGGTCTTGACCAAGGAAGAGCTGGATCAGTATAAAGAGCAGGTGGAAGAGAAGAACCGGAAGATGATGGAGCTTGCCACCAAGTGTAACGAGACGACGGCCACCATCCGGGAGAGGGAAGAGACCGGGGAGAAGAGAAGAGAGCAGATGGGAGAAAAGCTGAATACCCTTCTGGGAGAAGTGCAGTCTGGCCTAAGCTGTCAGGAGATGAGAGAGGCTCTTTTGACTCATATGGCAGCACTTGAAAAGGAGCAGGAAGCAGTGAGTCAAAAGCTTAAGGAGCTGCAGGATCTTGAAAAGGAACATGACAGACTGCGCAGCGTTCATGCCAAGCGAAAAGAGGAGACAGCGCTTGCGGCAGAAAAGGAAAAGAAGCTGACAGCCGATCTTGCAAGAGCCACATCTCTGGTGGAAAGCCTGAAAGATACAGGAGAATTCAAGACAAGGGAAGAGGCAATGCAGGCGGATGAGAAGGCGGAGAAGGATCTGCTTTTATGCCGGAAGGAAGAAGAGCAGGCAGCCGCCGTTGATGAAGCCGACCGTAAGGCACTTCTGGAGGTTTCCTCCAGAATGCAGAGCCTGACAGAAGAACTGCCGAAGCGCCAGGAGGAAAAGAGCCGGAGGGCGGCAGAGTACGAAGAGTGGATGCAAAAGAAGCAGCTGCAGGAAGAAGCGTGGCAGAAGCTTCTGGCGGAATATGCTCCGGAACAGATCAAAAAGCTGAGGCAGGGATCGGAAGAGTATGCGAAGGAGGTGGCATCCGTTGCAGCTTCCATGGAGGCGGCGGATCAGACCATTGCAGGCCGGGAACAGATGGATCTTGCCGCTCTTTCCGAGAAGAAGGAAAAGGTCAGTGAGCGACTTGCACTTTGCCAGCAGAACTGGGCGGCAGCCAGACAGAGTGCTTCCGTGGCTCGTCAGATTTACGACCGGCTGGCACCGGGACAGGAAGAGCGAAAGGCGGCCATCGGCAAACAGGAAGTGCTGGAGCATCTTGCCGATAAGCTCTCCGGTAAGCTGACAGGAAGCCGCATGGATCTGGAGACCTTTGTACAGCGCTATTATCTTCAGAAGATTTTGGTGCATGCCAACAGAAGGTTTACGGCCATGACAGCATCGCAGTACCGCCTGGAACTTATGGAATTAGAGGATGCCGCCACCGGTAAGAATAAAGGATTAGACCTGATGGTGCACTCCTTTGTCAACGGAGGCAAACGTCCGGTGAACACCCTGTCCGGCGGAGAGTCTTTTATGGCGGCTCTCTCCATGGCACTTGGCATGGCGGATCAGATTCAGGAAAGTGCTGCAGGTATCCGTCTGGATGTGATGTTTATTGATGAGGGCTTTGGTTCACTGGATGATAGATCGCGCAATGAAGCGGTTCGTATTCTGTCCGATATGGCAGGAGAAGCGCGTCTTATCGGTATCATATCCCATGTGAATGAGTTGAAGACGAAGATCGACGATCAGCTTGTCATTACAAAGGACGAAAAAGGAAGTCATAGCAGGTGGGTGATCTCCTAAAAATATGGTATGCTATCTACGGAAAGAAAAAGGAGACTTACTATGACAAGGACAACGAAAAAAGTAGCACTTACAATTGCAGGATCCGATCCCAGCGGAGGAGCCGGAATTGCGGCGGATCTTAAGACCTTTATGGCAAACGGGGTCTATGGATGCAGTGTGATCACAGCCCTGACCGCCCAGAACACCAAGGAATACTGGGCAACACAGCCGGTGGCTGGTCATATGGTAACAGACCAGCTTCTTAGTGTTCTGACGGATATCAGACCGGATGCGGTTAAGATCGGCATGTTACCTAATGCCGGTATCATGGGAGAAGTGGCAGAGGTATTAGGGCAGGAGGAGCTGTCCCCTGTGGTGGTGGACCCGGTTATGGTGTCCACCAGTGGAAAGGCGCTGATGGCAGACAATGCAAGGAAGGCCTTTGTGCAGAAGATCCTTCCCCTCTGTGACCTTGTAACCCCAAACATTCCTGAGACCGTGGAGCTGTTAAAGCTGTCAGGACAGGAAGATATGGCAGAACCTTTTGTGGATGAAAAAGACTGGATGCAGCAGGCGGCAAAGGTACTTTCCGAGGCATTCGGGATTCATGTACTGGTGAAGGGCGGACATGGACAGACAGGGGCATCGGACTACCTGTATCTGTGTGATGAGAAGAAGGGAAAGTGGTTTCACGGACTGCATATCGATAATCCCAACAACCATGGAACCGGCTGTACCCTTTCCTCTGCCATTGCAGCAGGCCTTGCAAAGGGCTATGATATGGTGCGTGCTGTTGCCATCGGCAAGGAGTATGTGACGACCTGCCTTTCTGCCGGTCTTGATCTGGGAGAGGGCTGCGGACCGATGGATCACAGCTGTGCCCTTCGGGGAGACTACCTCGAAGAAGAATAGAATGAAGAAATAGGAGCATACAGGATGGAGAATCAAGTATATACATCAAACGGCGTTGTACACCTGATCAAAGGGGAAGGGAGACTTTTGAAATCCGGCGGAAGCTGGATCTATGACAATGAAATTGAAAGCGTAACCGGAGAATTTGAGAATGGAGATGTCGTAAAAGTAGAGGATTTTGACGGCTATTTCATGGGATGGGGCGTCATTAATGAAACGTCAAAGATTCGTGTCCGTATGCTCTGCCGCCATCGTAAGGAGGCCATCGATGATGCCTTTTTACGTGAGCGGGTAAAGGCGGCCTATGAGTATCGAAAGAATGTCATTGATACCTCTTCCTGCCGTATGATTTTTGGAGAGGCGGACTATCTCCCGGGACTTGTGGTGGATAAGTATGAGGATCTTCTTGTGGTACAGTCCCTTTCTCTTGGCGTGGATCGTCTGAAGCGAAGCATTCTGACCTCTCTGATGGAAGAGATGGAAGCGGACGGCATCACACTTCGCGGTATCTATGAACGTAGCGATGCAAAGGTGCGTAAAAAGGAAGGCATGACACCGTTTAAAGGCTGGATCTGGACGAAGAAGGAAGGCTGGATCTCTGCGCCATACAATGACATGGAGCGTCAGTGGAAGGCGGATGATCCTTCGGTGCAGTTCCCGCAGCCGGCAGAGGATGTGCATGTGTCCATTACAGAGAACGGAGTATCCTATCTGGTGGACGTGGAAAACGGACAGAAGACCGGTTTCTTCCTGGATCAAAAGCAGAACCGCATGGAGATCCAGAAGCTTGCAAAGGGCAAGAAGGTTCTGGATTGTTTTACCCATATGGGAACTTTTGCATTGAATGCAGGCCTTGGAGGAGCAGATTCGGTTCTGGGACTTGATATCTCAGAGCTGGCGGTAGCTCAGGCGACAGAAAATGCAAAGCGCAACAACCTGTCCGAGCGGGTGACCTTCCGTCAGGCCGATGTGCTGGATGAACTTCCAAAGCTGTACCAGCAGGGCGAATCTTATGATCTTTTAATATTGGATCCGCCGGCTTTTACAAAGAGCCGTACAGCTACGAAGCAGGCCATCAAGGGCTATCGTGAGATCAACCGTCAGGGTATCCGTCTGGTGAAGGACGGCGGCTATTTTGCCACCTGCTCCTGTTCCCACTTTATGACAGAGGAACTTTTTAAGAAAACCGTCAAGGAGGCGGCAGACTCGGTTCATGTGCGTCTGCGCCAGATTCAGTTCCGCACCCAGGCGGCGGATCATCCGATGATCTGGGGCGGCGATGACAGCTATTACCTGAAGTTTATGATTTTTCAGGTGGTTCGGGAGAAGTAGAGACAAGGATCTCTCTCTTCTCGATAAGAGATGCCCGTAAGGCCTCCGGCAGAGCCGGCAACTGCGCCTTATAGAAGGGATAATCATGTCCGCCGCCGTTTCGAACCGGGGTCATGTAATCGCCGTATTTGGAGCGAAGGAATTCCTCGTAACCAACGGGTACCGGTATGGTGGTGTATTCGAAGGGAAGACGGATCTGATCCGAAAACCACTCTTTCTTTCGGATATGAGGCTCTTCAAAAAGGGAAAAGTCATACATCGGAACAAGTTCGTCGGATTCCTCATCGGTGTAGATCATGGCAATCTTGTCAGCAAGCTGCCGGACCTGCATCACGAGGCTCTGGTCGTCCCGGAAGGTTACACCGGTGGCGTCCTGAATTTTTTGGATACGTTCTGCCAGTTCACCGGACTCCTGGTACTGGTAGAATCGCTGTCCGCAATCATATACCGCCTGATGTAAAAGGATCTGTGTCTGTCGTTCCTCCAGGTTTCTCGTCAGATTGTCCAGGGGATAGATCTCCACTCCGATGATAAAAGGGCAACCGTAAAATTCTTCTGTCGTCTGCGTATTCACGCCGATATCATCACGATTCATAACAACTGCAAAAGGCTGATCATGATCTTCCCTTGTAAAATAGGAATGCAGGGAATAGTCCTTGGCAAGTTCCTTTTGGGCAACGGAAAGAAAGGTCATATAATCTTTGCGGCGCATGCTGATATCGATGTCATCATCCCAGGGAATAAAGCCCTGATGGCGGATGGCTCCAAGTAGTGTGCCGTAGTCGGCAAAATAGGTCAGGTTGTATTTACGGCAGATCCGGTCCACTTCGGCAAGAACTTTCAGCTCAGCGGCCCAGATCCGTTTCATCATCGGTTCTACGTAGAAGCCGTCAATTTCTTCACCGCGAAAGAAATCTTCCGGAATTTGTTGTAATGACATATTCGATCCTCCTTTTTTTCGTATATTTTACTATAATTGAAGAGGATACGCACGGATTGGCGTGGTATGATTTGAAGGGATATAAAGAATACGTTATGATAAAAGTATTATGATATAGAACAGGAGGGGCACGAATGAAGCTTTTGATCGTAGAAGATGAATTTGCGCTGGCAGATGCGTTAAGGGATCGCCTTCAGCAGGAGAAGTACGAGGTTGATATTGCAGAAGATGGAATCACCGGACATGAGCGTGCGATGAGCGATACCTATGATCTGATTATTATGGATGGTATGCTGCCGGGAATGGATGGTGTGAATATTATCTGGGAGATGCGCAAGGCAGGGCATAAGACTCCGGTTATTATGCTGACCGCCCGGGCAGGTCTTACGGACCGTGTCAAGGGACTGGATGCCGGTGCGGATGACTATCTGACCAAGCCCTTTGAGGTAGAGGAGCTTCTGGCTCGTATACGTGCCTTGATTCGTCGCAATCATGGCCCGGAGGATAATCTGCTGGAGGTGGGTAACATTCAGCTGGACCGTAAAAACGGTGCAATTCGAAACAGCCAGACCGGAACAGATGTGACACTCTCAGGAAAAGAGTTGAAGCTGTTGGAATATTTTATGGATAATCCGGGACAGGTATTGTCAAGAGAACAGATTTCCTTGCGGATCTGGGGACATCAGGACACCGTGGAATACAACAATGTGGAGGTTTATGTCTCCTTTATCCGAAGGAAGCTTAAGTTTTTACGTGCCAATCTTCAGGTAAAAGCGGTCCGGGGTCTTGGCTATCGCCTGGTGGAAGACGTGTCAAATGGTTAAGAAATTACAAAGAAAACTGCAATGGGTCCTGTCCATGGTCCTGATCCTTTTTGTTATTACCATTTTGATTTCCACGCTTTTTCTTCAGTATATGAGTTCCACCACAGCCGTGAAGGAACAGATTCGGGCAGCGGAAGACCGGTTTCTGGACAATTACTATGAGTCCCTCCTTCAGGTTCGTTTGAAGGACGGGGTGGCGGATGCTGCAGAAGAAGAGGAAGAGGAGACAGCGGTAGAGAATAAGAAGGTGAACGCCTATGGCGTGGTCTTCGACTCGGAATTCAAGACACTTTTTACCGAGTTCGGCAACCTCTCCAAAAAGCGTGTAAAAAAGCTGGCACTTAAAATGGTATTAAGCCAGAACGAAAGCGGTATCATATCCCATTATGAGTACCGGGTGCGTGATATTGAGGAGAACATACAGGTCACCTTCATTGACCGGAATGATATCCAGCGTCGTCTGGTTCCGGTGGTGGTAGGTTCTCTGGCACTTGGGGTAATGGGAATCATCTGTGTTCTGATCCTTTCCTTTTTCCTGACCAAATGGCTGGTTCGGCCGATCACAGAGAATGTGCGTCGTCAGAAGCAGTTCGTGGCGGATGCCAGTCATGAATTAAAGACGCCTCTGGCAGTCATCGATGTGAATCTGGATATGGCAAGAAGTATGCCGGATAATCCGAAGTATCTTGGCTATATCAAGGGTGAGACAAGCAAAATGAGCCGTCTTATTCAGGAACTTCTGATGCTGGCGCAGGTGGAAGATCAGGATACAGTGGATCGGAGTGAAACCTTCTCTTTGACGGATACGGTGGAGGGCGTGTTGCTTCCGTTTGAGGCGGCGGCCTATGACAGAGGTGTTACCATCGGTCAGGACGTGGCAGAAGGGCTGGAATACGCCGGCAGGGCAGTGGATATCAGCCGTATGGTAGAGACTCTGATTGAGAATGCGATCTATCATGCAAAGGAAGGCTCTGAAATATTTGTTACATTAAAGAAGGAACACAAGGCAATGGTTCTTGTGGTTGAAAATGACGGAGACACCATTCCGGAAGAGCAGATGCAGCATATCTTCGAGCGCTTTTACCGCATAGATAAGGCAAGAAACCGTAAGAACGGCCACTTTGGGTTGGGGCTTGCCATTGCAAAAGGTACAGCAACCCGCTACGGCGGAACAATTCACGTGACAAGTGAAGATGGACACACAGCATTTACAGTGGTACTTCCAATTGAAAAGTAATTGAAAAGCAGGCGTGTTCTTGAAATGGGACATGTTCCTATAAAAATGCAAGAAGGTTTGTACGTTATCCGCCCGGCGATTTGTCGCCGGGCGGTTGATTTTTATTTAGAAAAGTTGAGCCCGCAAACCCACTGTTTTCAAGGGTTTGCGAAGGAATTGTAGAAATTTGAGAAAAAAATAAAAAAATGTGTTGACACAGAGGAGGTTCTGCCATATAATTTATCTTGCGTTTCGGGTGACACGAAAGTTCAGCGAGAAAAAACTGAATCGTCGCCGCAGTAAACACGGGGTGTGGCTCAGCTTGGTAGAGCGCCTGGTTTGGGACCAGGAAGTCGCAGGTTCGAATCCTGTCACCCCGATTTTTTGCGGGTGTAGTTCAATGGTAGAACACCAGCCTTCCAAGCTGGATACGTGGGTTCGATTCCCATCACCCGCTCTTCGTGTCTGTAGCTCAGTTGGATAGAGCAACGGCCTTCTAAGCCGTGGGTCGGGGGTTCGAATCCCTCCAGGCACATGCAGACATGTCAATGTCTGAATGTCCGTAATATGGATTATACCTTTATGGTGGGTATAGCGCAGTTGGTTAGCGCGCCAGATTGTGGCTCTGGAGGCCGAGGGTTCGAATCCCTCTATCCACCCTTTGGCAGGACAATTTGTTCTGCCAATTTTATTAAGCGGTAGGGCATCTGCCTACAATCCGCGTTGGGCTATCGCCAAGCGGTAAGGCACAGGATTTTGATTCCTGCATTCCCGGGTTCGAATCCCGGTGGCCCAGCTCAGAAGAATATATGGGGCATTAGCTCAGTTGGTAGAGCACTTGACTTTTAATCAAGTTGTCGGGGGTTCGAATCCCCCATGCCTCATTATTGACTAAAACCTCGCAAATCCTTGAAATATAAGGGCTTGCGAGGTTTTTTGCTATGCAAAAATATATTAAAAAATGGATGGGAGATATTGCAAAATACTGCTTTTCTCTGCCTTTTAGTGTCCCACCCACTGTCCCACCCGTGGGGAAAAGGACGTCAACTGTCCCACCCTCAGATGTTAGCGGCAGAGCTGTCGGGAAGATCCTTTGGGAGCGCGGCTCCTAGCGCATTAGCAGCATCAAGGACCTGCGAATCAAGTAGGATTGCCTGCTGAAAAAGTATTGAAAAATATGAGGTAATCTGATACTATAATATTGCTTAGGGCTGGTCGAAAGACCCGGGTCCACATAATGACGGGCGGGACGCCCGTCTTTTTTTCTTTTAGGAGATATATGTGAGAACTAAGTATTTTTGTTGATGAATCGGGAGATTGGGGCGAGTATAGACATCATTCTCCGTATTATATAATTACATTTGTCTTCCATAATCAAGATATAGATATTTCAGATGATTTGTCTAAACTTGATGCAGATCTTCTAAATATTGGATATTCCGGTCATTGCCTTCACGCGGGACCAATTATTCGAGGCGAGGAAGATTATAAGGAAGTAGACATTGCTCAAAGACAGCGAATCCTAAAAAAGATGATGGGATTTATTCGTCGCATGGATATTCAGTATAAATCGTTTTATATTGAGAAAAAACAGTTTGATAATTCTTTGGAAGCCATAGGAAGAATAAGCAAGCAATTATCCATTTTTATTCGGGAACATTTACAGTTTTTCTTTAAGTTTGATACCGTCAAAGTCTATTATGATAATGGACAGACTGAAGTTAACAAGATTCTATCATCAGTATTAAATGCCCTGTTAGATAATGTTGAGTTTAAAAAGGTGATGCCAAGGGATTATAGATTGTTTCAGGTTGCAGATTTCATGTGTACGCTTACACTTGTAAGATTAAAGATGGAGCATAAAGAAATGTCACGCTCGGAGACGGTATTCTTCGAAAATGAACGGACTCTTAAGAAGCAGTATTTGAAGCATTTAGACGCAAAGGAGTTGAAGTAAGTAGTTCAAAGTAAGGTTTCCGGCTGAAAAGTAGGGAAGAAGATGAAATGGCAGTTGCAAGCCGAAATCAAATTCTGTATAATGACAAAAGATGTCCATACATCTGTTACATATTAACGGTATTTACAAAGAAAGTGAGGTGTTCAATTATGATGAAGAGCAGAAAATACATAACATCTGAATATCGATTGAAGACCTCGGCATTTACATCTTAATCAGACTTTACAGGTACCGTGGTTTATTTGCCACGGTATTTTTCTTGGTCCTTCATAGATATTCATACAAGAATTTTTGGGCGAATGACGTAATGACAGTTTATGGAGGATTCTTATGACGAATATGATTAATCTGAAAGAAATCACAGAAGACAATTTTATTGATGCTTTTAATCTTAAGCTGGGAGCAGGGCAGGATCGGTATGTATCCCATCCCATTCGAAGCCTTGCGCAGGCTTATGTGTACCGGACGCAGTGCCAGCCGTTTGGTATTTATCACGAGGAAAAAATGGTAGGCTATGTTATGGTAATTTATGATTATGATGTTCCGGAATACGATATCTGGCACATGATGATTGACGAAGCCCATCAGGGAAAAGGCTACGGAAAAGCGGCCTTTGAACAGGTCTTGTCCTACATAGCAACCAAACCTTTTGGAGAATCCGATCGGATTACCCTTACCTGCAACAGGGAGAATGAAATTGCACTGAAACTGTATCGGGATATGGGATTTTGCGAGACCGGAGAAGAGGATGAGGATGAAATTGAATTATCCATGACAATGAAGCAGTCGTAGGGTGGATTTTGTCATGCAGAATATATAAAAACACAGGACAAGGTCTGCGAAGATAGCATTTATAGAAGGCTCATAAGCTTTTGTTTCATCAGAAGCTTATGGGCCTTTTGTTGTGATAATAAAGTAGAGAATCAGATGAAAAAACCTTAAGAATTCTTAAGAAACTCTAAAGAATAATTTTAGGTTCTTCTTATATAGTATCCGAAGGAAAGATGAGTACGGAGGAAAACTATGGCGTATAACACAAATACCTATTTCTTATATTTTTTACCAGTTGTGTTTCTGGGATATCAGTTGGTAGGGAAAAAGTTCCGCTGGATGGTGCTGCTGGCAGCGTCGGCGGTGTTCTTCTGGCTGATCAGCGGGCGCCTGATTGCATGGGCGGCACTGACAACTGTATTGACCTGGGGCGGAGGACTTCTCATTGAGAAAGTAAAAAAGAGCGCGGTCCCAAAAGCTGCAGGAAAAACGGCTGAAACATCTGGCGAGACGCTTTCGCGGGAAGAGCGAAAAGCAGCCAAACAGAAGCAGAAAAAGAAGATGAAGCGGGTGCTGACGATTTTTCTGGTAGCGACGGGTGGCATCCTGTTTGGATTAAAGTATATGCAGTTCACGCTGGAAACCATTCATAGCGTAATGGAACTCTTTGGTGCAGATGCAGCGGGAATGCAGGCAGGAACTGCCGGTGCCGCAGGAGTTGCAGGAACCGCAGGAGCGACAGGAATTGCAGGAATGCTTATGGTTCCGATCGGAATCTCCTTCTATACCCTGCAGGCGATTGGTTACCTTTTAGATGTGTACTGGGGAAGATTTGAGGCAGAGAGAAACATAGGACATGTGGCGCTGTTTATGATCTTCTTCCCGACTCTGATGGAAGGGCCGATCATGCGATGGACGGATGTTAAGGATATGCTCTTTCGAGGAGATGCGATCACCTTTGAAAGTTTTGAGAAAGGAAGTTTTCGAATCCTGCTGGGACTTTTCAAGCGAATGATCATAGCAGACCGGCTGAATATGGCGGTGAAAATGATGTATCGCCAGAATGCTGTCTTTACGGGAATCATGGTGGTTGTCATCATGATCACCACTACCATCCAGTTGTACATGGAATTTTCAGGAACCATTGATATCTGTATCGGAACGGCAAGGATTCTTAATGTACAGCTGAAGGAGAATTTCAGGCAGCCGTTCTATGCACAGAGTGCAGCAGAGTTCTGGCGAAGATGGCATATCTCCCTTGGAACCTGGTTTAAGAATTATATCTTCTATCCGGTATCCACCTCTTCTCTTATGAAGAAGTGGAACAAGTTCGGTAGAAAACATTGCGGAAAATATATTACAACAGTGGTGACCTCTGCCATTGCCCTGTTCCCGGTGTGGATGCTCAACGGACTTTGGCATGGACCGAAGTGGCCATACATTATGTACGGCGTGTACTACTTTGTGATTCTCTTGGCAGAGATCATGCTCCAGCCGCTGGGAGAAGCGGTATGGAGCCGGATGCATCTTGATGCGCAGTCAGGTGTCGTGAGAACCGTACGTACCCTGCGGACCTGGATCATCATCTTTGTGGGAGAAATGCTTTTCCGTGCAAATTCCATGGAACAGTTCTTTACCATGATGAAGCGTATGGTCACAGGACCGTGGGATGGCGGAATTTTATACGGCAACCTGCCGAATCTTGGAATGGAAGCAGCAGATGCTGTGGTGGCGGCTCTTGGATGTCTTATCATCTTCTGGCTGGATAAAAGAGCCGAGGAAGATCCGATGCTGTACGAGAACATCAATGAGCATCATTTTGTAGGCAGGGGAGCACTGTACTATGCCATGATTTTCGCCATTGTTATTTTTGGATCCTACGGAGTGGGATATCAGCCGGCGGATCTGATCTATGCAGGATTCTAAGAGAACTCAACAATTCAATCGGAGAACATATATGAATAGAAAGAGATTTTTAAAGGTAGGAGCATTTTTGTCCCTGACAGTGGCAACTCTGCTTCTCCCGGGAGTTTTGATGAAGCCGAAGACCATGAACCGCTTTCATCTGGATGCAGGAAGAGCGGGTGTGTTTTCGAGAATCAAGCTGGAGCCGAGGAACAGCATTGATGTGGTGGTGCTTGGGGACAGCGAGAGCTATTCCTCCTTTTCCCCGATGCAGCTGTGGAAGGATTACGGCTATACCTCCTATGTGGCAGGCGTGCCGGGGGCGAAGATCGGAGAGAATCTGGATGTGCTGCGCACTGTGTTAAAAAGGCAGCAGCCCAAGGTGGTTATGCTGGAGACCAATAACCTTTTCCGTTACCAGCCGCCAGCAAGCGTGGAGCAGGGAACAACGAAAAAGATATACCAGATGTTACCGCTGCTGAAGTATCACAGCGCCTGGAAGTCCCCGCTTTTGATGGCGAGGGGCGTACTGTTCCAGGGATTTAATATCAACGGAGGCGTCAAGCCGTATAAGGGCGGACGCTACATGTACCCGTCCAAAGAGAAGGAAAAAATCGAGGCGACAAACCGGAAATGTTTCGAAGAGATCGCAAGACTGTGTCAGAAAAAGAAGATACAGCTGATGTTATACTCAGCTCCTTCACCGAGAAATTATAACTATAAGAAGCATAACGCGCTGGAGGAGCTGGCAAGGGAACATCATCTTCCTTATGTGGATCTGAATGTGAAAGCGAGTCGGCTGGAGATCGACTGGAGATCGGACACCAGAGACAGGGGCGACCATTTGAATCTGTCGGGAGCAAGGAAGGCAACGGAGTTTTTGGGATATTATCTCAACAGGAGAATGCCGCTAACCTGCCGATGGAATGATAAGATTTCCAAACGATGGAACATGATGTTGAAAGACTATAACAGGAGAGAACGGCGGGTGCAGTTCTCAATCTGGCGAAAAGTGGATGACTGGGAAGAGGAAGTGGATAATGAACTATTTTGAGATTACAACATTGGATAAATTGGAACAGACAGCGAAAAGCCATCCGGACAGCGTGGCGGTGAAGGATCCCAAGGGAGAACTGACATGGCAGCAGCTACAAAAGAAGGCGTATGGCATCGGCGGATACTTAAACCGGCTGATTGAGCAACCGGTGGCTTTTCGCGGTGGCACTCCGGTGGCAATCCTTGCGGATAAGAGCTGTGATTTGTGGGCAACGATGCTTGGCGTAACCTACAGCGGCGGCTTCTACGTTATCTTAAACCCTCAGCAGCCGGCGGAAAGACTGCATAAGATTTTAGAGGTATTGCAGCCGGCGCTGGTGCTCTACGAGAAGGCCTATGCCTCTGTCATGGAAGAGACAGAATACAGAGGGAAAAAGGAAGAGCTGGAAGAGGTGCTCGAACAGGCCGAACGGACAAGAGGAAACTGTTTTGATATGGATGTCATCCGGGATGGCATCGGAAGAGATACACCACTCTATGGAATCTTTACCTCTGGATCAACGGGAGTACCGAAGTGTGTCCTGGTCAGTCATGGGGCTGTCGTTGATTTCATCGGGCATTTCACAGAAATCTTTGGATTTACAAAAGAAGATGTCATTGCCAACCAGGCGCCATTTGATTTCGACGTATCGGTGAAGGATCTCTACAGCGGAATCATGACCGGAGCGAAAACAGTATTGATTCCAAGAGAATATTTTTCACAGCCGGCGAAGTTGATGGACTACTTATGTGATGAGCATGTGACGAGCCTGACCTGGGCTGTGTCCGCTCTGTGCCTTATATCCGGCCTGAAGGGCTTCGACTACCGCGTGCCAAAGGACGTAAAGCGCGTCATGTTCAGCGGCGAGGTCATGCCGATCCGCCAGCTGGGAATCTGGCAGAAGAATCTGCCGAAGGCAGAATTTGTCAATCTGTACGGCCCGTCGGAGATTACCTGTAACTGTACCTACTACAGAATTAAAAGGACCTTCGAAAAGGATGAGGCCCTGCCACTGGGAGAGGTGTTCCCGGGCAGAGAAGTGATTCTTTTAAACGAAGACGGGAAAAGAGTCATAGAGAAAAATGCAAGCGGAGAGATCTGTGTCATGGGAGAATCCCTGGCGATCGGATACTATCATAATCCGGAACAGACCGAAGAGCATTTTGTGGAGTATAAAAGAGAAGATAACAGCATCTGCCGCATGTATAAGACCGGAGATGTGGGTCGCATTGGAGAAGATGGACAGCTGTATTTTGCCGGACGCAAGGATTTCCAGATCAAGCACATGGGACACCGGATTGAGCTGGAGGAAATCGAGCGGGGCATCAATGCCAATGAGGATGTGACAAGGAGCTGCTGTTCCTATGACCAGAAGAGATCCAGAATCTATGCATACTACACGGGAATTGTGGATGAGAAGAAACTGCATCGCTGGTTAAAAGAGAAACTGCCGCTTTACATGGTACCGAACCGCTTTGTTCATGTGAAAGCCTTTGAATTGAACAAGAACGGCAAGATCGACCGGAAGGTACTGCATACGTTGGAGGTGTTGGAATGAAAGATATAAGATCGGTTGCAAGGGAGGCGCAACAGAGGAGCGAAAGTCCCTGCTATATTTTTGATATCGACGGGTTTCATAAGCAGTATGACTATATCAAAGGGATGCTCGGGGAGAAGATACATGTGAACTACTGCATGAAGACCAACCCCTTCTTAGTGGAGGAGGCGCTTTGGCAGACGGACCGGATCGAAGTATGTTCCTACGGGGAGTTTTTGATCTGTAAGTCCCTTCAGATTCCGGCAAAGAAGCTTCTGATATCCGGAGTTTTAAAGAAAAAAGAGGAGATACGGGAGATCGTAGCCTATGGAAGAGATGAGGCAATCTATACGGCGGAGTCACCACTGCAGCTTCAATACCTCCAGTTGTACGGAGAGAGCAATGGGATAAATCTTTTTGTATATCTTCGCCTCAGTAGTGGCAACCAGTTTGGAATGGACGAGGACACCCTCGTGGGATGTCTGAAGGAATGGGAGAAGTATCCGAACCTTTTATTTTACGGCATCCACTATTTTTCCGGAACACAAAAGCATAAGCTGAAAACCTATGAAAAAGAGATTCGCATCCTGGATGAAGTGATCGGACGTATTAAGGAAGATACAGCCTTTGAAGTGAAGCATTTGGAGTACGGCAGCGGATTCGGCGTCTCCTATTTCAAGTATCAGCTTCAGACGATGACAGGAGAGGAGCAGTTGCAGGCCTTCTGTCATATTTTACAGGGAATGGAGTATAAGGGAGAGATTTCCATCGAAATGGGAAGGGCTTTAGCATATAACTGCGGATATTATGTAACACAGGTGTGTGACCTTAAGACAAGTGGCGACAAGAACTACTGCATTGTGGACGGAGGCATTCACCAGATCCACTATGACGGACAGATTCGGGGAATGTATCAGCCCCTTGTCACTGTGGCAGGAGAGCAGAAGGGAGAGGAAAAATCCTACACTGTCTGCGGAAGTCTGTGCACTGTCAATGATGTTCTGATGGCGGATCTGACCTGTAAGGAATTATCCCTTGGAGACCTTCTGGTGTTTGAACGGGTGGGAGCCTACTCGGTATATGAGGGAATGAGCCTGTTCTTAAGTCACGAGTTACCGGCCATCTATTCCTATTCCGGGGAAAAGGGACTGTGTCAGATGCGAAAGCGGATGGAAAGCTATCCAATTAACACACCCTTTCAGGTCAATATAAAGTGACAACAAAGGGCCCTTGGTGTAAAAGTAGAGGAAAAGAGTCAAAAAGAAAGGAAAAACTTAAAATGGAACAGATTATAATGATATTAGAGGATATTGATGATAGTATTGATTACAGAAAGGAAAAGAAGCTGATCGACGATCATCTTCTCGATTCCTTTGGAATCATTTCTCTGGTAGGAGAACTTGAGGAGGAATTTGACATCACCATTGATGCCTCCGAAATGATTCCTGAGAACTTTAATTCTGCCGAGGCACTCTGGGCCATGGTGCAGAGACTGATGTAAGTGTTACAGGAGATGTTATGGGAAATTACCGTATTTTAATTGCGGAAGATGATGTGGATATTATTGGGGTGCTGCGCCTCTATCTTGAGAATGAGGGATATGAGGTGCTGGCAGCGCCCGATGGAGAGAAGGCCTACGAGATCCTACAGAAGGAAAAGGTGGATCTGGGCCTTTTTGACATTATGATGCCGAAGATGGATGGCTATAAACTCATCCGCAAGGTCAGAGAATTTTCAAATATTCCGGTGATCATCATTTCAGCGAAGCGGGAGGATTCCGACCGCATCATAGGACTGGATATCGGGGCGGATGATTATCTTACCAAGCCCTTCAATCCGCTGGAAGTGGTGGCAAGGGTGCGCTCCTCCCTGCGCAGGTATTACGACTTGAATCCATCGGTACAGCCGGAAGGCAGAGAGCTTTCTTTTGGTGACCTTCGCATCGATCAGGAGAAGATGATTCTGTATAAGGGAGAGGAGGAGATATCGGTGACTCCCACCGAGCTTCGTATCCTGATGCTTCTTATGAAGAATCCGGGAAGGGTCTATACGAAGGTGCAGATTGCCGAGAATCTCAGCGGCGAATATTTTCTGAGTGAAGAGAATACGGTTATGGTACATATATCCAATCTCCGGAATAAGATTGAAGAGGATCCGAAGAATCCGAACTATCTTGTGACAGTCCGCGGGCTGGGTTATAAGATGGGGAAATAGTAGTGAACAGTGAAAATATACAGGATAAGAAATCATTATATCTATATGTGGTAGGCGGCTTCATAACGCTGGTGGTTGTAATCCTTCTGTGCTTTGGCCTGCTTCTTGGGGTGAATTACTTTTTGGGAGAGTATACCTATGTTTATGATAACGGTGTGTCCCTGAAGCGGCAGATCAAAGCCGGAGCCTATATTCAAAGTGACGATGAAGGCTTCTATGAGGATTACTATCGCCTGTCCCCGGGAAAGAGCCTTGGAAAGCGCGGATACTTCGAGATCCTTGATGAGACAGGGCAGGTCATCTATTGCAATAATCCAAAGGTGAAGACAAAGGATTACACCGCCTACCAGCTTGCGTATATGCCAAAGCTTCGTCAGCGAAACTACTTTAATATTCTGCAGTTAAAGGCGAAAGGCGGGAAAAAGTACAGCCTGATTAATTTCATCATAAGTCCGATTCCGGGAAAGGAGGATGAGAACCGTATTATGGTTCTCGACAGTCATCGTAAGATTGTGTACAGTAACTTCCGCCGGATCAATACCGTGGTATCGAAGGAGGAGCTGGACTATTTAAAGAAACTCTCTGATCTGGGCGGGGAGGAAGACGGCATGCTGTCCCAGAAGTACCGGTTTAAGAATCATTATGACCAGGTGAGGTATCTGGTGGTGCATTACGAGGATCCGGATTTTGCCTACGTCCGGTCGGTGCAGAGAGTCCAGCGTTGTACGGTGGTCATCTTCATTGGCCTTATTGTGCTGGCGGTACTGGCCCTTGGATTTGTACTGTCCTCCCGTATGAAAAAGTCCCTGGATCTTCTCCGCGAGGCCATGAATGATTTCGCAGAAGGTAAAAGGCGGCAGATCGATTATAACTTTAGGACAGCAGACTTTGACCGGGTGGCACAGACCTTCAATCTCATGGAGCGAAAGCTTCAGGAGAGTGAGCGGGAGCAGGAGATGTTGCAGCAGCAGAAGCAGAAGATGCTTGCGGATATCTCCCATGATTTAAAGACACCGATTACGGTGATCACAGGCTATGTGGATGCTATTCGGGACGGGATCGTGCCGGAGGGGGAGCAGATGCGCTACCTGGACATCGTAAGCCGCAAGGCCTCTCTGTTGTCGGAGCTTATCAATTCCTTTAACGACTACAGTAGACTCGAGCATCCGGAATATGAACTTTCCTGCGAAGAGGATGACTTCTGTGAATATGTCCGGGAGTATGCAGCAGGCAAGTATCAGGAACTTGCTGTTGCCGGTTTTTCTCTTGAGGCTGAGATTCCGGAAGAGAAGATGATGTTCTCCTTTGATCACTTATTGATGCGAAGAGCCTTTGAAAATATCTTTTCCAACGCGATCCGGTACTGCCCGAAGGGGAGCGGGATTGCCATTCTTCTTTTAAAGTGGGAAGGACAGCTGCTCCTTCGCATCGCAGATGATGGACCGGGGATTCCAAAGGAGATCCGGGAAAGTGTCTTTGAACCCTTTGTGGTGGCAGAGACCGCAAGGACAACTGGACAGGGTAGCGGCCTTGGCCTTTCCATTTCCAAGAAGATCGTGGAGCTTCATAAGGGAAGTATCCGCATTCTCTCTCCCGAGGAATGGGAGAAGGGAACCTGCTATGAGATCCGTTTTCCTCTTTCTTGATAAGATTATACCTTTACATCGAAGGTGAGATGGGCTATACTCCTTGTTTGGATGGTATTCGAAAGAAACTGTACCGAATTTCATAGGAGCTGATGCAAAGACCGTAAAAGGGACATCGCGACGTACCATGGACCCACTGGGCTGTGAGAGGAATACGGAGGTGATGGGATTGCAAAGGATTGGCTTTATAGGTGCCGGTAAGGTAGGACGTGCCCTTGGCATGTACCTGAGTGAACATGGCAGAACTGTAAACGGCTATTACAGCCGAAGCATTCATTCCGCGCAAAGTGCAGCAGCATGTATAGGCGCAACATATTACGAAAATCTTAAGGATATCGCAAATTGTAGCGATGTCCTTTTTTTGACGGTTCCGGACCGTGCCATTGGCCCGGTCTGGGATCAGCTCGTCTTATTGCAGGAGCGGCAGGAGATTTCCCTAAAGGGGAAGACGGTCCTGCACTGCAGTGGTTCGTTATCTTCGGACATCTTTTCGAATCTACAGGAGAGCGGAGCCAAAGGCTACTCTCTTCATCCGATTCTGGCAGTATCGGATCCTGACATTGCCAGAGAACAATTCCCGACATGCATTTTTACATTGGAAGGCGAAGCCGGTGAACACCGACAGGCACTGCTCGACGACCTTAGACAGGCAGGCCTTACGGTGGCACCGATTTCCAAAGAGAAAAAGGTTCGCTATCACGGTGCCTGTGTTATGGCAAGCAATCTGGTGAACGCACTTCTTGCGGCATCCCAGCAGATGCTTTCAGGCTGCGGTCTTGATGAGGAGCTGTGTAAAAGAGCTTTAACGCCACTTTTCCTTGGAAATGCCAATGCTGCAGCGACCAGGGGACCGATGGAAAGTCTCACCGGCCCGATTCAAAGGGGCGATATGGTGACGGTGCAAAAGCATGTGGAGGAATTGTCAAAGAAAGAGGACGACGGGGATCTGCTTTGTATCTACAACGCGTTGTCACAATATTTGTTACATAAAAAAGGAGAAAAGGGTAATGAAAGATAAGAAGAGAACTGCTACGTTGCTTCAGAAGATGAAGGAGAATGGAGAGAAAATTTCCATGCTGACCTGCTATGACTACACAACAGCAACCTTAGTGGAAGCAAGTGATGTGGATGCCATCCTGGTGGGAGATTCTCTGGGAATGACCATGCTTGGTTATGAGGATACACTTCCTGTTACGATGGAGGATATGATTCATCATACTGCAGCGGTTTCAAGAGGCCTGGATAAGACCTTCCTTGTGGCGGATATGCCGTTTATGTCCTACCACCTTTCTGACGAGCAGGCGGTGGAGAATGCAGGACGATTGATTAAGGAAGGCCATGCACAGGCTGTTAAGCTGGAGGGCGGTGCAAGATTTGCATCCCGTATCCGCGCCATCACCGATGCACAGATTCCGGTTGTGGCACATATCGGTCTGACACCGCAGTCCATCCATGCATTTGGCGGATTCAAGGTACAGGGTAAGAATGAGGCGCGTGCCATTGAAATTTTAGAGGATGCCAAGAAGGTGGAAGAGGCAGGAGCAATCCTTGTGACCTTAGAGTGTGTGCCGGAGAAGCTTGCAACCCTGATCTCTAAGGAGCTTCATGTACCGACCATCGGAATCGGAGCAGGTGCCGGCTGCGACGGACAGGTGCTGGTATATCAGGATATGCTGGGAATGTTCGGAGGCATTGCACCGAAGTTTGCCAAGCATTTTGCCAATGTAGGAGATGTGATGAAGGATGCCTTTACCACATACTCAAAGGAAGTAAAAGAGGGAAGTTTTCCGGTGAGCGGAGAGCACACGTTTGCCATCACAGATGAGGTGATGGATGCTGTCATTGCACATACGAAGGGAGAAAACAATGATTAAGGCGACAACCGTAGAACAGGTTAAAAAGTACGTACGCGAGTGTAAGAAAAAGGGAAAGAGCATCGGACTTGTACCGACCATGGGATTTTTGCATGAGGGTCATGCCAGCCTGATGAAGCGTGCAAGAAAAGAGAATGATATTGTCATTGTCTCTGACTTTGTCAATCCGACACAGTTCGGTCCGAACGAGGACTTAGAGGCTTATCCGAGAGATTTCGATGCGGACTGTAAGCTCTGTGAGTCAATCGGTGTGGACCTTATCTTCCATCCGACACCGGAAGAGATGTACGGAGAGAAGAACTTCTCCAAGGTTCATGTGGACAAGCTGACAGAGGGACTTTGCGGAGCGGTTCGCCCGGTACACTTCGATGGTGTCTGCACCGTCGTAACCAAGCTTTTTAATATCTCAAGAGCAGACCGCGCCTACTTTGGACAGAAGGATGCACAGCAGCTTGCGGTAGTCAGCCGGATGGTGAAGGATCTGAACTACAACATTGAGATCATCGGCTGCCCGATTATCCGTGAAGAGGACGGTCTGGCAAAGAGCTCCCGCAACACCTATCTGGATGAGGAACAGCGTAAGGCGGCAGTCATCCTTCACAAGGCACTTTCCATGGCAGAGCAGAAGGCTCTGGATGGCGAGACGGATGCTGCACTTTTATGCAAAGAGATTGCAGAAGTGATTGAGCAGGAGCCGCTGGCGAAGATCGACTATGTGGAGGCTGTGGACTGGGATGAGCTTTCTCATACGGATGTGATCGACGGCAAGACACTGTTTGCCATTGCAGTCTACATCGGAAAAGTAAGACTGATCGATAATTTCATCATCGGCTGATCTGGCAGGCAGGAAGAGACGGGAAAAGAAAAAGGTTAAGTATAGAAGATTAAAATATAAGGAGAGATTCATGGAAATTACCATGCTGAAAAGCAAGATTCACAGAGCAACAGTCACACAGGCGGCACTGGATTATGTAGGAAGTATCACAGTGGACGAGGATTTACTGGATGCGGCAGGCATCTGTGAGTACGAGCGGGTGGAGATTGCGGATGTAGAGAACGGAGAGCGTTTTGCAACCTACACCATCGCAGGAGAGAGAGGCAGCGGAATGATTTGCCTGAACGGAGCGGCAGCCCGCTGTGTCAGCATCGGCGATCATATCATTCTGATGGCTTACGCCAAGATGACACCGGAAGAGGCGAAGGAGAGCAAGCCACAGGTGGTATTTGTAGATGATGCAAATCATGCCACAAGAATCACCACCTATGAGAAGCATGGCAGATTAGAGGATATGTAAGCATATCAAAGGATAGAATCAAGAAAGGGACCTGTGAAACGTTGTTTCACAGGTCCCTTTGCGTAGACACTTTTTAGATGACATAGAACCAGGCATCGCCCTGATCCAGATCATCCTTTTCAATGATACGACCATCGGAGCCCTTCATGACAAGCTCCTGGTTCTTGATGGTGACACGGGTGTCAGCCGGAACGGACTTGGTGATGAAGGCGTTGGAACCGATGACAGAGCCTTCTCCGATTACGGTGTTACCGCCGAGAATGGAGGCACCGGAGTAGATGGTGACATTGTCTTCAATCGTCGGGTGACGCTTGACGCCGTGGAGAGCCTGACCCGCTGCGGTGGAAAGTGCTCCTAAAGTAACACCCTGGTAGACCTTGACATGATCTCCGATCTTGGTGGTGGAACCAACTACAACGCCGGTACCGTGATCGATGAAGAAGTATTTGCCAATGGTGGCACCCGGATGGATGTCGATACCGGTAAGGCTGTGGGCGTACTCGGTCATCATACGCGGAATCAAAGGAACATTGAGAAGGAACAGCTCGTGGGCGATACGATTGATGGTGGTCGCCTTTAGTCCCGGATAGGACAGGATGATATCGTCCTTGTTAAAGGCAGCCGGATCTCCCTGAAAGGAAGCCTGCAGGTCTGTCTCTACATATTCCCGGATCTGCGGAATCCGGTTGCAGAAGGTGAGGGCAAGACAGTAGGCCTGTTCCTTGAATTTCGCTTCATCTTCCGGAGATAGAAGCTGGTCGCTCATGCAGTCCGGAAGAATGGAGCAGACCGCGTTGTATTTTAAAACGATCTCGATCTGCTTGCTTAGGTTATAGAGGACATCTTCGATCAGAACCGTAAGGTTACCCTGAAGGTTGTAACTCTTATAGACCTGATCCCGGTAGTAACCCGGGAAGACCAGACGAAGAAGCTTTTTAACAATTAAAATAACAGCTTCCCGGTCCGGCTGATTGAAGACAGCCATTTTGTCAATGTCACGGCCTTTGCCGTAATCGGCCAGAAGGTCTTTGACCAGTTGATCCACTTCTTGATTTTCACGAACACCCATTTTTCCCTTTTCCTTTTCTTCTATGTCTGTCATGTGGCAGTAGCCTGTTATTTCTCACTCAGATTGCGGTATTCCAGTGGAGAATGCCCCGTCTCTTTTGTGAAAATGGTTGAGAAATAACTTCTGGAACAAAAGCCGAGCATATTGGAGATCTCGGAAATACTTGTATGTGTTGTAGCCAGAAGAACCTTCGCACGTGCCACTTTCTCGGCGTTGACAAAACTGTTCACGGAGATGCCGGTCTCCTTCTTGAATTTACGTGTCAGGTAATAATCCGTATAACCCGTCAGATGTGCAAGATCCTGGATGGAAGGATTGTTGTAGATATTCATCCGGATGTAATCGATGCAGGTCTGAATGGTACGGGAAATCTTATCGTTGTTGTGATATTCCGCCAGTCTGTGATGGAATTCCTCGTAAGCGCGTCTTGCCCATTCCAGAAGATCCCAACCGGAAGCGGACTTCCAAATCTTATTGGAATAGAAATCACTGATGCTGTAGGAAATCGTAGGTGGCAGACCGCCTTCGGTAGAGGCACGGCTGCATAAAACGATGAAGTTGATGGCTGCATACTGGGCAGAGGTCATGCTTGCACCGTTGCTGAAGCGTGCGGTAGCTTCCAAAAGGGCAGTCTCAAGGAGGTTTCCGTAGCTTTTGTTGCCATCCCGAAGCTGCTTGAGAAGAAGTGCCTGGGTAGAGGAAAGACCGGTAAGGTTCAGAGACTTCTCATCCTCGGCAAGACTTTCCTGAAGCTGCTCGGCCGCCTGGGTGGAATTGATGGCATCCTCACTGAGGTGGCAGATCTCATCCGGATTGCACGGTCCGTTGTTCAGAACATACCAGGTGCTCTGCAGAAGGTGCTGAACCTCGGAAGGCGGAACGAAGGTGATAATGGAAAGGATGGTATTGTCCTTAACATTCTTACAGTCCGGAATCCGTCTTGCAATCTCTTCCTCCACGAGCTGTGTGTCTGTGGTAGGACTCTGGAAAGGTCCGAGGACCACATACAGGTCGTCCCTCTTGGTATCGCAGAAAGCAGGGAGGATGATCCAGTGCAGTCCGATGGACTGGTGATAGACATAAGGTCTCTTGGACGATGCCACTGCCTCGATGATCTGATTGACATTACAGCTGGCGTGTAGCAGATCATAAATCATATAACAGGTATCTTCGTCATATGAGAGTAAATTCATTTCAGAATCGCATAACCAAAAATTGATAGGCGTTAATGACTTTAAAAGTGCATGGCAGTAACTGAGCCTTTCGACCTTCTGGTCTGTGAAATATTTATGGAGATTCATAATTGGTTCCTCGCGTTAAAAAATTGTAGAATTTTCTCAAATAATGTAACAGAATATCCGACGTTCTGCAACTGTAACACTTTACCATAGCAAAGTAACAGGGGAGAATCGTTGCTTTGACATTCTGCTATTGTGCATTTATTATACTATAGAAACGAGAAAATAAACATATTTCTACGTGAATTTTCAAGATTTTTACGAGAAAAAAACGATTTTTATAAAATGAAAGAGGAAAGCACATGCTGGTGATGTTCGGCGCGCTTTGG
Source organism: Lachnospiraceae bacterium C10 (assembly GCA_900100095.1). GTDB lineage: Bacteria > Bacillota > Clostridia > Lachnospirales > Lachnospiraceae > Weimeria. The sequence continues at coordinate 65,497 of FMTN01000012.1, forward strand.
CAGGAGATGAAGCCGGTGGTCAAAGCACTTGAAATGAAAAAGACGAAAAAGGATACCCTCTGTCCGGTGTATGAGGACAAAGACGGCCGGATGCGGCTGATTCTTACCGGGGTGGGATGCGAGGCAGCAGGCTTTGCAGCCGGATGGTACATTGGAACCTACGGTTATACGAAAGAGGATGTCTACCTTAATATAGGAAGCTGTGCCGGCGGGAAGGAAACTTCCGGCATCTATCGGATTCACGGAATTACGGATGAAGCAACGAAGGAGACCTATTATCCTGACTTAAGGGAAGTGGGAAGTCTTCCGACGGCAAGGGTCTACACCTGCTCTGGAATCATAGGGCAGGAGGAAGCAAGGGCATTATCTGAGGAGAATCCGGGAGAGAAGAGCCTTTTTGATATGGAAGCTGCCGGCCTCTATCGAAGTCTTCGCAAGATCATAAGTCCGGACCGGATGATTTTTCTAAAGGTTGTGACAGACCATGGCAGGGAAGAAGGCGTAACGCAAAAGGAGATGGCGCGTTCTGTTATAGAAGGTATGGAAGCGTGTTCCGGGGAGCTTTCAGAAGAGATAAAGCGAATTTACGAACACTTTGTTAGCTCGGGCGGCAGCGAAACGGAAGGGGAGCAGGAAAATCCATCGGACATCTGTGATCCGGATGCATCTGAACTGGCAAAGGAATTTCAGGCTTCTGTCACCATGGAATTGCAGCTGCAGCAGCTCCTTCGGTATGTCGTGGCAGCAGGTATGGAAACGAGGTTTTGGGAGGAAGTTTCCTCATATCGGCAGCAGGAGCTTCTGCCGGTGAACAGTCGCAGGGAAGGAAAGAAACTTTTGGAAACTTTAATGAAAAACATCGTGTAAGTTGCATGATAAAATGGGGGAGACCGGATAAATTGTCTGGTAATTAAAAGCTTTTTAACTTGCAACGAAAACAACTCGAAACGCGAAAATTTAAAACGCTTGCATACTGCAAAATATAGGCATATACTTAACTTAAAGATAGGTGTGGGAGAAAGCCTGTCCAGGATGGGGTATGTAGCTATATATAGATTGTATATTTGGTGACATGAGTGCGTCATCATGATTTAGCGACCCATCAGGGGGCATCGTAACAATCATGATGGCGTTTTTTGCTTTTCTGCACCTATTTCTGCATTGCTTTATCTCAGTCGGATAAGACCCTCCGACTGAGATAAACGCTCCGCGAGGATGCGCAGAGATTTGCATATGAAATATGTCAGCTATGCTGACGCAAATCTCGCGCCAAGTCTCGCGAGCGAGACTTGAATTATTAGTTATATCTGGAAAGGGGCTATGGAGTAGGATATGGCCAGAACGAAATTAAAGATCGGAGATTTACTTGTTCAGGCAGGTGTACTGACGGAAGATCAGTTGAAGAAAGCACTGGCATACTCCAAGGAACAATACGAGAAAGGAACCCCGAAGCGTCTGGGCGAATGCTTAAAGGAACTGCATTTTGCTTCCGACGTGGAAATCGCAAAGGCTCTGGCCAAGCAGTTGAATCTGCAACTTGTGGATTTGCAGGGCTTTGTATTAAAAGATGAACTGCGTACTCTGGTAAAGGGCTCGATTCTTAGAACGAATACCGTTCTGCCGGTGGCCTTTGATCCGAAGGACCCTATGTCCGTCTATGTGGCGATGGCGGATCCTCTGGATTACAACGCCCTGGATGATATCGAGATGCTCTTAAGCCCAAGGCGGGTTATCCCCTGTGTTGCCACGGCATCTGCCATTAACACGGTGCTGGATCATTACTTCGGGAACGAAGAGGCACAGAAGGCGGCGGAGCGTTTTACCAAGGAGAACAAGGTTCGTCAGGAGGCTGTGCTTGCGGCACAGGCAGAGAATGAAAAGCAGCTGGGCAACGCGCCGATCGTACAGCTTCTGAAGCAGATTTTAGAGGCGGCGGTACGAGACAAGGCTTCAGATGTTCATTTCGATGCCCTGGAGCGTCAGGTAAGGATCCGCTACCGTATCGACGGTGTGCTTCAGGACAAGAGTGCGTACGACATATCCCTTCTTCCGGCCTTCTCTACCCGTATCAAGATTCTAAGCGGACTTGATATTGCAGAGAAACGTAAGCCGCAGGATGGTCGTATGACCATCGAGGTGGAGGGAATTGAATATGATATCCGAGTAGCGATTCTTCCGACCTCCTTCGGTGAGAAGATCGTTATGCGAATCACAGTGGCAAATGCCCTGACTAAGGCGAAGAGTGAGTTGGGAATCCAGCCTTATGAGATGGCAAGGTTCAACCGAATCCTAAAGAGGCCGAACGGTATCATCCTGGTAACGGGACCAACCGGAAGCGGTAAGTCAACGACGTTATACACCGCTTTATCCGAATTGAACACACCGGAGGTTAATATTATGACGGTTGAGGATCCGGTGGAGGCGAATGTACCGGGCATCAATCAGGTACAGGTCAATGTCAAAGCGGGTCTTACCTTTGCATCCGCCCTTCGTTCTTTCCTGCGACAGGATCCGGATATCATCATGGTAGGTGAGATTCGAGACAAGGAGACAGCGGAAATTGCAGTTCAGGCCTCCATCACCGGTCATCTGGTGGTCTCTACCGTACATACCAACAGTTCGGCAGCGACCATTACACGAATGGTGGACATGGGAGTTGAACCGTACCTTCTGGCGGATTCTCTGGTGGGAATCATCGCCCAGCGACTGGTGCGCCGGCTCTGTACCAACTGTAAGGAGGAACGCCTTGCTACAGACTTTGAGACAAGAGTTCTGGGACTGCCTCTGGATCAGCCGCATCCGAAGATCTGTGTGGCACATCCGGGTGGCTGTAATATGTGCCATGGTACAGGATATAAGGGTCGAATCGGTATCTACGAGATCATGGAGATGACAAGCAATCTTCGAAATATCGTAGCAGCCGGCAAGACCACACAGGAACTGGAGGAGGCTGCCAAAGAAGAAGGACTTCGGACCCTTCGTCAGAATGCGGCACAGTTTGTTCTGCAGGGACTGACATCAGTAGAGGAAATGCTTAAGGTAACCGTTAACGAATCCGGTATTAATGAAACGGAAGAATAGAAATAGGATAAAGGTATGACGTTTGGGGATTTTGATGATCTGGTGGTTCTCGCGAAGGAGAACCGTGCCAGTGACATACATGTAAGTGTGGGACAGGTTCCTAGTTTTCGCATCGATGGCAGTATTGTTGCGGTAGGAGACCAGCGATACGGCCAGCAGGAAATGGATGGCATTATAGCGAAGGTTGTAACGGATGCACATAGCATGCAGCATCTGAAAGAAGTGGGGGAGTTAGACCTTCCCTACTCACTTCCGGGAGTTGGACGACTTCGTGTCAATGTCTATCGCCAAAGGGGTAGTTACGCATTGGCAGCCAGGATTTTAAATCCTACCATCCCGAATCCAAGGGATTTAAATATTCCGGATTCTGTTGTTCGATGTTGTGATAAGAAGAGAGGGTTGATTCTCTTTACCGGTCCGACCGGTTCCGGTAAGTCTACTTCCCTGGCCAGCCTCATCGACCATGTGAATCGCAAATATAACTACCACATTATTACATTGGAAGATCCGGTGGAGTACCTCCATCATCATCAGAAGGCCATTGTGCACCAGAGGGAGATTGGAAGTGATTCTCTAAGCTATGCCAATGCACTGCGTGGAGCACTTCGAGAGGACCCGGACGTTATATTGATCGGAGAGATGCGAGACCTTGAGACCATTTCCATTGCAGCAACTGCAGCAGAGACTGGCCATTTGGTTTTCTCCACCCTTCATACCGTTTCAGCGGTGGACACGGTGAACCGAATCATCGACGTCTTTCCTCCGCATCAGCAGCAACAAATTCGGACACAGCTAGCGGATATCTTAGAGTGCGTGGTGGCAGAACAGCTTCTGCCAAGAATCGGCGGGAAGGGACGTGTGGCAGCCTACGAGGTTATGCTTGCCAACAATGCGATTCGCAATTACATCCGAGAGGGTAAGACCTTCCAGATTACTTCGACCATTCAGACCAGTCGGGCATCCGGCATGATCACCATGGACGATTATATTCAGCTGTTATATCAGAATGGCGAGATCGATCGGGAGACAGCAATCCTCTTCTCAAGAGATAAGATTGCACAGAAGAATCGCCTGATGTAAGGGAGAAATTACGTGGCAAATTATATCTACACAGTTATTAATAAAGAGGGAAAGCAGCTCAAGGGGAACCTTGAAGCTGATACGAAGGAATTAGCAGAGCTACAGCTTCGCAACCAGGAGCTGACCATTGTGGGTCTGAGCGAAGCTTCTGTTATGAATCAGCAGATCAGCTTCAATATCGGCGGCAAGCCTAAGGCAAGAGATATGTCGGTCTTCTGCCGGCAGTTCGTCAGCATTGTGGATGCCGGTGTGCCGGTTATCACAGCGCTGAATATGTTAGGAGAGCAGACGGAGAACAAGATGCTTCGGGAAGCGATTTTAGGATGTAAGCTTTCCATTGAGAAGGGAACCACTCTGGCGGATGCCATGATGGATTATCCGAAAGTCTTCGACCGCATCTTTGTCACCATGGTGCGCGCCGGTGAGGAATCCGGTTCCTTAAGTAAGTCCTTTGACCGAATGGGGGTTCAGTATGAGAAGCAGCATCAGCTCAATGCTCTGGTGCGTAAGACATCCATCTATCCGACGATTCTGATTCTGGTAACCATCGGCGTGGTCATCGTTATGCTCCGCGTGGTTGTACCGCAGTATAAGGATATGCTCTCAGACTTGGATGCCGAGCTTCCGGCTATTACGAAGTTTGTTATGGGATTGTCCGAAGCTCTTGGAGATTACTGGATGATTCTTTTAGGAATTGTGGTGCTCCTTATAGTAGGAATAAGGCAGATGGCAAAGGGAGAGAGCGGAGCGGTAGCATTGTCGAAGCTGCAGCTTAAGATTCCAATGCTGGGTAAGCTGGTACAGAAGCAAAATTCCGCATCCTTCACCAGAACCCTAGCCACCCTTTTAGCATCCGGTATTCCGATGATCGACGCTTTGAATATCGCAGGAGGCACCTTAAAGAACCTGCTTTTCGTTCAGGCGGTGGAACATGCAAGGGACTCTGTTTCCATGGGAAGCAATCTCTCCCTTCCGTTGAAGGAGTCGGGACAGTTCCCGCCTCTTGTATACCAGATGATCAGTATCGGTGAAGACACCGGTAATATCGACGGAATGCTCGATAAGGTAGCGGACTATTACGATGAAGAGGTCAAGGAAGCCACCGAACAGCTGATGGCGATGATGGAGCCGGCGATTATCATTGTGCTGGCCGTTGTGGTGGGTACCATCGTTCTATCCGTCATCATGCCGATGAGCAGTATGTACGCAGCTCTTGATAATGTATAAGAGCATAAGAGCAAGTATCAAGTGGATGCACAGGCGCTTCAGGGGAGCGTTTTGCATATATAACAACGTTTCATCTAAGTAAAGGAGAAAAAGTATGAACGCTATGGTAACAAAGAACTTTAAGAAAAAGAACAAGAAGAACAAAGGATTCACATTGGTAGAGCTGATTATCGTTATTGCGATCATCGCAGTATTAGGTGTTATCCTTGCACCGCAGTATATCAAATATGTGGATAAGTCCCGCTGGGCAACCGATCAGAACAATGCCAAGACCCTTCTGAAAGAAGTGCAGACAGCGGTTGTAGCAGTGCAGGAAGAGACAGCTGACGGAAAAGTATTATCAGGAGCAACAGCTGGAAAAATTACATTGACGAAGACTGCGGATCCAGCAGTTGTCGGTATTGAATCTGCTGTAACAAACAAAATTGCAGAGGCAGATGCGAACTGGAACAAGACAAGAGTTACAAATAAAGGTAAGGCAGATGGTGCTAAAGCAGAATATGTAATTACAATTGGTACTGATAATCAGGTTACAGGTGAGTGGTCAGATTAATCCTAGCTTGTAATGATAATGATCCCATTTATCCCCTGGATCTTCCTCTTCCTTACCGGAATCTGCGTAGGTAGCTTCCTCAATGTATGTATCTACCGGATTCCGAAGGAAGAGAGCATTGTATTCGGACCCAGCCATTGCATGACCTGCGGACATAAGTTGGGCTGGGTGGATCTGGTACCGGTATTCAGCTTCCTCTTCTTAAGAGGACGGTGTCGTTATTGTAAAGCAGAACTGTCACTTCAATATCCCCTGATTGAAGTGACAAATGCCCTGCTTTGGCTGATTTGCTATTACCGTTTCGGAGATAGCGTAAGGACGGTGTTCGCCTGCGGACTTGCCAGCATTCTGCTGGTTATATCCGTAATCGATGAAAGAACACAGATTATTCCGCTGGGATGTAATATCGGAATTGTCCTTCTTGCGACTCTTAAGATCATCGTTGAAGGCATTCAGACATCTTCTTTTGAAGTTGTCCCTTATCTGATTGGCGGTATATCCGTCAGTGGCTTTTTGCTCCTGGTTCTTATGGTAACAGGAGGAGAGGGCATCGGAGGCGGCGATGTGAAACTGATGGCAGCAGCAGGCATATTCCTTGGATTTCCCGGAATTCTTCTGGCGTTTCTCATCGGCTGCGTAGCAGGAACCATTCTGCATGTTTTTCGTATGGTGGTGATGCACGCAGGAAGACGACTGGCGTTAGGACCCTATCTGTCCTTTGGAATATTTGTCGCAATGCTCTATGGAGGAGATCTGCTCAACTGGTATCTTGGCCTGTTGGGTATAAGGTAGTATAAGAGACCATCCGGCTACTGCCGGTGGGAAAGGGCTTTCTCTTTGACAAAGCTTTTTCCCATCAGCAGTAACAAGACACTAAATAACAGAGTAAAAAGGTAATTAGAAAGAAAAATTATGGCAGAGACACTTAACATTCAGGTAGGCGACCATATCAGCATGGTCTGCCGTATGATAAGACGTGGCAAGACGAATCAGATTGGTGAACATTTTATCTTTCAAACACCGGCAGGAGCAGTATCCGACGGAACCATTGCCAATGTGGAAATGTTCGCGAAGAAGCTGACGGAAGAGATCGAACGGCACGGGCTTAAGAAGATTACCGATGTCAATTTCTGTATTTCCTCCAGTAAGATCGCCAGCCGTGAGGCTGTCATTCCCAAGGTGAAGGAGAAGCAGATTCAGAGTCTGATTATGACCAATCTGAAGGATTACTTCCCGATGGATATGTCCGGATATAAGATCACCTACACCATGTTAGGTGAGATGACGGGTGAGACACCGGGGTACCGCATCATCATTCGTGCAGCCCAGAAGGAAATGCTCAATTCCTATGTGTCTTTGGCGAAGGCGGCATTGCTTCGCATCAATTCCATTGAATGTACGGAGAATGCGCTGTTCCAGGCAGTGAAGGATGTGAAGATGCAGGGAAATGTCATGTATATGAACATTTCCGCAGTACGGACCGAATGTACCTTTATGAAGGACGGGGAATTTAAGTTACACCGTTCCTTTAACGATGGAGGAGACTGTCTTCTGACGCCGTATATGGAGAATTCCTTCATCGAATCCGCGGAATATATTCCAACCTGTGAGAAGCTTTTAGATCCACAGCAGACCATGATGGACCGTGAGACGGCGGAGGATTATCTTTCCCGTCTTGTCAGCAATGTGAATCGTGCGGTGGACTTCTATGCCAGCACCACCAAGAGTTCGGTGGACGGCATTGTACTTCTTGGACCTTGTGAACATCTTCCGCATTTCCGGGAAGTCTTAAAGGATGGAACCGGTGTGGATGTGGCTTATATAGAGCAGCTTCAGGAGGTAGCGGAGAAGCTTGGAAAGGTTGTGGAGGTGTCCACCTTTGTGACCTGTTTTGCGGCAAGCATTTCACCGGTCAACTTTATTCCGGATGAGTACCTTGCCAGTCGAAAGAAGACGGGGCTTGCCATCAATCGTGGCCCGAAGAATGTACAGGGTGCCTCTGAGGATTCCTATACGTCTGCCATTATTATTGCACTGGTCTGTGTGGCGGCAGGCGTAATCTTAAGTCTTGTCTCTGTCCTTGGTTACCTTGACAGTAAGGGACAGCTTGCTGATGCGGAAGAAGAGATTGAACAGCTTCAGCCGGCGAAGAAGACCTATGAGGATTATATGGTCTATTCCAAGAATGACGAGGCACTTTCCTATGTGAAGGAAGATGCCAGAGGCAATAACGCGAAGCTTCGTAAATTCTTTGAAGAATGCGAGCGTAAGATGCCAAAGAGTCTCCTCTTTTTATCTGCACAGCTTAACAGCAGTGGAGCTGTGCTGGAGTGTGAGACATCAACGGATTTAAAGGATGTGGCGAATGTCATTCATGAATTCCGTTCCTTTACTTCCATTGAGGTGATTAAGGTCAGCACACCGGAGGTAGTGGAAAGTAGTGCCGAATCCGGAGTTCCGACAGAGAAATTTACACTTACGGTTGTCTTTAACGATCCGCATGCCCAGGCTAAGCTTGCGCAGGAGAGTAATGCCGCAGGAAACACATCAGGTACGACAACTACGACGGATACAACGGCAACGACCGATGAGAGCCAGGCAGGAGGAGAGAAGCAATGAATTTGAATCTGCAAAAGAGAGACATCAAGCTCCTGATCGTGTTCGGAGGCTTGATTACCCTGTTACTTTGTTACCTTTTGGTATTTAATAAATTCAATGAGAAGCGGGATGAGGTGGATGCGAAGATCACGGCTTTGCAGCCGGAGCTTGATACCCTTCGGGAGTACCAGTCCCATAAAGCGGAGTATGAGGAGAAGATTTCCGTTGCCAAGACACAGATCAGCAGTATGTTATCTGTTCTTCCAACCTCTGTCTGGCAGGAGGATCAGGTGCTTCTGGCCGATCGGATGGAGCATGACCTGAAGGTGAATGCTGTTGGTGAAGCTTTTACGGAGCCTGTTTTGGTCCAGCAGTTAAAGGGTGTGACAGAAGAGGACATCGATGCAGCTGCATCGGCAAAAGATCAGAGTGTTTATAAGGCGCCGATGACGTTGAAGGCGAAGATGGACTACAGACAGATGAAGGATTATCTGGACTATATCTTTGCCGAGGATCAACTGACAGGTATTGAGTCCATGCAGGTGTCCTATAATCCAACGGACCGTAAGCTTGATACGACGACGGTTGTAAATTCCTATTATATAAACTATGCGAACGCACCGGAAGAGTCGCATCTTGTTCCGCAGGTAAGCACCGGTGTGAAGGATCCTTTTGGAACACATAATAAGGATTAAGGATATGATATAAAGGAGAAGAAGATGAAGGCACGATACATCAGAAAACTTCATAAGGTGAAGGGGAATCAACAGGGATTCACTTTAGTGGAGGTACTGATTGCAGCTATTATCCTTGCTGTTATCATCGTGCCATTGCTCAATCAGTTTGTATTCTCCTCGAAGGTAACGCAGAAGGCCAGAATGACCGGTAACCAGACTCTGGCTGCCGAGAATTTATATGAGAAGGTAAAGGGGGCAGATGTCTCCGTTCTTATTCCGAAGGTGGATGGAAGCGGCCATGCGAATCCAAGGGACCTTTCTAATTTAAAGAACTATTTTGATGCGGATTCGGTTACCCTGTCTCAGGCGAAGACCACATCTCCCGGACAGAGTGTGTTGGATGTGAAGAACGCTTATGTGACCAACGGCCGATACGATGCCAGAATCACCTTGGATGATCAGGGTGAGACAGCGCAGTATCTGAACAACCAGCTGATGACGAAGAAGATGTCCTTTGACCACGTCTGTCTGATTGCAGATACGGATGATCAGGAATACACCAGGAATTTAACCGATGAATGTACGGTGATCAAGCGGGAGCGTTCCATCAAGGTCACCTTTGAGAAGACAGAGGAGGATGGCATTATTTATGTGAAGCCGGTCATCCTTCGAACCTATAACATTGTATTTGACCGCCCGACCACAGAGTCGGAGCGAAGTGTCTACGGAAGTCATAAGACCGAGCGGTTTGAAGATGAAACTGTTACCGAGGATCTGGAGCCCTTTGCGTATACCATTAAGGATGAGGACGGGGAAATCAGGGAAGTACCTTTTGACTTCTTTTTGATCTATTCTCCGTATTATGAGAGTACGTCCATCAATAACAAGGACGATATTACCATTGATAATTCCGCCAATTTCAAAGGGGACTGCTTTGTCGTACGTGAGAACAGAAGTGCGGAGGGTGTTACCTATTCCGGAACCATCAACCTTTTAGAGCAGCATGAGGAAGACCGGATCGAAGACTTCGCCATGAAGATGCATTCGAATATGAGTCTTAAGAATGGAATTACGGATGCGGTCAAGGAACTGGACTTTGGTACCTATCGCCTGCGTTATGTGCATAATGCAGAGGGCTGGTATCGGGAAGGTTATCATACCATTTCCTCCAGCGGTAATACCGTGGTATCGGATCCTTACAGTATCCTGACGGTATTGAAGCAGGAGAAGGTGGAGCATGTATTCCGTGTCACCATCCAGATTTACGAGCATACGGATGGGGATGAGGAACACACCGAAAGCCCGCTATATACACTACAGGGAATGAAGGTCTGGTAAGACAGGAGGCAGATATGAAGCACCTGAAAGAAGGGAAAAAAGCTCTACAACAGAATAGAGGAAATGGACTGATCCTGGTGCTTGTGATTGCCGTTGTTGTGACATTTCTTGGAATTGCACTGTTATCCACCTCCTATACCTCCTATCTTGTGAAGGTGGCAGAGCGTGAGAGTAACGATACTTTCGCCAGCGCAGAGGATGGAATGGATCTGATTCGCGCCGGACTTGTCCATGCAGAGAGCAATGCCATTGCCAGCGGTTACGCGAAGGTATTGCAGTCTTTTGCAGATAATACCACCAACAAGCTGATTTTTAAGACAGCATTTTATGATGAGCTGGGGCAGTATCAGACCAGCAAAAGGGACAGCTCGAATCCCCTTCCACTCTTTCCAAACCCGCGGGTAAATGCGGATGGAACGAAGACGATTCGTTATTATTCCCTTAGTGCGTTAGAGAATTATCTTCCACAGGCACATGAGGGAGACAGTTATCAGCTGGCGGCTGCGGTGACAGCCGGAGGTGTGGAGGACTATGGTAGTGCCGTTCAGGCAGAGGATAACCGGTCGGTTACTTTGCGTGGTATCAGGTTGACCTATACCAGAGCGGATGGCTATGTTACTTCTGTTACGACGGATATTACCATGGCGATTCCGGAGGTGGAACTTCGCAAGGCGGATATCGTAGGCGGAGAGAAGGCACTCCAGAACTTTACAGCGATTGCCGATAAAGGAATAAAGAACTATCGTGATCTTGAGGGCGGAACGACCCCGGATGGCGGCGTGATTGAAGGAAGTGTCTATGCCGGCAAGGTTGAGATGAAGGGCGGTGCCTTCAATGTGGCAGATAATCAGTGCATGATCGTGGGAAGGACACTGGATCCTGCGACCGGTCAGCGAACCAGTGGGGATATCACCTTCCTTGGAGCCGGTACGTTTACACAGGGGGTGGGTTCCACCCTTTGGGCGAATAATATTCAGATCTCCAGTAACGGAGACTTTTCCACCAGAGTCAATTCCAGAACTCTGGTGGCAGATGATTTGATGTTTGATGATGAGGGAACGGTTCACCTCCGGGGCAACTATTATGGATTCGGTTGCGGAAATGAGGCGAAGCAGAGCAGTTCCATCATTTTCAACTCACCTCGTAAGGGCACGCTGGATGTGACAGATATCCAAAGCCTTCTTCTGGCAGGCCGAAGCTTTGTGCAGGGTGAAGAAAGCAATCCGGCTGCCTCCGTCGGCATGGGTTCCTCCATTACAGCCAAGCCGGAGCAGGTGGCGTATCTGATTCCATCCGACTATTTGGGCGGGGATTTAAATCCTACCATCGTAGCGGAAGAGGACTCCGTGGAGCGAATGGATGAGATGGTTGCGCGGATTCTTGCGAATAAGGATCATCCGCTGATTAAGGATAAGACTCTTGCGGACTACGGCATTACAGATGCATCCGGCATCCGTGTCCTGACCTATCCTCTGCCGGGGGATTCGACGAAGGTAAGTCAGTACTATTTTTTGAATTTTCCGGATAAGACAAAGGCCAACGAATATTTCAGGGATTACTTTAATTCCCACAAGGGACAGATTCAAAAGTACATCGATGCCTATGCCTCTTTGCAGGGATTTGAACAGGGTTCCTCCTTTATAACAGCTTCCACATCTATCCGTAAGGACGGAGACAGCTATGAGGTGACCCCGGGAGGTAACAGTCTTAAGGATGAGGGCGAAGACCTGATGCGCCGTTATATGAATCTGAGCCAGACTTTAAGCGAGGAGAACTCCGACGAGAACGGTACGCCGTTCTGGACCTACATCAAACGTGACAAGTTGATGGAATTCTGCGACGGCCGGGAAGGTCAGCTGGTTCCTGTGGCATGGCATGTGGATCCGAATGCGGCAGAGCGTAGCTACAACGGGAACAAAGTGGTCTATCGTGGAGAAGTCTACGGCTCGGAGACCATTGGGGCAGACGGACCGACCGATGGAAGAGGTGAAGTGGCAGGCTATTGTGCCAAGGCAAGACCAAATGAGCCGATTCGTGTATCGGAAGCCGGCGGCGGAGTGAAGTGTAACTTCCTTGTAGTAGACGGAGATGTGGAACTTGGAAATCAATTTGACGGAATTATCATGTGTAGCGGTATGTTAAACACAGGAGGTGCCTCCCTTCATCTGCAGATGGATGGAATTTCGTACCTTCGAAATTCCGATCTGTGGAATGGAACCAGGGGCGGTTCAGGTTTGTCCAAGGGTGACGACTGGGCTATGGATGAGGTTGTAACCTATTCCAACTGGAAGAAGGATTAGAAAGAAAGGCAGGCAGTATCGTGAGAAAAAACAACCAGGGCTTCACACTGCTTGAGCTTATTATCATTGTTGCTATCATAGCAGTGGTATCCGGGCTTGCTGCTGTCTCCCTTGCGCCGATTCTTAATACGGCAGCCAAGCAGGCGGCTGTATCGGCAAAGGCGAAGATCTACCAGTGTAAGACCGATTGCATGGCAAAGAACGCGGATGTAACATGCCTGGAATTTAAAAATGACGATGGCTATCTGGTGGCGACCTATTATCAGGGAGACCTGACAGAGGCTGTTTCATCGGAGAAGCTTGCCAATCGGAAAGTTACCCTGACCTATGGCGGAACGAAGTTAGAGGATGGAGAGAAGCTCTATCTGGATTTTGAAAAGTCCAGCGGTTCGGTACGGCATTTCGGTGTTGCAGAGGATGTGTCTTCGGCTTCTGTTGCCGGCAGCAGCACGAACTGCACCCTGACAATGGCAGCAGGGGCAACGACCTACGAACTTCGTCTGGATCCCGTATCCGGCGTATGTAAGCTTAAGAGACAATAAGACGTAGAAGTAAGAGCGTATTAAGAAGGAAGAAAGCATAGGAGTAAGCATGAGTAAGCTATGGAGGCGCAAACTTCATAAGAACAACAATGGCGGCTTTACGCTGGTAGAGCTGATCATCTCCCTTGCCATTCTTTCCATGATCCTGGCAACGGCCTGTGCCTTCATGGTGATGGGAGCCAAGAGCTTTTTCGCGGTCAATGAGCGTGTGGAGTTGCAGTACAGTTCCGGACAGGCGCTGGGGCAGATGAATCAGAAGATTATCAACAGCAACGGTAAGGTGGTTCTGAAAAAGGAAGGGACTTCCGGGGTTAAGCTCTTTTTGATTCAGGCAGTTACCTGGGATGACATCACGTTAAAGCCGACGGCATATCAGATCAGTTGCTATACCTATGATGCGGCGGAAGGAACACTGACCTATAAGGAGAGTGGAGAGGCGGCTTTTGGACTGGGAACAGCGGAAAGTGACATTGCCTTTGGGGAAGAGCATGTGCTTTGTTCCAATATTACTTCCGCCACATTTACAGAGAATCCATCCGATCACAGGCTGTATGGATTAAAGATTGAACTGAATCTTAAAAAGCACGGTAAGACCTACAATGCGAAGCGGGATATTTCACCGAGGAATCATCCGGTATATACGGAGAGTTTTGAGGACCCGTTCCTTTGGAAATAACGGATTAGGAAAAGGAGTATGGAGGCGCCTATGAATAAGCGGCCGATGTTTGAAGTCAAGGGACAAAAGAATAAAAAGAAACGAATGAGAGGGCAGGGGCTGGTAACAAGGCGCCTGCTTTCTGCCATATTGGTGGGAACTATGGTTCTTCCGGTTTTCTTTTACCAGAAGACGTCTACCGTATCGGCGAAGCAGCAGACATCCTTGCCTCATATTGAGGAGATTCGGCAGCAGATCAACCGTTCGCCGGAGGTGTCCTTTCATATCCTTGAAGTGACACCGAATGCCGGGGATGGAAGCTTCGATGAGTCTGTGACGGGTGAGATCGGCTATTACATCGAAGGCCAGGAGCCGGTGGATGTTGACGGGGTGCTTTCCGGACCGCGTTATACCTCAAGGACGGAACGAAGCGTTTGGGGCAACGCATATTTTCACGCCCTTCTGGAGAGGGGAATTGCAAGTGCCACAGAGGATGCCGCTCCTCTGACATCTACGTTTAAAGAGGGGGATACTTATTACAAGGAATACTATCCCTGGGAGAATGCTCCGGAAGGTGCGAAGACCCTTCACCTGGTAGATGAGAATAAAAGAGAGCGAAGTGAGACGGTTCGGGTCAATGGACAGCTGGAGCAGAAAGAGGGAGGAGCCTATGATGCTTCCGATGACGCCTATGAAGTTGTTACGGACGGTCACTATATCCAGAACATGGATAAGGATTATCCCCTTCAAATGGTCTCCGATATCAAAGAGCTAAAAGAGGATTTTGATGCAGTAAAAGATCAGTATATCTTCTATGAACGCCCGACCTTCAGTGAGAACCTTCCACTGGGAGAGGACGGAAAGCTTGTGATTTCCGACAGTGACTGGGAAGCTGTGGGTCATAAGCTGATCTATTCCAGAAATCCGGATGACAAGGAACCGGAGTGGAGGTTTGACTACGATGCAACGGCACACGACTACTATAAGGTGGGATGTGAGTTCCGTGTGCTGACCGGTTTTTCGGAACTACCATCCATGGGACGGGACATCACCTTAAATTATGAGGAGCTTGTTCACGGCGATTATTACGCAGCGAAGATTCGTCCGAACAATGCGTTTAAAGCCAAAAAAGCCGGACAGACAGGATATTTTGATTTAAATACCCAGGATCTGAAGTACGTCGGTTCCGGAAAGGGCAGCTTTGACCTGACGGGTGTAACAGTAAGTGTTAGCGGAGCCTACCAGGTGCAGTATGACTATGTGAAATATCAGGGTGGCTATAAGAATAACAACTGGTTCCTGCGGTATGTTCTCGACTACCGGGACAGTGACGCAGAAGAGCTTTCCTCCCTTAGCAAGAGAATTCATGTGGATTCCCTGACTCCGGATCGCATCAGTAAGACGATGGATGCCAGACGCGGTCAGAGCCAGGATATTCAAGGTTATGATCTGGTGGCGGTGAGCAACGGAATCGATGTTTTTTCCGGTTCTATGAACCATACAGGACTTTATAAAAATTATGAGCCAAGGAACTTAAAGCAGGCATTAAAGTCCTACCTGGGTCAACGTGGTGCAGTGGTGGCAAAATATGAGGCCAGCCTGTGTTTTAACGATCCCCTGACCGGTGGAACCAGTCATCCCAATGACCTAAAGCCGGAGGATATCCACGGCAGAATCTACGGAAGCATTTATCTGTCCAGAACCACCACAAGCCAGCAGGCTCTGGTGACACAGGACTTCACCGGTGATTTCGAAGAGAGCGAATATAAGCAGGCAGAGAGTGGATTCTATGATGTCTACGATGAGATTCATAACGAGAACATCCTTCGTCAGCGTACCGATGAACAGACAACAGATCTGTTGGAAGAAGATATTAATATGGCAACGGCCATACGTTATGTCATCAACTATCACAACCAGCGAAACAGAGGACGAAAGGCCCGCCTTCGTATTCTGGATGTGGAGCCGCCTGCTATTCCAAGGAATAATCTAAGCGATCACACGGTGACTTCCGAGATTACAGAGGGGGGAGCGGCAAGCGGAACGATAAAGGCAACCCTTCTCAAGGACTGGTTTGACAATCGTTACAAGGCTGCGGACATTGATGTGACAACCGTTGCCACGTCGACGCTGATCGGTCTGACCCAGGATATTACAGAAGCGTATGATGTGATCTACATCGGTGGCGGTAACCGTACGAACCAGACCTACAGCGGTGATGGGGATATGAACGGGCTGGTCTACTACAACATTGGAGAGAAGGTAGTCTTAAAGAACCAGGGAAGTGCCGGTTATGTCACAAGCGGACTGCTGGATGAAGACTATGAAGCTGCCCCAAAGGAGCAAAGATACCGTTACAGCGGAAATGATCTGACCCAGAAGAAGGCGGATGAAATCAAAAGCTTTGCCTCCGTTGGACTTCCGGTGATCTACTCATCTCTTTTGGCAGAAGAGAAGAATTATCCGGCGCACAATGTGAAGGCAGGTTTTCAGAAGGATGTTTCCTTTGTTCTGCAGGATTACGGTAACAGTGCCAAGCTGACCCTGACACCTCTTGAGGAAGCGGATAATATATCCTACAGCTACCAGTGGTACCGGAATGATCAGATGGTGGTGGGAGCAAACAGCAAAAGCTACACTGTGCAAAAGGCCGACTTTAAGAATGGAACCGGTCTGTACTGTGTGATGACGTCTGTATCCATCAATGGAAAGACCTACACCTTTGATCCACAGGATGCACCGAGAAGTGATTTGATCCGTATCAGTATCAATGGATTAAAGCAATCCTTCCGGGATACCGGAAAGGGAGCAGGCGTGTACTACATAATTCGGTGGATAGGAGCAGAAATACCGGTCGCATCAAACTGGGATAACACAGAACTGACGGTTGTGAATGCAACGGATAGGACTAGTGAATGGAGAAACAAGAGCAATAAAAAGATAAAAGGAAAGACCACAAAAGCCTCAGACTGGAAGGTGGGAGACGTTGTCCAGTGGTATGGAGAACTAAATGGTTATGTCTGCAGGAGTAACGAGTTTGAAGTGCTTGCCGGCATTGAAAACGGAGGCGGCTACTGGACGGAAGGCGGCAGTAAGACAAAGACACTGTCTGCCGAAGCCGGAGAAGGCATTGAGATCCGACCGCAGACCGTGGATGTAGCCAGCCGATTGTATGATGCCATGGTGGATATGGCAGGACGCGGGAACGTTATGGTCAATGGTCATGTGGATGCACAGCGCCTGCTGGATTATGCCAACCTTTCTCATCCGGTACTGGTATATGAAGAAGACGGACAGCCTAAGCCGTATGTACAGGAGATGGCGGATCACAATGCCATCAATGTATCGGAGGGGGAGACGGAGGAGAATGCGAAGCTTTCCTTTGCATTCCGTATTGTGAATCCGACAGATCCGGACCCGATCAATACGACCTATTCGGCAAGAATCTACACGGATAATAACGGTGACGGTATTTTCTCTCCGGATGAAGAAGTACAGGAGGGAGAGGAGAACGTAGGTGAAATGAAGGGCGGATTGAATTATGAAAATGCGCCGGTTCAAAGGTTTGATGTGGTGATCGATGCATCCTCTCATCCGGGCTGTGTACCATGGAAGATTGTGATTGCACAGAATAATAATCAGAGCATTCATTCCTCTTCTTATGGGATTTCTTATGTGAAGCCACTGAAGAAGGTGGAGCTGAATATCCTTCAGATCAATGATAACTATCAGAACAATTACAATCTGGAGTCCATGCAGCGTAACAACACCGGTAACTATGGAAGATGTCTGAATGACAAGGCGGTGACCGATGTTTACGATTTAAGAATCAAGACCGTAAGGGCACAGGATGTGGCAGCAGTCGGAGATTACAAGGAGATTCTTAAGTACTTTGAGAACTATGATATGTTGATTTTGGGATTTAATGATATGTATCAGACCCTGACGAGGAATACCTGTTTTGCAATTGAGGATTTTGCCGATCAGGGTAAGTCGGTTTTGTTCAGTCATGACTGTTCCTCCTTTACCAATATGAACAAGGGATGGCTGAAGCAGATTTACGGCGGGGATTTCTTCTCGGAGTCCTTTGACTTTAATACCATCCTGCGAAGCCGAAGCTATCTTGATCAGTACGGTATTTCTGATACGAACCTTCATGCGAGAGGTTCGAAGGAGTATCAGTTTGGTGGAACCAAATACTGGGAGACAACCGATCGTAACGGGGATTCGATTGATAGTGGTATTTTAGCTGAGAAGCGAAAGCTGACAGCGGATGAAATTGAGGCATTAAAGAGTGAGAACTACTCCATTGCCTATAAGCCAAAGAGCGGATCCACATCCCTGACAACGACAGGAGAGACCCAGGGATTTACCAACAATCTGTTGAATCGATATAAAGACGGTAGGGACAGATTCACCCAGACGAATCGGGTGAAGCAGGTCAACACCGGACAGATTACAAGTTATCCTTTTGATTTGAACGGTCATGCCAATGGGGAACTGGATATTTCAGTGACGCACGGTCAGTATTATCAGCTGAATATGAATTCCGATAATATTGTGGTCTGGTATACCTTAAGCGGGGACAACTTCCAGGATCGTGACGGAATGAATGAGTACTATATCTATAGTGCCAACAACATTACCTACACCGGTGCGGGACACAGTAGCAATCCAACCATGGATGAGGCCAAGCTTTTCGTTAATACTATGGTGGCCTCCAGACGAGACACCATTAAGAAACCGAAGGCAAGTTTTGTAGCATCGGCCAAGGATGATACGGAGATTTCCTCTACTTATATTCTGCAGGATCAGAAGGGCAATACAGCCGTAACGATGCAGGATCAGAAGGTATATTTCAAGGTGGAGGATGATAACCTGGTATCCAGCCGTAAGATTTCTGTACAATTCTATTATGAGAGTGCCTCTTTAGATCACAAGCTCGACGATGTTACCATCTATCGCGCAAAGGATGATGAGGTCGTCTATAAGTTGCATAGTGGAACCATCTACTACATTATGCTTCCGCCGGAGGTGCTGGCAGAACTGACGGAGAACAATTCGGCAAAACTTGTAATTATGCCGATTACGCACTATGGTAACAGCACGGAAAATGACCAGATTGGTGAACCTAAGACCTTAACAGTTCAGAAAACCGGAATGTTTGACTTAGGATAATGATTAAACTGACACTTTAGTATGTTATACTTAGGATATATGTACTGGAGTGTCAGCTTTTTTATGGGGTTTTTGACACGGGGAGGAAGAATGAAAAAGATGAAAAAGAAACTGTGGACGGTGGTGCTGTCTCTAATACTGCTTCTGGTAAGTGGACAGGGTGTCGTAAGGGCAGAGGCTGCAAAGAATCTTAAGATCAAGGGCGATTTGGCAGTGGAGCAGGTACAGGTGGATGTACCTTTGGTGAATGCATACGTATACAGCAAGGATCTGGATCTGTCGAAGGTGCAGCCGAAGGAGGTGCGTGCCACCCTGGCTGGACAGAAGCTTAAGGTGTTGTCCATGAAGCAGCAGCATAAGACCGAGCAGGGCATCTATTATGCCTTCCTTCTGGATGTGTCCGCATCCATTCCCCAGGCGGATCTGGACGCAGCGAAGGAAGCCATTGAGCGGATCGCCAAAGGAATGCGACGTCAGGATCAGCTCGCTGTCATAACCTTTGGTGACGATGTTAAGGTAATTTCTGACGGAAGCCGTCCGGCGGAGAAGACCATTCGAAAGATTCGACGGTTAAAGGCAAAGGATCAGACCACGAAATTCTATTCTGCCATGAACAAACTGATCAAGGTTTCGGAGAAAGTGCAGAATATGCGCCGCGTGGCTGTGGTGGTATCCGACGGAATCGATGATACCGATGCCGGCATGAGCCAGGAGGAGCTGGAACACGTTCTGCAGCAGAGTGGAATTGCAGTTTACGGAATGGGAATCGGAAGTAACAAGGAACTGGCAAGGAAGTTTGGTTCCTTCCTTCGGATTTCCGGAGGAGAGCTCTACCCCTTTACAGCTGCAACAGCAAATGCTAAATTAGATTCTCTGATTAAAAGGCTTTCTTCCATCTATCGTCTGTCCATGGAAGTTACCGGGGAAGTGCCGCAGGGGGATACGGTCCGCCTGTCGGTTAAGATTCAAAAGGCCGGCAACTTTTCCATGAAGCTTGACAGTTCCTACTGGGGCAGGGCAACAGCCGAGCAGAAGGAAGAAATGAAAGAGGAAGAAAAGGAAGATAAGCAGGAAGAGAAGGCAGCAAAGAATAAGGCATCTGAAGAGGAGCAGCCAAAAGAGGAGAGGATCGACAAGGATGAGATCTCACGTCAGAAGATGCTGGTAACCGCAGCGATTCCGGCAGTCATCCTGCTTACCCTACTTGCAATCCTTGTGATCCTGGCATATAGAAGGAAGAAGGCTCTTAAGGCGTATTATCAGGCGAACGGCGTAAACCTTCAGGAGGAAGAGAATTTGAAGAAGGCCATCCGCCGGAAGAGGAAGAACTAGTTTGTAAGGCATAAAGAGAGGTTGAAATGATCATAGAAGTATTGAAAGCCATTCTGTTCGGAGTGGTGGAAGGAATCACGGAATGGCTTCCGGTATCCAGTACCGGACATATGATTTTACTTGAGAACTGGGTTCACTTCACGAAGGTGAGTGATGAATTCTGGAAGATGTTCGAGGTGGTGATCCAGCTGGGCGCTATCCTTGCCGTTGTGGTGATCTTCTGGGAGAAGCTCTGGCCGTGGCGGATCAAGAACGTTAAGGTGAAGGGCAAAATGGCCATCGAAGAGAAGGTCGTATTCAAGGACGGTGCACTGGATATGTGGTGCAAGATTATCCTTGCATGCATCCCGGCAGCTGTGGTGGGACTTGCACTGGATGACTGGATCGACCGCATGTTTTATCATCCGATTCCGGTTGCCATTGCCCTTATTGTTGTCGGTATCCTTTTCATTGTGATTGAGGCAACATCCGGTAAGAGAGCGGTTAAGATTCACAGCATTCAGGAAATGTCCTATCCGGTGGTGCTTCTTATCGGAGTGGCGCAGACCATTGCGGCGGTTTTTCCGGGAACGAGCCGGTCCGGAGCGACCATCATCGGAGCGCTGCTCCTTGGGGTATCCCGTGAAGTGGCAGCGGAATTCACCTTCTTTTTGGCTGTTCCGGTAATGTTTGGAGCATCCCTTTTAAAGGCGGTAAAGTATATGGTAAAGGGTATGTCCATGGGAGGAATGGAATGGGTGATCCTGCTGACCGGTTGCGTGGTGGCATTTGCTGTTTCCATTATTATTATTAATTTCCTGATGGGCTACATTAAAAAGCATGATTTCAAGATTTTCGGAGGCTATCGTATCCTGCTTGGAATTCTTGTCATTGCGCTTCTTCACGGGTAAAGGAGGAAGAAATGGTAACATTCTCCCTGTGCATGATTGTTAAAAATGAGGCGGCGGTCCTGGACCGCTGTCTTTCTTCCCTTGCAGATCTTATGGATGAGATCATCATTGTGGACACAGGTTCCACGGATGCGACCCTTGAGATTGCAAAGAAATATACCGCCACGGACAACATCTATCATTTTGACTGGGTGGATGATTTTGCAGCAGCAAGGAATTATGCCTTTTCCTTATGCACCAAGGATTATATCTACACGGCGGATGCAGATGAATACCTTGAGAAAAAGGATCAGGTGGCTCTTTACAATTTAAAGTCGGTTCTTGTGCCGGAGGTTGAGATCGTACAGATGCATTACTATGAGCCGAAGCTGCAAAGCGTCCTCAATACCATTTCAGAATACCGGCCGAAGCTTTTTAAGCGCCTTCGCAGTTATACCTGGGTGGATCCAATCCACGAGAAGGTTCGAACCGAACCGTTGGTATTTGATTCCGATATTACGGTGACCCATCTTCCCCAGGGACTGCATACGGACCGGGACTTTGCTGTCTTTGAAAAGGCCTATGAGAAGCAGGGCAGACTGTCTCATTCCCTATATGCCATGTATTTGCGAGAGCTTTATCGGAGCGGGGATATCCGGCAGCTGACCACAGGAAGCCAGATCATTCATCAGATTCTTGCCACAGAGAAGGTTTCGGATGAACTCTTCCTTTCGATGTATACGCTGCTTGCCCGTCAGGCAAGACTGTCAGGGAATCTCTCGGGATTTTTGACCTATGCAGCCAGACTTCTGCCGGGAGAGCCAGCCAGCGAGATCTGTTATGAAATGGCAAGCTATCTCTATGAGGAAGGAAGGATGGAGGAAAGCGCTTTCTGGTATGAAAGTGCCCTAAGCCAGCAGCCCATATTAGACATCCATAGTAGCGGGGATCTAAGTCTTCGAGGATTGGCATTGTGCTATGGACAGTTGTCCGAACAGACCGATGGAGATGTCAGCGATTTGTATCGAAGCAAAGCATTAGAATATGAAAGAGCAGCAGAGGAATGGAAGCTGCCGGAGGAAGAATAAGTGAGTGAAATGTTACATTGTCCCCACCATAAGAAATGCGGGGGCTGCAACCATATAGAAGAAGATTACCAAAAAACACTGCTGGCGAAGACGGCCTACTGCCGAAAGCTTCTCGGTAAGTTTGGAAAGGTATCTCCGATTCTGGGTATGAACTATCCCTACTATTACCGTCATAAGGTATCTTCGGTAATCGGTTTTGACCGGAAGATGCACCGGAATATCTGTGGAAATTATCAGGAGAAGACCCACAGACTGATTCCAATCTCTTCCTGCCTGATTGAGGAGAAGGGAGCCCAGGAGATCATTCGTGATGTGGTATCTCTTATGAAGCCCCTTAAGATCCGTTCCTATGATGAGGATACGAAGAGCGGACTGCTCCGTCATGTACTTGTACGAAAAGGATATGCCACAGGAGAGTACATGCTTGTGCTTGTATCCGCTTCTCCGGTGTTTCCGGCGAAGAAGCATCTGGTATCAGAGATGATAAAACTTCATCCACAGATTACCACAATCGTTCTTAACATTAACCAGAGAAGTGATAGTATGGTATTAGGTGACAGGAATGAGGTTTTATATGGTCCCGGCTATATCAGGGACAAGGTGCTCGGCAAAACCTTCCGGATCTCACCCCTTGCCTTTTATCAGGTGAATCCGCTTCAGATGAAAAAGCTCTACTCCTATGCGATCGAAGCGGCCGCCCTCACAGGTAAGGAGACGTTAATTGATGCCTACTGCGGTACGGGTACCATTGGACTGTGTGCATCGGATGGTGCAAAGCAGCTGATCGGTGTGGAACTTAATCGCGACGCTGTGCGGGATGCTGTGAAAAATGCCAAGGACAATGGTGTTACGAATGCACAGTTTTTTGCAGGAGATGCCGGAGACTACATGGAGACCATGTTAAGAAAGCACAGGGCACCGAAGGATTGTGTGGTCATGATGGATCCGCCAAGAGCCGGAAGCACACCGAAATTCTTAAAGTCACTGATCGACTTTAAGCCGAAACGTATTGTATATGTATCCTGTAACCCGGAAACTTTAGCCCGGGACTTAAAGACCCTTACAAAGATCTATCGTGTTGCTGCAATACGCCCTGTGGATATGTTCCCATTCACAGACGGCGTGGAGTGTGTGGTGGAACTGATTCGAAAGGGATAACGCCTATGGAGTCTGCATATAGTCGTAAATTAACCCCGAAACAAAAGCGAAATTATTATATTACCTTTATCCTTTGCGTTTTGTGCACAATGGTTATTACGGTATGGGATATTCGCGGTAATGGCAGCCTGTCTGTTAAAGTTGCGGATGGGTATATTACGTTTTCTCAATTGCCGGCCTTCTGGCTGGGAAGTTTTATCGGATATATTCCGATTATGCTGTATGCCCTGCTGATTTTCGCCTATGTGGTGACGCATGATTTTGCCTTTGGTTATGTGACCTTTATCTTCCTTGTGGCCGGCGTGCTGGGGTATCGTTTTGCAAAGAAACGCTACTATAAAAGGCGACTTGGCATTATCGTTGCTGTCCTTTTGACAGCTCTGATTCTTGGGGACGGATGGTTTGTTCTTGTAAGACTCGGTTCTCCGGAGGGACTGCAGAGGATTTCTCTGACATATCTGTTCCAGATTTTCCTGTACAATTTTCCCCAGGCCCTGTTAGGCGTACTGGTTCCGGCCATGTTCTTCCGGCATGCCCGCCAGCGGGTGAAGATGTGGAGCTTTACCGGATTCTTCTATACCAAAGAGTATGAACAGATTCTAAAAGAACAGAAGATTTTTAAAAAGGGCCTTGGGAAAAAATTTGGTGTATTGAATGCCATCAGTATTCTAGTCGTTGTTGTTATTGTTATTTTACTTGGAATCGGTCTGTATACGAATGCAGTGGACGGGCATTTTTCTGTGACACAGCAGATTGTTCCGGATTCCTTTGCAGGGCAATCCGAGACAGACAGGAAAAAGGATTCTTCCGAAAAATGGCCCGAATTTATTCAGCAGAAGGAAAGTGGGCTGGGTAAGGTCATCAAGGGAGATGCCTTCTCAATCAAGGACACGGGACTTTCATTCCTGGTTAAGATGCTTCTTATGATGATGAGTGTTGTGGTTCCTCTGATGTGTCTGGTGGATTATGTCATGCAGAGGATTTTCATCCGGCCGATTTTTAATCTGACGAATCTTCTCGAAGGCTTTACCAAGGCGACGGATATGGATCGTAAGGAATATGTTGATCGGATGCAATCGGATCCGGATCCGCATCTTCTTGCCGATGATGAATTGGGAACCTTGTATTACACCATCGTTGAGATGGCCAAGCAGCTGACGGTTTATATTGAACAGATTCAAAATGATAAAAAGCTTCAGGTGGAACTGGAAACGGCGCGCAAGGCCAGCAGGGCGAAGACCGACTTCCTGTCCAATGTTTCTCATGAGATCCGTACGCCGATTAATGCCATTTTAGGTATGGATGAGATGATTTTGCGGGAGACCAAAGAGAGCTTTACGACGCAGTACGCCCTGGATATTCAAGATTCCGGAAAGATTCTGTTATCTTTGATCAATGGACTGCTGGATTCTTCTAAGATTGAATCCGGTAAGCTTGAAATCCTGCCGGTGGAGTATGACCTGTCCTCCATGATCAATGATTTGGTGAACATGACAGCCGGTCGTGCCAGGGCGAAGGGGCTTACGCTGGATGTGGATGTGGATTCACAGATTCCGCTGATGCTTTATGGAGATGAGGTGCGTATCCGCCAGTGTATCACCAACATTCTGACCAATGCAGTCAAATATACCACCCAGGGTGGTATCACTTTAAAAGTCAGTCACCGGCGGCTGAAGGATAAGCGCAATATCGTTTTATCCGTTGCCGTGACGGATACCGGTGCCGGCATCCGGCAGGAGGATATGGATAAGCTCTTCAAGCCTTTCGAGCGAATTGAAGAGAAGAAGAACCGTGACATTGAAGGAACAGGTCTTGGAATGTCCATTGTGCAGAGCCTGCTTTTCCTGATGGGCTCACAGCTGAATGTGGAGAGTGTCTACGGAGAGGGTTCCACCTTTTCCTTTGATCTGGTGCAGAAGGTTGTTAATTGGGAACCAATCGGAGATTACGCAGAGTCTTATAATAAGGCACGCAGCAGGGAAGATTATCACCAGCAGTTTATCGCTCCGGATGCGAAAGTTCTTGTAGTGGATGATGTGCCGATGAACCTGAAGGTTTTCGTCAACCTTCTGAAAAAGACCAGGATTCAGATCGATACGGCAGACAGTGGCTTTAAGGCAATCAATATGGTGAAAAAGGTCCGCTATGATTTGATCTTCCTCGATCATCGTATGCCGGAAATGGATGGCGTTGAGACTTTGCATGCAATGCAAAAGTTAAAGGATGCCAACTTAAGCCGCAACCAGCCGGTGATTGCCCTGACAGCCAATGCGGTATCTGGAGCCCGTGAGATGTATTTCAAGGAGGGCTTTGATAACTACTTAAGCAAGCCGATCGATCCGGGCAAGTTGGAACAGGTCATCCTGCATTATCTGCCGGAAGAAATGGTGCAGGAGAGTACGGCAAGCGGAGAAGAGAGAGAAGAATCCAAAAAGTGGAGATCCCTTCCGGTGGTAGAGGGAATTAATTATGAGCTTGCCCGTCAGTATGCAGATGATCCGGATACATTGATTTCCACCTTCCGGGATTTTGCGGAAGCAATACCGGAGAATTCGCAGAAGATTGAAGATTTCTGGCATCAGAAGGATTATAAGAACTATACCATTCTGGTGCATGCGCTTAAGAGTTCTGCCCGGCTGATTGGTGCGCAGGAGCTTTCTGACGAAGCGAAAGTATTGGAGGAAAAGGGCGACGCAAGAGATGAAGACTATATTGAATTTAAGACACCGGATCTGTTAGACCATTACCGGCGTTATGTGAAGCTTTTAGCTCCTTTCATGGAGGAGGAAGATGATCAGAATCTGCCGCAGATTGCCGATGAACAGCTGGTGGAAGCATTGAAGCTGTTGGCACGGTATAATGATGAATTTGATTTTGATGGAGCAGATTCCATTATTGACACCATGAAAACCTTTTCCATGCCAAAAGAAATCGCCTCCGTATGGAAGGCAATATGCAAGGCGGAATCGGCTTTTATGCATGATGAGCTTGCCGAGTTACTTAATACGGCACTTCAAATGATGGAAGCAAAACAGTAATATAAGATTGTAGCCTTGCGTTCTGGTAGAATTATGATATACTAAGCTGTGCTAAATTGGTTTGATGAGGATAAAATATGAGAAGCAGAAATCAAATTTTACTGATTGGGGATCCTAGAAGCTTTATGGTTCTCGCAATGAAGAATGAGCTCGAGCAGCGGTTTCGTGTGGTATCTTGCGAAGCAAACTGTAAGGCTGTAAGGATGTTAGGGGCAGATGTTCCAACGACAATTCTCTATTACGTTGATGGACCGGCGGATCCGGACCTTACAGAATATCTTCGCGATGTAATTTTAAATGACGGAAGGGATTTCTATATCAATATTGTCGGTGATCAGGACAGTATTGACAGTGTATATGAGACAATTCCACAGGAGCAGATCAGTGCTGCTTTCCTTCGACCGATCAATGTCCGGGAGATGGTGGATCAGCTTAGTGCAGCTGCGAGCAAGAAGGCGAACAGTGCCATCAAGAAGAAGATTCTTGTAGTGGACGATGATCCGGTTATGCTACGTGCCATCAAGGGATGGCTGATGGAATATTATCGTGTCTATGTGGTGAATTCCGCTATGAATGTCATTACCTTCCTTGCGAAGAATTCGGTGGATCTGATTCTTTTGGATTACGAGATGCCGATTGTAGATGGACCTCAGCTTCTTAAGATGATTCGGTCTGAGGAGTCGACGAAGGATATTCCGGTTATGTTCTTGACAAGTAAGTCAGATAAGGAGCATGTGTTAACAGCAGCGAATCTTAAGCCGGAGGCATATCTTCTCAAGACAATGCCGAAGAAGGATATCTTAAACAACATTACAGAATTTTTCAAAAGAACATCATAAAGATATAGGTGGAAGCGACCATGCACTTTTCTCCCTGTTTTTCTGGTTTGTAATCAGAGGCAGGGGAGGGGCATGGTCGTTTTTTTTCGTTCATTCCTTTTTTGTTCTAAGCTATTGATAACAGGGGAGAGTAGGATAAAATATAAGTAGTCCTCAAAGATGGACCGGAGATGTAAGTTTTAGCTGGGAGTAGTGGGAGGAGTATATGATCATTTTAGATTTTCATATAGTGACATTTTTGGTAGCATACCTTATAGTAATGCTACTTACGTTAATTGTTCAAAAAAGAAGGGGAAACAGACAGGGACTGGGTTATCTTTGCGTAAGGAATCTGTATCTACTACTGCTATTTAAGGTCACGATATTTCCAATCATGTTATTGCATCATCAGGCGCGGGCTGCCTTTGCCGGCACAAAGGTAACGTACACACAGCTTGTACCCTTTCATATTTTCGCCAATATGGAGTGGTCAAAATCCTGGTTACTTCAAACCATTGGAAATCTAATCCTGTTGTTTCCGCTTCCGATTTTACTTTATCTAAAGCCCCATAAGACCTACAGGCTTCGGTTTTTGCTTGTGAGTGGAATTCTGGTAAGCTTGGGAATCGAAGTGGTGCAGCTGGGAATTAATCTGCTGACAGGTTATCCGAGTCATGTCTGTGATGTGGATGATCTGATATTGAACAGCATCGGTGTGATCCTGGGAACCCTTTTATGTAAGATGCTTCCCGCGAGATCTGAAAGTAAGATGAACAGAGAGAACAAATAAAGGTATTGGTTAGGAGGGAGAGGCCATGATCGATTTATTATTTGAGCAGATTAGAAAAGCAGCAGCAGAGGATTCTTTGTTTAAGGCGAAGCTTCTTAAGGCATATGAGGGAGAGCATCGGATCATAGCATTCTGCAAGGTGTGCAACGAAAAGGGCATCGAGATCTATCCTATGGATCTTGCGGATGCGGATGAGAGCATGTATGCAGCCATGCGAAGAAGTACCAATGGCGGAGGCGAGAATTCCCCGCATTTGAACTGGCAGGAGGAGGCCTTTGCCTCTCTGGTACGGGATATTACAGGGGAATAAGGAAAAGAGTGCCGGCGGATTTCAGTTTTTTGTTTTCAGACGGTCAAGATTGGATTGATCGCTACTTTTCTTTAATTCGCTGGCTCTTTTCAGGGCAGATCGGCCGTATTTGTTCTCCAGAAGATTTCTCATGTCAGCCAGGGCTTGTGAACGCTGCTCTTGTCCAAGAGAAATCTCTGGTACATCTTTGGCAGTGTGGGAAACATCAGCCGGATCTTCAAGCAAATCAAACAGATTCATCTGTCGATATTGACCATGATCAATTCCGCTGACACCGACACCCACCAGGCGGACGCCGAGACCTTTGGCAAAAAGTCCATGATTTCCAAAGAGCAGTTCATCTGCAATTCTTGTGACAGTATTGTAAAGTATTCCTGCATCCCGCGTGGAATCTGCAAGAGAAATCTGGCGACTGTGACGATGGAAGTCGCTCGTCTTGACCTGGAAGGTGATGGTCTTGCCATAGACATCATCCTTGTGCAGTCGCCTTGCGACAGAATCGCACAAAGCAAGCAGGATGTCGGGCATACGCTCTTCGTAGTTGGATTCTGTAATGTCCTTTGCAACGGTTGTTTCGTTCGAATAACTCTTGGCTTCGATGTGATCGGTTCTTACGACAGAAGAGGCAATTCCGTTCGCCTTGTTCCAGATATAGGTTCCGGTCTTCTCTCCTAAAGCCTGTATCAGAATGTGGGGGGCGGTCCTGGCAGCTTCTCCGATGGTGCGAATGCCAAGCCGGCGAAGCTGTTCGGTGGTAGCCTTGCCACAACCGTGGAGCTCACCCATAGGAAGAGGCCACATCTTATCAGGAATCTCTTCGGGAAAAAGGGTATGGATACGATCGGGCTTCTCCATGTCGGAGGCCATCTTGGCCAGTAATTTATTGGAAGAGATGCCGACATTCACAGTAAAACCAAGGGTTTGCCGGATTTCATTCTTGATCGCCTCTGCAATGCAGTAAGGGTAGGGGGACTGTTCTGTGGAGAGGTGTTCGTAAATGGATTCGGTTCCGGTAAGGTCGAGATAGGCTTCATCAATTGAAACCTGCTGTACCTTGGGTGCATAAGAGCGAAGAATCGTCATGACATTATGGGAGCACTCCCGATACCAGGCAAAATCAGCGGGAACCATAACAAGGTTCGGACATTTCTCAAGTGCTTTCATGACAGGTTCTCCGGTTACAATACCATAGCGCTTGGCAGGTATGGACTTGGCAGTTACAACACCACGCCGGCTATCCTTGCGTCCTCCTACGATGGAAGGAATCTTGCGAAGGTCAACAGAGGAGGGATCATCCTGTAATTGTCTGACGGCACTCCAGGAAAGGAAGGCAGAATTTACATCCACATGGAAGATAAGGGTCTCGCCGTGGTGGCAGGTGTGACCGCCGAATGTTCCCATATACATGTATAGCCTCCTTTCATTAATGCAAACATTTGTTTTATTATATACCGGAAAATGTATTATGGCAAGTCAAAGGTGAGAGAATAGTGCTTTACAATTTCTGTAACCTGCGATACAATGAGAGCGAATTTTATATAAATCGTTGAAGAGAACAGTAGCATAGTGGGCGGTCCCAGAGAGGGATACAGTTGCTGGAAGTATCCTGTCAGGAAGCTATGTGAACACCATCTCGGAGAGGCCCTTAATCGGGCACGGTGATTCCGTTATCATCAGGAATAAGTGGTCGGATGACTCCGGCAAGCTAGGGTGGAACCGCGCTGAATTATTATGATTCTTCGTCCCTTGCATCACAACAGTGGTGCAGGGGATTTTTTTATCTTCTGCACCGTTAACAGGTTCAGCCCATATCGGGCGAGAAAGGAAGTTACAATGGATAAGGAACAGTTTTTAGAGGTTTATCGTCACTCACTGTCTCACATTCTTGCTAAGGCTGTGATTGAACTTTACGGTAAAGAAGTGCAGTATGCCATCGGACCACAGATCGCGGATGGTTTCTACTATGATTTCTTACTGCCGGAAGGTGCACGTATCACAGAGGATGATTTCAAGAAAATCGATGATAAGATGCGTGAGATCATTAAGAGAAGAGAAGACTGGACTCGTAAGGAAGTATCCAAGGCGCAGGCACTTGAGATGTTTAAGGATCAGAAGTATAAGACAGAGCTGATTGTTGATCTTCCGGAGGACGAGACAATTACTGTTTACTATACAGGAGAAGACTATGTGGACCTTTGCCGTGGACCACATGTGGATAACTCACAGGAACTTATGAATACAGCCTTTGAGATTCGCAGTGCTTCCGGTGCTTATTGGAGAGGCGACGAGAAGAATGATACTTTAGTACGTGTCTATGCCTATGCCTTCCCGGATAAGAAGCAGCTCAAGGAACATAAGGCTTTCATCCGCGAGGCAAAAGAGAGAGATCATAAGAAGATCGGACCACAGCAGGATCTGTTCATGTTTGATGAGACAGCTCCAGGTATGCCATACTGGCTTCCAAGAGGATGGAAGCTCTTCAATGCATTGCTTGCATACTGGAGAAGCATCCATGAGGAGCACGGATACAATGAGATTTCCGGACCGGTCATCTCCAAGAAGATTCTTTGGGAGACATCCGGACACTGGGATCATTATCAGGATGGTATGTTCATCGTTCCAAGTGATGATGATAAGGAAACATACGCCTTAAAGCCGATGAACTGCCCGAATGCTATTAAGGTATTCATGAATCAGGCGCGTTCTTATCGTGAGCTTCCATTTAGAATCAATCAGGTGGATGTTATCCATAGAAAAGAGAAGTCCGGTGAGCTGAATGGTCTTTTCCGTGTACAGCAGTTCCGTCAGGATGATGCGCATATCCTTGTAACAGAGGATCAGATTGCTTCTGAGATCGAGGATATCATGAATATTGCCGGTGAAATCTACGGAACCTTTGGACTGACTTATGAGGCAGAGCTTTCTACACGTCCGGACGATTACATGGGAGATATCGAGGTATGGAATAAGGCCGAGGCTGATCTGAAGGCAATCCTTGATGCAAAATACGGTGAGGATGGATATGAGATCAATGAAGGAGATGGAGCGTTCTACGGTCCTAAGATTGACCTTAAGATGCGTGATGCGCTGGGTCGCGAGTGGCAGATGGGTACCATTCAGCTTGATTTCCAGCTTCCATTGAACTTCGATATGAAGTACACAGCAGCAGACAGTTCTCAGAAGCGTCCGGTTATGATTCATAGAGCAATCTTTGGTTCCATGGAGCGTTTCATCGGAATTATTACAGAGAACTTCAAGGGTGCATTCCCATTCTGGCTCAGCCCGTATCAGGTAGGTATCGTGCCAATCCGTCAGGAGCATAATGATTACGCCAAGGAGATTCTTGGAATGCTTCGTAAGAACGGTGTTCGTGCCGAGGCTGATTTCTCTGAGAAGAATATGAAGGAGAAGATCAAAGCATACAAGAACTACAAGGATCCATACATTCTTGTACTTGGTGACAAGGAAGTCGAGGAGCGCACAGTATCCATCAACCTTCGTGGCTCTAACAAGCAGCTCAACAATGTTCCGCTTGATATCTTCCTTGACATGTGTGACATGATGAACGAAGAGCATTCGCTTGAGATCATGGATCAGATGCCGGAAGAGGCGTAATAACAGGTAAACATTCTATTCCGTAAACAAAAAGCGCGGGAACCGGTTCTACCAGGTTCCTGCGTTTTGCTTTTTTGGACATTTTGGAAGTTTTGGTCATTTGTGCTAAAATAGGGGAGTGAGCAGGAAGAAAGGAAGAAAGATAACAGGCAGGAAAAGGAGGCTGGTTATGACGAATCAAGAGGCGATGGAGGCTGGACTTATATATAATCCCGGTGAAGCGGACATCATGGATACGCAGCTTATGGCGATGGAGAAGCTCTATGACTTCAATCAGACACGTCCCGGGGAACTTTCGAAGAGAAATGTTCTGTTACATGATATGCTTGCAGAATGTGGGGATGGCTGTTATGTGGAACCGCCTCTGTATGCGAACTGGGGAGGAAGCCATGTGTATTTCGGGGAGAAGGTATATGCTAATTTTGGACTGACGCTTGTGGACGATGCCCGGATCTATGTCGGAGATCGTGTTCTGTTTGGTCCCCATGTTACACTTGCAACTGCATCGCATCCGATTTGGCCAACGCCGAGAGATGAGGGATGGCAGTTTAATAAGGAGATTCATATCGGCAATAATGTCTGGATTGGAGCCGGTGCTGTGGTATGCCCTGGAGTTTGTATTGGAGATAATACGGTTATTGGAGCGGGATCAATTGTTACGAAGGATATTCCGGCCAATGTGGTGGCGGTCGGTAATCCGTGCCGTGTTTTACGTCCGATTTCGGAACATGATAGGGAATACTTTTATAAGGATGAGAAGATTGACTGGCAGTTGATCAAAGCCCTGCAGGGAACAGCAGAGGAAGAAGGAGCAGAAGAAGCGGAAGAGGAACCGGAAGCAACGAATATCCCGGCT
The DNA here is from genome assembly GCA_900100095.1 of Lachnospiraceae bacterium C10. GTDB lineage: Bacteria > Bacillota > Clostridia > Lachnospirales > Lachnospiraceae > Weimeria. The sequence continues at coordinate 98,600 of FMTN01000012.1, forward strand.
ATGGCAGAAAGCGAATGCGATGAGGAAAATGTCGCAAAAGAAGTGAGTGACGCAGGCTGCGTGAAGGATGTGGTTTGCGATGGCCATCCTTGGTGGGAGAGTGCTGTATTTTACCAGATATATCCCCTTGGCATGTGCGGCGCTCCCTTTGAGAATGATGGAAAGCAGGAAAGCCGTATCTTAAAGGTGCTAAACTATGTGGAACATTTGAAGAAGATGAAGGTCAATGCCGTCTATTTCTCACCACTGTTTGAGTCGGATACCCACGGGTATAATACCAGAGATTACCGGAAGATTGATACAAGACTCGGAACGAACGAAGATTTTATACAGGTGGTGGATGCCTTGCATAAGGCGGGCATACGTGTCATCCTGGATGGCGTTTTCAATCACGTGGGACGCGGATTCTTTGGATTTGTGGATGTTTTGAACCATCGGGAGAATTCAAGCTACCGAGACTGGTTTCATATTGATTTCAACGGGAACAATGGCTATCAGGACGGTTTATGGTATGAAGGCTGGGAAGGCAACTATGACCTTGTTAAGTTAAACCTTCAGAATCCGGCGGTATGCGATTATCTGATGGAGTCGGTGAAGTACTGGATCGACACCTTCGGCATTGATGGACTGCGTCTTGATGTGGCCTACATGGTAGACAGGGAATTTTTAAAGCGTCTGAGGAGAGAGACGAGGGAATGGAAGGAGGATTTCTTCCTTGCAGGAGAAATGATCGGTGGGGATTACCGTGAGATCATGAACGATGCCATGTGTCATTCTGTGACCAACTACGAGTGCCGCAAGGGAATCTTTTCTGCGATTAATTCCAATAATCTCTTTGAGATCGTCCATTCTCTGCTTCGGCAGTTTGGCACGGATGCGTGGTGTTTATACAGGGACTATCATCTGATTTCCTTTGTAGATAATCATGATGTCAGCAGGATTGCAACGGTTCTTGAGGATAAGAGAAATCTTCCAATCGCCTACGGTTTTGTCTTTGGTCAGCCCGGAATTCCGATGGTTTATTATGGAAGTGAATGGGGCGTGGAAGGAGATAAGGCCAACGGGGATCCTTCCCTTCGTATTCCAATCGATCATCCGCAGTGGAATGAACTGACCGATGTCATTGCAGCGATGGCGAAGGCACATCGGGAAAGTCCGGCTCTGTCCTATGGTGATTTTAAGTCTCTTTTCCTTGAAAACAGGCACTGCCTTTTCCAGAGACAATTTGAAAATGACCGTGTGCTGGTTGCTGTCAACTTAGAGGATGGAGATTATACCATTCATACGGATTTTGGTGCCGGAAGAGGGCGTGATCTGATTACGAATCAATGGTATGATTTCGGCGGAGGCCTTTGTGTACCGGGGCATAGTGTATTATTCTTACATATAGAAGATTAAAGCACGGTTTCTAGGTATAGGAAGTCCGGATGATAGATGATTCATATTATGAAAAGGGCGTGTGAAACGATGATTTCACACGCCCTTCCTTAATATCAATTATGATCCATTATTCGAATGTAACCGTAACCGGACAATGGTCACTTCCAAAGATCTCGGTCTCAATGGTTGCGTCTTTTAATCGCTTGGTAAAACGGTTGCTGACAATGAAATAGTCGATTCTCCAACCGGTATTCTTTTCTCTTGCATGAAAACGATAGGACCACCAGGAGTAGATGTCGGACTGATCCGGATAGAAATGGCGGAAGCTGTCGGTGAAGCCGTTCTCAAGCAGCTGCGTCATCTTCTCGCGTTCTTCGTCCGTGAAGCCGGCATTGTGATGGTTGGTCTTTGCATTCTTAATATCAATTTCTTCGTGGGCTACATTCAGATCGCCGCAGAGAAGCAGCGGTTTTTTCTGATCCAGTTCCATCAGGTAGGAACGGAAAGCGTCTTCCCACTCCATGCGGTAATCCAGTCGCGCCAGTCCGTTTTGTGAATTTGGTGTGTAACAGGTTACCAGATAATGATCTTCGAATTCCAGTGTAATAACACGGCCTTCCCTGTCATGTTCTTCGATTCCGATGCCATAGGAGACAGACAAAGGTTCTTTTTTGGTAAAGATGGCTGTGCCGGAGTACCCTTTCTTCTCGGCATAATTCCAATAGGCATGGTAGCCACTCAGTTCCTCAGCAAGGTCAAGCTGTCCTTCGGATAGCTTTGTCTCCTGCAGACAGAAGGCATCAGCGTCGATTTCATGAAAAAAATCCAGAAATCCTTTTTTGATACAGGCGCGCAGGCCGTTAACATTCCATGATACGTATTTCATTTTACCCTCCAACGTGCGGATTTTTTGTTTTTTATTATAACGAATCTTGGAGGAATAAAAAAGATTCCAAACCGGAACAAAACCATGTATAATAAATTGGATTTTAATACATGAAAGTTGCGCAACATTGGTGTGATTTTCATGCATTGAAAAATTGCAGAAAGAGAAAGTGAGTTTTATGGAAAAGAAAGAAAAACGAGGAAGCTTTACAGGGCAGCTTGGCTTTGTATTGGCAGCGGCAGGAAGTGCAGTAGGTGTCGGCAATCTGTGGAGATTCCCGTATTTGGCAGCTAAAGATGGCGGCGGTTTGTTTCTGATTGTATATCTGGTGCTGGTATTGACCTTTGGTTTTACCCTGTTGACCAGTGACATTACCATTGGAAGAAAGACGAAGAAAAGTGCCATTTTAGCATATGAGATCATGCACCCGAAGTGGAAGTTCTTAGGGATTCTTACCTTTTTTGTTCCGGTTTTGATTATGACATATTATGCGGTCATCGGAGGATGGATCACAAAGTATGTGGTTTCCTTTGTGACGGGACACGGGTTTTCGGCGGCAGAGGATGGATATTTTACAGGGTTTATCACAAATCCGGTGGAATCTGTGGTCTACGCTGTCATCTTTATGTTGCTGACCTCCGTTATCATCTTTAAGGGGGTGGAAGGTGGAATTGAGAAGTGTTCAAGAGTTATTATGCCGATTCTGTTGCTTCTGATTGTAGTGATTTCCATTTATTCCCTTACGATTCGTCATACCACCGGGGATGGGGTGACAAGAACCGGACTGCAGGGTTTTCTGGTGTATATTACGCCGGATCTTCATGGACTTACCCTTAAGAAGTTTATGTCCATTTTACTGGATGCCATGAGTCAGTTATTCTTTTCCCTGTCCGTATCCATGGGAATTATGATCACCTACGGATCCTATGTTAAGAAGGATGTGGATTTGAATAAGTCCATCGGCCAGATTGAAATTTTTGATACCGGTGTAGCACTTTTGGCAGGTATGTCCATTATTCCGGCAGTCTTTGCGTTTTCCGGAATTGAAGGAATGAATGCTGGCCCGGGCCTTATGTTTGTCTCTCTTCCGAAAGTCTTTGCTTCGATGGGATGGATCGGTAATTTTGTGGGTGCAGCATTCTTTGTAATGGCAGCATTTGCAACATTAACCAGTTGCATCTCTGTGTTAGAGGCGATCACCTCCAACTGCATGGAGATTTTTCATACAGGAAGAAAGCAGACAACATCCGTGTTAACCGTGATTTATCTGATTGCATCGGTTGTTATTGCTCTCGGATACAGTGTCTTTTATTTTGAAGTTCGTCTTCCGAATATGGGACCGGAGCAGAACGGACAGCTTCTTGACATTATGGATTACATCAGTAACAGTGTCATGATGCCGTTTATTTCGTTCCTGTCCACGATTCTTATTGGCTGGATCGTAGGACCGGACTGGATTGCCGGAGAGATTGAATCCAGTTCGGAAAGTTTTAGGAGAAAGAAGCTGTACTATATTATGATCCGTTTTGTATGCCCTGTCATCATGGCGGTTTTATTCATTCAGTCCACAGGAATTATGGATCGTTTGTTCGGATAGAAAATCGTCAAGACTCGCGGAGCGTTTAACTCAGTCGGAGCTTGTACCCCGACTGAGTTAAATTTTTTGAAAAAAGTTTCGAAAAAACTGTAACATATTTTGTTTTGTTTCGTTTATATATATGAGTGTGTTAATTCATGACTCTATAGTGGTGAGGGTAGAGACATGAAAGGCATGCCCAGCTCATGAGTGATAGTAGTAATTTTATGAAGAGAGGTAAACAAATGAAGAGACTTAGTATGGTGTTTGCGGCTGCTTGTATGGCTACCACACTTGCAACAGCTGTTCCGATGAACGTTTTTGCAGCAGAGGCAACGCAGGAGGCGAAGCCGGAAGAGGTGAAGGAAAGTTCACAGACGGAAGATACAAGCGCAACACAGAAACTTTCTGTGACATATAAGACAAAGAAATATGTCAAGAAGGTTAATATTAAGATGGGTAATAAGACCGTTAAGAAGACAGCGGTTAAGTCTACGTTCCTGTATCCGGTTATTGCGAATACAGATCCGGCAGCGAAGAAGATACAGGCATATTTCCAGAAGGAATATAAGAACTGGAAGAAAGCTAATCAGGAGCTTTCTGCCAAGGATTGGAAGGTACAGTATCTAAGCACCAAGAAGTCTGAGAGGAAGTATTGCGGATACTATACAGATACGGTTTCTTATGATCTGACCTATAATACAGATGAATTTATGGTATCCTTCCGTAAGGAGGAATATACCTTCACCGGTGGTGCACATGGTAGCAATATTGTAACAGGAGCCACATTCTCACGTGGAGTAGGAAGGAAAGCGGATTATCCAATCAGCTGCCTGGAGGGTTATTATACAGAAGATGATTTCAAGCAGATGATTTATAAGGGATTTGCGAAGATTTTCGATGAGAACAAGAAGGCTTACGGTACTTCCGGATTTTTTGCACAGACGAAAAAGGAGCTGAAGAAGGACGTATATAAGGAGTACGACCTGAAGATTGGCAAGGATAAGAAGCCATTTGCCTTTAAGGATTGTTTCTATATCAGAGGGAACAAGGATGGTTCTGTTTCTATGATCATCATTGCGAACCAGTACGATCTTGCTCCATATGCGGCAGGTGTGCTGGAAGCGGAAGTTTTACTCTAATCCGTGTGTTATCCTTTTCTGACAGATACGTTCAGTTAAGGGGAGGACAGGATGGGGATCCTGTCAATGTTTCATCATTGAGATATAGTGATGCAAAGATGGATTTACCTTCGCCTGCTTTCAGGGGAGCGGAAGCAGGGCGGAGGAGGAATCCGAACGACCCGGGCAGAACCGAAAATTGCCTGTGTCGGGTTTTGCATACATTCTACTGGGAGAAAAGATATACATACTTGTAGAGTCATTATGGTGTGTCATTGATGCTCTGGGGAGAGCGTTGAGATGAATAACTTGTTATATATGTGATCGTAAGATCGGAGGAGCTGCAGGAACGGATGCGTTTTTGCAGCTCTGCTGTTTTTGTAGAGACAGACTTGAATGAACGTGAAGGAATGTCTTCCTTCCGGTGTATAGAATCATCATCACAGGAGATGGTGGGATTCGTCAGGCTTCCTTCTTTACTTTGCGGAAGGGACTGTGCCAAAAGTTGAAGGATGCAGTAGGTTTTATTGAAGAATAGTATTATGAATCCCTCGGAGAACGAGAAAAAGGCAATCTCCGGGGGAAATGGAGTGTGTTAGGAAGGAAAAAGATGAAAACAGAAGTATTAGAAGCAGTTAAGATTTATACGATCCTCTTTATGCTGGTGGAATTGTTCGGCGTTGTATTGGGGATCGCGCCCTACGCAGTGGCAGCGGTACAGGGATCGGCAATGAGCGCCTATCAGAAGGATTTAAAACTGGGGATCGGATGTAGTGTGGTATTCCTTATCACCCTGGTGGTGAACCGGATCCTGGCGCACATCATAAGAACAAGAGAAGCAGTTGTAGGAAAGGAGGAGAAAAGAGAAGAGATGGCAGGAGATAATCATATGGAACGTAATCGGGAAAGTGGGGCTTCGCTGGGGAGTGCTTTGACCCCGGAGCAGAAGAAGAGCAGTCCGTTGATTGGACATTTTGCAAGAAAGATTAATATCTATCCTATCTATGCAACCATTGTATATACAGCATTTCTTGTGTTTGCAGCACGGATATTGTTTCAAATCGCAGTATATAAGGACACTAGCGGAGTGGACTGGTTCAGCCGACGGGGCGGACATCATAATCCGGTGGAAGCAGGCATATATATGACGATCATCGTACTGGTGCTTTTGGTGCTGGATTTGATCAGTATCTTTAAGATCAAGGTAGTGACCCGTCAGTTGGAGGAAGATATTATGCGAAGCAGGGATTCCATTCAGAGCCTGGATGAGGAATTCTTGAGGAGTGAAAATATTGGACAGGATATCTGGGTTGGAAACCGTCATATCTTCTTTTCTTCCGGAAGACATTCCTATATGTTTGCCAAAAAGGAGATTGGAGATATCACGCAGGAGAAGGCAAGAACAGGATTCAAGAATCTTTTTAGGCCCACCTATGTTCTTATGATCAGGGACAAGGATGGAAAAGAGACTACCATCGATACCTTTGATGGAAAAATATATGAGAGACTGAAGAAGGCGGTGGCAGCGGTAGCATAATACCTAAGGTGAAAGTCAAGTGACAAATCCACCGGTGAGAATGCTATACTGTCTGTTAGAACTGTGATCCGGTATAGAAAGAGGTAATATGGATTCTAAGAGATTTGAACAGCAAAAGGCGTTTATATTGGAAGCAGATAAAGAGAAGAATATTCTGCGGCAGACCCATCTGAGCGGACACGGCAGAAGGGAAAATGATGCAGAGCATGCCTGGCATATGGCCATGATGGCCTATCTTCTGAAGGAGTATTCCAACGAGCCTATCGATATTGCAAGAACAATGATCATGTGCCTGATCCACGATATTGTGGAGATCGATGCCGGTGATACCTATGCCTATGACGAGGAAGGGAAGAAGACCCAGAGAAAGCGGGAAGAGGTAGCGGCAGAGCGAATCTTCGGTCTATTGCCGGAGGATCAGAGAGAGGAACTGCGGGGGATCTTTGAAGAGTTTGAAGCCGCAGAGACAAAGGAGGCAAAGTTTGCCAGAGCGATGGATAATCTCCAGCCTCTTCTGTTAAATGACAGCAATGGAGGAGAAGACTGGCGGAACCATCAGGTTACCTATCATCAGGTAAGAAATCGACAGGATCGAACCGGAGAGGGTTCGGCTGAATTGTATGAAGTGACAAGAGAGATCATAGACCGTAACCTTTCTCTTGGAAATTTAACTCAGCCGGAGGACAAGCTCCGACTGAGTTAAACGCTCCGCGAGGAATAGGGGATGGAAGTCATCCCCTGTGTTTTCGATAGGCGCTTGGCGACATTCCCTGGATTTTTGTGAAGGTCTTGGCGAAATAGTTTGGATCCGGGATGCCTACCATATCTGCAATCTCTGTAATGGTGGCATCTGTGTCGAGCAGGTAATCCAGGGATTTTTGAATCCGGTACTGCTGGATGAAACCAAACAGGGACTGTTGCATATTGGCTTTGAAGATGCGGGAACACTCACTTCGTGACAGATGGACGCAGGAAGCCACATCATCGAGGGTGATTTTCTCCTGATAGTGGTTTTCCACATAGGAGATGATGCTCCGGATGCGTTCATAATTGCGACGGAAGTCACCGTGGCTTCTTGTGTTGGATGCCTCATAGTCTGACCATAGAATCTTCCAGAGTGTGGTGAGCAGGGAGATGATGGTCAGTTCATAGCCCTCTTTTTTGTTGCTGGCAACTTCCGAAATTTGAAGCGTCAGGTCATGAACTTTTTTGCCTGAGGTGGAAGTATAATCATAGTAGATGCCTCCAAACCCCGGATTTTCAACGATAGGGCGGACATACTGGTTATAGATTACACTTTCCTTGTAACCATAGATGAGCTTCGGAAGGAAGGTGATAGCGTTGTAGCTGCAGTCATAGGAACAGGTCATGTTCCCGGCGTGCAGGGCACCGCCATTGCAAAAGATAACATCCCCTTCTTTGGCATAAAATACCTGTTCATTCACATGATATTCCATCTTTCCGGAGGTGATCAAGGTGAGCTCGGCCTCCGGATGCCAGTGCCAGAGGAAACTGCCGGATTCATAGGCGGAAAGCCGTTCATAGCTTAGAAGGAACGGGAAGGAAAAGCTTCCATGTTCCTTTTTTTCTTTTTGTGTTTTATCTGTAATAATCTGCATATCAAAATCTCCACAACATAGTTCGTCTGCACAATATTTTACCTGTTTGAAGCAATCCCTTCAAGGAAGGATTCTGCCTCTTTGATATAATGAAAGTACAGTAAATATATGAACGAGGAGGGTTTTTATATGATGACACCAAAGAGGGAAGTGTTAGAGAAGGTATATGGCAAGGATTTCAAGACGGCGCTGGAGCGATATGAACATATTGCATCTTCTTTTGAGCAGCAGTTTCCGGGAGTGGGGGACGTGGAATTCTTTACGGCTCCGGGCAGAACAGAAATTATCGGTAACCATACCGACCACAATGGAGGTCGTGTCATTGCCGGTTCCATCAATCTGGATACCATTGGTGCAGCGGTGAAGACAGAGGATGACATCATCGAAGTGGTAAGCGAAGGCTATAAGAAAGTAACGATCGATATTCATAAGCTTTCAGAGGTTCCAAAGGAGAAGGGAACGGTTTCTTTGATTGCCGGTATTGTGGAAGCGACGCAGAAGATGGGGTATGAGATTCATGGCTTCCGCCTGTATGCATCTACAACTGTTATTGCAGCTGCCGGTGTCAGCTCCTCTGCATCTTTTGAGATGCTGTTGTGTGCCATTGTGAACTATTTCTTTAATGACAATAAGATTCCGGTTGGCGATTATGCCAGAATCGGTCAGTATAGTGAGAATAACTGGTGGAATAAGGCCTCCGGCCTGATGGATCAGATGGCCTGTGCCGTTGGAGGACCAATCAAGCTGGATTTTGCCGGTGAGATTCAATACGAGAAGATTCCGTTCGGTTTTGATGAATACGGTTATAAGATGGTTATTACCAACACAGGAAAAGGTCATGCAGATCTGTCCGATGATTATTCAGCTGTACCGAAAGAGATGTTTGCTGTGGCAAAGGCTCTTGGCGTAGAGCGGTTATGCCAGACCGATATGGATGCGCTTCTTAAGAATTTAGGTCAGGTATCGGAGGAGGTACAGAATGACCGTGCCATTCTTCGTGCGATGCATTTCCTTAATGAGACGGAGCGTGTGGCTCAAATGGCAGAAGCGGTAGAGGCGAAAGATTTTGAGCAGATCCTTTCCCTCATTGCGGCTTCCGGTGAGTCTTCCTATGAATTGCTGCAGAACTGCTATACCAATTCCAACTGGAAAGAACAGAAAATTGCATTGGCACTTGCTCTTACCAAGGAATTTTTGAAGCAAAAGAATCGTGGTGTCTGCCGTGTTCACGGAGGCGGCTTTGCCGGTGTTATTACCTGCATCCTTCCGGAGGAGGATTGCGATGCCTATGTTGATTATATGGCAGGATTTTTCGGTAGAGACAATGTATACCCGATGAATATCAGACAGACAGGAGCAGTTCATCTCGAGAGATAGAGCAAGAGACGCAGGTGAGAAATCACCTGCGTTTTTTTACTTTACTTTACTTTTCTTGAAAAACAAACGGGTATCTTCTATGATAAAAGCTATGAGTTCTATAAATAAAAAAGAAAAGAAATTCGATGAGGATGAAGAAAATTTATATTCGACCGACCGGCAAGAGGCGGCGGAAGAGGAGCAGGATAAGTTCCATAAAACAGTGATCCGGCCGCCGCTGGTGGGAGCGGAATATGATGACGTAAACGAAATAACAAAACAGCAGGAGAAGCAGAAGCAAAAAGAGGAAAAAGAGCAGGAAGAAGCAGCGGAGGCGGAAGATAACGAAGATGCGGAGAGTAGGCCAGAGGAGGAACTGAAATCCCTTCTTGGGGTTGGATATCATCCAAAGCGGATGGTTTTGAAGACCTTTATGCTGCTGAACGGGAATTTTGGAAGCTTTATGCGGTTTGAGATTCTCTATAAGCTGATATCCTTTTTCCTGTTTTATCCGTTCCTGGAATTTATGGAGCGGCAGGCGCTTCGAATATCGGGGGTCTATTACCTGAGTAATTACAACTTAAGGAATGTGATCAAGAATCCGATCGTCTGGATCATGCTGTTTGGCGTGCTTTTGCTTATGTCCGTATTCACAGCGGTGGAATTTTTTGCGCTTTCCAGTGCGATTCATGCCTCCAGAAATAAGGTGAAGATTACAGCGAAGGATATGTTCTATGATGGCATCAGTCGCATTCGCTATATGTTCCTTCCGAAGAACTGGATCTTCTTTTTATATGTTTTCATGGTGCTTCCGATGGTGGATCTCTACGATTGTCTGAATGCGGTTCAGCATTTCAGTGTGCCGGGGTATCTCATCGAGAGACTGATGAAAAAGGACGAATTTTTCCCGTATGCAGCCGTTTTGACCTGCGTTCTTCTGGTTCTTTGCATCTGGTGGGTATTTACCATTCCGGGGATTGTCGTCAAACGACAGGATTTTAAGACAGCTGTGAGAAAAAGTTTTGAAATGATGCGGTGGCATTTCCTGCCGACGATCATGGTGATGATCGGATGGCTGGGGCTGATTGCATTGATCTTCATGGCGGTTTTTGTGGGACTGCTGGAGATGACCAAATACGGTCTGATGTGGCTGGATCCTTCCATTGATCCGGGCGTTGCGACCTCGGGTAATACAATCATGGTACTGGAAATGATCGTATTTTTGGTATTCACATGGTTTTTCGCTCCGTTGGTGTTCTGCAGAATTCAGGCAGGATATTATGACAGGCTGGAGACTATGGGAAATACGATTTCAAGCTATCGGCCTTCCCGCCATATCATCCGGGAACGCTGGTGGACGAAGGCTATAGCCTGGGGATGCATTCTGCTCTGCTGCTATTCCTTTATACCGGGCAGATATCAGCAGATTAAGACCGCTGTTGTGGAAGGCGGCCGCGGAACCATGGTGATGGCACATAGAGGAGATTCGGTATCGGCTCCGGAGAACACCCTTCCGGCCTTTAAGAAGGCGATTGAGAACGGTGCGGATGCCATTGAACTGGATGTGCAGCTGACAAAAGACGGAACGGTCGTTGTTATGCACGACTCCTCCCTTAGAAGGACAACGGGAAAGAAGAAAAAGATCTGGGAAGTGACCTATGATCAAATCAAGAACCTGGATAATGGAAGCTTTTTCAGTAAAGAGTACCAGTTTACGCATATTCCGACCCTGGATCAGACACTGAAACTGTGCAAAGGCAGGGCCTTTTTGAATATTGAAATCAAAAGAACCGGTCACGACGCAGGAATCGTGGAGAAGACCCTTGAGATTATTGCAGCCAACCATTACGAGAAGGACTGTGATATCACTTCAATGGATTACAATACCTTAAGGCAGGTCAAACGCCTCAATCCGGATATCTACACGGTGTATACAACGACCGTGGGAGGGGGAGATTTGGCCAAGCTGACAGCGGCGAATGCCTTTTCTGTGGAACAGAACTTTGTATCCTGGGGATTTGTACAGTATATGAAAAGTGCAAATAAAGGAATCTTTGTCTGGACGGTCAATGATGCAACAACCATCAATAAGATGATCGATCTGGATGTGGATGCAATCATCAGTAACGATGTGTCCCTTTGCAGAAGCCTTATGGCATCGAACAGCGGGCCAAGGGGCGTACTGCAAAGGATTCAAAGAGTATTCCTTAATCTCTAGAGGAAGCTGTGTTTTCTACCGTAGCAAGAAAAACAAACAGAACCGGAAGGAGCAGGTTGTGAGGATTGTTGATCATAGCCTGTGTAAAATAGCCGATGATACCAAAAAGAAAGGGACTGGCCCCATGGCCGGTCTTTTTTGCTGTCATATAACGATAAAGCGAGGAAAACAGCAGGGAAAGATAGCCACATAGTCCCAAGATGCCGGTTGTAACAAGGTATTGCAGGTATTCGTTATGGGCGTTGTTTAATTGGCTGTGCCAGATGCGCTGAATCTCGGAAGAGAAGTAGCGCTCGGTGTAGATGCCGAAGCGTTCCAGCCCGATGCCGAAGAATTTCTGCAAAGGGGTGGCTCTGGCAAAAATTGTAATTCCATAGCTCCAGATGTAGCCCCGGTTATTCCCAAAGGATGGTGTAAAGTGAAGGCAGATCCAAAGGAGCAGGGCAAGAACTACTCCGGTAACCATGATCCGGTAGAGGATCAGCAAAGGCCGGTAGCAGCTGTATTTTATCTTATAAGAAAGAAGCAGCAGGATGAGGCTAAGAAGCATCACAGTCAGGGGAATATGATATTGAAGGAAAAGAGCGGGAAGTCCTTCCCTCACCGGAATGGCAGTGGGGATGGTCTTCTCTGTCAGTTCCGAGAGACTTCCGGCGGCCGAAAGGAGAAAAAGCAGCCAAAGAAGACGCCTGCCGTTTTTTAACCGGAGAGAATGGGCAATCAGAAGGGCGAGTGCACCAAGGACTCCGATCAGGCCGCCGTCGCTGTTGTTGTAAAAAAGAGCCATGGTTCCAAGGAAGGAAACGGCGGCATATAATAGAAGACTCTTACTGCGGGGAGCGAAGAGAAAGGCGGCATAGATCCCCGGAAGCAAAAGGGAGAGATAACCGGAGAAGGCGTTGATATTTCCGATGCAGGCGATGAAATCATAGCGCTGTGAGGCAAGAAGCTTTTCATGCAGATGAAAAGGATCAGCTCCGAGACCGTTGGCAATGGCCCATAGAAACAGTGGAAGGGTCAGAAGACAGATCGGGGTCATAAGCTCTCCTTCCGGCACCGGAGCCAGGCGCAGGAGTGTATAGATGAAGCAGCATCCGAGGATTGACCAGAGACCGACCATCCAGCCTCGGTTGCCAAAGAATGCCTCATAAGGGTTCGGGCAAAGGAGGGTGGAGAGGGTACAGCTTCCGGCAAAGAGGAAAACCGCAGCATCCGTAAGTGTAAAAGAAGAACGTTTCACTGTAAAAAAGAAGTCATCATAAAAGAAAAGACAGCTCAACAGAATAATGGAAGGAATAAAATAAAAAGCCATGGCGACCTTAAGGGCATAACTTTTGGCAACGATGGTGTTAAAATAACCCTGTTCCATATAGTAAAGACAAAAGGAGAATAAAATAAAAATGAAAATTTTATTCCAGTTTTTCTGGTAAACAAGTAATTTTTTCATGGAATTTCCTTCTCGTAAAATGGCTGCAAATGCCGTATTTATCAGCTCTTTTCATTGTATCATAGGCCTTTGGAAGAAGAAATGAAAAAAAGTTTCAAAAAAAGCTTGCAAAGGTAAAAATCCTGTGATAGTATATAACACGTCGCCGGGGGAAACACCTCAGCGACAGAGAGATATGGCTCCATGGTCAAGCGGTTAAGACATCGCCCTTTCACGGCGGTAACACGGGTTCAATTCCCGTTGGAGTCACTAAGTGGACAGCTGATTCGTGTCCTACTTTGGACCTTTAGCTCAGTTGGTTAGAGCAACCGGCTCATAACCGGTCGGTCCCGGGTTCGAGTCCCCGAAGGTCCATTTATAACTTAATTACCCAGATTACATTTGGCCTGGTGGCTCAGTTGGTTAGAGCGCCGCCCTGTCACGGCGGAGGTCGCGGGTTCGAGCCCCGCTCAGGTCGTTTTGGGATCTTAGCTCAGCTGGGAGAGCATCTGCCTTACAAGCAGAGGGTCACAGGTTCGAGCCCTGTAGGTCCCATTTGGATGTTTTCATCCGTGCCGGCGTGGCGGAATAGGCAGACGCGCAGGACTTAAAATCCTGTGGTGGCGACATCGTACCGGTTCGACCCCGGTCGCCGGCATTGCATAGTTGCGACTGCAGTTATGTCTTTATAATATGTGTGTGTAGCTCAGCTGGATAGAGCACTTGGCTACGGACCAAGGTGTCGGGGGTTCGAATCCTCTCACGCACGTACGAAATAGAAGCCCCTTAAAGTCAGTGATATCAAGGCTTTAAGGGGCTTTTTGTATAACAACGAGCCAAGGTCCCATCTGCAAGCTTGCTTGCGAGAGGGACTTTGGCAACTGTAGAGCACCGAAAGGTTTTGCCTTGAGGTGTTCTACAGAGTTGAAATCGAGTAGGAGCCATCCTACTCGATTTGTGCAAAAATAGCCACCAGCTTTTTTGTCGCTGGTGGCAAAATACGTCTTTTTTCGTCATTGCTGTGCAACACCTTTGACTGATGCCCCGATTAGATCAGCTGCGTCCAGGATGTCATCCGGCAGGCTGCGAAAATAATTGAATACTGTTGGAACATGCAGTTGTCCCGTTTCAAACGCCCCATCCCTATGGATGGGGTATTTTTGTGCGGTTCGGAAGATTTAACTGTTGGCGTAGGGTTAACACTATGTTATTATAATATAGCAAGGAAGAAAGGAGGTGAAAAAGTGGCAAAGAAAAAAAGAAAGCAAAAAGGAGACAGCAAAGATTAGAAGAAATTCTAATCGGAGCCATCTCCGGGATTATCTCTGGAGTGATTGTTAAACTCATCGAACAGGTTATCAATCACTAAGAGAATGGGGGCTAGGTCAGAGCTAGTCCCTTACTATAAAGATAAACACTTTGCCGCTAAAATGCAATGAGAATTTCGGTATTAGTAGCTATTCTAGTAGCTGTAACAGTTACGCTAACACTGCACAGAAGGAATAAGAAGAGGTAATGCATGCCAAAAGGAGCCCCTAATAGACAGACAAAGGCGACAGATAAGTATCAAAAGAAGGTTGGCTATAAGGTAAAGGGATTCAAGCTAAAAGGAGATGTGGCTGACAGATTTGCTGCAGCCTGTGAAGCAGCCGGCGTGTCGCAGGCTGCCCAGATTGCAAAAATGATGGAGGAGTTTATTGATGATGTCAGCAAAAATGTGAGGGAAGGATAATATAATGAAATCGCAGACTGCAACACCACCTGCAACATGATGGCTACAAATGGCTTAAATGCGATGGTTATACCTTGGCTACGGACCAAGGTGTGGGGGTTCGAATCCTCTCACGCACGTGAAATTAAGAGCGCTGAATCTTAATGATTCAGTGCTTTTTGCATAACAACGAGCCTAAGTCCCACCCGCAAGGTCCCTCTCCCAGAATAAATCCAAATTCAGATCTACCGGGGAGGTGAAACTTTCGCCTGCTTCTTTCAGCTGGTTTCAGGTTTCAGGTATTTTGAAAAAATGCTTGCATATTATAAAAAAGGCGAGTATAATATATCAGGTCGGATGCGAAAGAGTCCGATGGTTCATATGTGTGTGTAGCTCAGCTGGATAGAGCACTTGGCTACGGACCAAGGTGTCGGGGGTTCGAATCCTCTCACGCACGTACGGTAGAGCCCGAAACCTTCCAATAAGGTTTCGGGCTTTTTTATATTGTTATAGTGATTTAAATTTGAAAAAGGAGAAAGACATGGCTGATTTTCATTTTAAACCAAAGGGTGTATGTGCGGTTGATATAGCATTTTCCATTGAGGACGGAAAGGTATCTCATGTTTCCTTTACCGGCGGATGCAATGGCAATCTGAAGGCTGTAAGTAAGCTGGTGGAAGGACAGGATGCGACACACATCATTGAGGTACTGAAGGGCAATGAATGTGGCGGCAAAGGAACAAGTTGTGCCGACCAGTTTGCAATCGGTTTGCAGCAGGCATTGGAACAGATGGGGTAATAGAATTTAAATAAAAGAGAAGGACGCATGAAAACAGCAGTTTTTCATGCGTCCTTTTTAAGTATTGTGAACTTCATGTACTTTTCCATGCCTTTTTGCTCGCGAAAGATATAATTATTGAACGAGCCATATCCAGCATCAGCCACAGGATATCACCGGATTTTTCCTTTTTGACCTGTTTCCGGTGAAATATACCCTTCCGGACCCGAATTTCGGTTACTGTCTTCCAGACTTTTTCACCGGATTTCTCCTTTTTAGCCAGTTTCCGGTGAAATTCCTCCTTCCGGACCCGAATTTCGGTTACTGTCTTCCAGACTTTTTCACCGGATTTTGCCTTTTTAGCCAGTTTCCGGTGAAATTCTTCCTCCCGGAACCGAATTTCGGTTACTGGCTTTCTGACTTTTTCACCGGATTTTCCCTTTTTGACCAGTTTCCGGTGAAATTTTTCCTTCCGGAACAATATTTTGGATACTGTCTTCCAGACTTTTTCACCGGATTTTCCCTATTTAGCCAGTTTCCGGTGAAATTTACCCTTCCGGACCCGAATTTCGGTAACTGGCATCCTGACTTTTTCACCGGATTTTCCCTTTTTAGCCAGTTTCCGGTGAAATTTTCCCTTCCGGAACCAAAATTCGGTTACTGGCTTTCTGACTTTTTCACCGGATTTCCCCTTTTTGACCTGTTTCCGGTGAAATTTTCCCTTCCGGAAGCAAATTTCGGTTACAGGCATCCTGACTTTTTCACCGGATTTTGCCTTTTTAGCCAGTTTCCGGTGAAATTTTTCCATCCGGAACCAAAATTCGGTCACTAGCTTCCTGACTTTTTCACCGGATTTTCCTTTTTTAGCCTGTTTCCGGTGAAATTCTTCCAGGTGCGCCCACTCGCCTTCGCCCGCCATAACAAGATCCCTACACGATCGAATAGGCTGACTCCTACTCGATTTCAACTCTGTAGAACACCTCAAGGCAAAGCCTTTCGGTGTTCTACAGTCGCCTAAGTCCCCCTCGCAAGCGAGCTTGCGGTGGGACTTAGGCTCGTTGTTATGACAAACTATACTCAGTCGGGGTACAAGCTCCGACTGAGTTAAACGCTCCGCGAGGATGCGCACGGATTCGGACAGGAATTTGTCTGCTGAAGCAGACCCGAATCCGGCGCGCAAGACTCGCGAGCGAGTCTTGACCTCTGTTTCACACCTTCCTTTTCTAGTTGGGCAGGTTAAGATGCTTCAGGTACAACGCTTCAAAGGCAGGATCCTCTGCCAGAAGGATTTCTCTGGCGCTGTTTTGAATTCTTTGCAGGCGTCCTGTATCTCCCTGAAGCAGGAATTTCTTCGCACCTGCCAGAGCGGAATTTCCAACGGCGGTAGTG
>FMTN01000070.1 GCA_900100095.1 Lachnospiraceae bacterium C10
TAGCTCAGTCGGTAGAGCATTCGGCTGTTAACCGAAGTGTCGTAGGTTCAAGTCCTACTTGGGGAGCTACAAGACCAAGAACGAAAGTTCTTGGTCTTTTGTATTACAACGAGCCTAAGTTACGTCCCAATATAATTTTATTATATGAATAAGACGCATCAGATTTTTTTGGGTATAAGCGTGGAAAGGAAGTCAGAAGGAAGTTATGAAGAACAAAATAGCCGTTATCTTTCCGGGGATCGGATATACCTGTGACAAACCATTGCTATATTACATAATCAAATGGTTAAGATCGAATGGAGTACAGGTCGTGACACTGGACTATACCTGTTTAAGAAAGGAGAATCTGCAGGGGAATCATGCACTGATTGTAGATGCAATCCAGCAGGGGATAGAAATATATGAACGTAAAGTTTCACAACAAAGGCTAACAGAAGCTTCACAGGTTATTTTCGTTGGAAAGAGTATAGGAAGTGCTGTGGCAGCAAAGGTATACGAAAGGCTATCAGACCAGCAAAAAGAAAAAACGAAGTTGCTTCTTTTAACACCACTGGAAGAAACACTGCAGCCCAAATTAAGGAAAGACAGTATCGTTTTTCATGGAAATCAGGATCCATGGGCTAACACAAAAGTAATATGCTCCAGGTGTGCGGAGCAGGAAATCACGTTGTATGAGGTGGAGAAGGCAAATCATTCACTGGAGACCGGTGATGTAGAGCTGGATCTGCGGAATTTACAATGGATGATCCGGAAGATGATCCAACTTCTGGAAAAAGAGTAGAATGCGGAGAAGAAAACTATTGACAGAGGTCATATGTTTTGATAATATACAGAAGTTGCCGCTGAGGTAGCAAAAGGATATGAATTCACTGGTGTGAAAAAATCCTTGACAGGAGCAGATGAATTTGCTATCCTAATATAGCTGTCACTTCGGATGAAGTGGTTGAGGGCTTGAAATAATTTAAAAAAGTTCTTGACAAACTGGAATAGCTTGGATATAATGAATAAGCTGTCACAGAGAACAGCAAACACAAGTTCCTTGAAAATTGAACAGTGAAACAACCTTGAAAGATTCCAAGAGAATTTTATTCGAGAAGACTCGAAACCTAA
>FMTN01000034.1 GCA_900100095.1 Lachnospiraceae bacterium C10
AAGTTAATCGATGAGATCAGAAACACATCTGATTTTGCTAGCCGTGTAGATAAGATGCACAAGGCTGAGGATATGCTTATGGATACATGGGCAGTTATCCCAATCTACTACTATAACGATATCTACATGCAGAAGGGTAATGTAGACGGCGTTACTGTTACTGTATACGGAATGAAGTACTTCCTGTACGCTACAAAGAAGTAATTCCTTTCAACTCAGTCGGGGTACAAGCTCCGACTGAGTTAAACGCTCCGCGAGGATGCGCACGGATTCGGACAGGAATTTGTCTGCTGAAGCAGACCCGAATCCGGCGCGCAAGACTCGCGAGCGAGTCTTGACTAATAATCTTGTATAAGGGTCCCGGGAACCGTAAATGGTTCCCGGGACTTTGTGTGTGGAAAATTGTGGATGAATGTTAAAGTTATCCACAGTTATCCACAGAAAAAAGTGGACAAAAAAGTGCAAAAATAAGGTAAATAAGAGGTTATCAACGAAGTTATCCACTTTATCCACATTTTTCGTCGAAAAAAATTGGGGATAGTGGATATCAAACCACAATATATGGGTTAGTAAAAAATTAAGAATTATGAACAAATTGTGAATAAAGTGCATAACTTTATTACAAAAAACGCTGGTATTGCACAGGAAAATCCGCTATAATACCACTTGGCTGTTATAAGCTATGCGGATATGGCGGAATTGGCAGACGCGCTAGATTTAGGTTCTAGTGGTAACCCCGTGCAGGTTCAAGTCCTGTTATCCGCATGATATTGGCAGATGCCCTTGCATCTGCTTTTTTTGTATTTTATATCAAAAGAAAGGATGGAAAAATGGAAAAGATTACAAGTTTTACAATCAATCACCTCGATCTGTTACCTGGCGTATATGTGTCTCGTGTGGACCATTACAATGATGCGACCATCACCACATTCGATCTTCGCATGACCGCTCCGAACCGTGAGCCTGTTATGAACACGGCGGAGCTTCACACCATCGAGCATCTGGCGGCAACCTTCCTTCGAAACCATAAGGAATATGGGGAGAAGATGGTATACTTTGGACCGATGGGATGCCGTACCGGTTGCTATCTTCTGTTAGCCGGTGAGTATACCAGTCAGGAGATTCTTCCGCTGATCATTGAGCTCTTTACCTTTATCCGTGATTATAAGGGTGAGATTCCGGGAGCAGCAGCGAAGGATTGTGGAAATTATCTGGATATGAATCTGGGGATGGCAAACTATCTGGCCGATAAATATTTAAAGGTACTTGAGAATGCGACGGAGAAGAATCTGATTTATCCGGAATGATAAAGGAAGTGTAAGCAATGAAGTACGAAGCAATTGCTTTGGATCTGGATGGAACCTTGACCAATTCCAGAAAGGAAGTAACGCAAAGGACGAAAAAGGCTGTTATTGCAGCTGCAAAGGATGGCTGTGCCGTCATCCTGGCAACGGGACGACCAGTACCGGGTGTCAAGAAAATTGCAAGAGATCTGGAACTTAAGAAATACGGAGGCTATATCCTCTCCTACAACGGAGGTGAGATCTGGTCCTGTGGTCGTGGTGCGGCTCTTCGGAGGACAACGGTGGATGTGGCATTCTACCACACCATTTGTCATATTGCCCGTAAATATAATGTGACGGCCATGACCTACGATAAGAAAGGGGTCATCACAGAGAATCCCGAGGATCCTTATGTGAAAAAGGAAGCTGCGATCAACCAGATTCCGATTCGAAGAGTCGACCGGTTGGATATGGAAGCGGCCAATGATCCTGTAATGAAATTTTTGATCGTAGGAGATCCGAAGAATCTGAAAGCACCTTATGAAGAGATTCAACGGAAGCTTTCCGGGGATGTGAATGCATTTTTCTCAGAGCCGTATTTCCTGGAGATCACGCCGAATGGAATTGAGAAGGCTTCAGCTCTTGCTGTATTACTGGAGGAGATCGGAGTGGAAAGAGAGCGGCTCATTGCATGCGGAGACGGTTATAACGACATTCCGATGCTGCAATTTGCAGGGCTTTCCGTTGCGATGGAGAATGCCTACGATGAAGTGAAAGAATTTGCAGACATCATTACAGACACGAATGATTCCGATGGAGTCGCGAAAGTTATTGAAAAGTATATTCTTCATACACGAAATTCTTGACAAAATTTAATCCATTGCGTACAATATGATTGCTATAATATATGCAAGAATGTGAGAAGTGAGTTTATGGATAATGAAAAGAATGTACAGCAGGAGAAATACTCTTGCTTAAGACTGGAGAATCAGCTGTGTTTTCCTTTGTACGCATGTGCAAAAGAGGTGGTGCGCAGCTATAAGCCATTTTTGTCACGACTGGATCTGACCTACACCCAGTATATTACCATGATGGTTCTGTGGGAGAGGAAGCAGATGAATGTGAAAGAGATTGGAGAGTGTCTGTATCTGGATTCCGGTACATTGACGCCTCTTCTTAAGAAGCTTGAGCAGAAAGGCTTCATTCGTCGTCACAGAAGCAAGGAAGATGAGCGTAATCTTCTGATTTCGATTACACCGGAAGGTGAAGCATTGCGTGATGAAGCGCTGGCTGTGCCGGGTGAGATGAAGGCATGTATGGCGTTGGATCCGGAGGATGCATCCTCTTTATATACACTTCTGTATAAATTCCTCGACAAATGTCAGGAACATCGTAATGGCGATAAGTAAAGATGACAGGGTTAAGGCTTGGAAGCGGCCTTAACCTTTTTTTTGAGATAAAGAAAGGTTTTTACATGGCAAACTGGAAGGTTAAGGCAAAAAGAGCGGATTTTACAGCACTGGCAAACCGGTTTCAGATCGATCCGGTGACGGCCCGGCTGATGGTCAATCGTGATGTGAAAGAAGAGGAGATGGAGAACTATCTTCATCCGGATCTGTCCACGCTGCATGATCCGTTCTTAATGAAGGACATGGAAAAAGCCTGTGAGATTCTGGAAAAGGCAATGGAGGAAAAGCGAAAGATCCGGATCATCGGAGACTATGATGTGGATGGCATTTTCTCGACCTATATTCTAAAGCATGCACTGACAAGACTTGGAGCAGACTGTGACTATGCCATACCCCACCGGATTCATGACGGCTACGGTGTGAATCCGGAAATGATCGAAAGTGCGGCAGAAGAAGGCATCGAGATGGTGATTACCTGTGACAACGGGATTGCTGCAAGAGAGGCCATTTCCCTTGCAAAAGAGAAGAATATGACCGTTGTTGTAACAGACCATCATGCGATTCCTTTTACCGTGAAAGAGACAGAACAGGGAGAGGAAAAGGAATACCATCTTCCGCCGGCGGACGCTGTCATTGATCCGCACCGTGTGGACGATTCCTATCCCTTCCCTGAGATCTGCGGAGCCGTTGTGGCGTGGAAGCTGATTACAGCCCTGTTTCAGCGGGCAGGAAAAGACGGAGCCATGGACTATCTTCCCATGGCGGCCTTTGCCTCCATCTGTGATATCATGCCTCTGTTAGGAGAGAACAGAACGATGGTTGCCTTTGGACTTCCTGCCCTGGAAGAATGTGACAATAAGGGAATACAGGCGTTGATTGCCAGAAACGGAATTGAAAAGGGAAGTCTGAATTCCTACCACGTGGGCTTCGTGTTAGGACCGGCATTTAATGCGACGGGACGACTGGATACGGCAGAACTGGGACTTGAACTTTTGATGGAAGAGGATGAGAGCAAAGCCACCGCCATGGCTGCAAGACTGATCAGTCTCAACGAGCAGCGTAAGACGATGACGGAGGAGGGCTGCGAACTGGCAATGGAAATGGTGGAGCAGCAGGGAATGCAGGATGCAAAGGTCCTTGTGATCTATATTCCAACCCTTCATGAGAGTCTTTGCGGTATCATTGCCGGACGTATCAAGGAACGTTACTACCGGCCGACCTTCGTACTCTGTGACGGAGAGGAAGGGGTAAAGGGTTCGGGAAGAAGTATCGAGACCTACTCCATGTATGAGAAAATGCAGCAGGCCAACCAGCGCAGTATGGAGGAAAGAGGCGAGGGTGTTTTCACAAAGTTTGGAGGACATCCTATGGCAGCGGGCTTATCCATGAAGGCTTGCGATGTGGATTATTTGCGCGACATCATGAATGAGGACTGCGGGCTGGAGGAAAAAGATCTTGAACCGAAGATCCTGATTGATGTTCCGATGCCGCTGAGTTATTTGAATTTTAACAGGATCGAGGAGCTTTCCATTCTTGAACCTTTTGGAAATGCGAATCCAAAGCCTGTTTTTGCAGATAAAAAGATCAGCATCATGGGGATTTATCCGATCGGAAAACAGGGACAGTACCGAAAGCTTGTGCTGTCGTACGGAGATGATCCATACAATCGGATCGATGGCTTGTTTTTTGGTGATGGAGAAGCTTTTGATGATGCGATACGGGAGGAATATGGCCAGGATATACTGGAGGCAGCCTATGCCGGCCGCAGCAATCCGGTTCAACTGTCCATCACCTACTATCCGTCGATTAATGTGTTCCGGGGGCAGAGCAGTATGCAGGTAATCATCGGAGAATACTTGCTTGATTGATGATGCCTTTGTTAAAATAAAGGGGTAAAAGGGAGAGGAGCATTATGAAGAAAGAAAATTATACTTTTATATCTTCGGATGATTTGGGAACTAAGATTCACGGCGTATGCTGGTCTGCAGACGATGACTACGCAAGCTTCGGAGGCAGGCCGGTTGCACTTCTTCAGCTGGTTCACGGAATGATCGAATACATCGAACGATATGAGGAATTTGCGCAGTATCTGGTTGATAGGGGATTTGCCGTGGTAGGGCATGATCATATCGGACATGGTCATTCGGTTTCGGAGCTGTCGGATAAGGAATGGGGTATTATGCACTGCAGTCACCCGGAAGAGGTGAAGGTGGAGGATATACTGACGAACTATAAGCTGGCAGAGCACCGTTATCCGGGAGTTCCGCATTTTATTCTCGGACACTCCATGGGAAGCTTTATGACACGCCGTTTTCTTTCTGTAAAAGCAGATGAACTGAATGGACTTAAGGGTGCGATCCTTATGGGAACCGGTACCACACCGGATGTGGCACTTCATGTGGCAAGAGCTGTGGTTCGCATCGTAAAGCGTTTTCATGGAAGAGATTATAAGAGCAGATTCGTTACGAATTTTCTGTTCGCCGGAGACTATCATAAATTCAACATGGATGGAAGTGTTCCGGAGGACAGCTGGTTATCCACCAACGTGGAAAGCGTCCGGAAATATTATGCGGATCCGATGGATACCTATCTGTTTTCGGTGAATGGATACCTTGGATTGATTCGTGCGATGTATTTTGATAATCAGATTCAGAACATCGAGAAGATACGAAAGGATCTTCCGGTTCTTTTCGTTTCCGGAGCGAATGATCCCGTAGGCTCCCTTGGAAAGGGTGTGAAGAAGGCCTACGAGAAATTTCAAAAGGCCGGACTTAAGGACGTTACGATGCGTCTGTACGAAGGTGACCGTCATGAGATCCTTCAGGAGATGGATCGGGAAAAGGTCTTTTCAGACCTTTATCAATGGATGATCCGTCAGATCGGATAAGCTATACGCGTCTTGATAAGAACGCAAGAATTTTACGAAGTGGAAGGAGATCATTTTGGATCACTTCCACTTTTCTTCTGTTTTCTTCCGAGAAACCGACCAGAATATCGTGGTTGGCCTCCGCAAGGTAGTCCATGATACCGTCGATGTTGCTCTTGGTATTTTTCGGACAGCGCAGATAGCGATGCTTATTACAGGTCAGGCACAGGGTGTAACTGATGGCAAAATGGTGCCAGAAGAGCTTATGCAGGGTGGAGTATTTGTAGATCCACAGGATTTCACGGATGGGAACAATGGCAACACCGTAGGTACTCGTCTCAATGAAATAATGCTGTGTGATGAACATGTCCTCGGTTGCCAGCTGCGGCAGAGTGGACAATTCCTCCTCTGCTTCTTTCAGCATCTTGCGGGGATTGCCGTAAGGGGCAAGGCGGCGGATTTGCCGGGAATACGCAGGATAGCGGATATACAGCAGGTAGGAGATAATGCTGAGGATGGCAAACAGCCCGGTGACCACATAGGCGAGCACAAAGACTCTCGGCAACAGGCCGGTGGCATCCGGTTCGGAAAGAGTGTAATGTGACACGGAACCGGTAAGTCCCTGCCGGGTCCAGGATAAATCCTCCGCCAGGCGTTCGAGAACCAGAGGACGGGTTGCAGGATCTTTTAAGATGCGTGCACGAACCGTTACATTCTTAATGGTAGGATTTCCCTGCTCACTGGTAAGAGGATCGAGAAGAACCAGCACGACTTTATCGTTCATGACCGTGTAGTAGTAATAGCCCCTGGTAGCGCCCAGCCAGTACTGACGGTATCCGGTGAAATACAGATTCTTCAGGGTAATTTTCCCGTAGGAACTGTGCCTTTTATAAGCGGTGGCAATACTGGACAGACTGGTCAGATGCCGTGGCGATATCATGGAGCGGACAGGAAAGATTCCGGCAAGAAGGAGCAGCAAAAGAAGATAAAAAATCGGGGAGTAGATCCGTCTTTTATAATAGGCTTTGATGCTGCCGGTTATATGATGATCGAAGGTAGGCGGAGTGCTCTCTTCGAACGGTCTTATATTTTTGGAAAAGATTTTCTTGAAATTTATCATATACGTGTCCTCTATACTATGCACTGTTTCGAGTATACAAAGACGGGCGTAAAAAGTCAAAGTAGGCACTAAAATTGCCATGTGAGGCAGAGATGTTGTATGATAGTATGGATTGACCGAAATTTCAGCTCATGAAGACAGGTGGTCTTGCATGAGGCAGGACAGGAGAATATATGGATAGCTATACTTCCTTTGCCAGGGTGTATGATCTGTTTATGGATCAGATTCCCTATGATCGCTGGTGCGAGGATATCCATAAGGTGATTGCGCCTTATTTAGAAAAGAAAAAGCAGAAGATCGTGCTCGATCTGGGCTGTGGAACCGGACAGATGACGGAGCGCTTAAGACAAAAGGGATATGAGATGATTGGTGTGGACCTGTCATCCGAGATGCTGGATGTTGCCCGGGAAAAGGAGATGCTCCGGCAGAGCGAAGAGGATGTGTCCTGCGAAGACAGTATCTTATATCTGCAGCAGGATATGCGGGATCTGGAACTTTTCGGAACGGTACAGGCGGTGGTTTCGGTCTGCGACAGTATGAACTATCTTACGTCAACGGAGGATTTTTTTACCACCCTTCGCCTGGTGAATAACTACCTGGATCCCGGCGGGGTTTTTTTGTTCGATCTGAAGACCCCTTACCTATATGAAAGGGTGCTTGGCCGTAACACCTTTACGGACCAGAGAGAGAATGGAAGTATCATCTGGGAAAACAACTATGACAGGACCACCGGAATCAATTACTATGATGTGACCATGTTTGTCCGGGAAGATCTTCTGTGGGAAGAGCTGGAAGATGCGGATGAAGTGACAGAAGAGGAACTGGCTTTTTATCGCTTCAAAGAAGAGCACGCGCAGAAAGCCTATTCTGTGGATGAGGTAAAGGCTCTGGTGCGTAAGGCCGGTATGGAACTGCTTGCTGTCTGGGACAGCGATGGCGGCGGAGACGTAAAGGAAGATACGCAGCGCGCTGTGTTTTTATGTAGAGAATGTCAAAAAGACCCGGAAAGGCCGGGATATTATAAAGATGGAAGTATTCAGCCCCATGTTGTTACACATGAAGAGGCCATGGAAGAAAGAAAGGAACCACTATGAAAGATTATATGATTCGTGCCATTGCAGCCAATGACCAGATTCGTGCATTTGCCATTACCAGTCGTCAGCTGACGGAGACGGCACGTATGAACCATAACACCTCCCCGGAGATTACAGCGGCTCTGGGACGAAGCATGAGCGCAGCCCTTATGATGGGCATGATGCTGGATGGGGACAAGGATCTTCTGACCTTACAGTTCCGTGGGGACGGCCCGGCAAAGGGACTTACCATTACAGCGGATTCCCATGGAAATGTAAAAGGATTTGCGCATAATCCGCAGGTGACCCTTCCACCGAGGGACGGAAAGCTGAATGTGGGAGGAGCCATCGGAAACGGTTTTCTTACGGTAATCCGCGATATCGGATTAAAGGATCCTTATGTGGGAACGGTACAGCTTCGCACCGGAGAGATTGCAGAGGATCTTACCTATTATTTTGCATCCAGTGAGCAGATTCCTTCCTCTGTCGGTCTGGGTGTCCTTATGACAAAGGAAAACACCGTTAAGGTTGCCGGCGGTTTTATCATTCAGCTGATGCCGGATACGGACGATGAGACCATCACCCGACTGGAAAACAATCTGACGGGAATTCCTCCTGTTACAACGATGCTCGAAGAGGGAAACACACCAGAGGATATGTTAAAGCGAGTTCTGGCTGGATTTGATGTGAGAGTGACCGAGACAAAGGATGCACAGTTTGCATGTGACTGCAGCAGACAGCGTGTGGAGAAGTCCCTTGCAACCTTACAGGATGCGGATCTGGATGATATCATCAATGACAACAAGCCGGTGGAGGTTCGTTGCCAGTTTTGCAACAAGGCATATAATTTCACCATCGATGAGATCAAGGCCATGAAGGAGAACAGAAAGAAGGATAAGAATGACTGACGGATATATCAGAGTAGCCGCAATTACTCCGAAGGTAACCGTTGCAGATACGAAGGCGAACGGAGAAGAGATTCGTAACTGGATTGAGAAGGCGGCGAAACAGGGCGCCAAGGTCATGGTTTTTCCGGAACTTTGTATTACCGGTTACACCTGTGGCGAGTTGTTCTATCAGCAGAAGCTTCAAAATGAAGCATTGATCGAGCTTCGCAGAATTGCAGATGCTACAATTTCCATTGATGCTCTGGTGTTTGTGGGACTGCCGCTGATGTATCAGGGACATCTGAGGAATGTGGCAGCGGCACTCTGCCACGGAAGAATTCTTGGATTTGTTCCGAAGAAGCATCTTCCGAACTACAATGAATTCTATGAGCTCCGCTACTTTACACCGGGACCGGTGCGGGGAGAGGATGTTGTATATCACAATCACACCATTCCAATCGGAGAGGATCTGATCTTCTCCTGCGAGAATGTTGCCGGATTAAAAGTGGGAGCGGAGATCTGTGAAGACCTTTGGGTTCCGAATCCGCCGTCCACTGCACTGGCAGGGGCAGGAGCCACTGTGATTGTAAACCTTTCTGCTTCGGATGAGCTGACCGGCAAGAGCGGATACCGACGGAATCTTGTGGTGGATCAGTCAGCACGTCTGTACTGCGGATATCTCTATGCGAATGCAGGAAGCGGAGAATCCACACAGGATGTGGTATATTCCGGACACAGTATGATTGCCGAGAATGGAAGACTTTTATCCCAGACGAAGCCTTTTGAAGAGGGAATGTGCATCACCGAACTGGATCTTGATGCGATTGCCTCCAGACGAAGTGCAATGAATACCTTTGAAATCTCCTCTGAAGGTTATCGAAAGGTGGCCTTCCGCCTGGAGCCGGAAAAGATTGCCCTGACACGGTTTGTGGATCCGCATCCGTTTGTTCCGGGACACCGGGATGAACTTTCCGAGCGTTGCGAAGAGATTCTTAACATTCAGGCCTACGGACTTCGCAAGAGACTTGAGCATACCCATTGTAAGACAGCGGTCATTGGAATTTCCGGAGGACTGGATTCAACCCTTGCCCTCCTTGTGACAGTGCGTGCCTTTGATCTGCTTTCGCTGGATCGAAAGGGAATTTTAGCCGTTACCATGCCGGGGTTCGGAACGACGGATCGAACACATGACAACGCAGTGCAGATGATCCATGAACTGAAGGCCACATTCCGGGAGGTGAATATTGCCGCATCGGTACGGCAGCATTTTGCGGATATTGACCATGATGAAGCCGTTCATGATGTAACATACGAAAACGGTCAGGCACGAGAGAGGACACAGATTCTGATGGACCTTGCCAACAAGCATGGCGGAATGGTTATTGGAACCGGCGATTTATCAGAGCTTGCTCTGGGTTGGGCGACCTATAACGGAGATCATATGTCGATGTACGGCGTGAACGCATCGGTTCCTAAGACGCTGGTGCGCCATCTGGTAGCCTATGTCGCTGCTGAATGTGAAAACAAGGCGCCGAAACTCCGGGAAATTCTTCTGGATGTTCTGGATACTCCGGTTTCACCGGAACTTCTTCCTCCGAAGGAAGGAGAAATCGCGCAGAAGACAGAGGATCTTGTGGGACCTTATGAACTGCACGATTTCTTCCTCTACTATGTGATGCGCTACGGTTTTACCCCATCGAAAATTTATCGTCTTGCACAGAAAGCCTTTCAGGGGGTATACGAGGATGCGGTAATCAAGAAGTGGCTTGTAACCTTCTATCGCAGATTCTTCTCTCAGCAGTTCAAGCGATCCGCTCTTCCGGACGGACCGAAGGTGGGAAGCGTGGCCTTATCTCCGAGAGGAGACTGGAGAATGCCAAGTGATGCATCCGGTGCCTTGTGGATCACGGAGGCTGAGGAATTATAAGAGAAGAGACGCATGGATTGTCTGACAGGGCTGGAAATAATAAATCGTAAGGTGTAGAATGTTAGCAATGTGGCTAAAAATACACAAATAGGATAACAGGTAAAAATATATGAGTGCAAAGAAAATATTATGCATTACGTCAGGCTGCATCCTTGGTGGTCTTGCAGCGGTTTATATTGCAGGAGGAGTTTATTTTGGAAGTCACTTCCTTCCGAATACTGTACTGACCGGAATCGGTGAGATTTCGAATCAGAAGACAGAGGATCTGGTGGGAGAATTCCAGAAGGAGGTGGATTCGTATCAGCTGAATATCACAGGTGATAAGACAGCGGACGTCATCTATGGTAAGGAGGTTTCTCTTGCGATGGACCGCTCTTCTGCAAAGAAGGCTGCGGACACCCTGCTGGAGCAGCAGAACAGCTGGACCTGGCCGGTACGTCTCTTCGGCAAAAAGCAAAACCTTACGACGCCGTCCTATGCCGTTCAGTATGATGAGGCTGCCCTTAAATCTATGCTGAAGTCTTTGTCCTGTGTGACCACAACCGACATTGTCAAGACAGAGAATGCCAAGCTGGATATTGATGAGGATGGCTATATCATCAAGGAAGAAGTCTATGGCAACGAGGTGGACCGGAAGGCGTTTGCAAAGAAGCTGGATGAGGATATCCTCTCCCTTGCTCCGGAGCTTAAGCTTAGAGATGACATGTGCTACATTCAGCCGACGGTTAAAAAGGATGATGAGACCTTAAACGATCAGATGAATAAGCTGAATCGTTATATGAAGGCGAATATTACATACGACATGGGAGATCGAACCTACGAGGTAAGCAAAGAGGAACAGTCGAAGTGGGTTAAGATCAATAAAAAAGGCAAGGTTGTTTTTGATGAGGAAGGCCTGTCAGCCTTTGTCAAGAGTATGGGATATAAATTCAATACCTTCGGTCTGCCGCGTGAGCTTAAGACATCTTATGGACCGACGGTTACCGTGTCCGGCGGTAACTACGGCTGGTGGATCAACTACGATGCCGAGAAGGAACAGCTTAAGAAGGATGTCAAGGGCGGTAAAGATGTAACGCGTGACTTCATCTATCATTATGATGCGGCCAACCATGGAAGTTATAAGCACGATTACGGTAATTCTTATGTTGAGATCAATCTGTCAACACAGCATCTGTTCCTGATTGTCGATGGAGAGCGGGTGTTTGAGTCTGATTTCGTATCCGGCAATACCGGTCTGAAGCGTGGAACACCGACGGGTGTTTACCGCGTGAATTACAAGGAGAAGGATGCGACCTTAAAGGGCGAAAACTACTCCAGTGATGTGGCATTCTGGATGCCGTTCAACGGTAATATCGGAATGCATGATGCCCCATGGAGAAGCAGCTTCGGCGGCAATATCTATAAGACGAACGGGTCCCACGGATGTATCAATCTTCCTCCAAAATCCGCAGAGACGATTTTTGGATATGTACAGTCAGGATTCCCGGTTATTGTCTACCAGATGCCGACATCTTCTGCAAAGAAGGCAAGCGAATAATCTAGGATGGAACAAGACTCCGCAGGCAGGGAACATTGCAAACTTGCCAGCGGGGTCTTTTGCATATAAAATGAGTAGGTCTCCTGCTTCCGGCAGGGGATAGGAAAAGAAAAAGAAAAGAAGAGGACACAATATGGGAGAAGAAATG
This sequence comes from Lachnospiraceae bacterium C10, assembly GCA_900100095.1. Lineage (GTDB taxonomy): Bacteria > Bacillota > Clostridia > Lachnospirales > Lachnospiraceae > Weimeria. The sequence goes on from FMTN01000034.1 coordinate 12,251, forward strand.
AAAGCGTGGGAGCGAAGAATCCACCGGGTATCACCTTATACGCCGGGGGAACAGCCAAAGATGGAAAACATTGTGAAACTGAATACCAATGAGAATCCGTATCCACCGGCACCGGCGGTACAGGAGGCGATCCGCTCCTTTGATGTGCAGCAGCTTCGCAAATATCCGGATCCTGCCGTGGCGGAATTGAGTTCTGCCATCGCAGACACCTATCAGGTTCCAAAGGATCAGGTTTTTGTAGGCGTGGGAAGTGATGACGTACTGGCGATGTCGTTTCTGACCTTCTTCCATTCGGAGGATCCGGTTTTATTCCCGGATATTACCTACTCTTTTTATGATGTATGGGCACAGGAGTTTGAAATACCGTTTGAAACGGTGCCGTTAAAGGAGGACTTTACCATCGATCCCCTCGACTATATCCCAAGAGAGCGGGGCGGAAGACGAGAGGGACCGATTGGGGGAATTGTCATTCCAAACCCCAACGCACCGACGGGAATTGATGCGAATGTTTCAGCTATCCGCAGTATTGTGGAGAACAATCCGGATGTGGTTGTGATCATAGATGAGGCTTATGTGGATTTTGGAGCGACATCGGTTCTTCCTATGATTAACACCTTTGATAACCTTATGGTGGTGCAGACCTTCTCGAAGTCGAGATCTTTGGCAGGAAGCCGGATCGGTTATGGATTTGGAAGTAAAAAACTGATAAAGTATCTCTCGGACGTTAAATACTCCTTTAACTCCTATACGATGGATGCAATTACGATGAAGGTCGGTGTGGCATCCCTTTCGGATCCGGACTATTTTGCCTCCTGCTGTCAAAAGATTGTAGCAACAAGAGAAGAGGCAAAGCAGCGCCTTCGGGCACTGGGCTTCCATTTCCCGGATTCCCGGACGAATTTTATTTTTGCAAGACATGAGAGCGTGCCGGCAAAGGAGCTGTTTACAGCACTTCGGGAAGCCGGCATCATTGTCCGCCACTTTAACCAGCCAAGAATTGATAATTATCTGAGAATCACCATAGGGACCGATCAGCAGATGCAGCGTCTCTATACATTTTTAGAGGAATATCTGCAGCAGGCCGGTTGGAGGGCAGGCGATTAAGTCAGAATAAGACAAGGAAAGAGGTTTTACACTATGGATGCCATCGTCACGTGGTTTACATCCACCATTGGGCAGCATATATCGAAGGAATTGTGTGTATTTTTGATTTCACTGTTCCCTCTGCTGGAATGCAGAGGCGGACTGATTGCGGCAAAGCTGTTGGAGGTGCCGCTTTTGACTGCGATTCCGATCTGTGTCATTGGAAATATTCTTCCGATTCCATTCATCCTTCTTTTTATTAAGAAGATCCTGAACTGGATGGCGGGAACGAAGCATTTTCATAAAATTGCAGACTGGGTTTTCGGTCACGCCAAAAAGCGAAGCGGAAGGCTGGAGAAGTCGGAGTTTATGGGACTGTTACTTTTTGTGGGCATTCCACTCCCGGGAACGGGAGCATGGACGGGCAGCCTGATTGCAGCCCTTTTGGATATGGATCTGAAGAAAAGTGTGATTGCCGAGTTGATTGGAATTGCCATGGCGACGGTGATCATCAGCAGTATTTTCTACGGACTTTTGGGTATGTTCATTTAAGATACATAAGTAAGAGAAAGAAAGTGTGTAACCATGGATTGGCTTGGATTGTTTATTAACGTGGCAGCATGTTTTGCAGGCGTAATCATCTATTGTCTGATTATGAAAACACCCTGGGGCAAACGACATGAGCAGTTTTCCTACCTCATTGTCATTGTGTCCCTTTTGATTGCCTGTCTGCTTGGCGGAGGGCTTCGCGCGTTACTTTCATAGAGGAAAGAAGAGAAAGAAAGGATGAGCCATGGCTTCAGGAAAGGCATGTGACACCTGTAACAATCTGGTGTACGACGAGGAAATGGAAGAATATGTCTGTGACATGGATATGGATGAGGATGATCTGGCAAGGCTGTATTCCGGCCATTACAGAGAATGTCCCTATTATCAGTCGGACAATGAATATGAAGTAGTGAAACACCAGGCATTTTAACTCAGTCGGAAAGATATTAGAAATGGTGATACCATAAGATATGACAAATTTACAGATAATTGAGAAACTGAAAACGACAGGGGATGCATCCGATGAAGAACTGGTGCAGTTATTGACCATGCCAACGGGGCTTTCGGTGGAGGAATTTTTCCCGAATACCCCTTCCTTATGTGAAGAGGGGCATGAAGAGGGGCGTCTTCCGCTTCACCCGGAATTTACAGAGGAGGAAGAGGCGCTTTTTGCAGCGGCAGATGAGGTTCGAAGAGTAAACTACGGCATCGATGTCTATGTCAGAGGTCTGATTGAATTCACAAACTACTGCAAAAACAACTGTTATTACTGCGGTATCAGAGGAGAGAATCATGCGGTCAAACGCTACCGTCTGACAGAGGAGGAGATTTTGGAAAGCTGTCGGGAAGGTTACGAACTCGGTTTTCGTACCTTTGTCCTGCAGGGAGGAGAAGATCTGACCTTTACGGATGAGGATATGGTTCGTCTGATCACCCGAATCAAGGTGGAATTTCCGGGATGCGCCCTTACACTTTCCCTTGGGGAAAAGGACAAGGAATCCTACCGGAAATTTTATGAGGCAGGAGCGGATCGCTATCTGCTTCGGCATGAGACAGCGACAGAGGAGCATTACAATCAGCTTCATCCGAAGGCCATGTCTTTTGAACACCGGATGCAGTGCCTTTATGATTTGAAGGAGATCGGTTATCAGATCGGTGCCGGTTTCATGGTAGGCTCTCCGTATCAGACACCGCAGACCCTGCTGGCGGATTTTCGTTTTCTGCAGAAGCTTCGTCCGGATATGATCGGAATCGGACCTTACCTTGTTCATCGGAGCACACCGTTTAAGGATATGAAGAACGGTTCCATGGCCATGACCCTTCGCTGTCTTGCCATGCTTCGGCTGATGTTTCCGTATGCTTTGCTTCCGGCGACAACCGCTCTGGGAACGATTCATCCTCTGGGCAGGGAGATGGGACTTTCCGTTGGAGCAAATGTTGTGATGCCGAACTGTTCCCCGACGGAATACCGGAAGATGTATGCACTCTACGAGAATAAGATTTGCGTAGAGGATGTGACAAGTGAATGCAGAGCCTGCCTTACAAGAAGGGCAGAGAGCCGTGGCTATCGGATCGTGGTAGACCGGGGAGATGTAAAAGAACATAATTAGATGAAGAACAGACTGCAGAGGATCTTGCTTTGAGACCCCCTGCAGTTCTTTTTATATAACAACGAGCCAAGGGTGAAAACGTTTGCAGAATATTCTGTGAAAAAAGGTTGACATCCGAATATTCTTTGATATAATCATATCAAGATCAAATAAACCTAGTAACCCCGTAGGAATAAAGGGAGATAAAACCGCTTGGGAGCGAAGTCATTTATCAAAGCAGGGGCGGGTTTCGATCAAGTAACCTGAAAATGAGCAGGAAAGGAGAAGTGTTTAATGAAGCAACTGTATCCTAATTTACTTGAGAAGCGATGTTGCACGGATCGAATGTGTAACTGTTAATATAGAAACTTTGGAGGAATAGAACATGAGCAAGATTGTAAATAGCACTGCAGAATTAATTGGAAATACACCACTTTTAAACGCCAGCCGTTATGCGAAGGCAGCAGGCGCCGGAGACGCACAGATCCTTGTTAAGCTTGAGTATTTAAATCCGGCAGGATCCGTTAAGGATCGTATTGCACTCGCAATGATTGAAGATGCGGAGAAGAGCGGCAAGCTTAAGCCGGGAGCAACCATCATTGAGCCGACATCCGGAAATACCGGAATTGGACTCGCAGCAGTTGCAGCATCCAAGGGCTACAAAGCTGTGCTGACACTTCCGGATACCATGTCAGTTGAGAGACGTAATATTCTGAAGGCCTATGGCGCAGAGTTGGTACTGACAGAAGGTGCGAAGGGTATGAAGGGCGCAATTGCCAAGGCACAGGAACTTTTGGAGAGCACTCCGGGATCCGTTATCCTTGGACAGTTCGACAACCCGGCTAACCCTGCTGCACACAAGGCAACAACCGGTCCTGAGATCTGGGAGCAGACAGACGGACAGGTGGACATCTTCGTTGCAGGTGTTGGTACCGGTGGAACATTATCCGGTGTAGGTGCCTACCTTAAAGAGAAGAATCCGAATGTCAAGGTCGTAGCAGTAGAGCCGACAGGAAGTCCTGTACTTTCCAAGGGAACTGCTGGTCCGCATAAGATTCAGGGAATCGGAGCCGGATTCATTCCAAATACATTAAATACAGATATTTACGATGAGGTCATTGCCATTGAGAATGAAGATTCCTTTGAGGAGGGAAGACGATTTGCGGTAAGCGAGGGTGCACTGGTTGGTATTTCATCCGGAGCGGCTTTAAAGGCAGCACTGATTCTTTCAGCCAGACCTGAGAACAAGGGCAAGAAGATTGTAGTACTGCTTCCGGATTCCGGGGACCGTTATCTGTCTACCGCATTATTCAGCTGATCAAGTAGGAGAACAGGTTAACACAAAGGCACCGGGACACCGGCTCATTCGCCGATGTTTCGGGAAGTAAAACGACTTCAAAAGAAAAAGAAAAAAGAAAAGAAAAAGAAAAAGAAAAGATTATAACAACATGTAAAGGAGATTTCCTATGGCTAAAAGAGATTACGCAGACCGCAACCTTAAATTTGAGACATTAGCGATTCATGTAGGTCAGGAACAGGCAGATCCCGTGACCGATGCTAGGGCTGTTCCAATTTACCAGACATCATCCTTTGTATTCCATAACAGTCAGCATGCACAGGACCGTTTTGCATTAAAGGATGCAGGTAATGTTTATGGTCGACTGACCAATCCGACAGAGGACGTATTCGAACGTCGTATCGCAGCTCTCGAGGGAGGTGTTGCAGGACTTGCTGTTGCATCAGGAGCTGCAGCAGTAACCTATGCATTAAAGGCGGTTGCCAAGGTAGGAGACCATATAGTATCGGCAAAGAATATCTATGGCGGAACCTATAATTTCCTTGCACATACGAATGAGGACTATGGTGTTAAGACAACGTTTGTGGATCCGTTTGATCTTGAGGAGATCGAAGGGGCAATTAAGGAGAATACGAAGGCCTTATATGTAGAGTCCCTGGGTAACCCGAACGGCGAAGTGGTTGATATTGCAGCATGGGCAGACATTGCACACAGAAATGGACTTCCACTGGTTGTAGATAACACATTTGCAACACCTTATTACATCCGTCCGATTGAGTATGGCGCAGATATTGTAATTCATTCCGCAACCAAGTTCATTGGTGGACATGGTACAACCATCGGTGGTGTTATCATCGATGCAGGTAAATTTGACTGGGCAGGATCGGATAAGTACCCATGGCTGACAGAGCCGAACCCGTCCTACCATGGTCTGACATTTGCCAAGGACACAGCACCGGCAGTTATTGCAACCTATCTTCGTACGATTATTCTGCGTGACGAAGGTGCAACCTTATCACCAATCCACAACTGGATTTTCCTGCAGGGACTTGAGACCTTATCACTCCGCGTAGAGCGTCAGGTTGAGAATGCCCTGAAGGTCGTTGAGTACTTAAAGAGCCGTCCGGAGGTTGAATACATCAGCCACCCGGCTGCAAGCAAGGATCCAAAGCAGCAGGAGCTCTATAAGAAGTATCTTCCAAACGGAGGAGGATCTATTTTCACCTTCGATATCAAGGGAGATGCAGATACGGCAAAGAAGTTTATTGATAACCTGGCATTGTTCTCATTGCTTGCAAATGTAGCAGACGTTAAGTCTCTTGCAATTCATCCGGCTTCCACCACACATTCCGAGGACAATGAGCAGGAATTAAAGGAGCAGGGAATCAAGCAGAACACCATCCGTCTCTCCATCGGAGCGGAGCACATCGATGATATCATCGAAGATTTGGACGAAGCATTCAAAGCTCTGTAATCATCTGAAATTATTTGTAGTTCCTTTGTGATTTTTCATACATACTTATACTTTTTAGGAAGACCCGTCATGCCATACGGGTCTTCTTTTTACGTACAAAAATGCCAAGTGAAAGGGTGAAATTCTGTCATTCTTGTCAATAGAAAAAGACGGTGGATATTGGTAATATGAATGGAGTGTGACAGACGGACACTTGTCCGGCTGTGGCGAACGGAAAAAGAAAAGACAACAGGACAGGAGAGGTACGATGAGTTCATTAGAACAGTTCTTAACGCGCATTGACAATATGGTATGGGGCGTTCCTTTGATGGCATTGATTTTGCTGGGAGGCCTATTGCTTACCGTAAGACTTAGAATACTTCAGGTGAGGAGACTGCCGCTGGCATTGAAGTGGATTTTCACGGAGGAAGAAGGGGCAAAGGGAGAGGTATCAAGCTTTGCTGCTTTGATGACAGCTCTTTCGGCTACCATTGGAACCGGTAATATTGTAGGTGTGGCAACAGCGGTTGGAACCGGTGGCCCGGGGGCTCTGTTCTGGATGCTGGTTGCAGCATTTTTTGGAATGGCGACCAAATATTCCGAAGGCCTTCTGGCTGTGAAATACCGGCAGGTGGATCAGGACGGACATACCCTGGGCGGCCCTTTTTATTACATTGAAAAGGGGATGGGAAAGAACTTCACCTGGCTTGCAAAGCTGTTTGCGTTCTTCGGTGTATGTGTCGGACTTTTCGGAATCGGAACCTTTTCACAAGTGAACGGTATTGTTTCAGCTGTGAACGGCTTCTTTGACGAGAAGACCGTATCAAAGGTTTCTCTCTTCGGTCTTGGGGAATACAGTGTCGTAACAGTAGTGGCTTCTTTGATCCTGGCTTTGATCGTAGCCTTGGTTTTAATCGGCGGACTTAAGCGAATTGCATCGGTGGCTTCCCTTGTGGTTCCATTCATGGCAGTGACCTATTTTGCATTTGCGATTCTGTTGATTGCACTGAATATCACCCGGGTGCCGGATGCCATCCTGCAGATTATTCAGGGAGCTTTCAACCCAAGAGCCGTTGCAGGTGGAGCGGCAGGTTCCATCCTTGTAGCGATGCAGAGCGGAATTGCGAGAGGTATCTTTTCCAATGAGGCGGGACTTGGTTCTGCACCGATTGCAGCGGCAGCAGCGAAGACACAGGAGCCGGTACGTCAGGGACTGGTATCAATGACAGGAACGTTTCTGGATACCATTATTGTATGTAATCTGACAGGACTTGCCATCGTTTTGACAGGAGCATGGAAGGTTCAGAACTTAAAGGGTGTGCAGATCACGACCTATGCTTTTGTACAGGGATTGCCTTTCCCGGGAAAAGTTTCCGCATTTGTTTTAATGACTTGCTTGATTTTCTTTGCATTTACCACTATCCTAGGTTGGGACTATTATTCCGAGCGTTGTCTTGAATATATTACCGGCGGTAAGATGGGCTATGTACGCATCTTCCGCTGTCTGTATATCGCAGCAGTCTTCATCGGTCCTTATATGACGGTGGCAGCTGTGTGGACCATTGCGGATATTTTCAACGGATTGATGGCAATTCCGAATATGATTGCCATGTTTGCTCTTTCCGGTGTTGTTGCAAAAGAAACGAAAGCCTTCTTTGCAGCGGGAAAGCATAAGAAACCGTCTTTGAAGCGTGAGGCAGGGTCAAAGGATCAGGCCGCTTAGAATAATATTGTCCCCCGGAGCTTTTTGTCAGGCTTCGGGGGATCTTTGTCTGTAAAAAGTATATATGAGGAGTTTGATTATGAAAGACAAGAGAACAACATCGGCGATGGTGCTGACAGGACTTTTTACTGCCATCATCATCATTATGGCGGCCACACCGCTGGGTTATATCCCGCTTGGTGTGATCAATGCAACCATCATCCATATTCCGGTCATCCTGGGTGCGCTGTACTGCGGACCTAAGAGAGGAGCCTTCCTTGGATTTGTATTTGGAATGACAAGTTTTATAAAGAATACGATGTATCCGACACCCTTTTTCGGGTTTGTATTTTCACCGGTTCTGGCTGCGTCACAGTTTGGTGTGGCAGGTGTGTTTAAAAGTGCCTTCATCTGCTTTGTTCCAAGAATTTTAGTCGGTGTTGTTCCTTACTTCGTGTATGTGGTTGTAAGAAAATTATCAACCATGGAACACCGTAAGATTGCCGTAATTCTTCTGAATGCTGTTCTTGCAGCACTGGTAGGATTTGGTGTAAGAATGTTTGCGTTAAATACCGTTCTTTCCCGTCACAAGGATGAAAAGGGCTGGGATATGGCAAAGGCAGTCGATGTATACGGAACGCGCATCCTGATCTTATCCGTTGCCGTTGCTGTTGTGCTGGCTGTGTTTCTTATTGTTGTAACGATGAAAAAGAGTTCTATGGTGCTTGGACTTGCCTATGCGGGTGTAGCAGGCGCGATGACGAATACCCTGCTGGTTATGCCGTCCATCTACATCCTTTATAAGCAGGACTATGAGGCTGCAACCAATGTGGCAGTGCAAAACCTTGTAACCGTGATTCTTGGTGTTATCAGCTTTAACGGTGTGGTCGAGGCCATTGTTGCAGCAATCCTTGTGGGCGCTGTCGGAGGTGCCCTGGTGAAGATTCTGCCAATGCATTACACCATTAAGAAAGATGCGTAAAATTGTATATTTTTCTTTCCAAACGGGTTTTTGAAATGTAAAATGAAGTTAGCGTCAGTTTTACAAGTATAGAAATCCGAAGGGGGATTGTATGCAGCAGCTTGTGTATAAGAATCAGGAACTGAAGTACCGATCAATTGAACATGAGATTTTAAGGGACAGAAGTGACAGTTACTACTGCCGGGCAGTACACGCGATATTGCCGAAGGAGGTGGAATTATGTCGTTTCTGTCCCCTTTTAAGTGGTTTTTATCCGAACCATAAATGCCGGTATTATGATCTGGCAGGAACAGAGAAGGCATGGAAGAAATTATCTCCGACGCCTCGCATGGAGAAGGAACGTGTGGATGCTTTGATTGCTGCCGGAGTAACAAAGCTTTTCCCGGATTACCTTGCGGAGTATGTTCCGGCGAAGAGAAGTCTGGTGGAAGAGGCGATTGCATTGGCAGCTGAGGCGCATTACGGTACCTGGCGGAAGGGCAATGCCATTCCTTATATCGCCCACCCGATGGAGACGATGTTTATTGTGGCCGGATTCACCAAGGATGAGGAAGTGATTGCGGCAGCGGCACTGCATGATGTGGTGGAAGATACACCGGTAACGCTGGATGACATTCGGAAACAGTTCGGGGATCGGGTCGCAGAACTGGTGGGAATTGAGTCTGAGAACAAGCGCGAGGGAATCCCGAAGGCGGAGACCTGGAAGATCCGGAAGGAAGAGAATCTGATAAGAGAGTACGAGGCGCCGCTTGAAGCGAAGATGATCATGCTCGCGGATAAGGTGTCGAATATGAGAGCGACCCTGTCTGATTTTAGAAGAGAAGGGCCGCAGATCTGGGATAAGTTTAACATGAAGGATGAATCCCAGCAGGCGTGGTATTATAAAAGCGTTGCAAAACTTCTGCAGCCGCTGTCTGATTTTGCAGTATATGACGAATATCTTGCCATGGTGGAAGAGGTCTTTGAAGGGGTGGTTACCCCTCCTCTTCTGGAGTTCCCGATTCCCGACTCCTATGAATTTGCCAGCGATCTGAAGGTGTAATCCACTAGATATAGTGGGGGATAGAGCTTATACCTACTAGTTTGGGAAAATGCGGGAAACAACTTTACTTTTTTCTCTCGAGCATTATAATGCAAATTAGATATTTTATCTCAGTTGATGAAGAGAGGAAGAAGCGATTATATGTCATTATCTGTTGGAAAGATTGCAGCATTTGCGCCATATCAGTCTGTTACAGCGGTTGGAGCGAACAGAACAAGACAGAGTGCTGTGATACTTGAGAACCAGTCTCAGGTATCGGATGCTTTTACAGAGTCTGCTAGGATTCATGGAGCGGATGGTAGCGTAGAGGCCGTTCCTCCGGTGCAGTATGCGACAGCATCGGTTGAGAGCAGCAGGCATACAGCGGCTGTGAAGAATCAGGAAATGAATCAGGCCTATAATGCGATTGCAGACAGCTTTTCCGGAGCAACCGGATATGACCATACCTTATCAGCTACCAATTATACAGGCATCGGTCAGAATGTAGATGAATACGTATAAGAGATGCCCGGAATATAAGACAATAGAATGATTGATTTAGAATGACCATACTTCTTCGGAAGCGTGGTCGTTTTTTTTCAGCCCGAACAGGATTTTGAATGCGTGGTTGTCTGGAAACCTGCGAGATGATAGAATGAAGACTATGGATAAATTTGAGATTTTAGCTCCATGCCATTTTGGCCTGGAAGCCGTATTAAAAAGAGAAATTTATGATCTCGGTTATGAGATCAGTCGTGTGGAAGACGGCCATGTGGCATTCTGGGGAGATCCGGAGGCCATTGCCATGGCGAATGTGCATTTACGCTGTGCAGAACGCGTTCTTCTTGTGGTTGGAAGATTTAAAGCCACAACCTTTGAAGAATTATTTCAGGGGATTCTGGCACTTTCATGGGAGAAGTATGTTCCGTTGAACGGAAGATTCTGGGTGACCAAAGCGACCTCTGTGAAGAGCAAGCTGTTTTCCGGCCCGGATATTCAGTCGGTGGCGAAGAAGGCCATGGTTCGTAGAATGCAAAAGACCTATGATCTGGAATATTTTCCGGAAGACGGTGCCGACTATCCGGTACGTATTTTCCTGTATAAGGATGAGGTGACCGTGACCCTTGATACCACGGGAGTACCGCTGCACAAGAGGGGATATCGTACGATGACATCGAAGGCTCCGCTGTCCGAGACTCTTGCTGCGGCTCTGCTTATGCTCACTCCATGGAGAGCGGACCGTATCTTGCTAGATCCTTTCTGTGGTAGTGGAACCTTTTTAATTGAAGCAGCCATGATGGCAGCGAACATTGCACCGGGCGCAAGAAGAGCTTTTACCGCAGAACAGTGGACGAATCTGATGGATCCTAAGCTTTGGGAAGAGGTGAAAGAGGATGCCATTGCCTGCGAAGATACCGGCGTTGAGACCAATTTAAGCGGATTCGATCTGGACGCGGATATGGTTCGAATCGCAAGGATCAATGCAAAGCAGGCCGGTGTAGATCATATGATTCATTTTCAGCAGAGGGATGCTGAGGAGACGAGACATCCGGGCAAGTACGGCTTTATCGTTACCAATCCGCCGTACGGAGAGAGAATTGCAGAACAGAAGGATCTTCCACAGCTTTACGGAAAGTTACAGACGGTCATGGAGCGTCTTAACACCTGGTCATTGTATGTGATCACATCCTATGAGGATGCGCAAAAGTACATCGGGCGTAAGGCCGATCGTAACCGCAAGATCTATAATGGAATGATCAAGACTTATTTTTACCAGTATCCGGGACCAAAGCCACCAAGGAAGAAGTCTTAAACTATGAGATATGCCAGAAGATATATCATGTTCACATTAGCTGTGTTCCTTTTGTTTCTTCTTGCAGCCAACGGAGCGGCAGAAGATTACGGCAAGGTTTCCACCTTCCGTGGAGCATCGCTTCAGAATGAAGTATTCTATCCAATGATTGCCCAGAGTGTGAACCTTGACGGGCAGATTCGTGTGAATGTCAATAAAAAAGAATATCAGTTGGGGAATCATAATTTCCGCGTGAATGACAAGCTTGAACCAATGGTAAGTCTGTCAGCACTGCGGGATTTGTTTCACGTGTCCGTTTCCTGTGATCCGGATGGGAAAATTCTTTTACAAAGAAGCAGTATTCGTGCGAATCTGACACTTGGAAAGCGTCAGTGGACGAAAGCGAACGGTGCGGAGGCGAAACTGACCTATCCGCCGGTGGCATCCGGTGACAATGTATATCTTCCGTTGCAGGATATCTGCGACATGCTGGGAGGAGAGTTATCCTGGAATAACAAGACCTATACGGCAGATCTTGATCTGTCCACCCTTCCGCCTCTGGTTCTTCCGGAGCACTTTGATCTGCGGGAGGAACAGCGGGCTGCAAAGGTGCGTAATCAGGGGGATGCAACGACCTGCTGGGCGTATGCGGCCAGCGGAGCGATGGAATCCACCTTCCTTCCGGCTAATCCGGTTCAGATTTCTCCGGACAAGATTTTAGGAACTAGAGGATACGGCTTTACGGATAGTGAGGGCGGCGACTATATGATGGCGCTTTCCTATTTTCTGTCCGGCAAGGCGACCGATGAGGAGGGACATCCACTCTCCCTTTATGAGGCAAGATTTCATCAGAAAGAAGATCAGAGGGAGATCAAGGAAAGCGTTTACCGGTGGGGCGGTGTGTCCACCAGTATCTATACGACAGGAGACGTGACAGACGGCGGCGGCTATAACGGTTTTACAAAAGCCTACTGCTACCGTGGCAGTGAGGAACCAAACCATGATGTGGTAGTAATCGGCTGGGATGATGATTTCCCTGCAAGTAATTTTTCCGGATATGTTCCGGGGCCGGGGGCTTTTATCTGCCAGAACAGCTGGGGAGAGGACTTCGGTGAAGGTGGAGTTTTCTACGTGTCCTACTATGACAGTAACATCGGAGACCAGTGTGTCAGCTACACCCGAACAGAAAAGGGCAGATCCTACGGTATCATTCATCAGCAGGATGAGTACGGCTGGACCGGACAGGTCGGCTATAAGAAGGAATCCATCATGGCAGCTCAGGTGTTTGAGGCAGAGACAGAGGAACTGGTGAAGGCCGTCGGCTTTTATGCAACCGGTAAGGATACGAAGTACGAGGTATATCTGGTACAGGACTACCGGGGAAAGAACTCCCTTAAGAATCGTGTGAAGGTTGCGGAAGGCACCTTAAGTGATGAAGGATATTATACCGTGGCAGTATCCGGACAATGGCGCATCCCGGCAGGGAAGAGGAGTGCGGCCATCCTTTATTTGAAAACACCGGGGGCAAGTCGTCCCATGGCAGTGGAATATACGACAAAGAGAATGACAGAATCGGCCATCACCAATGATGGAGAGGGCTTTATCTCCAAGAACGGTCTGTCATGGGATAACGTAGAAGAGAAGGTAAAGGGAGACTTGTGCCTTAAGGTCTATGCAGATCCTGTTAAGGAAGGCGGGAAATAGTACTTGGAACAGAAACTTATGAACCTGATTGCAGGTGTTATGTGTGTCTTCACGGTGGCACTTGTGACAGTGCTCTATGTGGGGCAGGGCTCGTCGGTGCTTGCAAGGCAGCAGGCGAAGGATGACTTGGGATCGATTCTTGAAATGGTGGCACGCCAGCAGGATCAGCTGACGAAGGAGGATCCGGAGGCTTTATCCCATCATCTGGCACTGCAGATACCGGCGCAGGTGGATCCGAAAGAGATTTCCATTACACAGGAAGGCGATCTGAAGCGTTTTCAGATAAAAATACCGGATATCTCCACATCCTATTTTTATGATTATCCCATGGCAGGAAACTGTGAGGGAATTGTGGATCTGACATACGATGAGTCGGAATACGGCGGCAGGATGGAGCTGACATGCGACGGGATCTATGTCATGAAAAAGACCGTCCGGAAGAACCGGCTGTATCTGGATCTGTATGAGCCGGGGAAGTGTTTTGACGCAATGTTTGTTGTGGATGCAGGACATGGAGGCAACGACAGCGGTGCCATGAGCGGCGGGGTTTATGAAAAGGATATGAATCAGGCCATCGTCCGTAAGATAAAAGATACCTTCGATGCCAAAAAGGCACCGGAAGAAAAAAAGGATGTGTCCTATGTGGCAGACCAATTCTCGGTCTATGAGCAGGAAGGCATCGGAACCATTGGTGTCTACTATACCAGACTGACCGACCGTTCCGTGCGTCTGCAGGATCGGGCAGCACTGGCCAACCGTCTGCCGGCTGATTTGTTCCTGTCCGTTCACATCAATTCCACAGCAACCGGACGGACATCCACCATCAATGGAACAGCCGTAATGTATCAGGTTTCGGATAAGAGCAAACGCTCAAAAGAATTTTCGCAGCTTGTATTAAATAAGCTTCTTAAAAATCTGGGGAGCAACTCAAAGGGGCTGATTGCAGGAGATGAAATCTATATTGTCCGCACGGCGAAAATGCCGGTTGCCCTGGCAGAAATCGGCTTCATCACCAACGAGGATGAACGCAAGAAGATGCTAAGCGACGATTACCAGCAGAAATGTGCGGATGCCATCTGTCAGTCCATGGAAGAATACCTGCAAAAGATACGTAAAAAGTAGGAGAAAGAAATGAAGATTATTTTTGCAACAGGAAATCAAAACAAAGTCAGAGAGTGCCATGAAATTCTGGATGGACTCGGTCTTTCGGTGATCTCTCAAAAGGAAGCGGGATTAAACCCGGATGTGGTAGAGGACGGAACCACCTTTGAAGAGAATGCTTTGATCAAAGCGCGCTCCGTTGCGGCTTTGGATGATACAGCAATTGTGATTGCAGACGATTCCGGGCTTGAGATCGATGCACTGAACAAAGAGCCGGGAATTTATTCCGCGCGTTATATGGGAGAAGATACTTCTTATGAGATCAAGAACAAAAACCTTCTGGAACGACTGAAAGGCGTAGAGAAAGAAAAGCGAACCGCAAGATTCGTCTGCGCGATTGCAGTTGTTATGCCGGGAGGAGAGGAGTTCACCTGCACAGGAACCATTGAAGGCTATATTGGTGACCGCCCGATGGGAGAGAATGGATTTGGCTATGATCCGATTTTTTATGTTGATCCGCAGGGCGTTTCCACAGCTTCCCTTACACCGGAAGAGAAAAATGCCATTTCCCACAGAGGAAAAGCGATGCGTGCGATGCGAGAGGAACTGGCAAAACGACTGGAGGAGAAGGCATGAGAGTTCTGGTGTTAAGTGATAACCATGGACGAATCGGAGAAATGCAGCGGGCCTATGAGAAGGTCAAGCCGGAAATGGTATTACATCTGGGGGACTCCCAGATGGGATTTCAGCAGTTACAGGATTTCTTTGACTGTGAGGTGATCGGAGTAAAAGGAAACTGTGATTACGATATGGATTTACCCAAGACAACAGAGGTTAGTCTGGGCAGGCATAAGGTGTTTATGACACATGGTCATCTGTATGATGTAAGATTTGATTTACAGACGCTTGCGGATGCAGCGAAGGAAATGGGATGTGATGTGGCATTGTTTGGCCATACCCATGTGCCGGAGAACAGAACGGTCGGATCGGTTACCATCTGTAACCCGGGATCGATCGCACAGCCACGGCAGGACGGACATCAATATACCTATATGGTCATTGATGTGGATAACGAGGGAGAATTGCACTACAAACACATGCACCTGTAAGGAGCTTCCTGTATAATTCAAAATGTAAGGGAGTTCAAAGAAAGTAGGTGAGAAAAAAGATACCTCAATGTAGAATAAGAAAGTTGTTTGCAGACAATAAAACTTATTCAAAACACGGAGGTATCTGAAATGGATTGTAACACACAGAATGCAAAAATAGCAGCAATTACTGAAAAAACTTTGGTGGTTGGTATTGATATAGGAAGCGAGACGCATTATGCTAGGGCTTTCGACTGGAGGGGATATGAATATACCCGGAAGCCATTCATTTTCAATAATAATAAAGAAGGGTTTGAGGCGTTTCTGACCTGGATTGAGGAGTTGAAGAGTGAACATGGCAAGGACAGGATTGTACCGGGCATGGAGCCGACAGGCCACTATTGGTTTAATCTGGGATCATTCCTTCAGGATCATGAGATGCGACCGGTTCATGTGAACCCCCATCATGTCAAAAAATCGAAGGAACTTGATGACAACAATCCGAGCAAGAATGATCGTAAGGATCCAAAGGTAATTGCAGGGTTGGTAAATGAAGGAAGATACAATTATCCCTACATTCCGGTCGGGATTTATGCAGACATCAGAAATCTGTCGAATCTGCGACTGCAAGTGCAAAGCGAGTTAACACGCATCAAAAACAGGATCGCAAGATGGTTTGCAATCTACTTTCCGAATTACAAAGATGTTTATAGGAATCCGGATGCAGTGAGCGGACTGATGATATTAAAACAGGCACCTTTACCTGAAGATATTGTAAAACTTGGTGTGGATGGCGTGAACAAGATCTGGCGGGATGCAAAACTCAGAGGCGCAGGCATGAAGAGGGCAAAGACCCTGGTAACTGCGGCAGAGCACAGTGTTGGATGTACAGAAGCGTCAGAATCGGCAAGGTATGAGATCAAGATACTTTTATCAGACTTTGATCTGTATGCAGAAAGAGAAGCGGAGCTTGTAAGCATGATCGATGAAAAGATTAAGGAGATTCCGTACATTGACAAACTTCTGGAGATCAAGGGTGTTGGTATAAAGACAGCAGTTGGCTTTGTGGCTGAAGTGGGTGATATTAGTCGTTTTGATGACCCGAAGCAGATACAGAAGCTGGCAGGATATGCCATAGTAGCGAATGAGTCCGGCAAGCATAAAGGAGAGCATCACATCAGTTATAGAGGACGTAAGAGGCTCAGATATGTTATGTATGAGGCAGCTATCTCCGTAGTGGCGCATAACGCCGAATTCAAGGAGATACACCAACACTTCATAACACGGGAGAAGAATCCTCTTAAGAAGATGCAGTCAATGATAGCTGTGGCATGTAAGTTGTTGAGGGTGTTCTATATGTTAGCGACAACGGACAACCACTATGACGGGCAGAAGATGCTTAATGATATTAGAAGACCTGTAGCTGCATAGAAGGACTCAAGAAGGATTGTAACTGCCTGCTCGCGGCCAGAATCAGGCATCCGACATACGGGTTTCTGGTTCCGGTCACGATCAGGATGACCGGCTCCCACTAGGGAGTGGCAGAACGTAAATGAACATCAGGAAAACGTCCACCGCAAGGTGCTGATGAACAGGAAGTACTGTCAGCAAACAACTACAAAGAATGAGCCAGTAGCCGGCAGAAATAATCACCAGAGGGCATGACCCTGAAAAGGAGCTACGCTGGCACCCTGGTTATGGACAGACGGAACGAAGGAAGTGAGGACTCCCCTCATTGAGTGGGATGATCCTGGTAGACATGGGAGGTGCGCCGCCATAGAGGGATGGGTAAACGATGGCCATGTAGATCGAAAGAGATGACGTTCTACTTCGTATACTCTTCAGCCTCTATTCTCGTACCAGATACACAGAGATGTCCATTGCTATGGCTCATATATCAGAGGTAGATATGGAAGAAAACCTTGATTTTTCAAGGGATAAACACTTGACATTATAGGGAGGT
>FMTN01000011.1 GCA_900100095.1 Lachnospiraceae bacterium C10
CTAGGCTAATGAAACCTCTGTGAGACCTCCACGCTTAAGGTGCACGCTCTTTCCTCTCATCTATCCGCCACATTTACTCGATTCCTACAAACGGCAACTTTACGGCTTCATCTTATTTAGCAGACTTACCAAGCAGAACCTAGCCTTATATGTGATTTCTGTCCGTCGGACCGAGAGTTTGCCTACAGCTTCCTTCAGATTCCACCTCACGATGGACACCCTTGCTGTTCAGCTATACACTTCCTCGTTGCCTAGGCGTGTTTGGGACTTTCACCCGTTAGAGCGCGCCCATGGCGCGCAAACTAAAGAAAGCCTCATCAAACTTAATCGTCTGATGAGGCTTCACTCTCTCTTATATGCTTCTATGCAACAGCAATATCAACAAGTGTCTTGTCGTCCCTCATCATTCATAACACAAATAATCCCCTGATTTGTATTCACGGGATTCGCATTGGTTGTATTAGAATGATTGAGGAATGTGTAGTTCATATCGCTGCTCGCCTCCTGTCAAGACTCGCTCGGAGCTTGTACCCCGACTGAGTTAAAAAATTTGTTATTGAGTATAATGATTTTGTCTCTTTCTGTCAAGCTTACCTTTCTGCTCTCTGTAAAGAAAGGCACTATTTGGTTCCCTTTAATGCAACACCGTTCACATAAAGTGTATGGCCGTTGGAAATAACGTTGGATGCATCACCGTTGAACTCCGTTACGTAACTGTCCGCTGTCAGAGTCCAGGTGCTGGTAGAATCCAGTGTTACCGAAACCTTGCCCACCTTGCTGGATATGCTTTTTCCGGATGCGTTCTTAATCTTTCCGCTTACATATCCTTTGAAGGAAGATCCCTTTGTCAGCTTCATGGTAAGCTTGGAATTACTTCCCACCAGAACAGCTCCGGAAAGCTTCTGTTTCGAAGCATTCAGCGTTGCCTTGTTGCTTCCACCACTCCAACCGTCGTCGCAGACAGAAAGAAGCACATTCGACTTGTCTTTATTTTTGATTTTAACATTGGAGAGTGTAATCTTCGCAGTGGTATTTGTCACATGAAAAACATGACCGCTCTTACTGGTAAGGCTGCCTCCCTTCATGGTAAAGTTGGTGGTTCCGCTGGCTGCATCACCGGACATGGACTGGTAGAGCATAATGCTGTCCAGGAAGGTTGCATTTCCATTACGCTTTGTATTGTTAGCTGTCAGGTTGCAGTTTTTCAATGTGATGGAATTTAATCCCTCAATGCAGACACCCTCGGAAAGGTTCGAAACCAGTTTTGCCTTTGATACACTAATATCTGCTGTGGAATAAATGGCCGGTGATCCCAGACCATTGGTGGTATACGTTCCACCAGTCACTTTGACAGTTCCGCCCCCTCGATCGGATCGAATGGCTGCGGATGATCTTCCACTCGTTGTTATATCAAGATTATAGGCATAAGTTGTTCCGCCTCCTGTTGTCATAATTCCACCGGAACCGTTTCCTGTAGTTTTTATTTTGGTATTCCGAACAATTGCGGTTGTTCCATCTCCGCTGGCTCCATTTTGTCCTCCGTTACCACCGTAACAGAATACACCATTGGCACCATCGGCATCCGATGTAATGGTACCACCATTAATGGTTGTCGTTGTTCCGCCCTTTACAAGAAGTGCTGCATTTAATCCATAGAAATTGCAGCTGTCTCCACCATCGGAATTTCCGGTCTTTGTAACCGTCGGGTCGTTGATGGTTACATTACTGTCTGTGCTGACCAGAACCGCGTTTTCATCCGATTTGGTACTTTTGTAGGTCTTATGATTCTGTGTCTTCTTGGATGTGATTTCAGTCGCACCGGAATATGTAACATCCGAAGAACTGCTTCCTCCCGGACCACCTTGTCCGTTGCCCGGCGCCTGGCCATCCGGTGGTGCCTGGCCATCCGGTGGTGTCTGGCCATTCGGCGGTGTCTGGCCATCTGGCGGTGTCTGACCATTCGGTGGTGTCTGACCATTCGGTGGTGTCTGGCCATCTGGCGGCATCTGACCCTTCTGAGTGGAAGAATCCTGTCCATCGGATGAAGTGGATTCCTGCCCTCCTGAGGACTTACTACTCTGTCCATCCGACGAGCTGGTTTCCTGTGTCTGAGTCGTAGTCTTGCTTTCGGACTGTCCCGCCTGGCCGGAAACACCACAGGAGATACAGGAAAGAAGCAATGTTGTTGAGAGTACTAGTGGTAAAAATTTTTGCATATCAATTCCTCCTTCATTGATTCGATATCTGCATTATGAAGGAGAAAGATTGAACTTAGATTGAACCTTACTAGAACATCACCGATACCGTTGTACCTACTCCCGGGGCGCTGTCCAGTTCAATTTTAGCATCATGAAGTTCAACAATATGCTTTACAATGGCAAGTCCGAGTCCTGTACCGCCTGTGGCTTTGGATCTGCTTTTGTCCACCCGATAGAATCTTTCAAACACTCTCTGCTGATCCGCTGCAGGAATTCCAATTCCATTGTCCTTTACAATCAGGCAGTTAATATTGTCCATCGTCTGAACGGATACCATAACCTTTCCACCTGGATTATTATATCTGACGGCATTTTGAATCAGGTTCTCAATCAGTTCCTTTATCAATTCTTTATTCCCATGTATGACACTTCCACTGCCTTCCATGTCGATTGTAATATCCTTAAGCTTTGCGCTGACGGATAATTCATTCACACAGTCTTGCGCCACCTCATATAAATCTATGGTTTCAAACGCCAGCTCATGATTCACCCGGTCAAGTTCTGAGAGCTTAATAATATCATTGATCAGAGCAAGCAATCTATCTACATTTTTTCGGATTTCCTGATAGAAATGTGTCTGCTTTTCTTCGGCGACCATACCGCCTTCCAACAGTTCTGCATAACCGGAAATTGCTGTCAGAGGTGTCTTTAACTCATGGGATACATTTGCCGTAAAATCCTGTCTGGCTTTCGCAGCCGCAAGCACATCTGCATGCTGGGTTCTTAGCATTTCAAAAAGAGGATCCAGTTCCTTGTATGGGGATTCATAATCCGAATTTTCCAGATTGGAAACCATGACTTCTATCGGCTTTAACAGCTGTTTTGTAAGTAAATGCGAAATCACTACGCACACTGTAATAATGATTAAAATGATCAAAGTGATAACAGGAGCCACGGAAACAAAAACAGACAAAAGACTTTGCGCATCCGTTGCTACCCGAAGTACCGTTCCATTATCTAAAAGAACAGCATAATAAAAGGTATTCTTGTTCATCGTATCGGATTTTC
This sequence comes from Lachnospiraceae bacterium C10, assembly GCA_900100095.1. Lineage (GTDB taxonomy): Bacteria > Bacillota > Clostridia > Lachnospirales > Lachnospiraceae > Weimeria. The sequence goes on from FMTN01000011.1 coordinate 3,267, forward strand.
TAATGGCTTCGCCCACGCCATCCGCAAACGCTTCCCGTATCTCCGGCCTGTCATTATGATTGGACAAAAGATCTGCCGAAGCATCATTATCGTAAAGAACCGTTCCGTCCTTTGCGACCCAGGTAACACGTAATTCTTCGATATCCGTAGATAAATCGATCGCATCTGTATCAATTCGAACCGACTCAAAATAATGTGTATCCTTTAAAAGTTTGGCACTGACAGACAAGTCGTCCCGCACCTGTCTCTGAAACAAACCATAGTATATAATTGTAGTTCCTACAACTGTGGCAATGACTGCAAGAACAGCAATTGCAGCCAGTCTTTTATTGATTTTGTTTTTCATTCGATCACATAACCCACATTTCTAATGGTTTTGATTCTGGAACCATATGCTCCAAGCTTTTGACGAAGCGTTTTTACATGCATATCAATTGTTCTTGTTTCACCTTCGTAATCGGTTCCCCAGACCTCATCCATCATTATTTCTCTGGTCAGCACAATTCCACGATTGGCAATGAACAGCGACAGTAACTTATACTCTTTGTATGTTAATTCAACCGGCTTTCCATCAATGGAGACCTCATGTTTCGCATTGTTTACAATGAGCCCGTCCAGGCATAATTCTTTTACTTCATCCGATGAAGTTCTTCTGAGTAATGCTTTGACTCTTGAAATAAGTTCCATAACAGAAAACGGTTTCTTAATATAGTCATCTGCCCCATCCTCAATGCCCTTGACCAGATCCAGCTCTGATGTTTTAGCCGTCACCATGATAATCGGCAATTTCTTTGTGTCCGCTTTTCTACGCAGATGCCTTACAATCTCATTCCCGTTTTGATCCGGAAGCATGATATCAATCAGACATAAGTCGGGAATTACGTCCTCTATTTTTTTATAAAAATCCTTCGCACAACGAAATCCCAACACTTTATGTCCTGCATTCATGAGGGCAAATTCTTCTATTTCCCTTATACTGTCATCATCTTCAATAATAAAAATCAGTGCCATGATCCTACTCTGCCTTTTCCAGTTTCTTTATTTCTTTCTTCGTTAATGGATACTGTTTGAGTAACTTCTCATATTCATTATAAAACGAAGCCCGCTCTTCATCAGAAAAATTCTTATAATATTCATGTGTACTGTAATCATTATCGTAGCTCGTAATAAGCTCTAACGCAATATTAGAACAATGATCGGAAACTCTTTCCAACCCCGTCAGAATATCTTCCAGAACAAAGCCCATCTCAATTGAACTTTTTCCTTTTTTGAGCCGTTTTATATGATTCTCTTTGATCCGCTTCGTAAGAGTATCGATTACTTCCTCCAAAGGCTCTACATGTGTTGCTTTCTCATTGTCATCCTTGCAAAAGCAATCTACTGTCAACGTGCAAATATCCATCACTGCACTGTTGATTGCCGCAATTTCACGCCTTACAGGCTGTGCGAAAGATAATTCCTTCTTATGCATCTCTTTTGCCGAGTTTGCAATATCAAGGGCGTGATCGGAAATTCTTTCAAGATCACTGATACTGTGTAAAATAATCGACATGCTCCTGCTGTCTTCCACCGAGATATTCTTACTTGACAATGTCACAAGGTAGGAACCAAGTACATCTTCATATTGATCAACCACCGGTTCAAGTCTTTCAACCTCTTTTACTCCGTCAGGATTGTAATCTAAAAGAGCCTCTGTTGCCAGCCCGATGGATGTTTGAACAAGCTCTGCCATCTCTCTTGCTTTTGCCCTGCATAATTCCATCGCAAAAGCCGGGCTCTCAAGAAATCTCTCATCAATATATACATTGCTTTCTTCTGGAACTTCTTTTTCACTATCCCCTGGTATCGTAAGTTCTGCCAGTTTCACAAGACCATCAGAAAACGGGAACAGACAAATCACCGCGCCTATATTAAAAAGACTGTGAATCACAGCTATACCTGCTGCATTCGCCGATTGACCCAAAAAAGCGAAATCTACAACTGCATTTATGGAATAAAATGTAACCATAAATATGGTTGTACCTATAAGATTGAAATACAAGTGGATCATAGCTGATCTTCTTGCATTTTTATTCGCTCCAATGGAAGAGATTATGCTGGTTATGCATGTTCCAATGTTCTGTCCCATGATAATTGGAACAGCCACAGAATAATGAACAGCACCGGTCGCACATAACGCCTGCAATATACCTACAGAAGCGGATGAACTCTGGATGATTGCCGTCAGAACAGCACCAACGATCAATCCAAGCAACGGATTGCTGAATGCCGTCATCATTCTGGTAAAAGCCGGAATCTCTGCAAGTCCGGCTACGGCCCCACTCATGGTTTCCATACCAAACATCAAAATGGCAAAGCCAAGTAATATGCCTCCTACATCCTTCTTTTTGGCTTCACCCTTACTCGTCATCAAAAAAATAATGCCAAGCGCTGCAAGCACCGGTGAAAAAGAAGAAGGCTTCAGCAGCTGTAACCAAATGGTACTTCCCTTGATTCCCGTAAGGGATAACATCCACGATGTGACGGTCGTACCAATGTTAGCACCCATGATAATGCCTACCACTTGTGACAGTTTCATAATTCCCGAATTGACAAAACCTACTACCATAACGGTCGTAGCGGATGAAGACTGTATAACAGCTGTAACTCCGGCTCCAAGCAATACTGCAAAAATCCGTTTTTTCGTAAGCTTTTCAAGTATCGTTTCCAGCTTACCACCGGCCATTTTGGAGAGTCCGTCTCCCATGACACTCATGCCATACAGAAAAAGCGATAAGCCGCCAATCATATTCAATACACTAAAAATGTCCATACAAATCCCTCTCTCATTCTATTCTTCGCCAATTCTTAGAATAGAATCTGTAAGTAAAATGTATGCACATAGTTATGTAAAATCTGTGTAAAATTGTGAGGCGGAAAATATTTTTATTGAAAAAGCCCTGTGAAATGATGTTCACAGGGCTTCCAGCCTAATCTACTATAAAAGGATATACTCTCCTACTTTTTGGTTGGGATATTTTATACGTCTTTCCACCATACTTAATCGTATATGTTTTTCCCGGATTGCCTTTTACTACTACCGTTCCACGGCTGATTCCGGTTGTTATGGTTTTTTTTGCTCCCGATACCTTGAAATCTTTTGCCTTGATATTTGTTTTGATATTTCCATCCTTGCCGATCAGCATAATTACGGTTGTGTTCGTATCCTTATCCGCATTGCCTTTTATATAAGTCTGGTACGTTGTCTGGGTAAGCGACTTGCCATTGACTGTAGTTTTGGCCGACACTTTCATGGTGGTATAATTCTTAAGTCCCAATCCGTCAAAATTGCCTCCGGAATACACCTTATCATACCTCTTGGTACCGCTGGACGGTATGGTTACACTACCACTTGCTATTTTCTTTCCGGTTGGATCCGTTACCGATAACACTACCTTTGCGTTCTTATAAGGTTTTTCCCTCTTAACTCCATTTTTATCTGTATATCGATTCCAGCACGACACAATAAACGACGGCCATGAATCCGCAGGTCTCTCCGATACGCAAAGCAGATAATCCCCCTCTGCTCCGTTTGTTTCCGATACAGCCTGCGCTTTCAACCACGCAGATGGCTTCATCCCATCAATTTTTTTGCTTCCGGCAGCCTCATCCAGCATAACTGCAAAATCATCCCATCCAAGTGATACCACTCCGGTGGTTTTATAATATTCCATGCGCATGGCATTTACTTTTCGCCAATAGTCTGTGGTTCCCTCTGTGGAAAGAATCGTAGACATATAAAATACTGCAGCAGTAGCACTCGAGTCTACAACGGATCTTTCATATTTATTTCCATCATAGAAAACTCCATTTACCACATCTCTTCCCTGCAGATTCAGAAGATCAAGTGTCGCCTCCTGCCTGCGATTAAACTCACCATACTTGTCATTTTTATATTCGGTTTCTGCAATAATGGAGATTGCCTCCCATATCCACTGTCCGAAATCAAAATTTACAATCTCGTCTCCCTGCTGATTAAACATGTGCCCGGCTTCATGCATCATCTGCATTACAAAAGGCTCGTAATCATAATGATTGGCATCTGAAAAATTGTTATGATGAGGAAGCGGCCCTAAGTAGATTGTATTTGTCGAAGCCTTAAAGTCTACCTTATCCTGATGATCTATGGCATTATCCCAGGATACGGTAATTCCCTCTTTTGAAATCTTCTCCGGTTCCCCTAAGTATTTGCAGAAGTACGGATATATCTCTTTCCATTTACTTTGAAGCAGCTCCTTGCCGCAGGCGAACTTACCGGATACCTCAACGAGGTTAAGTGTGGGAACCTTATAGGAAAGTACCGTTATCTTACATTTTGCCTTTACCTTTTTATTGGCCTTAGAGGTTGCGGTAATCGTTGCGCTGCCTTTCTTTTTAGCCTTTACCACACCTTTTGCGCTGACCGTCGCTACGGCAGTATTTGAGCTTTTAAAGGTTACCGCCTTTGAAGCTGTATTCGGGCTAACCGCACTTACCTTGAGTGTGAATTTTTGTCCCTTTACCAGTTCGCGTGCAGACGCATCAAGGGTGATCTTTTTTACCTTTGACGCTGCGATGCTGTCTATTTCAGGAGTAAGTGCCAAAACAGCCATGGCAAAAATGATGACTATAGAAACTATTTTTTTGGCAGTTTTTTTCATTGAATCCTCCTCCCTTGTTATACAATTCCGAATCTTTCTTGTATATCACATTATATCATCACATTTGGTTCTCATATTTTTTATTCGTATTCAATCCCGTTTTCTTCGCACCAACGGGCTGCTTTCCGTTTATATGTGTCTGCTTTAAAATCATACCAAACCTGTTCGATTCCCATTTTAATGATCATATCCCTAAACCTTCTGAAAGCGCCTCTGCCTTGAATGGCAGAATACAATCTTCCCTGTACCGCCTCCGGCAAACCTTCTATAAACTCCTCCATGATGTCGTAATCCCGGAGTTCAAAAGATGTAGGCAGCCGATAAAATCCATGTTCATCAAGTCTATCATAAATCTCGTTCTGTTCATCACGACTCATCGCCATATCACTAATCCATTCTATCTCACCGGTTTCTTTATCCAGAAAATATTCCGAATACTGATCCATCATATCAATCGCATCAATAATATCTACCAGTTTAACCTTCATGTCCGATTTCAGACCTCCGTATGCCTCTATTAATCTGTGCCCAACAGTCTCCGCAGTATCTGCTCCCTGTTATTTATGAACATCTCTGTTACCTGATAGCTGTCCGTCTCTTCATACGAAACGGGATGGATGATTCCATCATCAAATGACATAATTTCCGCATCCGGAATTCCCAGCAGAATCGGAGAATGTGTCACTATAATAAACTGTGACTCTGCTCTTGCACAATTCACTATTTCCAAAAGCAGTGTAAGTTGTCTCTGCGGTGATAATGCTGCCTCCGGCTCGTCTAGCAAATAGACTCCGTTTGATTTAAAATTACTTTGCGCCATAGCAAGAAAGCTTTCTCCATGAGATCTTGCATGGTATCGCATAGACGGCGGTGCTCCCCACTCTCTGCTGTACTCCTCTTCAGCCGAGGCAACATTATAAAAGCTCTCTGCCCGAAGAAAATAGCCCCATCCCGGCTTATGAATTCCTCTACTTAGTCTCATCGCTTCATAAAGTTCCGAATGTGAGTCATAAGTCGAAAAGCTGTAGTTCTTTGTTCCACCTTCCGGATTAAATCCATACGCTACAGCTATCGCCTCAAGAAGTGTAGATTTCCCGCTTCCATTCTCTCCCACAAAAAATGTGATTGGCTTATGAAATTCCAAATGGTTCATTCCAGAAATAGATTGTATTCCACGCAAATAGCTACGGGAGCTTATCTTATCCCAATCTATCGAGATTCCCTTGATATGCAGTTGTTCATCATTATCAAATAAATCCATCTATCCTCATCTCCGCACACTTGAAAATATTTTTTCATTAATAAAACTTTTCCAACTCATCCTCATAAGCTTTCAATGTCCTATCATCAAACAACACCCACTCTACCATATCAAAGACATCCGGATACTGCTCAAGAAATTGTGCTACCGTTTCCACCGCCACCTTTGCAGCTTTTTCTACCGGATAACCATATACTCCCGTGGAAATTGACGGAAAGGCAAGGGTTCTAATTCCGCTGTCCTTGGCTATTGTCAAAGAAGTCCGGTAACAGGATGCAAGCATATCAGGCTCTCCCTTATTGCCACCATGCCATATCGGACCAACTGTGTGGATTACAAAATCGCATGGCAAGTCATACGCCCTTGTAATCTTTGCATCTCCTGTCTTACATCCTCCAATACCCTTGCACTCTGCCAGAAGCATCGGTCCGGCTGCCCTATGGATTGCTCCGTCAACCCCGCCTCCGCCTAACAGGCTCTCATTTGCAGCATTTACGATAGCTTCTACATCATGTATCTTTGTAATGTCTCCTTTGATTGTCTTTACCACGCTTTCTTCCTCTCCTCCGTCAAACATCCATAAATTCCTTATTCCAAGGGTTTTTCTTGTCTGCACAGACAGATTAAGTCCATTCATTTCCATACAACTTCCCAGTGAACCGAAAAATATCCATTTCCTGCCTTCTGTATTTACAAGCACAATTTCCCATACACCAGAATCGCATATCCTTTCCTGCATATGATATTCTCGGAAATAGTTCGCAATAATCTCCAAGACATTTTCTGTAGGCTTGTTTCTCCACCGCCGCATCACCTTAGATTCTTCTGTGATCGGAGGCACTACGGAGAAATCACCTGAATACCATCTTGTGAGTGCAACACTTCCATTTTTGTTTAACGTAAGTCTTTGTCTTATTTCCTGCCCCGGAGCCGGTGGACAGTACATAGAATCCTCGGATTCTATAACAATCTTTGCAATATTTCCTTCAAAGAGAACTAATTCATTTTCAATCTGATTCATCAAAACCTCCCTTTATACCATCGCACCGGAGATCAACTTTACCCTCTATAACAACTACGCCCTCTTTTTCAAGTAGCTTTGCCTGCCCCTCTGCTCCACCAAATGCAAATCCCTGAGCTAACTCGCCCTTTGCATTTACCACTCTGTGACAGGGAATCATATCCGGATCAGGATTATTATGCCGAGCGTTCCCTACCGACTGACCGGCTCCCGGGCTTCCAGCCGTTGCTGCTATCTGCATGGCAGTTGAAACACGAGTATATGTATAAACCTTGATTTTTCTTTTCCCATAACAGAATTCCTTTTTATTTCTTAGTTGCTCTTTTTCTCTTCTTCACTTCTTTTTCCAGACCTTTAACACTTTTAAGATACTCTTCTTCCACCGGAGATAATGTATTCTCCTGATACTTTCGATATTCCGCCTTTGCCTTCTTTATAGCCTCATCATGACTTACATTGCCAGAATCTTCAAGGAGCTTCCTGTTCCCAGATGTAAGAATAGAATCCAATTGTTCAACATAATCAATCATATACATTGGCTTATGTTCAATGGCATTAATCTCAGCCAAATCAAAATAACCGGAGACAAGGTTATTCAGGATCTTTAGTTCATCCTCTTTCAGATAATTCTTTGCCACCCCGATATCCTTCAATGCCGGCAGTTCTCCTGAAAAGGAAGTTAATCCCATAAAAGGCTTATTAGCATCCGCTCTTTCATAGATCACTTCTGCCGCAGTATGACCGTGTGCCGCGTAATGAAGCTTGTTCTGAACAATCTTAAAAAACTGTATAGACTCATCACTCTTTGGATTGTAATCAACACTGGTTGCATACAAATCCAGAACCTGACGATAAAGAACCTTTTCTGAAGAACGGATATCGCGAATCCGATCAAGAAGTTCTTTCCAGTAATTACCACCGCCATTTCCCTTTAGACGCTCGTCATCAATTGTGAATCCCTTGATTATATATTCTTTCAAGCGTTGCGTTGCCCACTTACGGAAATGCGTCGCTGTTGAAGATTTAACTCGATAACCCAAAGAAATTATCATATCAAGGTTATAAAATGGTAGTTCCCTTGTGACCTGTCTGTTTCCTTCCATCCGAACCTGTCGGAATTTCCGACAGGTTGAATTTTCATCTAATTCACCCTCTTCGTAAATATTCTTGATGTGATCAACTACGTTTGTTCTGGATGTTTGAAACAACTCTGCCATCTGTTGCTGTGTTAGCCATACAGTTTCATCCTCCATTCGGACATCCAGCTTAGTCAATCCATCCTCCGTCTGATATATAATAATTTCTCCATAATTATCCATAATGTTCTGCTCCTTAGTTTTCATTCAAAAAAATACTCTACATTTCTTCAAGGCTCTCTATCTTCTTCAGTGCCTCCATATATGCCATAAGCCGCTTCTGCTGTTCTTCCTTGAGGTTATGATAATCTTCAATCAACTGAATATCTCCCGGTGTAAATTTGCTTTCAGGACTTGCTGCTGCAATTTCCTCTTCATCCTCAATTCCTTTACCGGTAAGAAGTTGCTCCGGGGTAATCTGCAATACATTACAGATATCCATTATCTTTTCTACAGTAGGATTGGTCTTTCTTTTTTTCCACTCACTTATAGTGCTTGTAGAAATCCCGACCTGCTTTGCAAACTCCGCCTGTGTCATATTCCGTTCTTTCAAAACCTTTATAATTCTTTCACTGATAATCATGAGTGATACCTCGCCTGTAATTCACCTATATAATATTCATATTAGTGAATCTATTTTACCACACCTCATGATATCCTTCAATATTCTACTTCGTTTTGTTATTACGGAACCTCATATACGCCTTATAAGATTCATATATGTATCTTTTTTTTTGGCAACATGGAAAAAACCGGGAAAGCTTTTCGCTTTCCCGGCCCAATAGGTTACTATGCATTTACTCTTCAATCGCTTCACTTAAAGCATCATACTCAGTCTGAGTAATAATGCCGTTGCTCAGCAGATCATTCAGAAGGCCGCCATTGGCATGGTGTTCTCTGTTCATCTTGGGCAGCTGACCGTTCATCTCAGGCAGCTCGGAAGACCTGTGTTCTTCCATGTAAGCCTTGTTTCAATACGCGCCGGGCGTGCACTCTCCCGGTTTGTGAGTATATCTCTGTCAATGTGCGGGAGCCTCTATGCTGATTTCAGTTGTTAATTGAACAGCTCTGCGAGGGTGTCTGCATGCTCCTCAAATACTTTCAGAACGTAGGTGTCCCAGTGGCGTGCATCAGCGGTGCTGCTGCCGAAGACATAGTCTTCCTGACCATAGTCCATCACATCGAAGCCTGGCATGGCCTTGGTCGCGCCGGAGGTCCGGTATGCCGCAGCTCCTGCAAGCGTCATGTCGACGCCGCTTGTGCTGTCGTAGCTGACCCATCCAGAAAGATCCGTTCCGGAAGGCTTCGTGCCGTCTCCATTGGTGGTCTGGCCGCTCGCAACAGCCTTCGTAATCTTCACAGCGCCATCCACATATTCGCCGTACATGGTATCTACATAGAGAGCGAGGGAGTCACCAAAGATCTCAGACGGTACATGACCGCCGTTCCACTGCCATTCGATCTCTGCGTCCGTTCCGGAATTCAGCCAGGCGATCTGCAGATTCAGGGAGTTCATCATGGAGATGTCACCCTCGGAAGCACCCATCAGGATCCTTGCCCAGGTGGGACCATCTGTTCCATCAGATCCGATGTATTTCAGCGGGTTATAGAGATCAACGATATTGTTGCCGTATTCGTCACCGGCCTGAATCTCGGCAATGTCAGCCTGATAAGCGGCCAGCATCTCGGCAAAGGAGGAATAACTCGTGGAATCGGTCTTGCTGGACGCGGATTGTGTTGTTCCGGAGTCAGGCGTTCCGACTTCATCGCTGCTGCCGCCGTTCATGTCGGGAGGACCGCCAGCGTTATCACCGCCCGGACCAGCACCATCAGGTTTCTCGCCGCTGGGCGGTCCCCCTGCGTTATCTCCGCCGGGGCCACCGTTTCCGCCAGGGCCGCCTTCCATACCGCCGGAGCTGCTGCCGGTGCTGCCCTTGACATACCAGCCATTGATGAATGCCTCCGCACGGTCCGCGTCAGTCATCGCAGCGACCTCACTATCAGAAAGAGCTGTGCCGTCACTGTTAAACCAGGTCCAGTTTTCCGCGTAAGCAAGCCGGTCAATATAATCCTGCAGGCTCTGCTCGAACTCTGCCAGGTACAGATCCAGGTAGGTACCGTAATAGCCGTTGGTATCTTTATGTCCGGTTTCGTCATATTCGATGGTAAGAGCGACCGTATCAGAAGTATCACCGTCGCCGTTCAGATCGAAACCGACCTTTGCTTCTTCGACGGTCAGATCCTGTGCATTGATATACTCCATATACTCAGCTGCCAGATATTCTGCGAGCTGCTTCTGGAAATCCGTATTGAAGCTGTAGTCCGGATTCAGATAATACTCGAAAGCCAGTGTCATATCCGCTTCGGCAAGAGATGTGATGGCGCTGTAGGCCATGCAGCCCCAGAGACCGTCGGAGAGTTCCACTTCACTGCCGTTCACTGTGACCGTGGTGCTGTAGGTGTCGTCGGAGTTCTTATAAACGCCGACCGCTCCCTGGGAGATCTCGTAATCATAGTAGTCCGGGTTATTGGAGGTGGCTGCAAGCATGGTGGCATGCGCGCCGCCGCCGGAGCCGCCGGTGGAGACGAAATAGTCCACGCTGCCAGGGAGATTGCCGAGCAGAATGTTGAACTTCACGAAACGAACAGCATTCTTCTGATCCACCAGGCAGGACGGGGCATCTCCGGTATAGGTTCCATCAGACAGCGTGCTCTGCTTTCCACGGTTGCCGCAGGCGATATTGATATAGCCTTCCTTGGCATAGGTGGTTCCTGCCGTCTGATTCGATTGAGCGGAGTAGCCCGCTGCGCCGGTGTTGATGATGACTGGAGCGGTTGCTGCCGTATAGACCTGGCCGTTGGTGCTGGTCACAGTCGCGTCAAAATCAATAACGAGAGTACCGGAGGCCGTGCCGCTGGTCACATCGGCTGTGCCGTCTCCGTCGGTATCCACACCCCTCACATATGCGCCGGGTACGCAGACGGACACGCCCTGATAATCAGGAAGCTCGGCATTGGTGACGGCTGTCACAATGGCCATCGTCCAGGCGTCGGCATTTTCGGAATATGTCCATTCCGGCTTGATGTTTGCCAGGTTGAGAGCAGACTCAATATCCGCCTTCTCCGCACTGTCCGCAGTGATCACTGTCGTATCAGCAGACTGGCTCTGGCTGTTATCAGTTGTCTGCGGTGTACTGTCATCATTTGTTGTTTCGCCTGAGCTTGTGCCGCAGGCTACAAGCCCCAGAACGAGAGCCAGTGCAAGAAGAATTGCCATAACCTTTTTCATTGCTTTTTCCTCCTTATTTTGTTCTTGTCAGAGCCACACCGTTCACGTAGAGTGTGTAGCCATTGCTGATCACGTTTGCGGCGTCCCCGTTGAACTCCGTCACATAGCTGTCGCCGGTCAGCGTCCTCGTTGGTGATCGTAACCCCTCCCAGTGTGATGACCGCGTTGGTGTTGGTCACATGGTACACTTGGTTTGCAATTTCTTCATAAAGAAAACCTCCCTTACATTTGATGAGCTCATTGTAAGGGAGGTTCCTTGAAACAAGATTGAAGTTTTATTTATTTTTTTCGGGGATCGATACCGTGAAGCGGACCTTGCCGTCCTGGCTGGAGACTGCAATACTCCCGCCGTGTTTTTCTGCAACTGCCTTTGCTATGGAAAGGCCAAGCCCATAATGATGCCCGTCGCTGTTGCGGGCTTCATCGACTCTGTAAAAACGGTCAAAAAGGTGCTCCAGTTTCTCCGGAGGAATCTCATCCCCATCATTGACTGCGCTGAGCACTGCCGTATGGCCCTGACGTTTCAGCAACAGTTCGATCTCACTTCCTGTCCCATGCCTTACCGCATTGTCCATCAGGATGGATGTAAGCTGTGTCAACTGGGCCTGATTGCCTGTGACGTGGATATTATCGTCAATGTCGCTTTGGATCGTTTTTCCCTGATCGAACGCGACGCTTTCAAAAGCAAGCACCTCACCGGTGACGATCCGGGAAAGATCGACCGTTTCCATGGGCGTTTCCGTGTTTTCCGCTCTGGAAAGATTCAGAAGCTGCTTCACCAGATCTCCCATGCGCTCATTTTCGTATTGGATATTTGCCAGCCACTCGTTTTCTCCAATCTCTCTGGAAAGAAGCTCCGCATTAGTACTGATCACAGCAACCGGTGTCTTCAGTTCATGGCTGGCATCAGAGATGAACTGCTTCTGTTGCTTGTCGTTTTCCTCCAGGGGACGGATGATCCGCCGGGAAAGAACGAGAGATATAAAAAACAGGATAACAATGGACGCCCCGCCGATAATAAGGACATTGTGCAGCAGTGCCTGCATGCTGCTTTCCCTCACTGTATCATCGATAAACGCCACAAGCGTATATCCCGTTTTGCTGCTGATCTGATAGGACAGGTTGTCAAGCCGTCCTGCGGTTTTGTTCTTTGCCAGCAGCTCCCGGGCAATCGAAATCAGTTCATCCTCGCTGTACAGCTCTTTCGCTCCATCATTTACGGAAAGCACGGTACCGTCCTCTGAAAACGCGACAGAGTAAAAAGTGGACAGCTGGAAACCCGGCCCTAAATCAGGCGGCAGGTCTCCTTGTTTGGGATCCGAACCGGGGAGCTCCTGATTGTCGGGTTTCACATCCGGCGCTTTTTCCGGTTCAGACTGCTGATCAAGAGAATACATTTCCACATATCGTTCCAGCATTTCCGAACTCTGCTGACGGATCTCATGGTAGCTTGCCAGCATGATCACGGACAGGGTAACGCCGAACAGAAGGATAAGCGAGAGCATAATCGACAATATGATCTTTTTTCTGGATCTACTAAACATCTTTTTCCCTCAATTCATATCCCAGTCCGCGCACCGCCTTGATCTCCACCTTGGAGCCGACGAAGGCCAGCTTCTTCCGTGTGAAGGACATATATACCTCCACGTTGTTGTATTCTGCTTCATTCTCAAAGCCCCAGATCTTTACGGCAAGCTGCTCCCTGGTCATAATCTGTCCCTGGTTGCCAAACATATATTCCAGAATGCGCAGCTCTTTTTCTCCGAGCCGGACACTTTGCCCGGTGGAATTACAGGTCAGTGTTGCTTTTGCTGTATCAAGGGAGAGATCGCCGAATTTCAGACTTCCATCCTGAAAGCTTGCGCTCCGCCTGCCAAGGGCACGGAGCCTGGCCAGCAGTTCTTTGCTCTGGAACGGCTTTGTAAGGTAGTCGTCAGCACCGCTGTCCAGACCCTCCACCTTATCATCCAGCTGACTTTTTGCCGTCAGCATCAGGATCGGTGTTTTGATGCCGTTATTTCTCGCACGACGGGCGACCTCAAATCCGTTCATCTCCGGCATCATCACGTCAAGGACGGCGATGTCATAAACGCCGCTCTCCAAAGCTGCCAGAGCAGAGGCACCGTCTGCCATATGATCAACATCGTATTTTTCCTGCTTGAGCAGCGCCACAAGGGCTGCTGCCATTCTTTTTTCATCTTCAGCCAGTAGGATCCGCATATCATCACCGCCTTTCCCTGTAAGTTTATCTCTCAAAGATTGAGAAAAGATTGAAACCGAATATCTTCTTGATTTCAACAGGCCAAATACAATTACTCATGACACCACCTTATATCTAAGCCTAATATATGAGTTTTCCAACACATCACATCCAAGCAAGCTTAACACTCCCAGCTTATCAAGCTCATTTTCCTTCGTAAGAGCTACACCATCCACAAGTGTAGATGTCTCTTTTCCACCAATCAACACCGGAGCTACAACTATATCAACAAAATCAAAAAGTTTTTCACGAAGAAATATCCCATTAACAGTTCCGCCACTTTGGATTGTAATTCTTTCACATCCATATTTATTTCTAAGTTCAATCAAAGCATCTTCAAGCGATAGTATGTCATGATAAATGATGTGAAGGTTCTCTTCGTTAACATCGAAAGCCGGATGATTCTTATTTGTTGTTATCAAAACAAACTCTTTAGACCTCGCGCAAAAATACCTTACACCATGTTCGGTCAAATGATTATTATCTAATAATACAAATGAAACAGGTGTCCTTTCAGGCATAGGCTTTTTATTGACACCCATTTTAGCCTGAACCCTTCCCGTATTAAACGACCATAGATCAGTTGTCTGTTCTATCTCATAATACTGGGGCAGCCCCTCTTTCAATCCTGTGATATTTGGAAAGTCTTTGTCCACATCTAAAACATCTGATACTCCTGGACTAATCTTTCCATCTACCGACATTAACATAAACAACGTAGTAGTTGGTCTCCCCTTCAAAACATTTTCCTCCTTATATTTGCTCCATACATTTCGATAAACAATAAATTAGTATGGCCTGCTGAATGGTCAGAAGACTCTTTTTGAATTCATATCCCACAAAATAATCAGAATTGATGACATCCTCTGTAACCTCTTCACCTTTATAAAAAGGTGGACACGGATTCAAAACAGCATTTTCATTAGCCATACTCATCAGCTCTTTTGAAATCTGATAATCTTTAAAATCATCTATCATACTTGAAGGAATAGAATCTGTGCATATAATATCTTTTCCGACAATGGCTTCCTTCAAATTCTCATTACAAGAAACTCCCGGAATTTGATATGCCCTCGGACTGCTCTGCGTGAAATGAAATCCAAATGCGCCTGCTGCCTCTTTCCAGGCTCTCCCTATATTTCCGTCTGCTCCAACAAACAGATACTGATCCTTCAAATAATCCGGTCTGATTTTCGAAAGCGTGTACAGATCTGACATCATTTCACAAGGATGATTCACGTCTGTCATTGCATTGATAACCGGAATGCTCATCATACCCACCATCTTTTCCAGCAGTGAAATATCCCTGTGCCTTACGATAACAGCATCCGCCCAGTTTTGGAGATATCCGCATACATCCCTGATATCTTCTTTTTTATCAAGCGTTGCCGGATCAAATAATATGGTTTGCCCTCCAAGGAGATATATTCCTTTCTCAAAGGATACCCTCGTTCTTATGCTGGATGCCGGGAAAAACATAACGACCGTCTTTCCCTTCAAAATTCCATTATACTTCTCAATAGAATCTGCAATTTGGAAAATCTTCAATAACTCACTTTTCTTGTAATCGGTAAGTCGTATAAATGATTTCATAAACGCTCCTTACATAAGAGAGTAAATTTTTTCTATAACCGCAGCCTTGTAATCAATATATTTATCAATATCCTCCGGATAAAGTTTTGCAGCCTCCACCTTAACTTTGCTGTATTCATTTACAGCCTCTGAATGCAATCTGAGATAATCCCTGAATGCTAAATGTCTTTTTAATTCCAGCGAATCCTCCGGGCACACATATAAATGATGTTGCTGTAAATGCTCTTTTCCCTCATACGCGAAAGCTTCTCTCCCAGGTATTCCAAGATTACCTTCATGAATGTAGCCAATATTTTTCAAAGCTAATATCGCATCATTAATTCTTTCTTTTGTTACTACAACATCAATGTCTATAATTGGCTTAGCCGCCAATCCTTTAACCGACGTACTGCCGACATGCTCAATAGAAATAGCAAGCTCTCCGAGCGCCTGACTAAGTTCAGTTTTTATATCAATAAAGTCCTGCTTCCACTTTTCATCATATGGAAGTACAACAACATGTTTTGTTCTCATTAAGCTATTTCTCCACCATTTCATCGTAATCCTATTTATATTTACCATGGTAAATAACGCTGTAATTTATAGTTCTTTCGTGTAGTAATATCTGGCTCCGGTATATGGATATTCTTGTAACACGAAAACCTCTTTATAACCAAGTTTAGAATAAAATCCAGGTGCTTGGAAGGAAAATGTATCAACAAAGGAATATTTACACCCCCTCTTAATTGCCTCATTTTCAGCAGCTACTACGAGTTCTTTTCCCACGCCATGTCCTCGAAGTCTTTCAGAAACAAATAAATAATGGATACATAACCAATTACCAAAGATCTCAGCTGTTAGACCTGCTTGTTTATTTCCATTCTCATCCTCAAGATAAATTCCTAATGGTATATTCTCTGACTTTTCTCTCTTGCTAAGATTGTACTCTTTTAGCATTTTATAGATTTCTGCTATATCCTTTTCATTTCCATCATTAGTAATACGAAACTCCATAGTCTACCTCTTTCTCCGGACTACTTGTGGATTGTTTCAATCTGGTTACTTACTCATCCGTTTTCTTTTGGCAACAAAAATTCATTTCTGCGTTGACATTCTAAAGATTATGTAGTACCTTTTTTTCGAAGAAGCGAAGTTTTCTACCGTACAGTTTTACTCAAGCGGCGTGCTCGTTTCTTTTTTTATTTGCACAATATCATACAGAAATAATTTACCATTCGCATCACATCGATACCATCCGTTTTTTGCTTTATAACCATGGCGGTTGCCATAGTCCGGAAAATCTGATCCTATATATACCTTTTCTGCAGTTTCGACAATCTCATAGTATTCCCCGATATAATGCATTAATATCTGTTCTATGTCATCTCGATTAATCGATCTTCTTGACTTAAATAAAATATCATTTATCAAGACTATTTTGTTCCCGTCCGGATCAGTAACAATGTCAATCTTATTTTTTGCTTTCTTTTTTTCAGCAAAAATCCCCTCAAATTTTATCTGATATGCCAACAGCCTCGGGATATATTCCGGAGGAGTTCTTCGACCTGCTTCCCAGTCTTCCAATGTACGAACAGGGATGCCTGTATGTTCTGAAATATCAATTGTTTTACGAATGGATTTTCTTCTTTATCCGTAAACAAGCTTCAATATGCATGATCCAATGTCTGGAAAATGGCATTTGGATAAGACCGCGAACATCTTTATTGCACCAATAATCTATAAGCCATATCGCACTCTCCTCATTACAGACTACCGAAAGTGATTCAAGCTGTTCTTTTCTTTCTATGGATACCTTTCTCCTCAGATCATCATATGATAAATCCCGTAATATGGATTCCGTCCCCTGCTTTACATCAGAAAGATACGTATATAATTCATCCATATTGAGTTGCTCTGAAAAGTCAGCAATCTCCTGCTTAATCAGTTCATTTCCTGTGGTGATGATAGGTGAGTTAATTCTCTTTTGATATCCTTCCCTGAAAAATACCTGTTCATCCCCTTTGATTAATGTGTGAGCCACGATATCCTCGATACGAAAGATATGCCACAGCGAGTACGCAATGGTCTTGCTATGATAACCCTCAGCGTTGATATATGGTATCGCATTGAATTCTTCCCTACTCAATTCATCTTTGAATGAAATGATCATATCCCACAGATTATCACGCAGCGAAAACAAGGTACCGATGCCTGAATCATAGGTATCCTTTTTCTTTATTTGAGTTTGCATCAGTTTATTCAATTCAGACCATTCTTTATTCATCTGTGTCCTTCTCCGAATCCTCTATCCTATAGTAATCTTCAGCATCTATACCTATCTGAACAAAATTTCCGCCTTTACCGATTTTTATCATTTTGCTGACATCAGCAAAATGATCCTTTACAGTTATCCTATTGTTTTCACAAGAAGTCTTTGCCTTTTCTATGGTCTTCTCAAAATTTCTCCATTGAGCATATTCAAGCAGTTCCATCAACTCTCTTGCATACCAGAATTCAATGCCATTCTCTTCATGCCTGATATCGAAAAATACCGTCCTTTCCATCGTGCTCAGATACCATTCTTAACCACCAATCTGCTGATTCCTCGGTATAAGGATAGGGTAATCGGTTTGACAGATAGATTCTTGTCACGCTTTCCTTATAGGATGTCTGATCACCGTTTTTAACTTCTCCGGCGCAACCTTTCTGGCATCGCTCAGATATATTTCGTGATGTAGGCGCTGATCGGTAATGTCCAGCGTATAGCCCTGCTGTTCCATAAACTCATGCATCAACGCTACCGTTGCAGGCTCATTGTCATAAGAACCGATGTGCATGCACTGAACGCATAATCCCTCATCATAGGTCAGAAATTCGACCTTTGAAAAGTCTGTTTTTTTCTTCTTGGTAGCTTCCTCAATCGCCCAGTCAAAATCAACCTTTGTGACGAAATCTGGCAGACGAATGACGGAGATCCACTCGAAGTTTTCTTTGTGAGCATAGTCGATCCCGGCGACACCATCCTGCCACCAGAATCCTTCCAGCGGAGGGACTACATAATCAAAATAACCATCAATCTGGTGATCTCCCTTTTTGCTCATCTTGATCGTGAAGGCGATACCATAGAGCAGCCCGATAGACTGCTTATACTCTCCATCCTCCGCGTTCGGATCGCCATGTCCGCGAACCGCAATATAGTTCATGCCCGGAACAGTCACGATAGACGGTTTATTCTTTGGCATGTAAAATTCCTTATACTCTTTTTTATAATCAAAAGCCATATCTTTTTCTCATACTACATCGGTATTCCCACTTCAATTAAGTTGCTGTCCGGATCATAGAAGCGAATGACCTTCTGTCCCCAGCTGTGCGTCATCAGTCGATTCACATATTTCACATCCGGATAATATTTCTCAAGTTTCTCTACGAATCCTTCAATATCAGACTCCTCAAAATAGAGCTCAGAGGAGTTATTCTCCGGAATGATCTCTTTTCCAAGAAACTCTTTCCAGTATTTTTCCTCCTGCAGCACCAGCCCTTCTGTCATAATCATATTTCCATTATTGTCAAGGATCATCTCAAGGCCGAAAAGATCATGGTAGAACTGTCTGGCTCTCTCAATATCTTTTACAACGATCAATACGTTCTTCAGTTTCATGTTTTCCCTTTCTTCATCAGCGCAGGCAGTACTTCATACATTAATCTATTGCAGCATGTTGATATTCGTCAAAGAACTTTTGCAGCGCATCAACGAACTGCCCTATATGAATCCCGCCGAGAAAATTCTTTTACAACTTCCATATCTTGATACTCGGCATATTTTATAAGTTTATCCCTCTGTGCATCTAAACTATAACCATCAACCTGAATAGCGGTAGATACACGGGTATAGATATAACATTTCTGTTGTTTCTTCACTATCACCCCTCCTAGGTCAGTTGTAATGCACTATTTTGCAACAACTGCTTTATCATAGGTTTGTACTTATCTATTCCAAAATCCTCTACAATACTTGTAATACGACCACCTGCATCTTTTGACGATGCACCGCACAGAAATACACGTTCATCTTTTGTTCCGTAATCAAGGACAATAAATCTGTCATGAAAAATTCCACCGGTATGCTGCATAGTAAGATTTATATTAGGGTATTCTTTACAAAAATCAGCATACTCAACGTTATGAAGTTTACCGCTTCCAATATTATCACTGAATATTTTAATTTCAGTTCCACCTGGCGCATTTTTAAGTAACACCAATGTCCTAAGACCTATATAGTTGTCAACCAGATAAACAGATTTCTTTGCTTGGCTATAAATAGATGAATATGCCACATCCGCACTGCAATACTTGGTATTAAACATAAGCCAGCCATTGTCCTCGTTATTGACAAAACCATTCATCATATCCGCTAATTCTGACTTAGTAACTACATCCTCAAGCTGTTCCATTACATCTGACATTTGTTTTTCAACGGAGCCAAGATTCATGCGAAGATTAGAAATCTCGGTTGTATTCTCCATGGTCTGTATTGAAAGTTGCATAACCTCACGCTGTCCAATCAGATTCTGATTGCCTAAAATATAATCCTTCATTTTTTTGAAGGTTCGTACTAGGTCTCTACTTTGCTTAATTGCAAGGTCACCTCTTAAAACAGTCATCAGCATATATACGCCTTGCTCTGTAAATGCATAAGGCGTATAGCGCGAGCCGCCCCAACTTGAGGTGAAATTTTTGCACCTCAAAATTTCATCAAATTCTGTTTTTGTAAGGCGAAACATAAACTCGTCACCCTCAAATTTTTTAGCATTATTCTTCACCTGGCGGTTAAAGTTCTTGGTTTCATATCCATATATTTCTGCCAAATCTGCATCAAGCATCACCTTTACACCACGTACTTCATATAGTTTTTCTTTCAAGAGTTCTTCTGTGATTTCTACTGGAACTATTTCAGTATTTTCGACCACTTCCTTCTTTTTATCGTCCATATTTTCCTTTCCAATCTTGAGGTGAAAAATTTTAACCTCAAGATTCTACGTTTTAACCTTTTTTCTTTTTAAACCCGTCGAATTCGACCTGTTTAAACTTTATAGTTAAAGTGTTCACTTTTGAACACTTTTTGAATCATCTGCAATTTTCTTCAATTCTCTGTAATATGCCAGATAACGATAGGCTGTTCTTCTGCTGATATCCCCCTCTGCCACAATCTCCATAAGAGTCATGCCACTCTCATACTTCGATATGAAATCATTGTATGCTGCCATCCAAGCTTCATCATGTTTTTTGCGACCACCGAAGTTACGCTTTCGAAGCTTTTCATTTTCCCCCTTAAGCTCAGCAACCTCTTTTTCTAATTCCTTTATTCTTTCAAGGGCTTCATCAAGAGTTGTAATCTTCATCTTGTGCCACCTCGCTTTCTGACACCATTGTAATTCTGCACTGCGTCAATGTCAACTTGCTTTTTGGCACATTCTCTTTTCTGATTTCATCCCTGAATCTTGATTGTGATAACATTGCCTATAATAATCTTTGAGTCGGTTACCAATTTTTTCGTATGAATAAACAATTGTGACCGGCGTATTGCCAATATATACGCAATAGTCATAGTCTATATCATCCATAGCAAACTTACCGGCATACTTTTCAATTAGCTCAGCAAGTACATCGATGCATCATTCAAAAGCTACATTACAAGATGGATTTTCAAAGTAATTCCTTCCCATATTTTCCGCCCTCTTAGATTTGGAATAAAACAAAAAAAGACGCCTAACTCACAGGAAATGCTGTAAGCTAAGCGTCTTCCGACGATTCTTATTTTGTTTTATCTAACAGGTTCAGGCTTTGCACCTACTGTGTCGACGTAGGCGTTTGTTTTGCACCTACTGTGTCGAGTTCAACAGCTACAATTACCCGAATATACTTTTTCAGATGCTTTCCACGCTCTGACAAATCGGTCTTTTCAAACGTGAAATGCTCGTATAAGTGCGTAAATTCAAGGATTTCTACTAGTTCACACAACCGAGGTTGCAAATCCATCGTCTGGCGTTGCTGCTCGCGGCTTGAGGCCATCAATCAGGCACTCTGCAAAAAGGACGATTTCTTAAATACCCTGCAAACCAACATCGCCACGATGGTCAAGTAAGACGATGCCATTTCACAGGAGGTCATCGATGAGCGTCTCCGGGAGCTACAGAAAGAGCTCGTGAAGAAGGCCAACTACGATGCCATCGCTGACGAGATTCACCTAACTTCTGCCTTCCTGCAGTCTGTACTATTTTCTCGCTCATGTTATTTCCTCCCATTGGTTATAGGAATGCTCCATTACAAACCTGAATAACCTGTCCCTTCACATGCTTACCCATATCTGAAGCAAGGAAGAGACAAGCGTTTGCCTGATCCATCGGATCACATTCAGGACCAGGGAAATAAACGAAATGCTTGCTGTACTCCAGCATCTTTGCACCGCCCGGCTGCTCTCCAGCCTTGTTCGCAAGATGTGCCGGTGTCACCGTTGCTCCCGGAGCGACCGCATTGATCCTGATATTCGTATCTATTAGTCTCATTGCCACATTTTTTGTAAGCGTGTTTATTGCGCCCTTTGATGATGTGTAAGATGCACCGCAGAACGGACGATCTCCATTTACAGAAGAAATGTTGATAATACATCCCTCGTTTTTAGGGAGAAATACCTTCAGAGATTCCCGGATAAATCGAAACGGACCGAATACATTAGTCTGATAAACATGTTCCAGCCACTCATCGTCTGTTTCATCAATCATCTTCTGCTCTCCGATAGCAGCATTATTGATAACGATATCCAGATTGCCATACACATCTAGAGCTGTCTGAATGACCTTCTTTACATCGTCCAGATTTTTGTTGTCAGCCACGACGCCTGTAACATCATAACCCTGCTCCCGGATTTTCTGTACAGCTGCATCCAGCTTGTCCCGTCCTCGGGCAGTCATAACTACTTTAGCGCCTTCCTTGGCGAATAACTCTGCCATAGAAAAACCCATGCCATAGCTTGCTCCAGATACTATCGCCACTTTACCGTTTAACATTTTTGCCTGCATCTTTATCTCCTTCTGTGCTCTTGCTCTGTGTATCATCAACCTGCGCAGATGCTTCTTCACTTGTATTTTCACTGCAATTATTTTCTTCATCCCGTGTAAGCGCCTTGTAGCCACCATCAAAAAGGAATGTCGCTTCTGTGACTTTTTTCCATAATTCTTCAATTCTTCTCCCAGAAAGAAGATTGCGTCATCTCCGAAGTACAGTCTGGTCGGATTTGAATAGCTAAAATCTTCTACTCCACACTTATCGTTATCGTCACATCCCCTTGACTAAGAAGCTCTGCCATTCCCTCATTATCCTGATCCGTAATATGTCCCAGCCTTGTATAGCTCCATGAATTGCTGCCGTAAAATACCACGATCTGATTTCCTGAATAGAGGACGATATCTCCGGATGATGTTGTTGTCTGCGAATCGTTTCTCGGAAGATTTGTTCCGAGCGATCCTACCTGTTCAAAACCTCCATACATGGACATCTGAATCTCAAGAGGCGAATCCTTGCACATATCCATTAAAGCACCGACCGACTCATTTTCTTCCCATAAAACATCTACTTTTTTATCCCCGATTTTTATCATGAGTTTCTTATTAGCTTGCTGATTTGGAACCGTAGTTGGATTTGTTTCATTTGGATTTACATCTTCCACAAGCTTTAAAGTATTCTCCGTATCATCCAATATCTGTTCTGTATCATCCGGCATAACCGTCGGCTGTACCGTGACATCCGGTGTAACTGTCGGCTGTACCGTGACATCCGGTGAAGGTTTTGGCATCTCTGTTGAATCAGATTCCTGAGTTGTATTCGGATCTGATTGTTCTCTTATCCTCGTAAACTTCATCTTCACTTTCCCTTTACCCACCGCCTTTTTAAGCCCCCTTGTATTGTTTATATGCCCAACCTTCGTGTATTTATAACTCGTCTTATGAGACTTATAGAACACTACCAGACAATCTGAGCCATACAACATGATATCGCCTGCTTTAATCCTCTTTACTTTCTTTTTATTTGTCGGAAGTTCATATGATAAATACTTGTATTTTTCATTTCCGTTAAGCTCTGACATCTTGCAAGACAACGGGAAATTTTTCAACAAAGCCCTGGATGTCTTATTGTTATATAATGTCGCCTTGAAGGTCTTTTTCCCTATCTCTATATTTATCTGCATGCTATTATTCTTTGCCATGCAAGGACCGGCAGGCATGCACCCAATCAATACTATTACTCCAATCAGCAAACCTAATAGACTCTTACTTTGTTTTTTCATTGCTAATTTACCTCCTTTCTCTTAAAGACTCTTGCCGAATCTGTATAATTCTTTTCTCTTCTTTACAGACTTGTTCTGTCTTCCGTTCGCAGTAAAGATACCTGCGTTTTCCACGCCCCAGTATTCCACAATGGACTGAAAATACTCCGTAATCGCTGCCCCATACACAAACTTACTGCCCGAACTCATGATCAGTGCCACCTTTTTCACATTCTTAGGAATGTCGATGGCGTAGGTGCGGTGTATAACAGCCTGAAGCTGTGCGGAAAGGGTGAAATAGTATATAGGTGACGCAAAAACGATCATATCCGAGGAAAGAATCGCCGGATAGATTTCCTGCATATCATCCTTTTGCACACATATGCCCTTTTCTTTATTTCTGCAATATTCACAGGCCATACAGCCTCGAATGTTTTTATGGGCAACATTAACGCTTACCACTTCATGTCCTGCTTCCTTCGCCCCCTCAGCGAAGGCCCTTGCCATATCCGAAGTCGGGCCGTCAAGATGCGGGCTTCCGTTCAAAACCAATATTTTCACTGCCTCGCCTCCATACTTATCGTAATTGTCACGTCTCCGTTGCCAAGGAGCTCTGCCATTCCCTCATGATCCTGATCCGTAATATGTCCCAGTCTTGTATAGCTCCATGAATTACTGCCGTAAAATACCACGATCTGATTTCCTGAATAGAGGACGATATCTCCGGATGATGTTGTTGTCTGTGCGTCATTTCTCGGAAGATCTGCTCCGAGTGGTCCTACCTGTTCAAAACCGCCATACATGGACATCTGAATCTCAAGCGGCGAATCCTTGCATAAATCCATCAACGCATCAACGGATTCATTTTCTTCCCACAAAACATTCACAACATTACCGTTTATCTTCATTTGCAGCATCTTTTCTGTATCCTCCGCTTCTGTTTCCAAATCCTCTGTCTGGATTTGATCTTCCGTTACATTGCTTTCCGATTCATTTTCCGGTACCTCGGTTATTCCGATTGTCTCTTCCGGTGTACCGGTCTTACCGCATGCGCTGAAGGCCACCACTATAATCGAAACCACAATAAACAACGTTGTCATTTTCGTTTTCATAGTTCTTCCTGCTTTCTGTCATTTGCCGCCGCCATTCTTCACCTCGTATCGCAGCCATCATCATGTGGCAAATAATATATGGTTTCTGCATGATCTGTACCTCCGACTTATGATCTTTCTTTCATGCACAGTATAGATTTCGCATCGAGAAATGTCTAATATCTATATTGCATTTTTAGTTATTCTATATTAGAATGTCTACGGAGGTGTTCCTTATGGAGATACGGGTTCTCAGATACTTTCTTGAAACAGCCAGGGAGGGCAATATGACAAGAGCCGCCGAGCATCTGTTTGTTTCACAGCCCACCATGTCAAAGCAGCTAAAGGAATTGGAAAAAGAGCTTGGAACCAAGCTTTTCGTACGCTCCAATTACAGCATCCATTTGACACAAGCAGGAATGCTTCTCCGGGAGCGTGCGGAGGACATTCTGTCTCTGGTTGACAAAACGGAGGCTGAATTTAAATCACTGGAAGAGATTAACAGCGGCGATATCTATGTAGGGGCTCCGGAATCAGAGGCAATGGGGCTTTTTGCAGACATCGTCTGCAATTTACAGAAAAACTATCCAAAGATCCGCTGCAATATATACAGCGGCAATATGCAGGATGTATGCGAAAAGCTCGACAAAGGCTTGCTTGACTTTGCCATTGTGATGAACTATGTGGATCTGAATAAATACAACTATCTCCCCATGTCTACTGAGGACAGATGGGGAATGATCTTCCGAAGTGATGATGCTCTTTCAAAAAAGAAATCCTTTTCAATTTCCGATCTAAGAGATATGCCGCTGATCTGTTCAAAACAGTGGATAGACCACGAATTGCCTGATTGGTTCGGTTATGACCTTAAAGACATAAATATAGTTGCCACTTATAACCTTCCATATAACGGAGCCATTATGGCCAAAGCAGGCATAGGCTACGCTGTAATGCTTGATAAACTCGTTCACACAGATGATGGAAGCGATATCACATTTCGACCGTTAAAAGATGTTCCAAAAGCAGAAATGTATATCATCTGGAGAAAATATCAAACCTTCACACCAGTGGCAGAACTTCTGATAAGAGAGTTGCATAAGACCTTCAAATAAAAAAAAGGTGCTGTCGCAATAAAACAAAAAAGACCTGTTAACAAACTGCTGCCAGTTCATTAATAGGTCTTCAAAAATAAAAAGTATTCCGCTTATCTATCTTCTACTCAGATGATTCCTTCATTTCCCTTTCTGCCTTTTCCCGATTCAGAATTTCATATACCTTGTCGGCATCGACTCTGATTTCAATGGTATCATCCGGCTTTGCGTTGCCACTGCCGAGATATGCCGCCAATTCCTTGATATTCTCATCCAGTAAGGGCTTTCCATTTTGTTTGCCCAAAAGAACAACTGTCTCCACATGCATCGATACAACAGGAAGTACGTCTGTACTGCCTGTCGTATCGAGCACATTTCAACTATTGCTTTTAATATCGTTATTATGTATTAACCGTTCAGAATCTCTTTCTTTTTAGCTTCGAATTCTTCTTGTGTAAGAACGCCAGCATCAAGCAAAGATTTAATCTGCTGTAACAGTTCCATCTGTTCTTTTACAGACATCTGCGCATTTGATGTACTTTGAGTCTGCGCTTCTACTGTTCTGCCTTTCTGCGCGTCAACCTTGGCTTTCTGCTGAGTAACTCTATCCTGAAATGCGGCATTCTTTTGCTTTTGAATTTCTTGCTTTCTTCTTTTCTCTTCAAGTTCTTCAAGCTCTTTACGTTCGGCATGAGTCATTTTTGTTTTCAAACCAAACTCTTCTCTGAACTCATTTCCCATTTCAATGAATTCATCCTGTAAATCTCTGATTCCAATATCATCTAAGAATTCATCCATCATACCAGAGAAAATGCCTTTTTTCTTCTGCTTACCAGTAGCTTTGGTTACTGCTTTAGTAAGTCCCTTAGCACTAAAATCACCAGACTTAAGAATATTTTTTGCAGCTGCACCTGCAAATTCCAAACCTGATCCGCCAGTACCTGAAACAGGTGCTTCATCTTGTGCTTTCGCTCTAAGCTCAAGAATTCTATCAGTGTCTTTTGCCTCTGTTACAATATCCTGATAGTAGTTGAAATCGTAATATTCCGCATCCGGTCCCATTTGGTCATTGATGGCCATAACCAGAACCTTAAGCTCATTATCATCTCCAGACTGTAATGCGAAATCTTCTACTTTATCACCAATGTATAATTCTAACTGCTTTTCACCATTGGATGCTTCACCTTGAATAGCCTGGTTGATAACGGTATAGTCGAATCTTTCAATTCCTTTGAAATTGTTTAACATACCGTATTTCTCTAAAATCACACTCTGATTTGTGATTGTCAGAGCATGTGTATATGCTCCCCAAAACCCATGACGAACGCAAGACGTCTTATAAACTATCTTCTCTCCTGGGTTTAATGCGTATTTCTGCTTCGCCATACAAAACCTCCGTAATATGTATATTGGGCTTATCTCGCCTCTATAAGCCCTTGTAATTTTCGCGAACTAACTATTCCGCTTAATCCCCATCAATGACTGCATGCAGTTCATCTGCACACGCAGTTATCAATTCCGATTTTAATGCAACACATGTTGTTGCCAAGAAATCAATCAGCTCCGGCCATCTACCTGTATCGTTAAAGTCAACATTTGTTCCGTATGATATTATGATGGCTATTTCTTGCCCTGCTCCTTCTCTGCATCCTTGATTCTGTAGTAGTCTTCCATCTTCAGATTCAGGTGCACATATGAGTCAGTTTTTCGGTTGCTCAAGAGGCACACCGCCTCCACATGCGGTGAAACTTTAACTCGCATTAACATTCGCGCACAACCTGTCTGAATTAAAAAGCTTTACAACCTATCAAATCAGGATATTTTTCGGTAAAGTCAGGTGTGATTTCAAACTCTACCTCTAAATCCTTTAATTGCGCATAAAGCTCTTCCGCTTCAAAAAGTTTAACTGCCTTTTGAGCATGCCCATCTTCTCTTAATGCTTTTATCAGATCCATTACATTTATATTAAATAATTTTGCCAGTTTTACCTTCTTTACCTTGTCAACATCTTTTACAGAAAATGTATAATCTAAATCATCATTATGACAGGGCGGAAAAAAACTTGCCCCAACAATTTCAAATCCACAATTGCTACATGACAGTATCATACATGGTCCATCAAGAGTAGCCATCATTGTCTCTTTTCCGCATTTAAGACATTTTCCTATTTGAGGATTTTTATAATTCTTATGAAGACAGTAACGACATACATTCTCTGACATGCAATATCTCATTAATTGTTCATTTACATAATTGTCAATTGTCGCTTCATGTCGAGCCGGTTCCTCCGGATTGGCGCCACATAGTTTTTTCTGATCCACCTCCGCAAGATTGCCCCACCACTTAGGAGCAATGTAACTGTAATGACCATAGGAGTGACATTTGCCACACCATGCCCATGCACCACCCAAACTTGAATCTACATTTCGATTTAAATAAATATGAGCATCCTTTTCTCCGCATTCAGGACATATAACCGGATACTCAGGTTTTCCCTCAACAAAAGCCCCAAATACCTGAACGATCTTATCACTATCATGCCATTCTTTTTCATTATCACTCATAAGACCACCTAATACTCTACCCATTCACAAACTTTTAATCCATAAATGATTTCCCCATATATTTTACTTTAATGTAATCCCGTATTGTTCCAACTTTGATATTATCTTCTCATCTTTCATCGGTTCATACTCAGAATTACAATAATCCAAATGATATAAATCACATGTAATGCCCCATATCAGATTCTCAGCCTGCTCAGATTCTCTCAATCTATAACACAATAATGCAATTATTGTTTTCTTTTTAAACTTGAGCTTTATTTGGCCGTCTTTCTTTCTGGTTTCATTTTCAAGAAGTGCACACCAAAAAACAAGTGCCATCTGGTAATAATCATCCTCTGTTCTATTATCATCCAACAATATATTAAATAAGCCCTGTTGCAATGATTCCCATGAATATTTTTTTGAAAGTTCAAATATCACATCCGCTCTGGATGTATCCTCCAATGATTCATCATCAAGATCGATTTTTCTCAAAATATCTGTTATTTCATTCACAATAAGTTTTAGCTCTTTATCATCAAATATTTCACGCTTAATATATTTAGTCGGCACTTCTTTTGTAAGCCAAACACCATTTACAGATTTATAAAATTCGTACCCATCTTTTTGCATTCTACCCGACCAAACACGATAAACAATAGGCTTTCCATGCCTGCTTCCAACTTTAATAGCGGTTTCAATATCCGCAGATAAATGTACGTATAACCGGCTTTGGGAGATAAGCCCTTGCTCGTCTATTGATTCTCTGAACTTTTCACCTGTTCCATGATAAAGATACTTTGGTGGGGGCATTTTTTTCAATTCTACATCCACCGGAATGGAATGTCCCTGATTTGCTCTGATCAATGTTTTATCTTCATTAAATGAATATCTCTGTTTATTATCCGTTCTAACAATTTCTTCCAAAATATCCATATTAAATTCATGTGTTTTTGCAATTCCGACAATAAGCTCATCAACTCTTGCCCAGCCATGCTCATCAAGGCTTATACCTATTGCTTCCGGCTTATGTCTTAATATTAAACTCATGTACTTGCTTGTTTCCGTAAGCCCCATTACTTCACCTTCTTAACAATTCTATAAACTGGTATTATATATACTATTCGCGCACTATT
Organism: Lachnospiraceae bacterium C10; assembly: GCA_900100095.1. Lineage (GTDB taxonomy): Bacteria > Bacillota > Clostridia > Lachnospirales > Lachnospiraceae > Weimeria. The sequence continues at coordinate 32,669 of FMTN01000011.1, forward strand.
TTTGTCCACGAACAATATGCCTGTCCGCGAATAGTTTCTTTCCCCCTCCCTAAGCCTAAATTTCATTCTATTTACATATTTCTCAGCTAAACGCACAGGTTCATATTCTCAAAATATTGCCTGTAACCCGCATAAAATCAGGCTTTCTTCGACAGCAAGCAAACAGTCTCCACATGCATCGTATGCGGAAACTGATCCACCGGACATACCTTTTTCAATTCATACGAACCGTCCGCACAGAACAGCTTCAGATCCCTCGATAATGTCGCCGGGTCACAGGATACGTATACAACCTTTTCCGGGGCTGCTGCAAGAATGGTATCGATCACCGACGGCTCACATCCCTTGCGGGGAGGATCCAGGACGATCACATCCGCATGTTTTCCACGCTGCTCCATGATTTTCGGAAGAACATCCTCTGTCGCACCCACATAGAAATCCGTGTTTTCAAGCCGGTTATAGCGTGCATTCTTATGCGCATCCCGGATCGCAGACGGGACGATTTCAATTCCGGTTACATGGCCTGCTGCCTTCGCAAGGAAAAGTGAAATGGTTCCGATTCCACAGTAGAGGTCGTAGACCTCTTCCGTTCCGGTAAGACCGGCATACGCCAGGGCTTTGGAATACAGTTTCTCCATCTGTTCCGGATTAACCTGGAAAAAGGACTGCGCAGAAATATCAAAGGTAACGTCACCGATGGTATCTGTAATAACTTCCTCTCCCCAGATGCATCTGGTTTCGGCACCGAGGATGACATTGTTTCTTGCGTGGTTGATGTTCATAACAATGGAGACGATGGAAGAATCCGCCTCCCGAAGCTTCTTCACCAGGTTATCCGTATCCGGAAGCTTTGTCCCGTTGGCCACAAGGCAAACCATGGTCTGGTCCGTGTGAACCCCCTGACGGATTAGGATATGACGAATCAGACCCTTTCCGGTTCTTTCATCATAAGGCAGAATATGATTCTGATACATCCAGCTCTTAACCGCCAGAAGAATACGGGTATTTCCTGCATTCCCAAGCAGGCAGCCATTCCTGTCATCCGGCTCTATGATACGATGGGAATGACGGGCATAAAATCCCATCTGAATCTCCCCATCCTTCGTCCGGCCAACCGGATACTGCGCCTTATTTCTGTAATGATACGGGTTTGACATCCCGATAATCGGCTCCATAATACCTTCGATAAAGCCCTGGTCAAATCCTCCCAAACGAACCAGATCATCCCGGAGAAGATCCTGCTTCATGGACAGCTGCGCCGGGTAGGACAGATTCATGATCTGACATCCACCGCAACGGTTTGCCACCGGACATTCCGCTTCCACACGATTTTTGGATGGCGTAAGAATCTCTACAATACGGGCATAACCATAACTCTTTTTCAACTTGGTAATGCCGGCGGTAATAACATCCCCCGGAAGTGCACCGGGAACAAAAAGTGCCATTCCGTTGTAATGGCCAACACCCTCTCCGTCTTTTCCAAGTCCTGTGATTTCTAACGTTATCTGGTCGTTTTTTTTCATAAAATACACCTATATTTGCATAACAAAGGGGACACACCCGTGTCCCCTGTTATATATCCTGTTCTATCTGTCTTACTCTTCATGTGGCGCTGTCGGACGGATATTCGTCTCGAGGAAGCGGTTATATCCCTTCCATGCCAGGCTCTGATTCTGTCCCTGAGTGTTATAGATGGCTTCCTTCATTGTCTCCATCTTCGCATCCACATTGTCTGCAAAAGAAAGTGCCATAGCCTCACAGAGTGCAGGTTTCTTCGGTGAACCGAATTCCAGCTCTCCATGGTGGGCCAGGATGCAGTGCAGCAACTCCTTCTCCTTGATCTCCGGGAATTCCGGAATCTCTTTGATCTTATCACGAACCATGCCGGCTCCGATTACAATGTGGCCAATGAGCTGACCCTGATCGGTATAGTCGTTGCTCGGATACGGAGAGATTTCATCGATCTTACCGATGTCATGGCAAATTGCCGCTGTAAGAAGAAGATCCCGGTCAAGGAACGGGTAATGCTTCGCATAAAAATTACATACCTTTGCAACGGATAATGTATGCTCCAGCAGGCCTCCAATGAAACCATGGTGAACGCTCTTCGCTGCAGAATGAAAGCAGAACTGCCGCTTGAATTCCTCATCCCCAAAAAAGGATAACAGAAGCTTGCGCATATACTCCGCCTTAACGGAATGAATCAGGCGAAGGAGCTCGGTATACATTTCTTCCGGATCGGACTCGGAACATGGAAGATAATCGGCCGGTGTATATTCCCCTTCCGATGCCTTTCTCGCCTGACGAATGCTCATCTGATAAGAACCGTTGTAGACACTGACATCTCCACATACGCTGATATAATCCAGTGCATCAAATTCTTCGATTCCCGGTGAGGAAGGATCCCAAATCTTACAATCAATCGTTCCTGTCTTGTCCTGCAAAATAACATTCAGATAAGGCTTTCCCGCCTTTGTCTGTGCCTGAGATACTTTCTTCACAAGATAAATCTCTTTGATCTGCTGCCCCTCGCTTAGGGTGTTAATGAAATGCATAGCTGCTCCATTCTAACCTTACATAATCTCCTATTCCCTCCCGTCCCCGCGGGATTCCTCATGTGCTCGTAATCTCTGTAATAGCACACACTATATTCATTTATTATAAAGATAAAATGCCCCCGTTTCAAGTAAAAGGCTCTGTAACACAGACCTTTTTCATGGTACAATACCCACTATGAATAAAAAAGTATTACACACATTAGAGTTTGATAAGGTAATTGAAAAATTAGTATCTCATGCGACATCTGACAAGGGCCGTGATTATTCCCGTATGCTGAAGCCCATCGCTGATCTGAATAAGATCAAGGAGCGACAGAAGGAGACATCCGACGCACTTGCAAGAATCTTCCGGGACGGCAGTATCTCTTTTTCCGGAATCCATGATCCGTCCTATTTCGGGAAACGTCTTGCCATCGGCAGTTCTCTGAATGCCGGTGAGCTGTTATCCATCGTTTCTCTCCTGGCCGTTGCTTCAAAGGCCAAGAAGTACGGAACCCCGGGAAGAAGCGATGCGCCCGGAGATTCCCTCACGCATTACTTCACGGATCTTGATCCTTTGGATTCTTTGCGTCATCTCATCGACCGTTGCATCATATCGGAAGATCAGATTGCCGATGATGCCTCTGCCGGGCTTAAGAACTGCCGCAGACAGATGTCTGCCATGAACGATCGCATTCGTGCCCAGATGACCTCCCTGCTGAATTCAGCCTCTGTCCGAGACTGTCTTCAGGATACTGTCATCACCATGCGTGACGGACGCTACTGTCTCCCGGTCAAGGCGGACAGTAAGTCTCAGGTTCCGGGTATGGTACATGACCAGTCCGGCAGCGGTTCGACACTTTTCATCGAGCCAATGTCCGTTGTCAACATGAACAATGAGCTTCGCGAGCTGGAACTGACCGAACAGAAGGAAATTGAAAAGGTACTGGCGGACCTTTCCACCAGAGTTTATGAAGATATTTCCATCATCATCTCCGACTTTAAGATCCTTGCCGAGCTTGACTTCATCTTCGCCAAGGGTGCACTTGCTCAGGAGATGAATGCCATGGAACCCCTTCTGAACACCAAGGGACATATCAATTTAAAGAAGGCCCGTCATCCGTTGCTCGATCCGAAGAAAGTTGTTCCCATCGATATTCGTCTCGGCGAAGACTTCGACCTGCTCATCGTTACAGGTCCTAACACCGGTGGTAAAACCGTCTCTCTTAAAACCGTCGGATTACTCACCTTGATGGCACAGGCCGGACTTCACATTCCGGCTGCAGACCGCAGTCAGATTGCTGTATTCCAAGATGTTTATGCTGATATCGGAGATGAACAGAGCATTGAGCAGTCACTGTCCACTTTCTCCTCTCACATGACGAACATCGTTTCCATCCTCAAGCAGGTACATTCACCTGAGAGAGCTGAGCGAACCGCCCTCGTCCTGTTTGATGAGTTATGTGCCGGAACGGATCCAAGTGAAGGTGCGGCTCTTGCCACCTCCATCCTGGACAGGTTGCACAAGACCGGTATCCGTACCATGGCCACCACCCACTATCCGGAGCTTAAAGTCTATGCTCTGACCAATGAAGGTGTGGAAAATGCCTGCTGTGAGTTCTCCCTTGAGACCTTAAGCCCTACCTACCGGCTTCTCATCGGAATTCCGGGTAAATCCAACGCTTTTGCCATCAGTAAGAAGCTTGGTTTATCCGAAGACCTCATTACAGAAGCCCAGGGTCGACTCGACGAGAACGATCAGAGCTTTGAAGACCTGATGGTTTCTCTTGAGGAACGTAAAATTGCTCTCGAACGTGACCGTGAGAAGGCTGAGAGGGAACGTGCCAAGGCTGAGACCTTCCGTCGTCAGGCCGAAAGTCAGAAGGATAACTTAAACGACCGTCGGGATGCCATTATCGCCAAGGCCAATGCCGAAGCAGCCGAGATCCTTGCCCGTGCAAAGGAAAAGGCTGATACAGTCATCCGTAATTTTAACAAATACGGAACTGCTACCCCTGACATGGCGGAAATGGAACGCCAGCGTTCTGCCATCGGTGAAGAATTAAAAGATGCCCGCAGCAAGTCTGCCTTAAAGACCAAGAATGTCAACAAACGCACATCCGGTGGCGGTAATGTGGATACCAAAAAACTCCGCATCGGAGATGATGTCATGGTTCTTTCCATGAACGTCAAGGGAACGATTCATACCCTCCCGGATGCGAAGGGCAACCTTACAGTACAGATGGGTATCATGCAAAGCAAGGTCAATATCAGAGACATTGCCGTCATTGGCGAGGCAAAGCCGACCAACAAATACCTTAAGAAAAAGGCTACGGTCCACAAAGGCTCCCTTAACAAGTCACGAACGATGTCAACAGAGCTTATGCTGCTTGGTATGACAGCGGATGAGGCCGTTGCTGCCGTTGATAAATTTATTGACGATGCACGCCTGACTCACCTGGAAGAAGTCCGTATCGTACACGGTAAAGGTTCCGGCATCCTGCGCAAGGCTGTCCATGATTACCTTCGCCGTCAGAAGGATCTTCGCGGATTCCACCTGGGCGCCTACGGAGAAGGCGACTCCGGTGTAACCATCGTTGAATTATAATTATAATACTGTTTAAAAAAAGCGCTCAGACCAAGGTCTGAACGCTTTTCTTTTATTTTTCCCACGGAAAACGATAACACCTTATATTCGTCCACATCTGACTGATCCTCTGGTTCGCTTCCTGATCAAAACATTTCATGACAACACAACGCTCCAGCACATCTTCCGGTGGATACTGTGCAAAGAGCTGCCTCTTTTCCTGCTCCTTCGGTACTGCAAAGGTATAGTTCCCTTTGCCTTCCGTATCCCGGAAGAAATAGCTGACATCGTAATCCACGGTATCTTTTTCATCCTCATCAGCAGCATAATTGTACATGAGGTAATCGTAGATCAACGGGTCATCTCCGCCACTGATACAGGAGGTGTAGCCGATATAATACATGTTGCGGATGACATTGTCCGGTCGTGAGATGAAGTCTATAAACGCCTCTGCGGCCTGTTGCTTCTTCTTATCCTGCCGGATACCGTCCTTCATCATCACCCAGCCGTCAAACCAGAGATTGGACGCTCCCTCCGGAACCGCATAGGATAATGCAACGCCGTCTTCATCCGCCTGATCCATAGAGAAAACAGCATCACCGGACCACTGCAGACATGCACCGGTTTTACCGGTTACCAGATCCTGCTTTCCGGCATCCGTCTCCATGGCATAGGCATTTTCTCTCATATCCGTCAGAATGCTTTCCACCTGATCAACAGTCTTTGCATCGGTGGCATTCATCATATCATCCAGACGTTTCTCATATTCTTTCGGATCCTGCTTTTTGTCCTCAAGTTCCTTGAGTTCCTTCTCATTCAGAATTCCAAGGGCTCCGAAAAAGGAATCACGGATACTGTCCTTAATGGTAATACGCTTCCGGTATGCTTTATTGGTGAACATATTCCAATGGTTCGCATCTTCATCCTTTACAACCTCCGGATTATATACGACTCCGAGGGTTCCCCACATGTAGCCTGCCGCATAACGTCCGACCCTCTCATCTCCCATCCGAAGGTCATTCAATCGGTCTCTGATATACGGCGATACTCCCTTGGTATAGTAATGATATTTGGTCTCTTCATAAAAATCCTTGGACAGGGGCACAAGTCTTTTTTCTGACATCAGTTTCATGATCATGTACTCCGACGGACATACAAGATCAAAGGTATTTCCCAGTGTCATCTGGTTGTACAGATCCTCATTGGTTCCATAAGTGGAGTACTCAACACGCACCTTCTGCCCATAGGTCTCCTGGTACCATTTCTCGTAATCTTTTACCATGGAATCCACGCCGCGAATCTTCGTACCGTCGTCCAGTTCGATGGTTTCATCGGCGCCCCAGTCGCCCAGATCAATATATTCCTCACAGTTTGCAATGCGAAGTACCACCGACGGATCATCGGAGGTCTTTGCCTTCTGACTTGCGGAAAAGGTTCCCCTGCATCCTGCAAAGGCACCCAGGGCCAGACCCAGCAGAAGGAGTGTCGTTAACAGTTTTCTTTTCATAGTGACCATCCTCCTTCCTCTTCCCTGCTGCCTCTGTAATTTGCGATGAGAACACTTAAGGCAACCACCACAAAGATCACCGTGGACAAAGCCCAGAGCGCCGTCTTAATGGTCGTCTGAGAGCCTCTGGTAGCATTTACGGTATAGGTACTGATCGTATTAAATACCGCCGGTTTCGTGTAGGTGGTGATGAAATAATCATCCATGGAAAGTGTCACCGCCGTAAACATTCCGGAACCGATCGCCGGCATCAAATCTCTTACTACCACCTTAAGCAGAGCCTGGAACGGACTGCATCCCAGATCCAGTGCCGCCTCGTACAGATGGGGATCCATCTGAGTCAGCCTTGGCATGATCTGAAGATAGACAAACGGGGTACATAACGCCATCTGTCCGGCAATCAACGGAATGTAGGTATCCTTATCTACTCCCAGAACCACAACCAGGAGGATACATACGGAAAAACCGGTTACAACGTCGGCATTCACCACCGGAATCTGATTCATAAGTTCAATGGCATGGCGGCTCTTTCTTTTTCCGTAAAAGGCGCCAATGGCACCTACGGTTCCCAATACCGTTGACAGCGCCCCCACCACAAGAGCCAGCAGAATGGTTCCCTTGATCATCTCAAGAAGTTCCGGAGTCGTAAACAGTGTCTTATAATTGTGCAGCGAGAATCCCTTCATCTGTCCTATCATGGCTGCATCGGTAAAACTGTAGAAGGCCAGCAGCAAGATCGGTGTATATAAAAATGCAAAGATCAGCAGCAGCCAGGCAGTATATCTCTTCTTGTGTCTCATAACAGGCTTCCTCCTCTCGCTGCAGAGCTTTCACTGATCTCTCCCCCCGCCTTTTTCTCAAGCCAGGAGAAGAAGGCAATGATCAACAGCAGAATCGCTGAAATCATGGATCCGTTGTGCCAGTCGTAGGCATTAAAGTAGCTTCCGATCAGACTTCCCATGATATAGGTGCTGTTGTAGAGCATATCCAACACAACATAGTTCGTCATCGCCGGCAAAAATACCATCGTAATACCGCTGACTATACCCGGTCGGCTCATTGGCAGAATCACCTGCCAGAACAGTTTTCCCGGGTCTGCTCCCAGATCTCTTCCGGCCTCCAGGACCTTTTGATCCAGAGACAGAAGAACATTGTAAATTGGAAGAATCATAAACGGCAGGAAATCATACACCTGTCCGATGATGGTATTCAGGAATGGATAGTAGGCCAGATTCCCTTCGAGTGCATCTAAAAGTTCCTTTACGGCTGTGATCCTTAAGGTAAAATTGATCCACATGGGAAGAACCGCCAACAGCAGCAGAACGCCGCCTTTCCGGTAGCCTCCCCTCGCCAGTACATAAGCCGTTGGATATGCCAGAAGCAGACACATAAGGGTCGTTACAAAGGCAATCCAAAGGGAATAAACAAGGGTCGCAATGGTTCTTGTACTCTGAAAGAATGCAAAAAAATTCTCCGCCGTCGGCTGTCCCTGTCCATTGGTAAACGCGTAAAGTAACACGACCGCAAGTGGCGCTACCACAAACACCAACAGGAAGAGCACAAAGGGAATGGATAAGGTTCGTCTTCGAAAACGCATAGCTCTCCCCCCTTATAACAGCTGCAACTTGAGCTTGTCGCCCGGTACAACAATGGATACTCGGTCACCGGCATTCCATAACCATTCATCATCCACATAGTATTCCTCATCCTGGTCTCCGCGGACAATGTACATATAGTGGTCTCCGACATAGATAATGGTGTCAATGTTACCACATACGAATCCGGCATTCTCATCATCCGACAAATCGCCATCCGCCGGATTAAAGTTAAGGGAAACCCTCTGTCCGTTCCAGTCGATCGGCTTCTGCTCTGCATTCACCAGATGGCCGGAAGCATCCAGATGGCTGCCCTCATACAGATTCTTAAGGTCAATGGCGAGAGTAAATGCACCGAAGTCTGCTGTTGTCTCATCCACGATCGTTCCCTCGTACAGGTTCATGGTCGTATCGTATGGCATCAGATGAATGGCTTCCTCCGGGAAGGAAATACCGATTTCTTCTCCATGCTCATATCCTCTTGGGCTGTATCCGGTAATTTCGAACGGACCGCTCTCCGCTGTGATTTCATATACAGAACCCTTGAACAGGGACTCATTAACGACGGCCTTAATACCTGCCTGTGTTTCACCTGTTACATCGGTGGTCGTTCCGTCAATTCCGGTTCTCTCCACCGCAATGCTTCCATCATCCGCACTTGCCGAAATAACAACACTTTCCGGCCGGATCATGGCATTCATTCTTCTTCCAACCGGAAGATCCGGTTTGATCTGCCACTCTCTTCCGCAGAATTTTGCAGCACCTTCCTTGGTAATGACACCGTTATAAATGTTGCTGACACCGATGAAATCCGCTACAAAAATGTTGTTCGGACGGCGGTAGATCTCCTCCGGTGTTCCTTCCTGCTGAATTACACCATTGGCCATTACAACGATTCGGTCTGAAAGGTTCATCGCCTCCTCCTGATCGTGTGTAACATAGATAAAGGTCATACCTAGCTTACGATGCATCTCTTTGATCTCGATCTGCATCTCCTGACGCATCTTATAATCCAGCGCAGACAGTGGCTCATCCAAAAGTAAAAGCTCCGGCTCATTTACGATTGCTCTCGCCACCGCTACTCGCTGCTGCTGTCCTCCGGAGAGAGAATCCACTCTTCGCTTCTCAAATCCCTCCAGGTCAACCATCTCCAGCACAGACTTGACCTTCTGACGGATCACATCCTTTTCCAGCTTCTTTTGCTTTAATCCAAAGGCAATATTATCATAAATATTTAAGAATGGAAAAAGAGCATACTTCTGGAAAACCGTATTGATTGGTCGCTTCTCCGGTGGCAGAGATGCAATGTCCTGTCCGTGTAACAGGATCTCTCCCGACGTCGGCATATCAAATCCGCCGATCATTCGAAGCAAGGTTGTCTTACCACATCCGGATGGTCCCAGGAGAGTGACGAGTTCACCCTTCTTTACCGATAGGTTCAGATCTTCAATAACGGTTACACCGTCTTCGAAGGTTTTGGTTATATGAGAAAGTTCAATAATATTCTGATTCATGAAACCCCCTTTTGTATACTTTTTCACGCCGTTGTCTATTATACAAAAAAAAGAGCCAAGGCAAAAGCCTTGACTCACTTTTATCTATCATTTAGGGATTAGATTAACTCAAGAACAACCTCTAAAGCGCCGTCACCCTTTCTCTGACCGATCTTAACGATACGTGTGTATCCACCGTTACGACCAGCATACTTTGGAGCATACTCATCGAATAACTTGTTTGCAAGATCAACCTTCTTAGACTCAGAACGCTTAGAACCTGTCTCCTTTACATCGTAGAGAACACGAAGCATCTGGCGACGTGCATGAAGACGTGAAGGCTGATCCTTCTTGATTGTCTTCTCCTCTGTTGTATAAACGGTAACCTTCTTGCCGTCCTTAACTTCCTTAACGCGCTTACCGTCCTTGTCCTTCTGTGGAACCTTAGCGGAAACAGTAACCTCGTCAAAGTTGTCCTTCTCTTTGATTGCAAGAGCGATTAAGCCCTCTGCGATACCACGTACTTCCTTAGCCTTAGCCTCAGTTGTAATGATACGTCCATGCCAGAGTAACTGTGTTACCTGGTTACGAAGCAGAGCCTTTCTCTGAGAAGATGTTCTACCTAATTTACGATACTTTGCCATTGTTTTACCTCCTGTGTGGTGGTGGACAATTGCCGCACTCTTCGGCTTTACCGGTAATTGCCTGTAAAAAATCCATCATGGAGTCCGAAAGGCAGCGCTCTTTGGACTTACCTGCCTTTGATTCTTCCATCGTATTGCTTATATTATCGCTCGTCAGCCTTACGTAGCTGAAGTCCCATATCATTGAGCTTCTGAAGAATCTCATCTAAAGACTTACGTCCTAAGTTACGAACCTTCATCATCTCATCCTGGGTCTTATCACACAGCTCCTTCACGGTACCGATGCCGGCACGCTTCAGGCAGTTATAAGAACGTACGGTAAGCTCAAGGTCTTCAATCTGCATATCAGACAGAGTCACCTCAGTCTTGCTTTCACCTTCGCTCATAATCTCAACGCTCTCAGCTGCATCAGACAGATTAACAAACAGGTTCAGGTGCTCAGAAAGTACCTTTGCTGCAAGAGATACTGCCTCATCCGGATCAATTGTGCCATTGGTCCATACCTCAAGTGTCAGCTTATCGTAGTCGGTAACCTGACCTACACGGGTATTCTCTACCTTCATGTTGACACGCTCGATTGGTGTATAGATAGAGTCAACAGCGATAACACCGATTGGAGTATCTTCTGTCTTGTTCTTATCGGAACTGATCCAACCTCTTCCGCTTGTAATGGTAAGCTCCATGTACAGCTTGCTGTCTGGACCGCCATTCAGATTAGCGATAACCAAATCAGGGTTGATTACTTCGATATCACTGTCAAAGTGGATATCAGAAGCATGAACAGGGCCTTCGCCCTCAAATTCAAGGTAAGCAGTCTTCACTTCGTCTGTCATATTATGATTACGAAGTGCAAGCTCCTTGATATTCAGGATAATCTGTGTAACGTCTTCCTTAACTCCCGGAATTGAAGAGAACTCATGCAGAACTCCTTCAATCTTCACCTGACTTACTGAAGTACCAGGGAGAGAGGAGAGCATGATTCGTCTCAGGGAATTACCGAGGGTAGTACCATAGCCTCGCTCAAGCGGCTCCACTACGAATCTACCGTATTTCTTGTCTTCCGAAATCTCTGCGATCTCGATGTTTGGCTTTTCAAATTCAAACACGACGTCTTCCCTCCTTATAATTGATCGACGATCTGTTCTTAACTGTCAATTATTTAGAATATAACTCGACGATGAGCATCTCGTCTACTGGAACATCAATCTGCTCTCTGCTTGGAAGCTCCTTAACAGTTGCTGTGAACTTTTCAGCATCATAATCAAGCCACTCTGGAACGATACGTCCAGCAGTTACTTCTGTGATATCCTTGAATCTCTGCATGCTCTTAGCGTCCTCACGTAATGTGATAACGTCACCAGCCTTGATCTGGTAAGATGGGATGTTAACCTTCTTGCCGTTTACAAGAATGAACTTGTGATCAACGATCTGACGGGACTCACGACGTGTACGTGCAAGGCCAAGACGGAAAACAACGTTATCAAGGCGGCTCTCAAGGATAGTCATAAGGTTCTCACCTGTCATACCCTTCATGTTAGCAGCCTTCTTGTAGTAATTACGGAAAGGCTTCTCGAGAACGCCATAGATGAACTTAGCCTTCTGCTTCTCCTTCAGCTGCATTCCATACTCAGAAACCTTACGTCTGGAACGGTTTGGCTGACGGTTAGACTTCTTGTCTACGCCTAAATATGCAGGCTCTAAACCTAAAGATCTACATCTCTTAAGAATTGGTGTTTTATTTACTGCCATCTTAGATATTCCTCCCTATCAATCAGACTCTTCTGCGCTTCGGTGGGCGGCAACCATTGTGTGGAACTGGTGTCACGTCACGAATTGTAAGAACATCAATGCCGCATGCAGCGATAGCACGGATAGCAGCCTCTCTGCCTGAGCCAGGGCCCTTAACAAATACATCTACATTCTTCAGTCCATGAGGCAGTGCAGCCTTGCAAGCTGTCTCTGCTGCTACCTGTGCAGCATAAGGAGTAGATTTTCTTGAACCTCTGAAGCCAAGTCCGCCGGCACTTGCCCAGCTAAGTGCATTACCAGCTGCATCTGTAATTGTTACGATTGTATTGTTAAAAGATGCCTGAATATGTACCTGGCCATGTTCAACGTTTTTTCTTTCACGCTTTTTTGTTACTTTCTTTGCAACTTTAGCCATATTATAAACTAACCTACTTTCTCAAACGTTAACTTACGAAAAAGTTACTTCTTCTTGTTTGCTACTGTTCTCTTCGGGCCCTTACGGGTACGAGCGTTTGTCTTAGTCTTCTGACCACGAACAGGGAGACCCTTTCTGTGGCGGATTCCACGATAGCATCCGATTTCCTGAAGACGCTTGATATTCAGCGCAATATCACGACGAAGGTCACCCTCTACAAGGATACCCATCTCATCGATGACATTGGAGATCTTCTTAACTTCATCATCGGTAATGTCCTTAACACGAGTGTTAGCATCAACGCCAGCCTGCTCAAGGATCTGATCAGCAGTTGTTCTGCCAATTCCGTAAATGTAAGTTAAACCAATCTCGATTCTCTTTTCTCTTGGTAAATCTACACCTGCGATACGAGCCATGTGTATTTACACCTCCATAAATTTTCTGTAGCTTGGGTCATCACCCTTGCCTGTAACTAATTCTCGATGTCTGCCCCATCCGAAAGCTCCGGTGTCCCGGCCGAAATGTGTTCCGGTAGCCATTCATCGAATTACACCGACCCACCATTTGGTGAATCTAACCTCCCTTAGATAGGGAGCGATGCGTCTGCCCCAACCGGTATGTAAGTTGGGTCCTGTATATTATGAACAGCAGAATCATTCATCCAAACTGCATTCTGCTGCAGCCGCCATAATACACCAGCAGAGGAGTGCATCAACCCTGTCTCTGCTTGTGCTTCGGGTTCTCACAGATAATGCGGATCTTACCCTTTCTCTTAATGACCTTGCACTTCTCGCACATAGGCTTTACAGAAGATCTTACTTTCACGAAAAGTTCCTCCTTTCTCTGTAAAAGCACAATTGTCTGGCCTCCCTTATGTGGTTCCTGCGTATATGCAGACTTCGCCTACATAAGAAAAGCGTCCGCATAATATTATATGTGGACGCTCACAACTTTTCAAGTCATTTTTTTATTTTTTTGTACAAAGATCAAAACATTTTGATGCTTTTCCTTTGCTTACTTGTCTCTCCAGATGATACGACCCTTTGTAAGATCATACGGGCTCATCTCGATGGTAACCTTGTCTCCCGGAAGGATACGAATGTAGTTCATTCTAAGCTTACCGCTGATATGAGCTAAAATCTGGTGACCGTTCTCAAGCTGTACAGAGAACATTGCATTAGGAAGTTTCTCAAGTACGGTTCCTTCTACTTCAATTACATCTGCTTTTGACATATTCAATACTCCTTTGTCATGACGTTTTGCTGTATTCTTTGATGACCTTCTTAATCCAGTCATCCTGATATTGATTCTGATCAGCTGCAATGGCGCTAATCTCATCCGGTATATGTATAATCGGCTGAAGATGTGTTTTTCTTTTACGTTTCGGTGCGGTTACCGTTTTGTGTACCCCATCTGCCACAAGCACATCATTGCCATCTTCGCTTAAAACAACATAGACACAGTTCTTGTCATGACCCGCCTTTGATCTTGCCATAGTAAAAGTCATAGTATCAGGCCTCAAGAATCTTCTGGATGGAAGCGAAAACCGCCTCCATTGGTACTGTGCCATCTACGCTACGTAGGATGCCCTGCTCTTCATAATAAGAAATAAGTGGCTGTGTCTGCTCATGGTAGACTCTAAGTCTCTCCTGAACTGTTTCCGGCTTATCGTCATCTCTTAACACAAGCTCACTTCCGCAAGCATCACAGATTCCTTCCTTCTTTGGAGGAATCGATACAACATGATAGGTTGCTCCGCAATTAAGGCAGGCACGACGTCCGCCCATACGCTTAACAATGTTATCATCCGGCACATCCACATCAATGGCATAATCCATAGTTTCTCCATCGGCTTCAAGGGCCTTTGTAAGGGCCTGCGCCTGTGGAATTGTTCTTGGAAAACCATCCAACACAAAACCGTTGGAACAATCTTCCTGATGGATACGGTCCATCACAAGATCACATGTCAACTCATCCGGAACCAGCTGTCCGGCATCCATGTAGGTTTTTGCCTTCTTTCCAAGTTCTGTATTGTTCTTGATGTTGGCACGGAAAATATCTCCGGTGCTGATATGAGGAATTGCATACGCTTTTGCAATCTGCTTAGCCTGTGTACCCTTTCCAGCTCCCGGTGCTCCTAACATAATCAGCTTCATGGTATTTACTCCCTTATAGAATATATGGAGATATAGGCTTTACGTGAAAAGCTCCATATCTCCATGCTTCTCCTAAACTTACTCGCTTAAGAATCCTTTATAATTACGAACCATCATCTGTGATTCGATCTGCTTTAGTGTTTCAACAACAACACCTACGATAATGATGATAGATGTTCCACCGAATGATACGGATGCACCGGACAAACCGTTCAGTGCGATTGGTACAACGGATACAATTGTAAGACCGATGGCTCCAATCAGAATAATGCTGTTAAGAACGCTATTGAGATAGTCGCTTGTTGGCTTACCAGGACGAATGCCCGGAACAAAACCTCCGCTCTTCTTCATGTTATCTGCAATCTCAAGTGGATTGAAGGTAATGGATGTATAGAAATAAGCGAAAGCAATAATCAATGCTACATATACAGCTGCACCTACAGAGTAGATCCAGTGCTGTCTGTCGAACCAATGGTTCTCGGAAAGCATGTTAAGGATGGTGTATCCAATTCCTGTTCCACCATTCTTACCTGCCAATGCAGCAACAATAACCGGTGTCTGCATAAGAGACTGAGCGAAAATTACTGGAATAACGCCACCGGTATTCACCTTAAGCGGAATATAACTGCTTCCGGCTGAAGAGTAGGATGCTCTTCCTGCACCTGAAAGCTTCTTAGAATACTGTACCGGAATCTTACGCTCTGCACACTGCAGTACAACAACCATTACAACGATTGCAATGATGATTGCAGCGATAATAACTCCGATCAGAATTCCACGAGCAATGGTCTGTCCCTTGATAAACTGGTTAAATAATGATGTCACATCCTGTGGAAGGCGGGACACAATGTTAATAACCAGAACGATAGAAATACCGTTACCTACACCATTCTCTGTAATACGCTCACCAATCCACATAAGAACTGTGGAACCGGCTGTTAATGCTGCAACGAGCATAATAACAGTAAGCGCATTAAACTGTGTCAGGTATCCGCTTCGACCGAAACCGATTGCCATGGCAAGGGATTCCATAACGGATAAGACTACTGTTACAACACGAGTAATCTGTGTCAGCTTTTTACGACCTTCCTCTCCATCTCTTTGAATCTCTTCCAGTTTCGGGAAAGAGATGGTAAGAAGCTGGATAATAATGGAAGACGTAATATACGGCGTGATACTCAATGCAAAAATGGACATTCTCTCAAACGATCCACCGGTAATAGCATTAAAGAAATTCAAAGAATCTCCGGCATTACCGAATAACTTCTTGAAGACTTCAGGATCAACTCCCGGAACCGGGAGCTGTGATCCAATCCGTACAACGATCAACATCAAAAAGGTGAAGAATAAACGTTTACGAATGTCTTTAATCTTGAATGCATTACGAAGAGTAGTCAGCATTAGATCACCTCAGCTTTTCCACCTAAGGCTTCGATCTTCTCCTTAGCACTAGCACTGAATGCGTTAACCTTAACGTCAAGCTTCTTTGTAAGCTCACCGTTACCAAGGATCTTAACGCCATCACCAGTCTTGCTGATTACACCGTTCTCTAACAGAGTATCAACTGTTACTTCAGTACCGTTCTCAAAACGCTCTAACTCAGAAACGTTGATTGCGATAATGTTCTTAGTGTTGATATTCTTGAAACCTCTCTTAGGAATACGACGGAAAAGTGGCATCTGTCCACCTTCGAAACCGAGTCTAACTCCGCCGCCGGAACGAGCCTTCTGACCCTTCTGGCCCTTACCTGCTGTCTTGCCGTTTCCTGAACCGTGTCCACGACCACGTCTGAAGTTATTGCTCTGCTTAGAACCTTCAGCTGGCTTTAAGTTGGATAAATCCATGAGTGGCACCTCCTATCTGTAATTTTAGATTTCTTCTACTTTTACTAAATGCTGAACCTTCTGAACCATACCCTTTGTAGCGGCATTGTTTGGAAGGTCAACAGAATGGCCAATCTTACGAAGGCCAAGTGCCTCTACGATCTTTCTGTTCTTAGGAACAGCACCGATTGTAGACTTCACGAGTGTTACTTTTACCTTGTCTGCCATTTTTCGTTCCTCCTTATGCCAGAATGTCTTCTACGGACTTACCGCGAAGCTTAGCCACCTCTTCCGGGGACTTCAGCTGGCTTAAAGCATTGATTGTAGCAAGAACTACGTTCTGCTTATTGGAAGATCCCAGAGACTTGGTACGAATGTTCTGGATACCTGCGATCTCACAGACAGAACGAGCTGGACCACCAGCGATGATACCAGTTCCTTCCGGAGCCTTCTTAAGAAGTACAGAAGCACCGGTGTGCTTGCCCATAATATCGTGTGTAATAGAATGATGATCATCTAACTTGATTGTGATCATATTCTTGATTGCATCTTCCTTACCCTTACGGATAGCTTCAGGTACCTCAGATGCCTTACCAAGGCCTGCACCTACGTGACCCTGCTTGTCACCAACAACAACCAGAGCGGTGAAACGCATGTTACGTCCACCCTTAACTACCTTAGTAACTCGCTTGATGGAAACAACGTTTTCTTCTAATTCCATCTGACTTACGTCAATGATTTCACGCTTCATCTATTGCTTCCTCCTTAAAAATCTAATCCGGCTTCTCTAGCTGCCTCAGCCAGTGCCTGTACCTTACCAGCGTAAACGTAACCGCCTCGATCGAAGACTACCTGCTTGATGTCAGCATCCATAGCACGCTTTGCGATAACTGCGCCAAGCTTCTTAGCTGCTTCAACATCATTTGTCTTCTTCAGGTCAGCGCTTACTTCCTGCTCTAAAGTGGAAGCAGATACGAGGGTGTTACCCTCGGTATCATTGATAATCTGAACGTACATATGATTGTTGCTGCGGAACACAGACATACGAGGTCTTTCAGCAGTGCCGGAAAGAGTATGACGAAGTCTTCTGTGCTTCGTAGTACGTACGAGTGCTCTTGATTTCTTACTTACCATGATTTATCACTCCTTTACTTATTTCTTACCGGTCTTGCCGACCTTACGACGAATTGTCTCATCCGCATACTTAATACCCTTACCCTTATATGGCTCAGGTCTTCTCTTATCACGGATCTCAGCTGCGAACTGGCCGACCTTCTCTTTATCGATACCCTTAACGGAAATATTGTTACCGTCTAAAACAGACTCGATACCCTCTGGATCTGTCATCTCAACCGGATGAGAGTATCCAAGGTGAAGTGTAAGAACGTTACCCTTCTTCTCAGCTCTGTAACCAACACCGTTGATCTCAAGCTTCTTCTCATAACCATCGGTAACACCAACAACCATGTTATTAACAAGGGTTCTTGTTAAACCGTGAAGGGATTTCATCTTCTTTAAATCATTTGGTCTTGTAACGAGAACTTCAGAGCCCTCAACCTTGATTTCCATCTCCTGTGGAAGGGTCTTCTGTAATGTTCCCTTCGGACCTTTTACAGTCACAAGATTATTTTCTGCAACCTCTACAGTTACACCTGCAGGAATTGCGATTGGCATTCTTCCAATACGTGACATGCCCGTACCTCCTATAGTTGTATGTCCGGTTTCTGTAACCGGTTTATACTTGTAGTGTTCTTAGTTAAAAATAAATATGTTTGATTACCAAACAAATGCTAATACTTCGCCACCAACAGCTTCCTTACGAGCCTGCTTGTCAGTGATGATGCCCTTATTTGTGGACAGAATAGCAATTCCTAAGCCGCCTAATACAGAAGGGATGTCTTCCTTACCTGCATAAATTCTAAGACCTGGCTTAGAGATTCTCTTGATACCGGTGATGATACGGTCCTTCTTTGTTCCTGTGTACTTCATTGTTACACGGATTGTCTTGAAGTTTCCTTCCTCAACCAGATCATACTTCTCAATGTATCCCTCATCTACAAGGATGTTTGCGATAGCAACCTTGATCTTTGATGATGGGATATCTACTGTATCATGTTTAGCAGTATTGGCATTACGAATTCTTGTAAGCATATCTGCGATAGGATCACTCATTGTCATGATATGTTTTCCTCCATTTTAATCTACTTAACTTGCGTTACCTGCTATCTTACCAAGATGCCTTGCGAACACCTGGAATCTCACCCTTGTATGCAAGCTCACGGAAGCAGACTCTGCAAATGCCATACTTACGAAGTACAGAATGCGGACGACCGCAAATTCTACAACGTGTGTAAGCTCTTGTTGAGAACTTAGGCTTACGCTGCTGCTTGATTTTCATAGATGCTTTAGCCATGTATTATTCCTCCTAATTACTTAGCAAAAGGCATACCGAAAAGACGAAGTAACTCTCTTGCTTCCTCATCAGTATTAGCTGTGGTAACAAAAATGATATCCATTCCTCTTACCTTGTCTACCTTATCATACTCGATCTCTGGGAAGATGATCTGCTCCTTGATACCAAGAGCGTAGTTACCTCTACCATCGAAAGAGTTAGCGCTAACTCCACGGAAGTCACGTACACGTGGAAGGGATAAGTTAACCAGACGATCTAAGAACTCGTACATCTTCTCGCCACGTAATGTGGTCTTGCAGCCGATTCCCATACCCTCACGGATCTTGAAGTTAGCTACTGAATTCTTAGCTCTTGTGATAACTGCCTTCTGGCCTGTGATAGCTTCCATATCTGCGATTGCAGAATCTAAAAGCTTCTGATTCTCTTTTGCTTCACCGACACCCATGTTAACAACAATCTTAACAAGCTTTGGAACTTCCATTGGGTTCTTGTAGCCGAACTTAGATGTCATAGCGGAAGCGATTTCATTCTGATACTGTTCTCTTAATCTACTCAAGTGAATTGCCTCCTTCTACTTAGTCGATTGTCTTGCCGGTAGCCTTAGCAAAACGAACCTTCTTGTCGCCTTCCATCTTGAAACCGACACGAGTTGTCTTGCCGTCAACTAAGAGCATTACATTGCTGATAGCGATTGGAGCTTCCTGCTCAACGATACCGCCAGCCTGGTTGCTCATAGAAGGCTTAACATGCTTTTTAACCATGTTAACGCCCTCAACAGTTACTGTATTTTTCTTTGGATCTACAGCGATGACCTTGCCTTCATTGTTCTTGTCAGCTCCAGCAATAACACGAACTGTATCACCCTTTTTAATCTTAAGTGTTGCCATCGTTTTTCCTCCTTATAATGTCTCCGGAGCGAGAGAAACGATCTTCATGAACTGCTTATCACGAAGCTCTCTAGCTACCGGTCCGAAAATACGGGTTCCCTTAGGAGTCTTATCATCTTTGATGATTACTGCAGCGTTCTCATCGAACTTGATGTAGGAACCATCCTTACGATGTGCGCCCTTGACTGTACGAACAACAACGGCCTTAACAACGTCACCCTTCTTAACAACTCCGCCTGGTGTTGCATCCTTAACGCTGGCAACGATAATATCGCCGATGTTTGCATATCTCCTAGTGGATCCGCCCATGACACGGATGCAGAGGAGCTCTTTAGCGCCGGTATTATCGGCAACCTTTAATCTGCTTTCCTGCTGTACCATTATGCAGCCTCCTTCTAATTATTTAGCTCTCTCGATGACTTCTACGAGTCTCCAACGCTTGTCCTTAGACAGAGGTCTTGTTTCCATAACTCGTACGGTATCGCCCTCATGTGCATCGTTTAACTCGTCATGAGCCTTAAGCTTATAGGTTCTCTTTACGATCTTGCCATAAAGAGGATGTCTTACATTATCTCTTACCGCTACAACGATGGTCTTATCCATCTTGTCACTGACAACAACACCTGTACGTGTCTTTCTCAGATTTCTTTCTTCCACGGTTTGTCTCCTTTCTCAACACAAGATTCGTTACTGATTGTTCTTCTGTGCAATAATAGTCTGAATGCGGGCGATGTTATGACGAACCTCGCGGATACGGCCGGTATTCTCCAGCTGATTTGTAGCATTCTGGAATCTTAAATTGAAAAGTTCTTTCTTTGCGTCTACAAGCTTAGCATTAAGCTCGTCAACAGACTGACCCTTTAATTCTTCAACAAAATCCTTAGTCTTCATTCAGTTCACCGCCTTCTTTACCTTCACGTGCGACGATCTTGCATCGGCAAGGAAGCTTGTGAGAAGCAAGACGTAATGCCTCTCTTGCAACATCTTCAGGAACACCGGAGATCTCGAAGAGAACACGACCCGGCTTAACTACTGCTACCCAATAATCCAGGGCGCCTTTTCCGGAACCCATTCGAGTCTCGGCTGGCTTAGCTGATACTGGATGATCTGGGAAAATCTTAATAAATACTTTACCACCACGCTTTACGTAACGTGTCATAGCAACTCGGGCAGCCTCGATCTGGTTAGACTTAATCCAGCATGGATCAAGTGAAACGATACCGTACTCACCCTGTGTAACCTTGTTACCGCGCATTGCTTTTCCAGCAAGAGATCCGCGGAACTGCTTACGATGCTTTACTCTCTTTGGCATTAACATTAGCGGTTACCTCCTTCTTCGCGATTCTTCTTGGAAGGGAGAACTTCGCCCTTGTAGATCCAAACCTTTACACCAACCTTACCATAGGTTGTGTCAGCCTCAGCAAATCCGTAATCGATATCAGCACGGATTGTCTGAAGTGGGATTGTACCCTCATTGTAGCTCTCGCTACGAGCGATATCTGCACCACCAAGACGACCAGAACAAGTTGTCTTGATTCCCTGGATACCAGTCTTCATAGAACGACCGATGCAGGACTTCATAGCACGACGGAAAGATACACGGTTCTCAAGCTGAGAAGCGATGTTCTCTGCTACGAGCTGAGCATCCTTGTCCGGGCGCTTAACTTCTTTAATATCTACTACAAGCTTCTTATCTGTAAGCTTCTGAAGCTGCTCTTTAACCTTCTCGATCTCAGCTCCGCCCTTACCGATAACAACACCTGGCTTAGCAGTATATACAATAACCTTTACACGATCAGAAGCTCTCTCGATCTCGATCTTGGAAACTCCTGCTGCATAAAGCTTCTTCTTAAGGAATGTACGGATTTTGTTGTCTTCAACAAGAAAATCTGCAAACTCATCCTCAGCGTACCACTTGGACTCCCAGTCCTTGATGACGCCGACTCTTAATCCATGCGGATTAACTTTCTGTCCCATGTTAGTCCTCCTTCTTACTTCTCATCCAGAACGATGGTGATGTGACTCATTCTCTTCTCGATCCTGTAAGCACGGCCCTGTGCTCTTGGACGAATGCGCTTCATTGTAGGTCCCTTGTTTGCGTAGCACTCTGCTACGTAAAGGTTCTCTGCCTTAAGTCCGTTATTGTTCTCTGCGTTAGCGATAGCAGACTTTAATAACTTCTCTACAACGCTGGATGCGTATCTTGGATTATACATAACAGTAGCAAGTGCTGTCTGGACATCCTTTCCGCGGATTGCATCTAAAACAAAGCAAGCCTTCTGCACTGACATTCTAGCGAATGAAAGCTTCGCAGATGGTCTTAAATCTTTCTGTTCATTTCTCTCACGCTTAATTTGGGTTCTATGTCCCTTAGCCATGATGAAATCCTCCTTTCGACTTATCGATTACAATTACCTAGATCCGGTCTTCTTCTCGTCCTTGCCATGACCACGATATGTACGTGTAGCAACGAACTCGCCAAGCTTGTGACCAACCATGTCTTCTGTTACATAAACTGGTACATGCTTTCTTCCGTCATGAACAGCAATTGTGTGTCCGACGAACTGAGGGAAGATCGTAGAACGGCGGGACCATGTCTTGATAACAGACTGATCACCAGAAGCGTTCATAGCGTCGATCTTCTTTAATAAACTCTCATCAGCGAATGGTCCTTTTTTAAGTGAACGTGCCATAAATTCCTCCTTACTTTAATCCCTTACCGTTTCTTCTACGAACGATCAACTTGTTGGAAGCCTTATGCTTCTTTCTGGTCTTAAGACCAAGAGCAGGCTTACCCCAAGGTGTGCAAGGGCCTGGGCGACCAACTGGTGCCTTACCTTCTCCACCACCGTGTGGATGGTCGTTAGGGTTCATGACAGAACCACGAACGGTAGGACGGATTCCCATATGACGCTTACGTCCAGCCTTACCAATCTTAACAAGGCTGTGATCACCATTTCCGATGATACCGATACTTGCTCTACACTCAAGTGAAACCATTCTCATCTCACCAGATGGGAGACGAAGAGTAGCATACTTACCTTCCTTAGCCATGAGCTGTGCACTGTTACCAGCTGCACGAACCATCTGGCCACCCTTACCTGGGTATAACTCGATGTTATGGATCATAGTACCTACAGGGATGTTAGCGAGTGGTAAGCAGTTACCAACACGAACCTCTGCATTAGCACCGTTCATAACAGTCATGCCATCTGTTAAGCCCTGTGGAGCTAAGATGTATGCCTTCTGACCATCAGCGTAAACGATAAGAGCGATGTTAGCTGTACGGTTTGGATCGTACTCGATACCGATAACCTTAGCTGGGATATCGTCTTTTCTACGCTTGAAATCGATAATTCTATACTTCTGACGATTACCGCCACCCTGGTGACGAACTGTAATCTTACCCTGGTTGTTACGACCAGCATTCTTCTTCTTGGAATCCAGAAGGGACTTCTCAGGTGTGCTCTTTGTGATCTCAGCGAAATCAGAACCTGTCATGTTTCTTCTGGAAGGTGTATATGGGTTATATGTCTTAATGCCCATTTTGTTCTCCTTTCAACTGTTTGTTATCGCACGCGTTGTTCGTGCATAATATGCTTCCCGGTGAATCACCGGTACTTAGCTAGGGATTAAAGTCCGGAGAAAATCTCGATGTCCTTTGAATCCTCTGTGAGCTGAACGATAGCCTTCTTTGTTGCAGCTGTCTTACCAACTACAGCACCGCGACGCTTGTTCTTACCCTGGTTGTTCATGGTATTAACCTTAGCAACCTTAACGCCGTCGAACATCTTCTCAACAGCATCCTTGATCTGGAACTTGTTAGCATCTGTATGTACAAGGAAGGTGTACTTACGCTCTGCCATAGCAGTCATAGACTTCTCTGTAACTACTGGCTCAAGGACAACATCATAATAATTAAGTGTAGCCATTACGCATATACCTCCTCAATCTTCTTAACAGCATCCTTTGTAAGAACAACTGTATTGTACTTCAGAATATCGTAAACGCTTAATGCGCCTGTCTGAGTAGCCTTTACAGACTTAACATTCTTAGCGGAAGCCATAACCTTCTCATCAACCTCTGGAAGTACTACAAGAGCCTTCTCAACCTTAAGGTTGTTAAGAACGTTTACGAATGCCTTTGTCTTGATCTCGTCTAACTTAAGCTCGTCTAATACGATAAGCTTCTGATCATTAAGACGATCTGTAAGTGCAGACTTCATAGCTGCCTGCTTCTCCTTCTTGTTGATCTTGAAGGAATAATTTCTTGGAACCGGAGCGAATACCATTCCGCCGCCTGTCCACTGTGGAGCACGGGTTGAACCCTGACGTGCATGACCTGTTCCCTTCTGTCTCCAAGGCTTTCTACCGCCTCCGGAAACCTCAGAACGTGTCTTGGCCTTCTGTGTGCCCTGACGCTTATTAGCCAGCTGCTGAAGAACAGCCATATGAACTAAATGCTCATTAACTTCTACTCCGAATACGGCATCGTTAAGTTCGATTGTATCGACTTCTTTGCCGTCCATATTGAATACGGATACTTTAGCCATCCTAAAGTTCCTCCTTTCCTATCGTCTGATTATCTCTTTGTTGTTTCCTTAACAGTTACTAAGGACTTCTTTGGTCCTGGTACAGAACCCTTAACTAACAGAAGATTGTTCTCAACGTCTACCTTAACGATCTCAAGATTCTGTGTTGTAACACGTACAGAACCCATGTGACCAGGCATTCCCTTACCCTTAAATACACGGCTAGGTGTAGAGCAGGAACCGTTAGAACCCTGATGACGATGGAACTTAGAACCGTGAGCCATAGGTCCTCTGTGCTGTCCTAATCTCTTGATAGCACCCTGGAATCCCTTACCCTTGGAGATAGCTGTTGCATCAACCTTATCGCCCTCAGCGAAGATATCAGCCTTGATCTCCTGAGCTAACTGATAGTCAGCCGTATTCTCAAAACGGAACTCTCTGACATAACGCTTAGCATCTGTGCCAGCCTTGTCAAAGTGACCCTTCTGTGCCTTGTTAACACCATGGCGATGAGCGATGCTCTTCTTACCGTTAGCGTCCTTCTCAACGACACGAACCTTCTTCTCACCGAAACCAACCTGAACAGCCTCATAACCATCGTTCTCGATTGTCTTGATCTGTGTTACAACACAAGGACCAGCCTGAAGTACTGTAACTGGTACAAGTTCGCCTTCAGCATTGAAGATCTGAGTCATTCCGACTTTTGTTGCTAAAATTGCTTTCTTCATTTTTACCTCCTACAGCGGAACGCATTCGCGTTCATACTAGTTGTTCATCAGATGAATTACTTATTCTTCATCTTGATGTCGATATAAACACCTGCCGGCATCTCAAGACGTGATAAAGCATCAACAGTCTTCTGTGTCGGTGTCAGGATATCGATTAATCTCTTATGAGTTCTCTGCTCGAACTGCTCTCTGGAGTCCTTGTACTTATGTACCGCACGCAGAATTGTAACTACTTCCTTCTTAGTTGGAAGTGGTACAGGTCCGCTCACCTGTGCTCCATTCTTCTTTACAGTCTCGATGATTTTCTTAGCAGATGCATCCACTAACTCGTGGTCATATGCCTTCAGAGTGATTCTCATTACCTGAGTTGCCATAAAAAAAGTCGCCTCCTTTTCGCACTTTTTTACAAAGTCCGACAAGCGGTGACTGTACACATTCCCGTGTGTGTCCTAATGACTTACGCACGTTGTTTCTACTATTCTTAGTAGACGTTAACTTGGTACAGTGACTTGTCGTCAGTTTCCTAACTAGACATTCGCTCCACGGAAAACCTGCTATCAGAGCTACAGCTCATCAGCAGCAACCTCACGTTTCATCGCTATCAATGTCACAGCAAGTGCTATTATACAATGTGGTTACAAATGTTGCAAGGGGTTTTGGAAAATAATTGTTTTTTTATATAAACAATGTTTCACCCCTTGTCAACCTTTCTTTTGTGCATTCTGCACTGTTATCCCGTCAGAGATTACTTCCCGGTAAAACGTCCGCTTGCTCCACATGGAAGCACCAGACCGCTCTTTGTAACCGGAAGTCCGATCTCATCCGCTTCAACCTCACCTTCGAAGTCTTTTAAGGCGGTCGCAATCATATAATGAAGAACCGCCGGCTGTAATCCTGTGGTATAGGAGTTGACCAGGAAGAACAGCGGATGGTCGGTCAGGATCTGACTGCATAAGGTGATCAGAGGGAAAACCGCCTCCTCAATCTTCCAGATTTCACCCTTCGGTCCTCTTCCATAGGATGGAGGATCCATAATAATGGCGTCATAGTGATTGCCCCGTCGGATCTCCCGTTCCACGAACTTCTTACAGTCATCCACCAGCCAGCGGATCGGCGCATCCCCGAGACCGGAACTTACCGCATTCTCCTTCGCCCAGGTCACCATTCCCTTGCTGGCATCCACATGGGTCACATTGGCTCCGGCCATCGCTGCCGCAACGGTTGCCCCACCGGTATATGCAAAAAGATTTAAGACCTTAATCTGACGATTCGGATCCTTCTTCTTCGCATCCACGATCAGTTTGGAGAACCAGTCCCAGTTTGCCGCCTGTTCTGGGAACAGACCGGTGTGCTTAAAGGAAAACGGCTTTAGGTGGAAGGTCAGCTTACCCGCCTCAAGAGGATAATGAATGGTCCACTCCTTCGGCAGATCGAAGAATTCCCATTCTCCGCCGCCCTTGTTGCTTCTGTGATAGTGTGCATTCAACTTCTTCCACGCCTTATCCTTCGGAACAGACCAGATCACCTGAGGATCCGGACGAAGAAGCTTATAGCCGCCCCAGAGCTCGAGCTTCTCTCCATCACTTGTATCCAACACTTCATAATCTTCCCATCGATCCGCTATATACATCGGCATCCTCCTAACCTGTCTTACACCTGTCTATTTATATAGAAGAAACACTGCGTTCCCTTCCTGTGCATATTCCTGCGCATCTAATTAATATACCTATATTATTTCATTTTCGCAAGCCCACGAATATGCCTGTTTTTCACACTATCATTACATTGTACTCACATGAAAACAATTGCATGTATCACATGAAATTCATTCGATTGTACTCATGTCTGAAACGCGTTATAACATAGATATAAGAAAGATTTATTCATCGAATGTAAAGGAGGAATCGTTATGTTTGAATCCATTATCGCTCTCATTCTTTTATCCTTAACTGCTATCCTTTTACCGATTCTTCCCAAATTAATGGGCGGCAAGGATTACAGGGATCAGATTCACGGCCGTCGTCCGATGCGTCAGGTTGCCGGTAATGTCGGTAACTTCTTCTCTACTCTTGATGTGGATATCGAGAATGGTATCGACACAGAGATGGAGCAGGCACATCATACATCTTCCCTTTGCGGCATGGGATGCAAAATGTATAACGAGAACCGTTAACACCACACAGGGCCCATCAACTTTACAGTTGATGGGCCCTTTTTTTCGCTATTATAATCTTTTTTCTTTTTCCCCTGCTTACTCTACGTCCTGAAGTGCTTCGATTCCTTCCTCACCGGTACGAACCTTAACCACACGTGCCACGTTGTAAACGAAGATCTTACCGTCTCCAATATGACCTGTATAGAGTGCCTTCTTGGAAGCATCGATTACATCTTCCACTGAAATCTTACCGATAATAACCTCAACCTTTACCTTTGGAAGAAGGGTGGAATCTACGATGGTACCACGGTAACGCTCAGTTGATCCCTTCTGAATACCACAACCCATAACCTGGCTCATTGTCATTCCGGAAACACCAAGCTCATTGAGCGCCTTCTTTAAGGCATCAAATTTGGACAGACGACAGATGATGGTCACCTTATGCATACCGGTTGCAAAAGCCGGGTCCAGCGGCAACTCTTCCGATACCGGCACAGCTGCCTTCTTCATAGCTTCTGTTGCCTTGCTGTAGGAAGACTCTCCAAGGTAGGTTCCCTCGTCTCTTGAAACCTTGGTCTCCTCTTTTGATGCTGATGCTATGCGGACCTTTCCTTTTCTTGGTACGTAGTCATCCATATCTGCTTCATAGCCCAGATCCATCTTCTCATTAACATCAAGTTCCATGTCTGTTACATCAGAAATTGCAAATCCGGAATATGCTGTTGTAAGACCATGCTCGTGAACATCGAGACCTTCGATCTCAATTTCAGCAGGAACACGAAGACCGACGAAACGGTCAATTAGCTTGAATACAACGAACATAACAACAAGAACATAAGCGTCGATTGCAACAATACCTAATGCCTGAACGCCTAACAGATGGAGTCCTCCACCGTAGAACAGTCCCTTTTCAACACCGTCTCCTCCGTTTGAGAAGAGACCGACTGCAAGGGTTCCCCAGATTCCGTTAACCATGTGAACGGAAATTGCACCT
Source organism: Lachnospiraceae bacterium C10 (assembly GCA_900100095.1). Lineage (GTDB taxonomy): Bacteria > Bacillota > Clostridia > Lachnospirales > Lachnospiraceae > Weimeria. The sequence goes on from FMTN01000011.1 coordinate 60,883, forward strand.
ACCGGGTCATCAATCTTTGCAATATGATCGAAAAACTCTACTGAAAATACTACCAGGATACCGGATACCAGTCCGATGACGGCTGCTCCTACCGGTGAAACACAGTCACAGCCTGCGGTAATTGCAACAAGTCCTGCCAGTGCTGCGTTGAATGTCATGGATACATCCGGCTTGCCATAGCGAAGCCATGTGAAAAACATTGCTACAACGGTTGCGATGGCTGCTGCAAGGTTGGTTGTCATAAATGCGGTTGATGCTGTGATTGCATCATCTACGCTGGACATTGCTACTGTGGAACCGCCGTTGAATCCGAACCAGCAGAACCAAAGAATAAATACACCAAGTGCCATTGCAAGAAGGTTATGTCCCGGAATGGCTCTTGCCTTTCCATCCTTGCCATACTTACCGATACGAGGTCCAAGAATGGATGCGCCAAGGCAGGCGATTACACCACCTACGTTGTGTACGACTGCAGAACCTGCAAAATCATGGAATCCAAGTCCTGAGAGCCAGCCGCCGCCCCATGCCCAGTGACCGCTGATCGGGTAAATCAGAAGGGAAATTGCTGCTGAGTAAAAACAATATGCCTTAAAGTTGGTTCTCTCTGCCATAGAACCGGATACGATGGTGGAAGCCGTTGCGCAGAATACTGTCTGGAAGATAACAAAGGTCCAGAGTGGAATGTGCTGTGGAACTGCACTGTTTTCTGCTGTGTAGCGTCCCAGCGTAAAGAAATCGATTCGACCAATCAATGGTGCTGTGCTACCGAACATAAGACCAAAGCCAACCAGCCAGAAGCACGGTGTACCAATACAAAAGTCCATGATGTTCTTCATTAAAATATTACCGGTGTTTTTTGCTCTTGTCAGACCGGCTTCGCACAGCGCAAATCCTGCCTGCATAAAATAGACCAGTGCCGCTGCAAGCAGCACCCATGCCACACTCGATACTTGAATTTCCATACATCCTCCTTAAAAGACAAGGAGCTCCGTAACAAACCGTTACGAAGCCCCATTGCCTCTTTTCTTCTATATATAATTAGATAATTTATAAATTGGTATATCCCATCAGATATTCGTCCACAGCCTTGGCGCAACGTCTGCCTTCATAGATGGCCCATACCACAAGGCTCTGTCCCCGGTGCATGTCACCGGCTGTGAAAACCCCCGGAACTCCGGTCTGGTATTCCTCTTCCATGTATTCCTGCGTTGTCTCCTTAGCATCGCCTGGCTTCACGGTGAGTACCCGGTTTCGCTTATCCAACTTCACCCCGAACGCCTTCGGAAGACGTTCCTCTGCTCCAAGAAAGCCTGCTGCAATCAAGAGCATCTGACAAGGAATTGTCTTCTGTGATCCTTCCACAGGAACAAGTGCGCCATCTTTGAACGTCACCTGTACGGTTGTGATCTCTTTTAAATTTCCCTTGTCGTCCGTAGTTACAGACTGAACCGTTGTCTCATAGACTCTTGGATCCCGACCGAAGACAGCAATCGCTTCTTCATGACCATAATCCGTCTTCAAGACCTTCGGCCACTGTGGCCATGGGTTGGAATCGCTTCTGACAACCGGTGGCTTTGGCATCATCTCCAGTGCTGTAACAGACTTGCATCCGTGACGGATGACCGTTCCGATACAATCGTTACCGGTATCTCCGCCGCCTACGACTACCACATCCTTGTCCTTTGCGCTGATATAAGGCGAACCGGAAAGCAGATGCTTTGTCGTCGATGTAAGAAAATCCACCGCATAATGCACACCGGATACCTGCGACAGGTCTACTGCTTTTTTAGCGGACGACTTGGTCTTTCCGTGTACCTCTCCCATAAGTGGACGGGCTTTCTTCGCACCGCAGCACAGAACAACCGCATCGAAGGTTTTCTGAAGCTCTTTTACCAGCTTCTCATCCACATTCACATTCGTCCGGAAGACAACGCCTTCCTCCTCCATCAGCTTTCTTCGTCTGGTAATAACCGATTTATCCAGCTTCATATTCGGAATGCCGTACATCAGAAGACCACCGATACGATCTTCCCGTTCGAACACGGTCACCTGATGTCCTCTGTGATTTAAGGTATCTGCTGTTGCAAGTCCGCTTGGACCGGCACCGATCACAGCCACCTTCTTACCGCTTCGAATCTCTGGAATCTGTGGTACAACAGCACCTTCTTCAAAGGCCTTCTCGATGAGCCAGAGCTCGTTATCATGTATGGTCACGGCACTGACCGGAGATGTGGTCGATGAGGAGAGCTCATCACAATACTGTCCGTTAATGCAGGCCTTCTCGCAAAGAGCCGGGCACACGCGACCGGTAAACTCCGGGAAGTTACTGGTTTGGTGCAGACGCGAATAGGCATGCGCCACATTGCCGCGATAGATCATATCATTCCACTCCGGTATCAGGTTATGAAGCGGACAGCCTGTCACCATACCAGAAAGTTTCATTGACGACTGACAGAACGGAACGCCACAGTTCATGCAACGCGCTGCCTGCTCCTGACGCTGCTCATCGCACAGAGGTTTATGAAATTCATCATAATTCTTGATCCTCTCTTCCACCGGAACATCGTAATTTGATACACGTTCAAATTCTAAAAATCCTGTTGCCTTTCCCATTATGCGCTCACCTCCCGAAATGCTTCATAAACGGCATTCTCATGGGAGATGCCCTGCTCTTCATATTTGCTGATTGCTGTCAGCATTCTCTGATAATCGTCCGGAACGATCTTCTTAAAGCTGGATGCGTATTTTTCCGGATCCTCGAGAATCTTCTTTGCCTTCTCGGAACCGGTTGCAGCCACATAATCCTTCAGGATCGATACAAGCTCTGCGATATCGTACTTATCCGTCAACTCCCAAAGCGTATCCATCTCCTTGTTCATTCTTCTATATAAACTGTGGTCTTCGTCGAGAACGTAAGCAATTCCGCCACTCATACCGGCTGCAAAATTCTTACCGGTACGGCCTAAAATAACTGCCCTTCCACCGGTCATATATTCAAGACCGTGGTCTCCACATCCTTCTGCCACAAGGGTGGCTCCGGAGTTACGGACACCGAAACGCTCTCCCGCGATTCCACATGCATAAATCTTACCGGCCGTAGCACCATATCCGGCTACATTACCGATTACAATATTGTCTCCCGGTGTAAAGGCTGCATCCTTGGACGGCGCAACAATTACGGTTCCTCCGGAAAGACCTTTTCCAAAACCATCATTCGCATCACCTGTTAAACGGATCGTGACACCCTTCGGAAGGAAGGCACCGAAGGATTGTCCGCCACCGCCTCTGGCTTCAATCACAAATGTGTTATCCGCCAAAGAGTCCCCGAACTTCTCTGTTACCTCAGAACCGAAGATGGTTCCAAAGGCACGATCTGTACTGGACACAGTCACTGATGCATGGTGAACTGCCTTTTTATTACCCGCTAATGCATCGGCAAAGGTTGGCAGGAGTTCCTTCATATCCATGGTCTCCTCCAGCTTGAAATCATATGCCTTTGCCGGGTTGAAATGCTCTGCCAGGCGATCCTTTGCCTTTTCAGCATCTTCCTGTCCTGCAAGAAGAGCTGAGAGATCAACGCCTTCCGGAGCATTATCCCTTACTGCAAGACAATCGGTTCTTCCGACCATCTCCTCAAGGGAATGAAAACCGAGATATGACATAATCTCGCGAAGCTGTTGTGCAATGAATGTCATGAAATTCATAACATACTCAGGCTTTCCTGCAAAACGTGCACGAAGCTTCTCATTCTGGGTTGCGATACCGGCAGGGCAAGTATCCTTGCTGCACACACGCATCATCATACAACCCATGGTTACCAGAGGTGCTGTTGCAAAACCATACTCCTCTGCACCAAGCAATGCTGCAATCGCAACATCACGACCACTCATCAGCTTACCATCGGTCTCAATGATAACCTGATCGCGAAGTCCGTTATCCTTCAGGCACTGGTGTGCTTCTGCAACACCAAGTTCCCACGGAAGACCTGCGTTATGAACCGATGACAGCGGAGCCGCTCCGGTTCCTCCATCATATCCTGAGATCAGGATAACCTGAGCACCGGCTTTCGCAACACCGCTGGCAATTGTTCCAACACCGTGTTCGCTTACAAGCTTAACGGAAATTCTTGCCTTACGGTTTGCATTCTTTAAATCCCAGATCAGCTGCGCCAGATCCTCGATGGAATAAATATCGTGGTGCGGTGGTGGTGAGATCAAAGATACACCCGGTGTGGAGAATCTTGTGGATGCTACCCACGGGTAAACCTTTCTGCCCGGAAGGTGACCACCCTCACCCGGCTTTGCACCCTGCGCCATTTTGATCTGAATCTCATTCGCAGAATTAAGGTATGCGGATGTTACACCGAAACGGCCGGATGCCACCTGCTTAATGGCAGAGTTTTTCTCGGTACCGTAGCGGGCCGGATCCTCTCCGCCCTCACCGGTATTGCTCTTACCACCCAGACGGTTCATGGCAATGGCAAGGGTCTCATGCGCTTCCTGGGATAAGGAGCCGTAACTCATTGCACCTGTCTTAAAGTGCTTTACAATCTCCTCTACCGGCTCAACCTCCTCCAGCGGAACCGGCTTTCCTGCCGGAACCATACGAAGAAGACTGCGCAGCGTATGTGGTCTACTCTCGTCATCCACCATATCCGTATATTCTTTAAACAGCTTATAATCGCCGGTGCGACAAGCCTGCTGCATGGTAACGATGGTCTTCGGATCATAAAGATGATCCTCCGCCTTTTCTCCGCTTCTAAGGCTGTGGCCTCCCACGGAATCCAGGGTCGTATCTACACTCAGAGAAAGCGGATCAAACGCCTTGTTATGTCTGATTCTTACCTGCTCTCCGATTTCCTTCAGGCCGATTCCGCCCACCGGTGAGATAACCCCGGTAAAGTACTCATCCATCAGCTTCTGATCCAGACCGACTGCCTCGAAGATCCGGGCAGACTGGTAGGACTGAATGGTGGAGATTCCCATCTTAGCTGCAATCTTAACCACACCGTTTAAAAGCGCCTTATTGTAGTCGTCGATGGCTGTATGATAATCCTTGTCAAGAATGCCAAGGTCAATCAGCTCGGCAATACACTCATGTGCAAGATACGGATTGATCGCTCTTGCACCAAAGCCCAGCAGTGTTGCAATCTGATGCACATCACGCGGCTCTGCACTCTCAAGAATCAAGGACACTGCCGTTCTCTTCTTGGTACGTACCAGATGCTGCTCCACAGATGAGATTGCAAGAAGGGACGGAATCGCCATATGGTTCTCATCCACGCCACGGTCTGACAGAATCAGAATATTCTTCCCCTTGGCATACGCACGGTCCACCGCCAGATTCAACTGATCAAGGGCGCGCTTTAAGGATGTATTCTTGTAATACAGCATGGAGATGGTCTCCGTAGCAAATCCCGGCTGATTCAGTGCTTTGATCTTAATCAGATCCACACCGGTCAGAATCGGATTCTTGACTTCGAGCACACGACAGTTGCTTCCTTTTTCTGACAAAAGGTCACCGTCGGAACCGATATATACCGTTGTATCCGTTACAATCTTCTCACGAAGGGAGTCGATTGGAGGATTGGTAACCTGGGCAAACAACTGCTTGAAGTAATCAAACAGAAGCGGTCCGCGCTTGGACAGAACGGCCAGCGGTGTGTCATGTCCCATGGAAACCGTAGCCTCTACACCATTGGTTGCCATCGGCATGATATCATCCTTGACATCCTCATAGGTGTAACCGAACGCCTTGTACAGACGGTCTCTCATCTGCTGCTCGTATACCGGAATCTTATGGTTCGGAATATTCAGCTTGCTCAGATGCTTCATATTCTGATCCACCCATTCTCCGTAAGGACTCTGGGTCGCATAATGATTCTTGCATTCTTCATCGCTAATAATTCTTCCCTCTTTTGTATTTACAAGAAGAATCTTGCCCGGCTCAAGCCTAGACTTTTTCACAATATGGCAATCCGGAATATCCAGAACACCAACCTCAGATGCTAAAATCAAACGCTTATCATCTGTCACATAATAACGGGAAGGACGAAGTCCGTTACGGTCAAGTGTTGCACCGAGAACCTCTCCATCCGTAAACAGAATGGCTGCCGGTCCGTCCCATGGCTCCATCATGGTTGCATAGTAGTGGTAGAAGTCTTTCTTTTCGCGACTCATAGAGCTGTCATGTCGCCATGGCTCCGGAACAATTGCCATCATAGCAAGCGGAAGTTCCATTCCACTCATATAGAGATATTCCAGGGTATTATCCAGCATCGCTGAGTCAGATCCTGATGCATGGACCACCGGATATACCTTATCGATATCATCCCCCCACACATCAGCACTCATCGTCTCTTCTCTTGCAAGCATACGGTCAATATTACCACGGATGGTATTAATCTCTCCGTTATGTGCAATCATACGGTACGGATGAGCTCTCTCCCAGCTCGGTGTTGTATTCGTGGAAAATCGTGAATGAACAACAGCAATGGCAGTCTCGTACTCCGGGTCCAGTAAATCAGCATAAAACTTACGAAGCTGCCCTACTAAAAACATACCTTTATACACGATGGTACGGCTGGACATGGAGCAGATATAGGTCTCCTCCGAACTCTGTTCAAACTCTCTTCGAAGAACATAAAGCTTCCGTTCGAATGCCATTCCGCTTTCGACGTTATCCGGACACTTGATAAAACACTGCTCAATACATGGCATGCAATCAAGAGCCGCCTTGCCCAGCAGCTTCTCAGCTACCGGGACACGTCTCCATCCCAAAACCTCGATTCCGTCTTTTTGAGCAATCACTTCCAAAAGACGCTTTTCCATGGTTCTTTTCACTTTGTCCTGTGGCATGAAACACATTGCGACACCGTAACGGCCCGCCTCCGGTAATTCCATACCCTCTTTTTCGCTCACCTTACGGAAGAACCCGTCACAGATCTGAGCTAAAATTCCTACGCCGTCTCCCACCTTTCCGGTTGCATCCTTACCGGCGCGGTGTTCGAGTTTCTCCACGATGTGAAGTGCGTCATCTAAGACTCTGTGGTCCCTTTGACCATCAATGTTGACAACAGCTCCGATTCCGCATGCATCATGCTCATCCAGGCGCCATTGCTTATTGGGTGCTGTTCCTTTCATAATCTTCCTTCCTTTTTCTCTCTTTTACTTTTTATCTTAATGAGAAGAGAAGCTGTCCATAAGTCGGGTAGCTTAAATACTTCTCAGGGATCAGGCTTTCTGCTGCATCAACTGCCTCTCTTAATTCATCCATATCAGCAAGGATTTCCTCATAGTAGCAGTTTGCCTTTGCAAGCTCGTCTTCCAGCTCTTCTGCCTTTGTTGTATCATCCTCAAGCTTCTTCAGGCTCTTTCCGATGCGGCTTGCTTCTTCATCCAGTTTCTCAAGAAGCTCGGTCTCGTAAGCAGCTCCACTGCTGAGCAGAGACTTCTTCTTCAATGCCTCTTCGCTCAGTTCCTTCATATAAGTAACAAGGCTGCCGGTTACATCTTTTCTTACCATCTCCTGAAGAGCCAGAGACTCAATGTGGATGGTCTTCGCATAGTTCTCAAGATTGATCTCGTATCTTGCCTCGATTTCTGCATTCGTATAGATTCCGTGATCAGCAAACAGCTTCTTGTTCTTCTCCTCTAAAAGTCTTGGCATTGCCTGAGGAAGGGACTTTAAGTTGTAAAGACCACGCTTTTCTGCCTCTTCTACCCACTCGTCGGTATAACCGTTGCCATTGAACAGTACGCGCTTATGCTTCTTTAACATCTCACGTAACAGCTTGGTTACTTCCTCCTCCAGCTTTTCTGCCTCTACAGCGGAAAGCTTCTCATACATTCTACGCAGCTCTTCTGCCACTGCAGTGTTGAGGACGATGTTAGGGTCTGCAACAGAAAGAGCGGAACCAGGCATACGGAACTCGAACTTGTTTCCTGTAAATGCGAATGGTGAAGTACGGTTACGGTCGGTTGTATCCTTTGTAATATGTGGAAGTACGTGAGCTCCCATATCAAACTTCTCTTTTGCTACAGCTTCACAGGTCTCACCCTGCTCTAATGCTGCCAGTACAGCAGACAGCTCATCTCCAAGGAAAATTGAGATGATGGCTGGAGGTGCCTCGTTTGCACCGAGACGATGATCGTTTCCTGCTGATGCTACGGATACACGAAGGATATCTGCGTACTCATCCACCGCTGCAATGATTGCCATAAGGAATACCAGAAACTGTGTATTCTCTGCCGGCTTCTTGCCCGGATCCAACAGGTTCTCACCTCTGTCAGTGATCATGGACCAGTTGTCATGCTTACCGGAACCGTTGATTCCCTCGAATGGCTTCTCGTGGAGAAGACATGCCAGATGATGACGGTCTGCAACCTTCTTCATAACCTCCATTGTCAGCTGGTTGTGATCAACTGCGACATTGGCTGTCTCAAATACAGGTGCAAGCTCATGCTGAGCCGGTGCTACTTCATTATGCTTGGTCTTAGCCGGAACACCGAGCTTCCAGAGCTCATGATCAAGGTCATGCATGAACTCGGACACCTTTGGCTTTAACACACCGAAGTAGTGATCTTCCATCTCCTGACCCTTCGGTGCCGGTGCTCCGAGGAGTGTACGGCCACACATCAGAAGATCCTTACGCTTGCGGTACATATCCTTATCCACCAGGAAGTACTCCTGCTCGGAACCGACGGTTGTATCCACATGTGCCACATCCTCACGTCCGAGAAGTTTCAAAATTTTTACCGCCTCTTTTGACAGCGCCTCCATGGAACGAAGAAGCGGGGTCTTCTTATCCAGTGACTCTCCGCCATAGGAACAGAATGCCGTTGGAATATATAAGGAACCATCCTTTACAAATGCCGGTGAACTTGGATCCCATGCTGTATAACCTCTTGCTTCGAAGGTGGCACGAAGTCCGCCGGATGGGAAAGAGGACGCGTCCGGCTCGCCCTTAACAAGCTCCTTGCCGGAGAACTCCAACAGTATGGTTCCGTCTGCAGCCGGAGAAATAAAGCTGTCGTGCTTCTCTGCTGTCAGTCCTGTCATCGGCTGGAACCAGTGAGTGAAATGTGTTGCACCATGCTCCACTGCCCACTCTTTCATAACAGCTGCTACGGTATTCGCAACGTCCAGCTCCAGATGACTTCCGCTCTTTACAGATTTGTGAACAGCCTTGTAGACATCTTTCGGAAGACGTTCTCTCATGACCTTGTCATTGAAAACCATGCTGCCGTATTCTTCCGGAATTCCCGTGCTCATTTTCTCTTCCATCTTCTTTCCTCCATCTGAACAGTTTTCCAATGTTTCATGTTTGTTTTGTGTTTCCTACGTAAAAGAGCCACCGGTCCACATCGCTTTTGCACTCCTTCTATAATGAGTGCGTCGATGCTTTCCAGCGGCCCCTTTGCCGTATTGATTCTTTGATTTCAAAAAGAAAAAGCGCCCTGATCCGTCACCTCTTCTGTGACTCGATCAGAACGCCGTTGTTCTTCATGCGTTATGTTATAACATTTCCTTTTTCCCCTGTCAAACATTTTTCTGATTTTTTAACAAAACATGTTATCGCCTCTGAACTTGTACCCCGACTGAGTTAAATCCCGTCTTGACAACCCGGAAAGCTAGGAGTAAGATATGCAACATACTTTTTCACTTAAGAGCGGCAAAGACGCCGGCAAGCCACTGAGCTTCCCACGTCCTTGCCGCCTTTTTATTACAATGATTTATCAATGAAGGAGGTTCTTCCCATGTGTTCCATTTTAGCCTGTACCGGTAGTTCCCTGTCCAGGGATGCATTTACTGATCTACTGATGAAAACCGTTTCAAGAGGACCGGATGACAGCCGTGTCCATAAGGTAGGTAACGGTTATATGGGCTTTAACCGACTGTCCATCATGGGACCTGCTCCAAGCGGTATGCAGCCCTTTCATCTATATGAAAATGCCTGCATCTGTAACGGTGAGATTTACAACTTCCGTTCTTTAAAGAAGCAGCTGATCGACCTGCACTATACCTTCGTATCCGAATCTGACTGTGAGGTTCTTCTACCAATGTACGAACAGTTTGGTTGCGAGCTTTTTTCCATGCTCGATGCGGAATTTGCCTGCGTGCTCTACGACGGTCGCACCGACAGCTGGATTGCTGCACGAGATCCTATCGGCATCCGTCCCCTCTACTATGGAAAAGATGCCGACGGCACCATGTTCTTCGCTTCCGAGCCAAAGAACCTCGTGGGGGTCTGTGATCGGATCCGACCGTTCCCACCGGGATGCTACTACAAGGACGGCAGCTTCATCCGGTATGCCGACCCATCCGTCGTAAAGGGCGCCTGCGTTTCCAAAAAGCATGCAGGCTACCGTCAGGATGACATGGACACCATTTCCAGAGAAATCCATGACCGCCTGATCCGTGCCGTTGAAAAAAGACTCGACAGCGATATGCCTGTCGGCTTCCTTTTAAGCGGTGGTCTCGACTCCTCCCTTGTCTGCGGCATCGCTGCCAAGAAGATGGATACCCCGTTAAAAACCTTTGCCATCGGTATGGATGTGGATGCCATCGATTTAAAATATGCACGGCAGGTGGCTGACTATATCCATAGTGATCATACCGAGGTAATCATTACAGCCGAAGATGTGCAAAACGCCGTCGAGCCTGTCATCGAGGCTCTTGGAACCTATGACATCACCACCATCCGTGCTTCCATCGGCATGTATCTCATCTGCAAGTGGATTCACGAGAACACCGACATTCGCGTGCTTCTCACCGGTGAGATTTCCGATGAAATGTTCGGCTACAAATATACGGACTTCGCGCCGACCCCTTCCGATTTTCAGGCAGAGGCCTGCAAGAGAATCCGTGAGATTCATGCCTACGATGTACTTCGTGCGGACCGTTGCATCTCCGTCAACTCCCTCGAGGCCCGTGTTCCTTTCGGCGACCTGGACTTTGTCGACTATGTCATGAGCATTGATCCTGCCCTTAAGATGAACACCTACGGAATCGGAAAATACCTTCTCCGCCACGCCTTTGAAAAGGATGCACTCATCCCGGAAAACATTCTGATGCGTGAGAAAGCAGCTTTCTCTGACGCTGTCGGTCATTCCCTCCGGGATGATCTGATGTCTTATGCTTCTTCTCAGATTTCGGATGCAACCTGGGAAGAGGAATGCAACACCTATGACATTTGTACTCCGTTCACCAAGGAGTCCCTGTACTACCGTCAGGTTTTCGAAAAATACTATCCGGGTCAGGCTGCCATGATCCCCGGCTACTGGATGCCGAACAAGTCCTGGCCGGGCTGCAACGTCAACGACCCTTCCGCCCGTGTTCTCAGCAACTACGGAGCTTCCGGAGAATAAATGCTTTGTCAAGACTGAGTTAAAAAAAGTCTGTGAAACGCGGTTTCACAGACTTTTCCATGCTTAGCTTACTTTTTTCATAAAAGGATTATAACAAACCTCGGTATCAAAGGTATCCAGATTTTCCTTCTTCTTCAGGAAATTTACCACCTGGTATGTCAACGGCGTACAAACCGCTTCAAAGATCACCTTGAACAGGTACTGACAAAGGATCATGGTCAAAAGCTGTTTCTGCGGCAGGGTTCCGGCAAATGAAATCGTCACAAACAGACAGGAATCCAAAGCCTCTCCCACAATAGTGGAACCTATGGTTCTCATCCAGAGCTTCCTGCCCTTTGTCGCAACCTTCATCTTGGACAGTACCATGGAGTTGGAGAATTCTCCGAACAGATAGCCTGCAAGGGATGCGATAAACACACGAGGTGTGGTTCCAAGAACAATGGCAAAGGCATCCTGATTCTGCCAGAACTGCGGATGCGGAAGTGCAATGGTCACAAGATACATTACAACCGCGAAAAAGCTACAGAAAAATCCCATCCAGATAATCAGGCGGGCACGGACAAATCCATACACCTCTGTGAAGACATCTCCGAATATATAGGTCACCGGAAACAGGATTACGGCTGCCGGAAGTGTAATACTTTCTGTCAATGCCCACATCTTGCCTGCTACCAGATTGGAAATCATCAGACAGGTGACATACGCCATCGCAATGATGACAAACAGGCCGGAATATGTTGTTTTCTTTTCGTTCATCGTTTCTACCCTCCTATCGGTTGTCTACCTTCTCCGGATACATATCGTGGTGTGCCAGACGATCAAACGCAACTTCTTCCCACTTTGTTCCCTTTTTACCATAGTTGCAGTAAGGATCGATGGAAATTCCTCCTCGCGGTGTGAACTTTCCCCAGACCTCAATATACTTCGGATCCATCAAAGCGATCAGATCCTTCATAATCTTATTCACACAGTCCTCGTGAAAGTCTCCATGATTCCGGAAGGAAAACAGATACAGCTTTAAGCTCTTTGACTCCACCATCTTCACGTCCGGAACGTAGGAAATATAAATCGTCGCAAAATCCGGCTGCCCGGTAATCGGGCAAAGACTGGTAAATTCCGGGCAGTTGAATTTCACAAAATAGTCATTCCCCGGATGCTTGTTATCAAAGGACTCAAGCAATGACGGATCGTAATCCGTTGCATACTTCGTTCCCTGACTTCCCAGCTGTGTCAGACTTCCCCGTTCTCTCTTATCACTTTCCATATATACCTCTTTCCTTGGGCTCGTTGTTATACAAAAAAAGGTCCTGTCTGCGACAGGACCCAATACGACAATATATCAGTCCTGGTTTTGTTTAAGGACAGGATGGTACAAACGAACTGTCCGCTGCGTTGCAGCCAAGCTAGAATAGCTCATTCCTATGCAAATGTCAACCCGCCCCCGTCGGATCACTTTTAGCAATCACTTTTAGTCACTCTTGGCCTCCGTGGAAAGCTCCGTCTGCTCAGCTTCCGATGTGGTGGAATCTCTGTCTTCCTCCTCTTTTGCGTTCTCTACCGCCTTCTTCGTCCACTTCCCCTGCTTCCAGTTAATCAACAGATCCAGGGCAAGGGCAATCATCCATGTTTTCCATCCGATCAGCATCGCAAAGAGAATCCACCCGATAATGGCAAGGGTCAAACCGATACTGAAATTAAAGACCAGACAAAGAAGGGAGCCTGAGAAAATATCCTGCATTCCACTCGCCAATGGCTTGATGGCTTTCACAAAATCCTCTCCGATTCCGTAGGAGCCGAACAGAATCCACCGCTTCTGCACAGCCTGTGGCAGAAGTTCCCGCGAAGCCGAAGAATCAATGGCATTCATATAAGTGGAAAGAGATGCTCCCATCAAGCCAAACAAGGTAACAATCGTTAGGCGCAGACGAAAATATCCCAATCCACGAAAAAATTTGACCACCGTAAAATGGCAGGTCACAAGCAGTAAAATCACAGCCACCACATAGGCAACAAGGATGGATGTTCCCATCTCTTCCACCGCATCAAAAAGCGCTGCATATATTACATTCTCAATCATACCGTTCCCCCTAAAACAAACAGCTTCGCCCGTCTTCCCTTTCAAACAAACTTGCGCTCCATATTATCTGCTATTATACACATTTTTTCGGAACTCTGCCTGCTTATATGCGTTTCCTAAATCCCCCTCGCAAGCGAGCTTGCAGACGGGACCTTGGCTCGTTGTTATACAAAAAAATACCACTCAGTCCGGGGAATCCCCGGGACTCTGAGCGGTATTTTTATTGTGATGAAGTAATCTGGAACTTTCGATTGCTTCTTTTACTTTTTATCTGTCTTTAAGGTCTTGTATGCGCAATACTTGCCAAACTGCTTTACCGTATTATCCTTGTAGTTGTAAGCACGAACCTTGACAGAGATCTTAGCTCCAGCCTTGACCTTTAAGTTCAGGGTTGTCTTGGATGTGTACTTGGTATATGCGCTTCCACCGATCTTGTAGTATACCTGGTAGCCAACGGTGTTCTTTGCCTTCTTGTAGCTTACCTTAACCTTCTCTCCCTTGACATTGGTTACTTTCAGTCCAGTTACAGCGGATGGCTTGTTGTTGACTACAACCGGAGCCTTCTCCTCTTCTGTGATCACAACAGGAACAATCTTCTGTCCCTCTTCAAGCTTATCGGTTGCTGCAGCCTTTACGGTGATCATAACCGTACCTGCTGTCAATGCTGTTACGGTTCCATCTGCAGAAACGGTTGCAATCGTTGCATCGGAAGACTTGTATGTAATCTTACCGGTTGTTGCTGTTGCACCCAGGCTTCCTGTTTGACCAACCTTAAGCGTTAGAACTGCTGCTGCCTTAAGATCGGATGCATCCTTGGTAGCGGAGTATGTCAGAGGAATGTATACCTTATCTGCCTCAACTTCTGTTGCTGCATGGCTCGGTGTTGACACCTCAACAAAGAGGTTACCGCTGTTCTTCTGGCTCACATAGGTTACATCTCCTGTTACAGCATTCAGTTTAACATCCTGTCCCTGATATTCCGCATATTCCTTCGTTGTATCGTTGTATGTTACCAGTCTGTACTTAACAGCACTTCCGTATGCTGTGCTTGCCTTGACTGTTACAATCGGATGCGCTGTATTAAGGAAAACAGAATCACTTTCTGCCTTGATGCTCTCCTTCGCATACTTGTCAACGACCTTGACCGGAATGTCAAATGTGATGGTACCGGTTGTGGCATCACTGTTCTTAACAGTAACCTTAAGCATGCTCTCGCCGGCCTTGACTGCAGTAAGTTTGCCACTCTTATATGCGAAGATAGAAGGATCGGCACTTTCAACAATAACATAAGCATCACCTACGTTGCTTGTGATTGTTACGGTATCTTCCTTCAGATCCTTGGTGGAAAGGAGAACAGATCCTGTTACCTCTGCGGTATCCTTTCTTCCTGTTACAATCGTCTTGCCTGCGCTGTTCTTAACGGATACGGTTGTCTGTGCCTTATTGCTTACTTCAACCTTGACCGTCTTTGTAACAGATTCCACTGCTTTACCGGATACCTTGGTTGCAGCTGCCTTGATGGTGATGGTCGCATGCTCATCCTTCGCTGCACCGTTTAACTTCACATTGCCCTTATTGTCTACAACAACAAGATCCTTATTGCTTGTAAAGCTGATATCGGTTCCAAAGTCAGATGCACTGGAAATGCTTGCTGTCTTTGTCTTATCATCTAGGTAGATAACCTCATCATAGAGTCCGTCGTTGTTCGCATCCTCTACGAGCTCTCCGTCGATTCTTGTGGTAAGAGTCTGAACATTGCCTACAACCTTAACAGGAATGATTATGGTCTTGGCACCATTGCTTACAATAATCTCATCGGAATCAGCCACATCACCGGCAGTTACAGTAAAGGTTGCTGTATCGGTTGCGCTGTTGGCAATATCGCCTGCATGAATCTTGTTAGTAGAATTTGCTGTGTTGCCTGTGATCACATAGCTCCACTGATCGGAATCAAAATTTCTGGACTTTAATGTGATCTCCTTGGACTTGGTAGCTGCTGAAGTTCCAAGTACGATTCCTGTGGTTGCATCAACCGTCTTGCCATTCTCATCAAGGTAGGACGCTACGATAGTCTGAGCCTTTGCAGATACTGTGATGTTGAATTCCTCGCTGGCTCTGGTCTCGTTGTTTACCACAACCTTTAATGTAATCTTGGCACTTCCGTCCTTCAGTGTCTTAACGGTGAATGTTTCATTCTTTTTAAGACCTTCCAGCTTGTCTGTCGCTGCTACACTGCTTCCATTCTTCTTGATGAAGTGAACAACCTGGCTGTTGGATGATGTTGCTGTAACGGTAGCACCATCTGCAAAATCTGAAAGAGAACCTACGGTGTAAGTCTTCTCATCTCCGATTGCCAGGCTGATATCACCAGCACTTACGATCTTCTCCTGCGCGTATGCCGCAACCGGTGTTCCAAGTGGAGCAACCGGAACAAAGCTCATAGCTGTTGTTGCCGCTAATGCAACTGCAATTATTTTCTTCATGTTCTTCATAACATTTACCTCCCAGGTATTTTTCTGTCGCCTCTTAAAAAATCGTCGATCAACGTTTTTCTCTTTTGCAACTAAAACGATACACTCCTTCCCTCTTTTGTTCAACCACATTTGAGTATAAAAAAGCTTTTTTTGCCTTTTTTCCTCCTTTTTTCCGCAAAATAAGAAATTTCTCTTCAAGAATTCTTTAAGAAAGGTTCAATAAATTTTCAATATATATTATAATCAATTCGTTGGGGAAATCGAGGGAAGGTCCCTCGAAAGTTTCATAGTTGGGAGAATTAAATGAAGAAAAAAAGACTGAAAACCCTGGTTACCGCATTTGCAGCAGCCCTGCTTCTGTCAAGTGCACCAATCGCAAATGTGCCGACTCCTGCCTATCAGGTAGAGGCGCAGGCAAAGAGTTCCACCTCGATCTACGTCGGTCAGACTGTTTCACTCTATGTAAAGAACCAGTACGGCAGCGCTCTTAAATCCAAGCTCTATCAGGTAAAGGGCCGCAACAACGTTAAGATCAAGAAGAGTGGCAACTACTACAAAGTGACCGGTAAGAAAAAGGGGAATGTTTCTGTTACACTTGCCCGCGGCGGTCGCAAATTCACTTTTAAGATTCGTGTAAAGGCCGACTTCGGCAGGAATGTCATTGTACAGACACAGAAGACACCACTTGGAAACGGTCAGTACTTAAGCCTTATCACCAACAAAAACAACTGTCCGGTCGTTCTTACCGTCAAGGAAAAGAACGGTAATACAGACTATGTATACGCCGGTGCCAAGGCCAAGTTCTACCATCTCCTGAACGGCTACACTTCATCCGTAACCGTTGAGCGTGAAGATACCATTTATGCAAATACTCCGAAGGTGAATGTTTCAAATGTCAGATATTCACAGGATACTCCGGGTATGCTCCATATTACCTTTGATGCATCCACATCTTCTACCAAGAACATTACCAGAGCGGAATACATCTTCGCCATCCGCTTTGCTGATGGTACCACCGATGTGGTAAGTGCACCGTTATACGGTGTAGAACCGGGCTTAGACGTTGAGTTTGAGATTGGAAATAAGACCGTTGTAGCTGTCAAACCCCTCATCGGTGAGGTTGTAGCCTACAAATAATACACCGACAACAGCAACTATCCTTTCAATTTTTTTAAAGAGAAGCAACTGCAAAACCGGTTGCTTCTTTTTTTCTTCTTTCACTCTTGCAAAATCCTCTGCCACCATGTATCATTTCCATCTATGATAATAAATGAGACGCTTTACAGGGAATTATCCAAAGAGATTCCCGAACTGGAGAGAGAGATTCGCCAGTTTTACAAAACACTGGATCAGAAAACCGGCCTGCACGGAAGTACCCTCCCCATCACCTTCGGGTATGAAACCGATGTGGTTGGAAGTTTTACCCGTTCCGACGGTTCCTGCTTTCATTTTTCCCTGCTTTTTCTGGGCAGTTGCATTCCAAATCCTCTGTCCCTTAGTGACCGCAAGGATCTCTATAAGCACGAGTATGCCCATTACATGGAAGCCACCATGCACATCCCCGTGGAATACCGTTTTCGACCTGGACTTCACGGAAGTGCCTGGCAGTATTGCTGCTCCCTGATTGGTGCAGCTCCGACTCCCTACTTTGAACCGGGAAAAGGAGACAAAACCTATGACTACGACCGTCTCCTGAAGAAAAAGCCTCCGCTGCACCCTTCCGCTGCCGCTTATCGCGCGACGCAGGAACGAAAAAACAAAGATAACAGCACGGTGAAATTTCAGATCGGGGATACGATATCCCATCCGAAATATGGCGAAGGTACCATCCAGGACATTAAGCCGCTTTCCTCATCGGTCCGGTTATCCGTCCTATTTCGTGACGGACTCCATACCTTAGACCAGACCTGGCTGATCCGATATCAGCACGGACTGCACTAAATTCCTGTCGCAAGGCACTGTGACCTTTCTGTGTCCTTTTCTGTGATACGATACGTGTGGAAACACAAATGTGTTACTTTTTTACTCCCCTCACAGGAGGTTGTAGTCCCCTCTGCAACCTCCAAATAAAAAGCCGGTGAACAAACGAGTTACGCTTGTCCACCGGTTTTTTATTGCTTTTATTGCTTTTATTCTTTTATTCGGCGCCTTCCCGCTCTTCTGCCTGGCGTCTGGCCTCGATAATATCCTCATAGGCTCTGGCGGCCTCAAGGGCAGCCTTCTTCGCTTCTGCTTCCTGTCTTGCCCTCTCTTCCTCCATACGAGCCGTCTCAAGGGCTTCCTTCTCCATCTCAGCCTGCATCTCTGCATTGAGCATTTGCGCTGCCTTTAACGCAGTCTCCTGATCGCGCACGAATTTGGTAAAGTTCGCCGGCGCCTCTTCCACATGACATCCGTAATAATAGACACCGGTACTGACTTCGCTCTTATGCCGGATCTTACCAAAGACCTTCACACTTTTAATCTTAAGCTCGGTCCACACACCTTCGTGATAGTTCTCTTCACAGATCACGCCAAAGCCGTTGGCACTGACATCAAACAGCTTTGCCTGATAACCATTCAGATTACAGCTCTTGTTCACCGGAAATCTCTGATATTTGCGAATATATTTCTTCGCATGATGTTCCTTCCTGCCGTAGGTAAGGTAGATCTTCATTCCCTTGTAATCTACCACAAGAATCTTAACATTCGGAAAAATATCCTTCTCTCCGATATGCAGCGTAACCTCTCCATCCTCAAACAGGATCATCTCTCCATCTTCGTAGACCGGGGAAAGTCCCACAATGTCTCCCTGCATCACCAGAACTTTGGTGGTGTAATCATGAACACTACGATCCCTTTTCCATGTGACTTTAACTGAAGTTCCCTCTTTTACATCATCTGACAGCATACACTCTCTTCTTTCTGTATCGAAGCTTTCCAGTGAGCCCAGGCCGGCCACTCGTACATGTAGTATCTCCAGATACTATTATATTACGTCGCGAATAAAAAAACAAAAATTCTTTATTTGTCTCCGCAAAGCTCCCAGATGGCATCCGCAAATACCTTTGTAGCTATCATAATATTGTCAATATCCATGAACTCATCGGCTCCATGCATGCGTGTGTCGATATCCGGAAGGATTGCTCCGAAGGCAACACCATTCTTAAGCTCATGTACGTAAGTACCTCCACCGATTGCAAGGCACTCACCTTTAAGACCTGTCACCTTCTCATAGGAACCAAGGAGCGTCTGAACAAAATCGCTGTCCCCTGCCACACGGTGTGGTGGTACCATTCCCGGAGTTGTAAAATCAAAGCCTGCTGCTGTAATATTCTTCTCTGCAACATCCTGACAGTTTTCCTTTGTTCCCATAACAGGAACACGGGAATCGAATGTGAACTCCATACCGGTTGGATCAACATGGTATAAATCCAGTGTGCAGGTCAGATCATGGGATTCCTCATCGCACATCTTGATACCGATACCGGAACCGTCTGTTACACCATATGGGAAAAGCTCCGGAATCTTCTTCACAAACTCAAGGCACTCACTGTCTGCAAGATCCAGCTTGGATGCCAGCATCATGGCTGCAAGTCCTGCATTCTTACCGTTCTCCGGTGTAGATGCATGAGCAGACTCACCGATGATGGTAATCTCCTGATCTGCTGTAACATTCACCTCAACCTCGCAGGCCTTGGCAATCTCTTCCATGGCTCCCTTCGCCGCATCCATATCCAGACCTTCGAACTTGATCACAGCCTTCTGTGGCACTGCGTTGAAGGCTACACCGGCATCCAGAGACAGGATACGAGGCAGGGCTGTGCTCTCCTCATACTTCTTGGAAATAATACCGCGGAACTGTCCTTTTTCAATATTGATCAATGGGAATTCTGCATCCGGAGAGAAGGTCATCTCAGCTTCCGGCTCAATGGCATAATAGTGCTCGATATCGGAAGATCCGGTCTCTTCGTCAGAACCCATGATCAGTCGAATGCCCTTCTTCATCGGAACATTGCTCTCTTTCAATGCACGCATGGCATATAAGGCACAGAGCATCGGCCCCTTGTCATCACTGGTTCCACGTCCATAGAGACGACCGTCCTTCTCGATGATGTTAAACGGCTCTGTCACCGTCCAGCCTTCGCCGGCCGGAACCACGTCTGTGTGTGCCAGGATATCCAGTGTTCTAGGAAGTGCACTGTCATAATCGGCTGTTCCCACGTAGTTGTCATAGTTCTTTGTTGTAAAACCATACTTGGCTGCCATATCGATGGCAAGATTTAATGCCTTATAAGATTCTTCTCCGTAAGGCTTACCCTCCAATGGTGCTGCCTTCACAGACGGAATCGCACAAAGTGCCTTGATATCCTCTAATAAATCCTGCTTGTGAGCGTCAATCCACTCTGTTACTTTCTGATCCATAGATGCCTCATCTTTCTAAAATATATCTGTACATTACCTGTAAATCCCTCATCAGGACTCTCTACTGTTTCAAATCGCGCTTTGTCAAGACTCGCTCGATAAACACATGTATATTATATAGGACTAACATTCGCTGTCAATTTAACGCTTTCAATCAAAAAACATTCAGCAAACAAAAAACTCCCGGGGATTTCCCCGAGAGCCCTTTGGTCCGATTCACATAAACCTCCCTTTCGTTGGAAGTATCTGAATCCTAATTAAAGTCATAGCTGTCATCACTGCTGTAGTCATCACTGCTATAATCATCACTGCTATAGTCATCACTACTGTAGCTATCGCTGCCATAACCGCCGCTACCGCTGCTAAACAGGGAACCACCACCAAAGATGGAGGTCGGTCCGTCTCCTGTGCCAACGGATTGCATCAGACCTGCCACCTTAAGTACGAACGGATCCTGTGACATCTTTGCGACCAGTGCCTGATACTCCTCCTGTGACATGGACTCCAGCTTATATTCATCGGAAGCCTTATCAAGTTCCTTAAAGTCTCCGCCGGCCTTGGCTGTGTACTCGAAGGACACTTCATACGGGAATCCGGTAGCCTTGACATCATCCAGCTTGATGGAATACTCGTCCGGCTTGCTTACCAGTTCACCCTCTATGCTCACGTCCTCACCATCAGAAGACAGGGTAAAGGTAAGATCTCCGTCCTTTGTATCGTAGGTATAGGAGAAAGCCTTCTCACCATCCACAAGGTATTCGACCTTTTCCTTGTCACCGTCCATCTCGCCCTTACGCTCGATGCTCTTATCCTCCTTCTCGCTCGTCAGCTTGATATTCTCCATCGGATAATTACCGCCCAAAAGCTCAAGAAGGATCTCATCTCCGTCATCATTCTTCATCTTGCAGGCAACGATTCTGCTCTTGCCAAAGAAACCCTTTTTACCAATGTAGAGCGTTGTATCGATATCATCCATATCATCCAGCTGGCGGTCCAGTTCCTCAAAGGAGTCATCAAAGGAAGTACCCTGCTTCTCCATCAGCTTCAGCATCTCCTTGCTGTAATACTTCTCGATAACATCCTTGTAGGATTTCACCAGCTTCTTCATCTCTTTCTTGGTGAAGGTCGTCTTATAACCCTGACAGTTCACCTTCTCGCCATCCATCTCAAACTTCTCGGAATCGGCATCGGTAAAGTCCATTTCATTGATCTGACTCTTAGTCGCATCCCATAATTCCTTCGGCATCTCAGTGTAATCCGCCTGGTTACTCATGGCCTCACGGAAATATGCATTCAGATCCTTCTGGGTAAAATCAGAAGATGCCAGCATCTCACCCAGATATCCATCGGTCTTGGCATTCTTGGAATAATCATAGGTGAATGCGCTACCCTTCATAAAGTCATCGCTCTGTACGGTGACAACCTCCTGATTCACCTGCCAGTCCAGACCAAAGGATAAATTAAGCGGTGTGATGTCCACATCCGTATTCATAACCGCCTGTGCCTTCTTTCTGTCCCCGACACCCTTCATCTTGATATCACAGACATTGCTGACCTTGGCACTTAAATCAACGGAATACTTCCCGTTTATAATCTTCTCAGACGGTAAAAGATTCTGCATCAGCCGGCTGCTTCCCTCCGTATTCTTAACCGCTTCCAGGATGGTATAATTCTTACCGTAGGCTATACGCGGAACAACCTTCGTTGCGGCAAATGCTCCCACACCTCCCACAACAACAACGCCTGCTGCAATAACAACCGGAACAACCCACTTGTTATTCTTCTTCGGCGCTACCGGAGGAATTGCTCCATTCCCCTGATTCTGCTCAAAATAGGACGGTTCTTCCTTCTGAAGCGGCTTCCCCGTCATTGGATCAAATTTCATTTCTGGTTCGTTTGACATGTTCTCTCCCTTCCAGCATTCTGTCATACTTCACATATATATAACGGATGAAACCGAAAAATGTTACAAAAAAACGACAGATACTTTTCAAAAACAAAAAATATCTGTCGCCATTATTGTTTTATTTTGCGACGGTTATACCATCTGAGCCTTTAACAGGTTGGTTGTTCCGGAAATACCAAGAGGAACACCTGCTGTCAATACAACGATATCGCCTTCGTTCAGAAGCTTCTCTTCCTGACACTTGGCAATTGTGTTCTCGAACAGCTCGGATGCATCCTGCTCTTCCTGAATCATGATTGGTGTTGTAGCCCAGCAAAGATTCATCTGACGGCAAACCTTATCATCAATGCAACCTGCAATGATTGGAGATGATGGACGGAACTTGGATACAGCATGTGCTGTACGTCCGGACTTTGTTACCGTGATAATTGCTGTTGCTCTTAAATCACCTGCAAGAGTACAAGCGGAATGAGAGATTGCATCGGTGATGGAAGGATCCACGATTCCATCAGCTTTCTTAAGACGGGATAAGTAGTTGATATCCTGCTCTGTACGACGGGCAATCTTATCCATAGTCTTAACAGCCTCAACCGGGTACTTACCTGCAGCAGTCTCACCGGAAAGCATGATAGCGGATGTACCGTCATATACAGCATTCGCAACGTCTGTTGCCTCTGCACGTGTTGGTCTCGGATGAGAAATCATAGAATCAAGCATCTGTGTTGCTGTGATTACAAACTTACCAGCCTGGTATACCTTCTTGATGATCATCTTCTGGATAACCGGTACGTCCTCCATCGGAATCTCAACACCCATGTCTCCACGGGCAACCATGATACCATCAGAAGCTGCAATGATCTCATCGATATTCTTAACACCCTGGTTGTTCTCGATCTTGGAGATGATCTGAATCTTCTCGCCGCCGTGCTCCTTTAAGATCTTACGGATATCCTCTACATCAGCTGCTGTACGTACGAAAGAAGCAGCGATGAAGTCGTAATCCTCCTGAACGGCAAATACAATATCCTTGTAATCCTTAGGGCTGATGTATGGCATAGAAAGCTCAACGTTCGGAACATTCACACCCTTCTTGTTGGATACGTGACCACCGTTAATAACAGAGCACTTGATCTCAGTATCTGTAACTGCTGTAACGATCATCTCAATAAGACCATCATCGATCAGAATATGTGCACCAGCCTGAACATCCTGTGGAAGGTCCTTATAAGTGATAGAAACTCTCTCCTGATCTCCCTCGACATCCTCTGTTGTAAGGGTAAAGGTCTGACCTTCCTCAAGGTCGATTCCACCATCCTTGAACTCCTTCAGACGAATCTCCGGTCCCTTGGTATCAAGAAGTGCAGCAACCGGAATTCCAAGCTCCTTACGCAGCTTACGTAATGTCTTAAGTCTTCCCAGGTGCTCCTCATGACTACCATGAGAAAGGTTACATCTTGCAACGTTCATACCAGCCTTAATCAGCTGTGCCATTACTGCTTCGCTCTCTGACGCAGGTCCTAATGTACAAACAATTTTCGTTCTTCTAGTTGAAATCAAATTATCTTCCTTTCCCTCGTAAAAAACGAGATATAACATAACACACATAATGTCCGGCATCGTACCCACTTATTAAAGTATTGCACAATCATCGAACAATACTCAATACTAGCGGATTCCAGCGGATATTTCAACGTTTATTTTTATTTTCCTATCATTGTTCCGTCTTCTCCGGCAATGATGGCCTTATCCGGATTCAATTTCGCAATCAGAGTCTTACGGATTGCGGAATCTCCGATGAAATCAACCGCTGCCTGAATCTTCGGCTTCATGGTTCCCTCTTCAAAGTTACCCTGCTGCAAGTACTTCTTCGCATCTGCTACGGACAGATAATCCACTGCCTTTTCATTTTCCTTACCATAATTTATGCACACTTTGTTCGTTCCTGTCAGGATAATCAGCATATCGGCATCCACTAAATCTGCCAAGCATCCGGCTGCCGTATCCTTCTCAATAACAGCAGACGCCCCTTTAAGAATATGATCCTGCTCCAGAACCGGGATTCCACCTCCTCCACATGCGATAACCACCTGGTCGGCATCAAGAAGTGCCTTGATTGCATCGATCTCTACAATAGACTCCGGCTTCGGTGTCGCTACGATTCTGCGATAACCACCTTCGACTTCCACAACGTGGTTACCCTTCTTCTCCTGCTCCTCAGCCTCCTGCGCTGTCATAACACGGCCAATGACCTTTGTCGGCCGGTAGAACGCCTCGTCATAAGGATCCACCGTAACCTGTGTCAGAACAGTCGCAACGCTCTTGTAGATTCCTCTTCGGATCAGCTCGCTTCGGATCGCACTTTGCAGATCGTATCCGATATAACCCTGACTCATCGCAGAACATACACTCATCGGAGTATCGGTATATTCTGGGTGCTCCTTCGAGAACTGGTTCATCGCTGTGTGAATCATGCCAACCTGCGGGCCGTTGGAATGTGTGATCACGACCTGATAGTCCTTGGCAATAAATTCTGCAACAGCCTTTGCTGTTCCCGCTGCAGCCGCCTTCTGCTCCGGCAATGTTGTTCCCAGCGCATTATGTCCGAGTGCAATAACGATACGTTTCTTATCCATAGCAAGCCTCCCAATTCCATAACAACACGTAACATATATGAGTCCATTATAAATGAATTCCCCTGCCCCGTCACTTTCTTATTACAATTAATTTTCGAACAAGAAAAGCGAAGAAACGGGACGCCTCATTCATCCCGTTCCTTCGCTTTTATATATCACCTTACAGGAAACCTATCCTGTCACAATCAGCCTTTACTGCTGAGCCTCATCCTCCGGTCTCTCACCTAAGGTTACCGTAACCGTCTTTGGCTGGTAGGAGTTCTCAACCGTGGCTACAGAAAGTTTTACCTTATCTCCTGCTGACTTACTGCTGATGGCAGAAGACAGATCCTCCATGGTGGCAATTGCACTTCCGTCCATCTCTGTGATGACATCGCCCTTCTTGATACCGGCGTCATCCGCTGCACTGCCCTTTACGACCTTTGCCACATAGACACCGCTTGGCATGTTGTAGGTGGAAGCCATATCCTGTGTAATATCCACACCTGCAACACCAAGATATCCGTTACCGGCTGCCGTCTTGGAATCCTTGCCGTTTCTCTTGGTTACCTTGCCCTTGTCCATCAACTGATCCACGATATCCTGTGCATTGGTGATTGGAATGGCAAATCCCATACCTTCTACCTTGTTACCGGAATACTTCGCAGATACGACACCGATTACTTCTCCTTTGGCATTTAAAAGAGCACCACCGGAATTTCCCGGGCTTACGGCTGCTGATGTCTGAATCAGCTTATTGGTGTAGGTCTTGCCGCTATCCTCGTTCTGAATGGTTACCTCACGGTCTAAAGCGGATACAACACCGGTTGTAACAGACTGTCCATAGCCGAGCGCGTTACCGATTACGATGGCAGACTCACCGACGGCAATATGATTGCTGTTACCGATGCTTGCAACCTTGATGGCCTTATAGGTGGCATCCTTCATATCGCTCTTCTTAACCTTTACAACCGCCAGGTCGGTCTGCTCATCCGTTCCCTGAACCTCACCGGTTACCGCACTGTCATCGTTGAAAGTGATGGTAAGACTGTTGGCATTGCTGACAACATGGTTGTTGGTTGCGATATAGATATAGTCGTCATCCTCATTAATGATGATTCCGCTTCCTGCACTCTTCTGAGGAACCTTTGTCACCTGTCCGAAGAAATCCTGATATTCTGTAATCGACATATTGGTAACCTGAACAATGGATGGCATTGCCTCTGCTACCACATCGGAAACATCACTTAATGTTGTCACGGTAGAGGTTGCCGTTGCATCCAGGCGCTTGTCTGAACCCTTGCTACGATTGGTGGAAGTCAAAGAAGAATTCGTATTGCCAATGGCTTTGTTTGAGATGTAGTTGGTACCTGCGGTAACAGGACCTGCTACAATACCAAAAATCAAACCGGCTGCAACAACTTTTCCCACGAATTTGGCCGTTGGATGCGGCTTCTTTTCGCGCCTTGGCTTCTGTTGTCCGTTCTGTCCATACGGGTTCTGATATCCCTGATACATGTTCCCGTAATTCTGCTGGTAAAAGTTCTGTCCGTTCTGCCCGTTCTGCCCACTCTCACCGTTACCGGTATTAACATTGTCCTTCTCAAAGTTATTGTTGTCCATATGATCCTCGCTTTCCTGTAAAAGACCGGTTGCAGAAATCCTATAGAAAATCCCTGTAGCCTTTCTTGATTACAAGACATAGTCTACAGGGAAATTGTGTCCATTTTGTGACAAAACTCTTTTTGAATTGTGAAGAATTAAAGACACATTTGTGAACAATTACTCTACGGTAACTGACTTAGCAAGATTACGTGGCTTATCTACATCGCAACCCTTGCCCACTGATACATAGTAACCAAACAACTGCAACGGAATGATTGCAAGTGAATTGGTAAAGTACTGATTGGTCTGTGGAATGTAGATGACATAGTCTGCCACCTTCTCAATATCACGATTTCCCTCGTTGGTCACAGCAAGGACGAAAGCGCCTCTGCTCTTTACCTCAACGATGTTGCTTACGGTCTTCTGATAGAGCTGCTCCTGTGTAACAACCGAAGCAACCAGTGTACCATCCTCAACCAGAGAGATGGTTCCATGCTTTAACTCGCCGGCTGCATACGCTTCGGAATGAATATAGGAAATCTCTTTTAATTTCAAAGATCCCTCCATGGAGATCGCATAGTCAATGCCACGTCCAATGAAGAAAATGTCCTTTGCTGTCACATAGCGGTTCGCAAACTTCTGGATCCTCTCCTTGCTGTTCAGCAACAGCTCAATCTGATCCGGAAGCTTTTCCAGATCTCTGATATAGGACTTCTCTGCCTCATCATCTAAAAGACCCTTTGCTTTTGCAAAACGGATCGCAAGAAGATAATGACAAATCAACTGTGCAGAGTATGCCTTCGTTGTTGCTACTGCAATCTCAGGGCCTGCCCAGGTGTACATAACCTCATCTGCTTCACGGGCAATGGAGGATCCCACCACATTCACAATTGCAAGGGTTCGGATACCTCTCTCCTTTGCCAGACGAAGCGCCGCAAGGGTATCTGCTGTCTCACCGGACTGGGAGATGATCAGTACAAGGTCATTCTTGCCTAAGATCGGATCACGGTAGCGGAACTCACTTGCCACATCAACATCCACCGGAATTCTTGCCATCCCCTCGTAGACATATTTCGCTGTTACACCGGTATGGTAGGCGGAACCGCAGGCAATAATATGAATACGGTCAATTTTATTGATGTCATCATCTGACATCTTCATATCCTCGATTACAACATGGTTGTCCTTGATACGTGGAGACAAGGTGTCACGAACTGTCTTAGGCTGTTCGTACATCTCCTTCAGCATGAAATGCTCATAGCCGCCCTTTTCCGCAGCATTCGCATCCCAGTCGATATGCTTGCTTTCCTTGCTGATCGGGTCCCCGTCCACATTGAAAAAGCTGATGGAGTCCTTTGTCAGGCAGGCAATTTCCTGATTGTCGATATAATATACATCTCTCGTATGCTTTAAGACCGCTGTCACGTCAGATGCAATCAGACTACCGTTAGAAGCCTTACCGGCAATCAGCGGACTGTCTTTACGAACCGCATAAACCTTATCCGAATGATCTGCGAACATAACGCCAAGGGCATAGCTTCCCTCCACACGATGCATCACCTTCGTGATTGCCTCAAGAGGATTACCGTTGTAGTAATAGTCCAGGAGATGTGCCACTACCTCGGTATCGGTCTCTGACAGGAACTGATACCCCTTTTTCTCAAGCATCTTACGAATCTTAAGATAGTTCTCAATGATTCCATTATGAACGACGGCAATGGTCTGCTTGCTGTTAAAATGCGGATGTGCATTGGTATCATTCGGCTCACCATGGGTAGCCCAGCGTGTATGACCGATTCCGATGGTTCCGGGCATATTGGCACCGTCATGTGTCAGCTCCTCAAGAACCTTAAGGCGGCCTTTTGCCTTTTTAATCTGAATCTCCTTACCGTCAAAGACAGCAATACCTGCAGAATCATATCCTCTGTACTCTAATTTCTCAAGTCCATCGAGCAGGACCGGCGCTGCCTGTTCTTCTCCGATATATCCAACAATTCCACACATAATAATCTCCTATCTACAAAGTTTCCCCCGGGGCACTTTTACCCTGGGGGAGCTTCCTTGCTTCTGTATTAATTACCGCTTTGGGTTGTATTCTCACTGGATGACTGGGTATCTTCAATACCCTTGTTCTCCTCAATTTTACTGTAGTCAATGGCACTGTTCTCATCCTTACCTGTAATGGAGATGATCTGCTGACTGAGTGCACTTACGGTATTACTTGGAGAATAATTCTTCTCATCGAACATCTTCTCATGAAGCTTCCTTACATTGCTCTCCAGCGAACAAGGAATGACAACACTTCCGTATGGCTTCGGAAGCTCTTCCGGTACTTTCTTGAACGGGAATCCAAAGGACTGTTCAATCGAATACTCTTTCGCAGCCATTGCCATGCTGATAATCTCAGAACCACTGTAGCTTGTGTAAACCTTAGGAAGGATCGCATCTACAAGAGAACTCATCTGTGAAAGGGATGCACCCTTCACCTTACCAAGGAGTGCTTCAATAACGGCACGCTGACGCTTTGCACGTCCCCAGTCATCTCCTGCGTAATGACGGATTCGACAATATGCCGTCGCCTGTAATCCGTTCAGCTTCTGCTTACCCGGCTGTGTAACCGGTGTGTATTCCTTACCAAGCTGTGTTGCCATCTCACGAAGAATCGGACGATCCGGGTCATTTAATCCCTTGATTTCATCCGGTGTTACATCCATCTCAATACCGCCGACTGCATCAATAGCATCGGTTACAGCTGCGAAATCCACTGCAACGAAGTCCTGAAGGTTCAAATCCAGGTTCTTATTCAGCATCTCCAGTGCTGCTGATTCTCCGCCATGTGCATAGGCATAGTTACATTTACGAAGCAGCTGCTCTGTCTGTCCCACATCCAGGAAGGAATCACGGTAAACGGATGCCATACGAATCTTCTTGGTATCATTATTGATACTTACAATAACAATAACATCCGACTGACCACCCTCATAGTTACCGTTCTGACGGTTATCGACACCGAACAGTGCGAAATTGGTATAGCCGGAAAGAGTCTTCTCGGTCTCCTTTGACAACACGTTCTGCTTGATGGTTCCGATATCTTTAAAATTGATCATTCCGACCTTCAGCCAGACGAACAGTAATCCCAACAAAATCAGAAGTACAATAATTTCCACAATCAGGAAAATCTTTCTGCGCTTTCTTCTCTTCTGCTTTCTGGAAGGCGCACTCTGCTTATCACTCATTTTTATCCTCCAAGGCTCATAGCCCTTTTTTTAACCCATAAAACGAAGAAAGTATATTGCTTTTTTTCTTCAATGTCAAGACAGGGTATAATTGTCAAGCCCCATCGGCAGGTTCACATTATAAAAAGGGTCTCCTTTGCTTAATGTATTCTGCCAACGATGCAACAGTCTCTCATGGGACTGCTGGGTGCTCAAAAGCTCTTTATGCCTGCGAAATGCAATTGCGGAAGGAACATAGACGACACGCATGCCACCGGCTCTTGCCTTAAGACAAAGATCCAGCATCCGGTCTCTTCCCGTCAGGTTCCGGTCGAACCCTCCGCACCGCCGGAAGAATCTGGCATCAATCATGCAATATCCGTCATCCACTGCCGTCACATCCTGGGGTATCACCATTCTCTGGTAAAGCCCCTTGGAAAAACTGCTCTGCCCGTGGCATACCGGATAGGTGATTCCGTCCTTATCACAGATCAACCCGCAGTTATCGATCTTCATTCCCATTCCCTGAAGAAAACGACCGCCGGCGATTGCCACGTCTGACTGCTTTACATATGCATAGAGCCGCTCCTGTATTTTCTTGCTGAGAGGTTTGACTCCATCCTCCTTCAGAATGATGACGTCGGAATGATGGGAGGCAAAATCCCCTCCATCATACTGTACATGCCAGTATTCCCCCGAAGGGTCTGCCTTCACATCCGCCGGAATCCCTTGCAGATGCAGGCTCGCCTCCGCCACCACAGTATGCTCCCGCATACTTTTCTTAAGAGCATCACGAATCTCTGCCATGTCCAGCGGAAGGTCGTACACCCGCCGATGCCACAGCAGGGTCGGGATATGCCGGATTCTTCGGCCGGAGGTGGCAGCCCGCAGCAGAAAATCGTATGCAAAGGCAAAGGACAACTTTTCCTTAAATCGTCCAAGGGATGTAAAAAGCCCGCGGCGTACCGCAAAGGTCTCGCCTATGTAGTTGGTGTGACGCAAAAGTTCCAGATTCAATCCCGGAAGAAAATAAGGGTTCATCCTTGCCCCGTCCACGATCTCATCGTGATCGGTATAGATCAGATCCACCCCCGGATCCTCCTTAATGGCCCGCGTCAGGTATTGCAGCATCCCCGGATGCAGGCAATCCGTAGACCCAAGAAAGATCAGATAATCTCCCCGGCTGACCCGGATGCCCTCATTCCACACACTGCCCATGGACAACGCTCTGTGAACCTTATGGTAATGCAGGCGATAATCATCCTGACAGACCGATTTTGCCGCCGCTTCAATCCCTGCTCCCGGGCAGGCATCCATCACCTGTATCTCCATGTTCCGCCACGCAATCTGGCGTACCGATTCCAGCACCTGCTTAAAGAAGAGCTGGTTGGTCTCATAGGCGCCGATAATGATGGAATATCGGATATCTTCCATTTTCAATCTCCTGCCCTCCTTCTACTTATTCGTCAAGACTCCAAGAGTTATCCACAAAGCCTTACAGTTTTACACCGTTCTTTCTCAAAAGTTCCCTTGCACTTTCCACGGAATCCACGCCCTCTTTGTTCTTGATCGGGGCAAATTCCTCCTCCCGTACCACCTCGTACGGAAGACAGTCCGTAAGATAGGCCAGAAGATCCGTGATCAGAATCTCGAACTTGTAACCGTTTGGTTCCTCCGGTTTATGGAAGATGCCGTCCCCATCCATGTACGGAATCTTCTTCTCTGCCAGATGCACCGGCATATGCTCCCCGGCGATCCGGTCAAGATCTGTAAGGCGGAACAGATAATTTAAAATAACGCCCATTCCAAAGCAGAGGCTTCCGTCCTCTGCCCTTGCACCGGCCTGTTCCTCTGACAGTTCGTAATATTCCACAATGGCCGGATGTCCGTTCTTTTTACACATCACGCCCACCTTCTCCTGCGGGGATTTCTTGGCAACCGTCTTACTTCCGCTGGTCTTCCCGCTACTGATAACCGCTCCAAAGAAAAGAGGATCGGCAATCTTTGCCAGTACATTATCCACACCGAACACATTCAGCCAGCTGACACCGCGTCCTTTTAATATATCCACAAGACCGGCCTTTTGCATAGATGAGTACCAGCCGCCGTTTCCGTTGGGTGATGTGGCCGGTGTATTCTCATCCTCCATCAGAAGGTTCCCTTCATAGTCACATGCCGGTGCCATCTCCTGGGTGAAAAAATAGATATTCTCCTGCCCATAACCGAAATAGTCATGTTCTTTGAAAAAGTCCCTTGTCCTCTCATCGTTCTTATCACTTGTCATGATGCAGACCGGAACATCCGTCGGCGTCACATCCGAACTGCCCTCGCAGGCGGAAGCAATATTAAGCTGCTCTCTTAAATTATGAAAGAGACATTCAAAAATATACAGCTCTTTTGTCTCTCCGATGTTTAAAGTTCCCTTCGGACCGTCATAGCCAAGTCGCGTTCCCATTCCTCCTGCAAGAAGAACGAGTCCCAGCGCCTTCTTTGCCATCCATTCACTTCCCACCTTACGGTAGAGTGCCTCATTTGCTTTACGTTCCTTCACCGTAAGAGGCTTTAGCGGTTGGATATCGCCCTCCTCTTTGGCCTCTTTCTGTTGATGTAAAAGAGCCGCCCGGCGATAATCTGCCACCAGCTCCTGTGCTTCTTCCTTTGTCATACATCCTCCTGTGAATTGAGTAGGATACCCCTACACAAAAGGCAGAGCCTTTTGCCCTGCCATATTGCTTCTATCGAAACTTCAATACTCCGTAAATTCCCCAGCGCATTAAGTTGATAAAGCTTCTCATCCATCCGAGTTTCAAATACTGACGATAGAATTTCCACTGTACGCCGATCAGCTTTTTCTTATTACCTGTTGTGGAATTGGCAAGCACACGATACCTTGCCAGTGGCTTTGGATTGCCGTATGCCACTCCCGATGCCTCCACGCAGTCCAGCCAGAATGCGTAATCATCGCGAAGGCTTTTTAATTCTTCTCTCAGATAGATTTTACCATGTTCTTTTGTATCGTAAAGCCCGGTCAGACATCCGATATAATTCCGGACACACATCTTCTTATAGGTCAACTTCTCCGGCGCCTTTACCATATGACCGATAACCTTAGAGCTGTCATCAATCAGAAGGTAATTACTGTAGACACAGGCTACCTTCTTCTCTGTCATAAGATTGATCTGCTCCTCAAGGAAATTCTTCTCCCATAAATCATCTGCATCAAGAAGTGCAATATAACGTCCGGATGCCTCTCTGATTCCGTGGTTTCTTGCGGCAGAGGATCCTGCATTTTCCTGTTGAATCAGATGAATCCTTGCATCCTTTTTCTCATAGTCTTGCACAATCTGGGCGGAACGATCCGATGAACCGTCATCTACAATGATCATTTCCCAGTTTGGATACGTCTGGGCAATCACCGAGTCCATTGTCTCTGCAATATATTTTTCACCATTCCAGCAAGGTGTAATGATGGACACCATATCTTTGACTTTCTCCATGTGACTCCTTATGACACAATGACACGCACGAATACCCACCGGTAACGTGCGTGCTTTGATCTCTTACTTTTCGCTGTTTTTCTTCTCTTCGTTCTCGCCGTTGATCATCTCCATGCGCTTACCGATACGGTTGGTAATACCAAGACCGAAGGCCTGCTCATTCTCCTGGTACTGGAGGAGGGCACGGAACATATACACGTCTTCCGGAGTTGTAACCTTGATATTACCGCGGTTACCCTCCACCATGTAAGCCGTCTGACCAAGGGTACGGATGATGGTGCAGGAATCCACCATATTCTCATATCCTTCCGGTCTCTTACGAATCTTTTCATGGGCATCCAGGATGTCCTTAAGATAGAAACTCTGCGGAGCCTGTCCTGCAAACGTCTCCTTACGATATGGCACGGAATCCACCACATCGCCCTTCTTGGATACCATGATGGTCTCATAGCATGCTGTAGAAGTGATGGCATTACCGTTCTTTTTAACACCCTCAATATTACGGCTGATTACATCGTAGGATACATACGGTCTTACACCATCATGCAACAGAACGATGGAATCCGGATCATTCTCCTTCTCAACAGCCTTCAGACAGTTGTAGATGGAATCCTGTGCACTATCACCACCCGGAACAATGGCGCATACCTTACGGATGCGATACTCGTCCACCAGCTGCTGAACATATGGGATATAGTCTTTTAAGGTTGAGATATAGATCTTATCGATCTCATCATGATACTGAAACAGCTGCAGTGTATGAATCAGGATCGGCTTCCCGTTGATCTCCAAAAACTGCTTCGGGATTCCGGCTCCCATACGTACTCCCTTACCACCTGCAAAAATACATGCAATATTCATATTCTTACTCCTCTCCCGCATTCATCATTTCCGATGCTTCAAGATCCATCTGACGTTCCTCTTCTTCCTCGAGGCTTCCGTCCGTATCAAACTTTAATTCCTTCAGTATATCCGGCACACCTTCCCGGTACAGATCCTTCACTCGATCCGGAATCTGTAACACATCCATGGCTTCCTCGATATCCATATTCATATTGCTCATCAGTCGAGCCACATCCTTCATGCGCATCTTACGTGCAGCCTTTCTGCGGATGGCCTTACGGCGCTTTGCCTTGGCCGCCCTTGCAGCAATCTCTTCCGGATCCGCCGCCGTCATCTCCTCGTAGAGGGGTGCAATCTCTTCGATATCCCCGAAAGCCTTGAGCCTTCCATGGTCTAAGATCATCGCCTTGTTACAGATTCTCTTGACCTGCGGAAGGGAATGGGATACGAAAAGAACCGTAACGTCACCTTCGAACATGCTCTTGACCTTTTCTTCGGACTTGCGTCGGAATTTACTGTCTCCTACGGATAAGACCTCATCCAGAATCAGGATATCCGGATTCACAGCTGTACAGATAGCAAATCCAAGTCTGCTCTTCATACCGGAGGAATAGTTCTTGATCGGAACATCCACGAACTTCTCAAGCTCTGCGAACTTAATGATCTCGTCGAATTTGGTATCAATGAATTCCTTTTTATATCCAAGGATGGCTCCATAGAGATAAATGTTCTCCCTGGCGGTATACTCCTTCTCAAAACCTGCACCTAGCTCTAAGAGCGGTGCCAGAGAACCGCGGCGCTTCACCGTTCCTTCTGTCGGATGATACACTCCTGCAATGGCCTTTAAGATAGTGGACTTACCGGCTCCGTTTAATCCCAGAATGCCCACCCGGTCTCCCGGATAAAGCTTGAAGCTGATATCCTTCAGCGCCCAGAATTCATCCACCTTCATATGCTTACGGGTCACTAAGTTAATAAAAAACTCTTTCAATGAGTCATGCATTTCCTGACTCAGATTAAATTTCATTCCAAGGTTGGAAACCTCTATCGTCGGTTTTACCTTTCCCATGATCTTCTCCTGTCAATTATAGATGTAAGATAAATTCATCCTGCTTTTTCTTAAGCAACCAGAATCCGAATACGAACACGATTATACCGAATACCAGCGGATACAGATATTCCCAGATGCTGTTGCTGTATCCCATCAGTCCGCCACGGAAAAGATTGATAATACAGTACAGAGGATTCAGATCCAAAAGCCATGCCAGTCCGTGTTTCTCCAGTCGCTCCACCGGATAGAAAATCGCGGACAGATACATAATAATCATGGTTGCCACGTTCCACAGATATTCCACATCACGGAAGAAAACATCCAGTACACAGAGAATGATTCCCACGCCGATGGTCACGATTAAAAGTGTAAACATCGCCGGCAGCACCTTCCAAATTCGAAGGGTCGGCATCAGATGAGAATAGATCATAACCGGAATCAGCACCAGAAGTGAGATCAGGTAGATGATAAAGTTATAGAGGATGCTCGCAAGCGGGTAAAAATATTTTGGTACGTAGACCTTCTTGATCATACTCGCATTGCTGCGAATCGCGTGACAGGATACCTTGGTTCCTGTACTGAAAAAGGAAAATGTCAGTCGACCACACATGATGTAGGTGGCAAAAGTCTGGTCAGACAGACGGTCGAACAGTGCACCGAAGACAACAACCAGAACCGTCGTTGTCATTAACGGCTCGATCAGCGACCAGATAATTCCAAGATAACTTCTTCTGTATTTGAGATTGATTCCTCGCTTGACCAGCTCTGAGAGCAGGAAGCGGTAGTCCAGGAATCCTTTAATATACTTCATCATTTTGCTGTGGTTTCTCCTTCTTCAATCCCCTCCGTACTTTCCTTCTGGAAGACAACGCGCAGCGTCAAAAGAATCAGCTGCAAATCCAGAAGAATTGAGGTTTTTTGTACATAGACCATATCAAACTTCAGCTTATCATAGGTCGTCGTATTGTATTTACCGTAGACCTGTGCATATCCTGTCAGTCCGGCCTTAACAGACAGTCGAAAATCAAACTCCGGTACCTTCTTGCAGTACTCTTCGTGAATCTCCGGCCGTTCCGGTCTTGGTCCTACAAAGGACATATCTCCTTTTAAAATATTAAAGAACTGAGGAATCTCATCGATTCGTGTCGCACGAATCACATGGCCGATTGGTGTGATACGGTCATCATTTTCCGTTGCAAGTCTTGCACCGCCGACCTTCTCTGCGTCTACGATCATGCTTCGGAATTTCAGAACATAAAAACGCTTCTTCCCGATGGTATACCGCTCCTGCTTATAGAAGACCGGTCCCTTGTCATAGCTGTGGATCAGAATCGCTGTCACAAGCATGATCGGAGAGGAAAGTACAATTCCGATCAGGGATAAAACGATATCACCGGCACGCTTTACAACGCTTTGAAGAGCAGAAAATCCCATATTGCGGGAAAGGTAAAGCGGTGTATCGAAGAGGTTTAACTCCTCGGATTCCTTTACAATGATGTCGGAAATCTTCGGTGTGAAATACACGCGCTTCTTCTGATCGAAGCAGATCTTAAGAATCTTGTTCTTAAATTCCGACGGCACATCGTTGATCAAAACAGCATCGTACTTTGGAATCTCTGCTACGATCCGCTCAAGGGATGTTTTCGTTGACAGTGTTGCTGCAATCCGGTACTTGTCTCCCCTGTGATTCATCTTGCTGTCAAGATTGTTCTTGTGCTCTCCGTAAATCATCAGCATCTGGTACGGCGGGAAAATCCGGCGGAACAGCCACGTTCCAAAATAGGTCATGCCGAACAGCACCGCTATATCGATCAGGCACATATTAAAATGGATAAATACAATGGTTGGAATCAGTTTCGCATAACCCACCAGCATAATGGTAAACATTCCCATAATGACATTGGTCATCACCGATGCCAGTGCACAGCCGATACTTCCATGGGAAATCCGGCTGATTCCGATCTTATATCCTCCGAAGGACTGGATAAAGAAGATGGCTACCACCATATAGATTCCAACCATCAGCCAGTTACCTTTTCCAAGGAATTTACGATCCATAAGAATGTTCAGCCAGTTATTCCAGGCTACATAGAAAATTGCAGATATTACAAATGTAATTAAAATATTCGTAACGGCCTGGTACAAGTACTTGCCGCTTTCTCTTCTCTTTGACATATTTATTCACTCCCGACACAGCCCAATTTTACGCTCTGTCAGCCCTTTATAAAATTATGACTATCTGAAGAATAATAGCACGTTCACGGTTCGGTGTAAAGTAACCTTACTCTCACAGACAATTGTCCCCTGTTTTTATCTGTGGCATAATAAAGCTTATCAGACTGTAAAGAAAGAGGAATATTTATGAATCCGATGCTACACGAAGCGCTTACGGACTCTCCTGTCATCGCAGCCATCAAGGATTCCGATGGACTGGCGCGATGCAAAGAGTGTGACAGTAGGCTGATCTTCATCCTGTACGGTGATATCCTCACCATTCCGGATATCGTCGATACCATCAAATCCTATGGCAAATATGCCTTTATCGATGTTGATCTCATCAGCGGACTCTACCCCGGGGAGGTTGCCGTCGATTTCATTAAAAAAAACACCCGGGCTGACGGTGTCATTTCCACAAAATCCAGCGTCATTGCAAGAGCTAAACGCCTTGGACTCTCGACCATCATGCGGTTTTTTGTCATCGATTCCATGGCCTATACCTCGATGGAGAAGGCTGCTAGGGAACTGATGCCGGACATGATTGAAATGCTTCCCGGTGTCATGCCGAAAATCGCCAGACGTATCGTTTCATTTTCAAAGGTTCCTGTCATTGCCAGCGGCCTTATTACGGACAAAGAGGATGTGGTTGCTCTGCTTAACGCAGGGGTCACAGCTGTTTCCTCAACAAAAGAGCCGGTGTGGTTTTTATAAACCAACGCCGGCTCCTTTTTATTTCACACGAAGCAGAATCTTCTTGGATTCTCCTGATGTATTGACAAAATAAATTTTCATCGCTCTGTTCTTTTTACGCAGCTTCTTCGGAATGCTAAATTTATAAATATACTTTCCATTCTTCTTCGCAACCGCTTTTTTCGTAACGAAAATGCTTCCACTCTTAAGAACAGCGGTGCAGTCACGGTTTCCCACAACACGAAGCTTCTTGGTCTTCTCCGTCAGCTTCTTCGGTGTACACTCCGGGCGGTCCGGAAGGGCCTCTGCCACAGTGAGAACATCCACACCCATCAACGCCTTGGAGGCACTTCGCACAATCACCACAACCTTATCCTTATAAGCGAAAGGATGGGCTTTCTTATCCGGAAGCGGGAAGCTGAATTCGCCCTCCGAATCAAAAGGCAGTGCATACTTTTTACCATGTACGATGACACATGCAGAGGCGGCTCCATCCAGTGTAATCCGTCCGGTAATCTCATCGGACTCATCCGTAATGGAATCAATCTCCGTCGTATCCGAGTATTTCTCAAGGAAATCCGTGTAGCTCTTCGCTTCCACCTTTGCCACCGCTGAGGTTCGCTTTCTGCCGTCCTTTTGGTCACTGGCCTTTACGGAATAGGTCGTTCCGGTCTGATGCAGTCCGGTCTCTACAGCGAAGGCTCCCTTGGCATCCGTACGGCCTGTATATACCTTGCCCTTGTCGGTGATGATCTGAATATCCATTCCGGCACGTTTCATCCCCGGAATGCTGCCTCGCAGAAGACCCTCCTGAGCAAGTACATTGTTCAGTTGCGGCTTATTCGGCGCCACTTCTGTCACTGTCTTTGTATTGCTGCTCAGCGCCGATAATCTTCCGACCCAGTCCACACCGTAGACTTTGATCTTTTTTCCTGCGTTCTGTACCGGAATATCCAGAGAGAAGCTTCCGTTTTTGCAGGTGTAGCTTCCCTTGACGATCTTATAGCTACTGTTATACAGATTGCTGATGCGATACAGTTTCTCGGAATCCTTTGGAATGAAGACCGTCTTTCCTTCCTGAGCCATGATACGGCACAACGGATCATCGTTAAAGATACCCTTGATCCTAGTACTCTTGTTGTTGATCTCCCGGATTTGAGGCGTGTTTGCTCCACTGCGGCTCACCTCCACCGATACCACCTGACTCTGACGTCCCTTGGTATCGACCTGCCAGAGAGAAATATATTCTCCTGCCTTCAGGGAAGGTACCGTAAATTTAAAGTAGCCTTTACCGTTCGCCTTTACCTGGCTGAACTTTCCTGCTCCCTGCATATATACAGTAGCTGACGGTGAAGCATAGCCCGCGATGCTTCTCTTCTTATTTGTCACCTTGCCGGTCACGCTCGGTGCGACTGCAACCGTATAATCGATGTTATCTACTGTAATGTAGCTTACCGTCGCATTACCCTGCTTATCCTTCGCATAGACGGTATAGGTTCCGTTGCTTGAAACCTCAAACTGATCGTCCTTCACAAGGGTGGCATAGTTCCATACATAATCATCTTCCCGGCGGATACCACTGGCAAACCGGACACATTCAATTCCGGAAACATCGGAGGTTTCCACCCTGATCTTCACCGGGTCTCCCGTTGCTTTCGTCTCAAGGGGGGCTGCCACAACCATCGGACCGCTGTGGTCTTCCTTTTGCTCCGGTGTCCCCAGATGTGCCCGGTAAAACGTAAATCCGGCAGTTCCCGGAATCTCTCCAAGATACCATGGTTTCTCCTTGGCCTGCTCCGCTGCCTTTGCTGTTGTCCGGATCACATAGTTTTGTCTGTCCGCAAAGTCCACCCTCCAGTTGGAATCACTGGAGATATGAAGCATATCGTTCACCGTCTGATGCACCATGTAATCTTCCAGCATTTCACTCATATGATCCGTCTTGTTGATCAATACCTGCTGACGGCTCGCCTTCAGATTGATCGGATCCATCTCCGATGTGATGTGGCGGGAGACAAGAACGAAGACCTGCTGGTCACTGACAGGCTGTCCGTTACAGGTCAAGCTTGTGATCCTGCTTCCGTTGGATATCTGTCTGCCTTCCTTGTCATAACGCGGCGGACGGTTTGGATCGATGGTATACTCCACTCCGTCATACACCATGAAGCCTCTCCAGTTGTTCTGATAGGAAGGTCCTAAGATCGGCTGATAACCCTGACTGACAAGGCTTCCCGTCTCGCTTCCCCAGGTTGCCGCCTTCTCCTGTCCCACGGTCTGATACATCTTCGCTGCCTGAAAATCCAGAGCATCCCGCAGCTGCTTTCCGGTCATGTAGTAGACCTTGGCTCGCTGCTGGGCATAGCTTTGGATATTCAAAACATCCTTCTGGTAAATCTGCCCATCCACATAGATGTAGTCCCCGGAGGTGGAACCTCCCATCTGATACTCCGTTGCTGAAATAACCGGCGCATCCCGGTAAGGCTCTGCCAGATTCTTGACAGCCGCCAGTCCGTAATGAATCTTCGCCTCGTTACACAGCTGGATCATCGGATTGTCTTCGATCATACCAAAATAGCTGTTGGTACTGCCTTCGATCTTGGTGATGGTCTTATCATAGATCTTGCGATACTGTGCATCGTACTTCGCATTGATGGACCGGATCTTTGCATCTTCCTTATCCATTCCTGTTACACGGTGTACCTTGGCAGACCGCTTCTTCACATAAGGCTTGCCGTTTGCATCGAATCCAAGCTTGATCTGAATCTGTCCGAGAGACGCTCCGTGATCCTTCTCTTCCACCAGCGCTTTACCATGCATCAGCTTATCCTCATCGGTCTGTGCATAGGCATCATAGACCGCCGCCTTTGCCGTCGCCGCCGGATAGTCCATATGGGTATGACCGCAGCACACCGCATCCACTTCCGGAATGGCCGTCAGTGCATAGCCGGCATTATCGGCTTTTAACTTATGCTTCGCACCACCGATTCCCGTATGGGCTGCCACTACGATCAGGTCGGCTCCTTTTTTCTTAAGAGCCTTGGCTTCTTCTCTGACACTGTTGACAATATCTGCCGTACGAACGATTCCCTGCCACTTGTATAACGTGGTCAGAGATGGAATCGTCGCACCGATGATTCCGATTTTAACCTTCGCCTTCCGTCCTGTTGTGGTCTTAACGGTCCTGGTAACCATCGTTGAACTTTTATAAAGGTTCTTGCCGCTTCGCGCCAAAAATACGTTGGAGAGGACAACCTTCTGATTCATCCCTGCCTTCTTCAGCGCCTTCTGTATATAGTCTACACCGTAATCAAAATCGTGGTTTCCCAGTGTAATGGCATCGTAGTTGACCGCCTTCATACACTCATACATGTACTCCGAGCCGGACACCGTTCCCTTCATGATACTTTCCGAGCCGATACCATACACTGTGTCACCGCTGTCCACGGTAATCGTCGTTCCGTACTCCAGGTTCTTTTTCTTTTCCTTAATTACACTCACAAGCTGTGCAAGGCTACCCTCCGACTCCACTCCGGAATCGTAGTTAAACTTTACACTCTGCCCGTGGAGATCCGTTGTTGCAAGAATCTGTACGGTGGATGTTCCATATG
The DNA here is from genome assembly GCA_900100095.1 of Lachnospiraceae bacterium C10. Classification (GTDB taxonomy): domain Bacteria; phylum Bacillota; class Clostridia; order Lachnospirales; family Lachnospiraceae; genus Weimeria. The sequence goes on from FMTN01000011.1 coordinate 102,451, forward strand.
ATTTTTTCTTTGCCTGTACGTTTACCGCTGATAATGGAAAAGCTGCGGTTACGGTAACCGCAGCTGCCATGATCAGTGAACCGATCTTCTTATAATTCAAAACGATATCCTCTCTTAGTGGATTCCTTCACTTTCCAAATATCTGACAGTACGCTGGATTGCTTCTGTTAATGTGAAATGCGGCTTCCAACCGATTCCACCAATCTTCTCGCTTGACAGAATGCCAAGGGTAAATGGTGCCGTTCCATCATTTCCGGTCTTCTTCGGAATATCAAACTTAAGAGAAAGACCTCTCTCCGGAAATGCCTCTGTCATTTTCTGTGCCAGATCCCGGATGGAAACCGTATCTGCCTCACTTGAAATGTTATAAACACGCTCCTCTTCCGGCGAATTTAACATGATATAGAAAAGAGCCGCTGTCGCATCTGCCACATAGGTATAGGTACGAATCGGTTTTCCCTCACTCTTTAAAACAATATCACGATGATTTACAACATCCCGCAGGAAATCCGCCTGTACTCTTCCATCGTCGATCGTCATGCCTGGTCCAAGGGTATGAGCCAGTCTTGCAATCTTGGTATTCAATCCATACTGCTCATGATAGCACACTGCCATGGTCTCTGCCGCCTTCTTGCCCTCCGGATAGCAGGAGCGGACATTCAGCGGATCCACGAAACCGTAGGTGTCCTCGGTGAAGACCTTCTGATCATCGTAAGGCTGTCCGTAGATCTCACGGCTGGAGATAAACAGGTATCCCTTACTCTCTGACTCCTTCGCCAGCTTTAAGGTATACCATGCACCCAGGGTGTTTGCCGCAACCGTTCCCACCGGATCCTCGCGCATGATCAACGGGCTTGCCGGAGAAGCTGTATGGAAAATATAGTCAAACTTGACATCGGTTGCAATCGGCTCGGTTACACTCTGCTGAATCACATGGACACGGTTTCTCATCTCCTCCGGCATCTTGGAAGGGTTACGCATCAGTCCGTAGACCTCCACCCCATAGCCCTTGTCATCCAGTGCCAAAAGAGTCCGCACCACATAGCTTCCCATCATTCCGGATGCACCTGTGACAAGAACCTTGGTATTTCTAAACTTGTCCCAAGCAATATCCTTCCCGAGAATCATCTCAATATCTTCTTGCATTACCTGATTCATATGCTCTCCTATCCAATGGTTTCTCACCATGCAAATACATCATCCTGATGGATGACCTTAACAGTTCCTCCGCTGACCTTAACATCATGGCCGCCCGCTCCATCAATCTCATTCTTCTCAATGACACCGGCAGATGCTCCTCCGGTTACAATAATCGCATCCCCGGTACAACCGAATCCGCAGGTTCCCTTCCCGATGACATTCTGTACAATCTCTGTGGCATCGGTATTTGTCCCGGTCAGTTTGATTGCTGCAATGGATGTTGTGCCACCGATTCCACTCAAACGGTTGGCATTGATTTCTGTTGCTGAGGAAGCATCCTGCAATAGAATTCCATTGCTGTAAAACTTCTCTACGGTATTTCCGCAGATCTTATTCCCAGTGGAGGCAAGGGCTAAAAAGATTCCTTTTGGATTCTTGGACTTCCCATCGTTGGACCAGGTACCCTGTATCGTATTGTTCGCGATCACACAGTTCTTGGCATCCATCAGATGGATTCCCATTCCACTGGTCTGTATACGGTTATCCTTAACGGTGACATTACTGATGTAGTAATCCTTCGCCAAAACCTTTTTGCCGTCTCCGCCTTTGGCAGAAGCCGTAAGCTTTGCTCCATACAGCTTGATTCCGCACACTGCATCCGCAAGGCTCTTCTCCTTCAGCTGAATGCTGTTCCCGGAGATAACACCCTTTGCATCGTGTCGAATCTTACCAGTGAACATCTTACTTCCATCGTGGGTCGTTGTCCATACCGAAGACGGTGAAGATTTAAAATACTGCGCTAAAATTCCGGCTCCGCAATCACGGATCTTATTCCTCTCAATAGTAAAATTGTGATAGCCCAGAGCAATGATGGCCTCTTCTCTGACGTTCTTAAAGGTATTTCCTGTAATGGTAATATTCTCAAAGTAATGACCGAGAAGCAGGGTGTGGGTTCCAACGCCGCGGGGAACATTGATAAAGGTACATCCCTTGACTGTGACATTCTTTGTCACCGCCGCGTCCATAACATAGTCCGGAAACACACTGGTATTACAACTGACATCCAGCTGCAGTGCTTCCTGCTTGTTTTCCCCGGAACGATACTTTAAGTTCTTGAAGGTACAGCCAGCAACAGTAAGTCCGTTGATGGAAGCTGTCTCCAGCTGATGGATTCCGCCGCCTCCATCGAGGGTTACATTCTTCACGGAAAGCTTCTTGCCATGACCCAAGCGCATGATGGTCGCCTCATTCTTCACCGAGGCCTTCCAGGTTCCACCTACAATTCCGATATCATGAAAAGCCTTGTAACCTGCACCGGTCTTCTTTGAAGTGTTCCTCTTTACATCCCCGGACATGAGCATATTTCCGTAGGAAGAGGTATCTTTCAGAACACTGCCCGTCGCATCCAATGTGACACCGGAATAGAGGTGAATGGTTTTGGGTACTGTATAGGTTCCCTTTTTAAGGCGTACCGTATAATGCTTTCCTGTCTTTGCAGCCTTCTTGGAAGCAGCCAGAATCGCACGGTTCACATCATCGGAAATCTTACCCTTGGATTTCTTTACCGTATAGACCGTTCCCTTTACCTTGTATGGCTCGGCCGCCTGCACATGGACAAAGTTGCCACCCGCATAACAAGTCACCAGCCCAAGAGCCATTATCCCTACGATGTTACGAATCTTGTTTTTCATGCTCCTTTTTACCTTTCCTCCAGTTCCTGACCGTCTCAATCAGTGACTGGCTATAGACCTCGTTCAACTCACGTCTTGCATCTTTCAGTTTGCCCTTCAGCTCCACGTTCCGCGCATTCAGCCGTGTGACTTTTTCCTGTAACCGGAGATTTTTCTCTTTCAGCGCAAGGGCATGTTCATGAGAATTCTTTGCCTTCTCCTTTGTCTCGTCCAGCTGCTTTTGCAGCTTCTGTCCCTTCTGAAATGCATTGTTGTAGGTGACATAGGCCCGCCGGAATTTGGCTTCCAGCTTTTTTTCGTAGTCTTCCTTCGTGGTTCCCGGATACGGCCGTATTCTTTCAAGGAATTCCTCCCGACTCCAGACCGCTTCCCTGTTCTTTGGATAGAGTGCTTTTCGAACGCCCTCCACCAGTGTTTCATAGGTATGCCAGGCTCTTATCTCATCCCGTTCGGCCACGTCACCCATGGCCTCCTGCAGTCGCTCCCACAGCAATACCGAATCAATTCCTTCCATCGGGATGGCTCGATCCTCATAACCGATTTCATGATAGAACATCTTCACCTTTGGATTCCACTGAATTCCAACCGCCGGAACTCCAAGGGAGTAGGACAGGATCCCCGGATGAAGCCGGCAGGAAATCACCGCTTCCATCCGGCTGATCTGATATACCAGATCTTCCGGTGTGTTCACGTTAAAAATACAGTTTTCCTTCGGAACGTGGTAGTGACGGATCATATAGTCCAGAAAGGCTTCGTCTGCCGCAAACCCGCTGGTCAAAAGGTACGGGGTATACCCGTTTTCCTTGCATTTTTCCATGACATCAAGCCAAAGCCTTGCCGCATCATCCCTCGTAAAGTCATGACCGTTATCCAGAAAACCATTTGCTCTTAAAATAAAGATACCAACGCTCTTCTCCTCTTTCTCCTTTGCAAGATAAGGGGTGAAAATCTCCTTCGTATAGACCGCAGGATCTGCCACCTTTTCTGCGATAAGATCCAGGCCTTCCACATACCATTCCAGCTGTGACAGCCCGTCCCTTGTGGTCACCATGACAACATTCGCATCATGCAGCGCCTGTTTGATCCGTTGGCATTTCGGATTGTTCTCTTCCACATGCTCCACGCCAATGGCGGAGAAGATCACCGGCTTGTCATACTTTTGCGCCAGCGAAAGCCATGTCGCTGTCTTCTCGTAAAAACTCTCATAACGATAATTAAAAACGGGTGCCCCGCCAAACAACAGCAGATCCGATTCCTTCACTGCCTGCTCTGCCTCCTTAAGAAGACGGGCATCCTGCTGCTTTACATAGTCCGTTGATATCAGACTGACTCCCCTGCTAATAATTTCGGTCTCATCCAATACTCCCAGATTTTCAAATGCAGCCTGAAGCAAAGCCCTGTCACAGGCCTCAATCATCTGATCTCCTACGTTATCATAATCTGCATTTGTTAAAAGCAACACCTTCTTCATAAACAGCCCTCATCACGCTTTTGTCTGTGTTAATGCGTCTGTCATTTTCTTAAGTCCCGCAGACAGCAGAATTGCCAGCAGGATCACCATAACATAGCTTCTTACGTGCCATGTTCCGATTTTCAGTTGTTTAAAAACGGAGCGTACCGTCACATGGGTCATATAAAGTTCCAGAGAATAGGCTCCGATCAGTGTCAGTCCATTCTTAAGCCAGTGAATCCTCTGAATTCCCGTCGCCAATACCGTAAGCACCACCAGAATCGCCAGCGCATAGGCAATATCCGTATAACGGACGATCGCATTTGTCATTCCATGCTGTACCATGCTTATTTTAAGGGCAATGGCACCAAGAACAAAGATGCACACCAAAATCCCAGAAAGTCTTCTGTCCTCTTTGATCCACTTACCGGCGTAGACCCCGATCAGAAAGATCGGAATTCTTGTAATCGCAAGCTCTATTCCCAGATAGGTTTGAGGGAGCTGTAAACGAAGACCGTTATTGGCTGCAATGACAAGACCGGTAAGCACCAGAAACGCTATGGTTCCGACGAATCGGCCGTGTCCGTAAAACAGGAAATATACCACCGGCAGAATCAGATACATCACCAGGATAAATCCGATAAACCAGAGTGCGTGTTCTGCATCTGTGAAAAAAGTCAGAAAAAACAAATCTTCCAGATATCTTACAATACCCGTCTTGGATAGAACCCCATCCACCATGAACCAGAAGGGGATGGCAAGCAGGGCATACGGAATGAGAACCCTGCCCGCTCTTCTCTTGTAATAATTCCACGCACCGGGATTCTTATGATAGGAATAGTACTGTCCCATTCCTGCCATAAATACAAAGAGTTCCACTCCGATACTTCGAACGTATCGGTAATATTTTAAAATCCAGCCTCCCCAGAACGGAAAAGGGAGAACCTTTCCGGCCTCGAATGCCGCATGAAAATCTTCACTGAAATGAAAGAGAATGATCATGACCATCGAGAGCCCAAAGAGAATATTGCGGTTCTCGCTAATGAGACCGCAATGAAATCCTCTGCCATATTGCTTTTCCATGTTATGCATTCAGACCTTTCTCAAGAATAATATGATCGATGATTCGATCCGATGCATGTCCGTCATAATCTCCGAAGTTATCCTTCACGAACTGCTCGATCTTCTCTGCCTCAAAGTCCTCTGCATAGAGCGCCTTCATCATTTCATCGAAGGAATCGCATACCTTACCCGGCGCTGTCTCTTTCACCGGACGATGTACGCCTCGTGTCAGCTCGTATCGCTCACGGTCGTAGGTGAAGAAGAGAACCGGACGCTTCATCAGCGCATACTCAAAGAAGGCAGATGAATAATCGGTAATCAGAAGATCCGTAATATAGTAGAGATCATTAATGCTCGGGTAGGAGGAAATATCCTGGATTCTGTCGCGATAATCCTCCGGAATCTTCGGCTTATGGGATACAAACGGGTGCATCTTAAACAGAAAGACCTTATCCTCTCCACAGTATTCATAGATCTGCTTCAGATCCAGTTCTTCATACGGATAATAAGCCGTCTTCTGTCCCGTTCCACGATAGGTCGGTGCAAATAAAATGACCTTCTTTCCTTCCAGGTCCGGATGTTCCTTATAGAACTTCTCTTTAAATTCAGCGATACGGTTCTCATCCAAAAAGCCGTCCAGTCTCGGCATTCCATACGGCAAAAACGCGCTTCTTTCAATACCGAACACTTCTTCAAAGACATGAATCAGTTTCTTTGACGCTGTGATTACGTTGGTATATTCCTTGTGACAGGTTCCTGCCGGGAACGGTGATCCCTTCTTACCAAAGCGGCAGAATCCTACAGCCTTAAAGCCTTCCCCAGCGTGCCAGAGCTGAATGAGACGGGTCTTTTTATCCAGATGGAACAGTTCAAAAATCGGAACGAAGTCATCTACAAAAATATAATCCTGCTTTGCAATCAGCGTGATGGTCTTGATCCAGCTCTTGATTCCCTGATGCTTACCGACTGCCACACGGGCTGATGTGGAGATAACATAATCCTCTCCAAGCCCCCGTTCATTGACTCTGTCATATACCGCCTTCAGATTACCCCAGAGATAATTCTTTGTCTCTGTCATAAACAGAATGCGATTTCCCTTCTTCGGAGCGAAGAAGCGGACAAAGTGATAGTAGGCATTGATCAGCATGCAGACAAAGCGGTGGCGAAGCTTTTTCATCTTACCCTTAAAGGTCATGGCCTCTGCCAGGCTATGAAACTTCGCCCATTTCTGATTATCAATCATAAAGTGGGACCGCATCAGAAAAGACAGCACACCGTTCTTACTGTTATAGAAATCAAAGGTCAGCGTATAGGCCATATGGTTGTTGTTATAGCGGAAGACCCTCGACAAATCATCCTTCTTCTCTGCAACCGCATACGCAAGACTGCAGATATGCTCTTCCCCGTCCGGTAAGATCGCAACCAGCTGCCAGTTTCCGTTATTTAAGAAGGATCTGCCATTTGCTGCCGCAATGCTGACCATACAGTCGTATCGACCGTCCTCTCCGCGACTGGACAGGACTTCGGTCTCTTCCTTGATGGTATTCACTGTCACACGTTTATTCGGTGTCCGCTTTACCATGGTAACGGTTCCGTTTACCACCTTCTCCACCATAGGATCTTCCACCACATGCATGGCTTTGTTGTAAACTTCTCTTGGCACTTTATCGTGTGACTGGGTGAACCGGCGAAGGACAAAACGAACCTCTTCCTTTGTCTCCACCGTAACCATCATGTGAAGAAAAATTCTTTCCCAGTAGATGTCTGTAATCGCAAATTTGTCTGACGTTGTATCAAAAGTCTCCATGATTCCTATTTCTCCCCAAGTTCCTGCTTAAGTCTGGATATTTCTTTTTTACTTGCCTCGTACTTGTCGAATAATTCGTTGTAGGTACTGTATGTTCTTCTGCTCTTTCTCTGCAGCTTTAAGTCAGCCTCTTCTTCCGATACGCCGATGGTCGGTCGCATAACCTTCAGAATCTTATGGTAGTCAAAGCACTTTGTTTTACAATCCGGCATGGCTACACCCTTAATCCCCTTAAAGAGTGACTCATAAACAGAGACAAGGAAGTCCGGATCCTTTTTCACACCTTCCTCCATGATCTGCTCCAGCTGATCTGCCATGGCTATAACATCGACACCGCCGTTCTCAACCTCCACAATACGCTCCGGATAACCGATGCTCTCATAGAAGTAGGATACCTTGTTATTCCATACCAGACCAAGAGACGGAACGCCGTAAGAGAAGGACACGATACTCGGATGCAGTCTTGCTGTTACAACGGCATCATAACCGGAAATTCTTCTTGCAAGGTCTTCCGGCTTGTTGATTCCAAAACGGCAACGGGCCGGTGAAACACCGTACTGAACGATTAAACGATCCAAAAATGCCTCGTCTCCGAAATGTCCGCTGGTCAAAAACTCGTAGGCAATGCCTCGCTTCAAAAGCTCTTCTCCCAGCTTGACATACATCATAGCGGAAGCATGCTCATCAAAGTCCACTCCGTTGTCAATGAAAGCATGGGCACGTATAACAAAGATTCCCACCCGTCGGTTATTCTGAGATTTTCTACGGTCAAAACTCTCAAATCGTCTTGCTGCAAAAACAGCCGGATCTGCCACTTTACGAATCTCCAGATCCTCTCTCGCTTTGAACTTCATCAAAGAGTCGATATCATCTCTTGTTGTGATCTGGTGCACGCATGGTAAATTCAATGCCTTCTTCAGTCTCTGGCACTTCGGGTTGTCCTCATCGTAGCCCTCTACTCCGATGGCAGAGAAAATAACCGGCTTGCCGTACTCCTGTGCAAGCTCAAGGGTAAGTGCTGTTCTCTCATAGAACTGCTGATATCGGTAGTTAAAAAGCGGCGCTCCACCGAAGATGATCATATCACACTCTGAAATCAGTCGTCTCGGTCTCTCCAAAAGTGCCTCATCTCTTGTTGCCATATAACGCTTGGTAATGATGGCTGCGGCACAGGACTTCACCTCATAGTGCAGACTTCCAATGCCGATGTTCTTCATTACCGTCCGAATCAGTGAAATATCGCAGGCCTCGATCACCTGATCTCCGGTATTGTCTGAGTCTCTGTTTGTTAATAAAAGAATCCGGAATGGATTCTCCTGGCTGTACGGATCATGACGGAAGCGTATTCTCTGAAACACCTCACGCATCACCTTCATTACTGCAGCCTTGTTTAAGCCCATAAAAAATCTCCTATTTTGTTCTTACAGTTTCAATTCATACAGGACATGCTTTTCTATTTGATCTTCCGAAGGTAAGACCATGTAGTCTTCCCCGTATAGTCCTGTCAGATATTCCTGATAGTTCCCCGGAACCCTGGCCATCGTATCGTCAAATTTCATAGCCTTCGTGTCCCAATATTTTTTTCTGCCCTGAAGTTCTCCAAAATAATGTCCGCGTCCCGATGGGCATGAAATATAGTTTGAGTTGTCATTCCGGCACATCCTGTGCCAACCGACCACCCGCTTGTACCAAAAACGAGGGGTCAAAGCAGGCAGTGCACCGATCAACGCCTTAATGCCCATAACCGTCCGCGCTTTTTTATTCTCTCTGGTAAGATCAAAAAATTCCCCTCGCCAGCGAAATGCACGGATGCAGGACAATAAAAAAGAACCGCCATCACAGAGGAATCCGTGCAGCTTTCGAAGGACCTTCCCATCCGGTGTATTCTCATATACGAACAGATCCACCTTGATGCCACAGTTTTCCTCCGTCTGGTTACGGTACTCCCGAAACACCGTATGTTTCTTTTGCACCTGATAAAAGGTACTGTAATATCCCGGTGTGACCAGCGGACGCACCACACGGTATTTCTCGGAAAACTGCTCCTCCACCAGATTACAGAGACGCTCAATCTGACTCCTTGGAATATTCAGATCGATATCATCATCCCAGGGGATCATTCCATGGTGGCGCACCGCTCCAAGACAGGAGCCGCCGCCTAACACATAGGGAATATTCTCCTTCTCACAGAGCATAATCAGATCGGTCGCAATCTCTCTTACGATCCTGCGGATTCCTTGAAATTCTTCCTCTGTCAGCTCATGCAATCCCCTGGTTCTGGATAATTCTTTTTTAAAAAGTTCTGTTGTTTCCAGCTTCATTCAGGCATTCACCCAGTCTCGTAGTATAACAAAACTGCCTTTCTTTGACAAATATGTCGGCTTCATCAGCTGACATCACACCTCTTTTGTTCCAAGAAGAAGACGTTTGCACAGTGCAATCTTCTCCTCCTTATCGTCGGCTGAAGTATCAAATGTCACCCGGGAAAGAATCTGCTCCGGCGTCTGCGGCTCCTCTGCCTTTGTCTCCGGAATCAGAAGACCTGCGGCAAACAGTCTTCTTCTCATCTCTCTCGCCGTTCCGTTCGCACCGTCAAACACTCTTGTGCCGCCACCGAGTGCCTCTTCGATCTGGTCCGCAACAAAAGGATAATGGGTACAGCCGGTCACGACCGCATCCATCGGTCCGTATGCTCCCCCGGGAGCATAGTCTTTCAACATGTCCTTTAAGAATTGCAAAACCTCTTCGCTTCCGCCTTTTCCGGCTTCCACATATTCCATCAATCCCGGGCAGGCCAGCGGATAAACATCCGCCTCCTCCCCGTATTTTTTCAACAGGTTGTGAAACTTCTCTTCCCTTATGGTCATCGGTGTAGCCATCACCAGCACCTTCGGATGTTCCATAAAAGACGTTGCCGGCTTTAATGCCGGCTCTATTCCTACCAGCGGCAGATCAGGGTACGCTTCACGCAGCGGCCGTACCGCTGCACTGGTTGCCGTATTGCAGGCGATACATACACCTTTGACGCCCCGTCGCAAGAAATCCCTGACATGCAATGAGGTCAACCGATAGACCTCTTCTTTTGTCTTCGTTCCGTAGGGAGCATTCTTTGAATCTCCATAGTAATAGAACCTTTCCTTCGGCATAACCCTTACCAGTTCTCTCAGTACGGAGATTCCACCCATTCCGGAATCGAATACCGCAATGGGCTCCCGCAGTTTTTCTTCGGGTATATAATTTCCCAGTCTACTGTCCATTTCCATGTTATCGTTCATATCCCTTACATCTTTGATCCCTTTGCACCGCCGAATGCATTCTGATCCAGAATGTTGGTCTGGAAGGTGAAGGTCATGGCACGGTCTTTTCTTGCACGCTTAAGTGCCATCTGGATGATCTGATCCAGAAGATCCGTGTACTTAAGACCTGTCGGCTCCCAAAGATAGAAGGATAAGGAACCCGGAATGGTATTGATCTCATTGAAATAAAGTTCGTTGGTTTCTTCATCAATCATGAAATCGATACGGGCAACGCCGTTACATCCAAAGGCCTTGAAGGCGCGAACCGCATATTCCTGAATTCTTGCAGTCAATTCCTCAGAGATCTCAGCCGGAATCTTACGGCTGACAGAAGCCATACCCTTAGAACCTCCGTCCTTTGCACCCTGTCCCATATACTTGTCCTCATAGGAAAGGATGTCCTTGGTATGGAACGGCTCCTCCAGGATGGAAGCCTTTGCTCCGGAATCATCTCCCAATACAGAGCAGTTGATCTCTTTTAATTTCTCAATTCCGTGCTCAACCAGTACGATGGTGGCATAAGTAAATGCATCATCAATGGAATGGATAAGCTCTTCTCTGTTCTTTGCCATGGAGATTCCGACAGAAGAACCGGAGTTGACCGGCTTAACGATTGCCGGGTAACCAACCTTCTCCTCAGCCCTCTGAATTAATGTATCCATATCGGCATAGTCATCCTCATGGAAACAGATACAATCCAGTACCGGAATATCATTGTCCTTGAGGACACACTTGCTGATGTACTTGTCCATTCCAATGGCAGCTGCGGTAACATCACAGCCTACAAACGGTACTCCAAGGGTCTTAAGAAATCCCATCAGAGTTCCATCCTCTTCGTTGGTTCCATGAACCACCGGGAAGGCAACATCCACTTCAATCTCTTTCATGCCGCCAAACATCTTCTTAGGATATGGTGAAAGAACCACCCGATCTCCCTCGTTCACCCAGATAACCTTCTGAGAGCGGGAAAGCAGGCCGTCAATATCCTTGTAAGCCTCAATCTTACCGATATCCTCGCCTACATAAAACTGATTATCCTTTGTAATATATACCGGAATGGTCTCATACTTTTCGGTATCAATGCTAAGCAGAGCCTGAATGCCTGAAATAACAGAAACCTCATGCTCTACACTACGTCCACCATACATTACTGCTACTCTTGTCTTCATTACTTTTCTCCTTAATAATTATCCGGTAAATCATTCTCTAAGAGGATGTATTTATGACCTTCTTCTGTTCTCTGGTATGCCCACTCCAAAGCGCCCTGCAAATCGTCAAAACTGCGAAGCTTCTTCTCCGGGAATCCGGAATCTAAGGCACCGTTTCGAATCGGATCGGTGTGTGCTCTTCGCCCCACCAATGCAATATAATCACAGTTTGCCGCCGCATATGTACCGAACTTATAGTTGTACTCATCTTCCTTATCGCCAAGTTCCACCATACCCGGTGTCACTAAAATCCGCAGTCCGTCAAACATATGGAGCGTCTCCACCGCTGCCTTGGATCCAACAGGATTGGAGTTATAGGCATCGTCAATGATGGTCACATTGCCGCGCTGAATCATCTGAAGTCTGTGCTCCACCGGCTCAATCCGGCGAACCGGAACTCGAAGCTTCTCCAGTGGAATTCCCATCTCATGGGCAACGGCAATCGCTCCGCAAACATTGATGACATTGTGTCCGCCAATCAGACGCATGGCAAATCTTGCGCTCTCTCCGTCCGGTGCTGTAACGGTAAACTCCGTTCCCAGGTTGGATAACCTGATATCCGACGCATGGTAACCTTCCCCCTGCTCATTGGTATAGAAGATAACGGATCGGTTTGAACGGTACTTATCCGCATTTCCGCGAATGTAGTCGTTGTCCCCGTTCAAAAAAATCTTACCGCCCTTTGGAAGTGCATCCGCCAGTTCATACTTGGTATCGATAATATGGTCAATACTGTGAAAGGTTTCCAGATGCTGCGGCCCGATGCTGGTAATAATACCGGCATCCGGATGCACCAGATCACAGATCTCCTTGATATCATTCACACGACGGGCTCCCATCTCACAGAGAAAAATCTCATGGGATGGTTTCAGATGTTCCCGGATGGTTCTTACAACACCAAGGGTCGTATTAAAGTTACCCGGTGTGATCAGTACATTGTAAAAATCCTCCAGAAGGGTATTCAGGTAATACTTCATACTGGTCTTACCATAACTTCCGGTGATTCCGATGATCTTAAGATTCTTCTGTCTATGAAGCTTATGGATGGCATCACGAATATAGTAATTTGTGATCGCCGCCTCAACCGGATGATTTATAAGGTTCACCAGTTGCATGATCCATGGCTGAAGGAATACGTACAATGTCATGACGCATACCAGTGGCATCATAGTATCACAGTTATTGGCAAATAACGTCACATGACGCTGTTTGCCACCGATCCAAAGCATCACGGCACATAAAAGAACCGCCAGCAGGACATTGGTGAAAATCTGTCGCTTCACACGCGCCGTATAGACCAGCTTCTTTTTCACGTCATGCTTACGGTAGATGTTATATGCAGCATTGACCGGAATCAGGTACAGACACAGTACAAGCTCCACGCCAAGAACGCCCCAGCGCTTTTGAAAAATATAAAAACATGCCAGGGTAAGCAGTACAAAAATCACCAACGGATAGCGCATCCGCTGTCTTCGCTCGTTCTTACGCAGCCAGTTCCGAAATTCGTCATTCTTATAGCCGTTCAACTGAAACATATGCAGATTGTAACGCATCGCAGAAAGATAGGTCACAACCAGCATCACAAAGGTTATCTCTGCAAGAAAGGAAAAGCCTGTCATCAACCACTGATTCATGCCTGTCCTCCTTCCCCGAGCAGGAAGCTTCGAAGGATGATTTTAAATTCCTGCTGCTTTTCCACGAAGGAAAAATGTCCGGCTCCCTTGATCACATACAGCTGTGCGTCCTGTATCATTCTCTCCATATCCTCTCCGTCCCGAAGGGGGGTCGCTGTATCGTTCTCACCCCAGATCAGGTAGGTCTTAACTGCAATCTTCGGCAACAGCGGAGACTGATCTTCATTCACAGCCTTCGACATACACTGCTTCATCATCGGGGAACTTGCACGGTAATCCGCGGATCCCTGCTGACTCTGCCAGATATCCACCGCATCTCCAAACAACCAGTAAATTGGTGCAAAATGTGCAATGGCCTTCATACGCTTATAACGTTTCACTCTGCGCTTCTGCGCCGGGGTCTTCTCTCTTTGAATACCGGCACCATCCACCATCACCATTTCCTCAATGGTAAAAGGAAGATCTTTCGGGTCTCTTGCCGCCATACGAATCATCATACGACATCCATAACTGTGCCCGATCAGTGTCGCCTTTTCAATCTTCATTTCCTGCATAAAGGCAATGAACCAGTTACAGTAATCTTCTACGCTCCACGGCTCTTTTGGCTCGTCGCTGTCAGAAAATCCCGGTAAATTTAACTGAATGACCTTATATGCATCCGCCAGATCGGCTGCAACACTGTCATATAACTTCATATCTGTTCCCCATCCCTGAAGAACAACTGCAATTTTCGGGCCCTGGCCCGTCTCTTTATATCGGATACTATATCCATTCACTATTTTTTCCATAACGCTAATTGTAACACAGAAAAACAGGGATGTCATTGTGGAATCCTACCTATAAAAAACGCTCCGCAGGCCTTTTCCTTGGCTCACGGAGCGTTTTTGCTCTTTTCTATGTTCTTTTCTATCCTCTTTTAATCATCAAAGTCGGAAAAAGCAAACAGAACACTGGCATGATACAGACTAAAGTCCTTCACATCCTCTGCAATCTTATGACCGTCCTTCTCATCGGTACAACTGTACAGATCGCCATCCCTGTCAAGATACAGAATCTCTTGATCCTTTGAAATCTGTGCCATGCGAACATCGTCATCGAGCTCTTCGATGTCTCCATCTTTGATGATGGAAAGCTCCTTGCCGGACAGGATCAAAAAGGTGTTATCCTCCATCTTGCGGATACTGCTGGTGGTGTAGACATCTTCCGCGAACTTTTTACTGTCATCCCCATCATAGCAATAGAGATCACCCTTCCCTGTTGTATCCACATTATCATAATAGAACAGCCTGTCATCCAACTTCGTAAAGAAGACGCCGTCGTCTGTTAACTCTTCTTCTTTTTCAAGTCCATCCTTTTTGATGGAATACAGGGTCACCACGCCCTTTGTTCCTTCTCTATCTGTAAGGACCGCCTGATTCTTGTACACATCAAGGTGGGTTTGGTCAAAGTTGACATCATACTCTTTTCCTTCCTTACCGCGAACCGATACCTTGGTCTTGCCATCGGAGGTTGTCTTTTCTCCTCCCTCTCCGTAATTGACCTTATATTCCACCTGATAATAATATCTGAAATCAGAAAGCTTTCCTACCTTGGTAATCGCCTTATGGTCAAACGGCCGGTACAAGGCCACAGGTCCGTTACCTCTTGCGTCTAAGACATCCTCTTCCACCTTGGTGCTCTTACCGTCTTTATAGTAGTAAAGCTCATAGTATGTGGTATCTCTCTTTTGTTCTTTCAAGGATTTTCTCAGCTGATTCCTGCGATCCACTTCACGGTAGTCTTCCTCAGCCTTCACAAAGCCCTTTTTATCGAAATGATAGAACTTCTTCCACTGATCGGAATATGCATAATATTTTCCATAGTCAGACAGGAAATAGAATACATAATATCCGTCCTTCTTCGTAATCTGACGCTTAATCTCCCGGATCAATGCCGGCTTGGTGTAATTGGTCTTCAGATCCTTAAACTTCACCGCTTTTAAAAAGGACTTCATCTGCGGTCTTTTCGCTTTCACATCCGCTGTAAGCTGATTGTCATCCACATAGTCATAAAGAGACACACTGGTGGTCTTCGGCTTACCGTACCAGATCTCACCGTTCTGACTGCCCAGCATGCCAAAGTCCTTAACCTTCTTTCCTACCTCGGTCACCTTACCGTTACGATCTGCAATACAGATGGTATCTCCTTCTTCACTGTGGTCCTTGGTATAGGTAAGATGCTCCATATTATAATCGAGAATCCGGGACACATCCTCATCGATGGTCTTTTTCTCCGGATCCTTCTCAATGGTCGCCATGTGCAGTTCCATACTCTGACCGTCTCCACTTCCGTAGATGACCTTTTTATCATCACAGGTAATAATACGCTCTACATGATCATCGATCTCGGTATCATCCTTACCGTCATAATAATGCAGTTCATCTCCATCCACGTATAAAAGTCCCGTCTTGCCGACAGCAATCATTCGCTTAAGTTCCACCGATGATGCAATCTCGGTCTGATTCTTTTCATTCCGGCTCTTGTCACTGCCAAGGGATGAGACCTTCACCCTGCACAGATCGCCTTTTTCACCACTGACATCCTTGAGAAAATAATAGTATTTTCCATCACTGCTGAAGGCTTCATATGTACCGGCATCCTCTGCGAATTTGCATTCCTTCGCCTCTTTCTTCTGGATGCCGCGCAAAAGACTGATGTCACCGTCGTCGGATGTGATCATTACATTATGACGCATCGGATTCCTTGTCAGCAGCATCACGCCCCCGATTGCGCATATTGCAACACAGGCCACAAGAGAACCTGCCACTGCAATCACCTTGGCATTCGCGCCCTTCTTTTTCCCGGAATCATTCCTCTCAGGCGGAATCGGTGACGACTCGACATAGACGCTTTTCTTCTCCCTGACATAGCCCGGTCCGACTTCCACCGAATCTACTTCCCTTACAATCCTTTCCTCAGCCGGCCGATCTTCCCTTGTTACATGGGTTGCCACAGCCGGCTTAACTGTCTCGGCTGGCTCGGCAGCTACATTTGGCTTGTCTGCCACATTTGACTTGGTTGGCTCCCCGGCCACATCTGGCTCAACTGCTACATTTGACTCATCTGCCACAGTTGACTCGACTGCCTCATTTGGCTTACCTGTCTCGGTTGACTCGACTGCCTCATTTGACTTAACTGTCTCAGTTGGCTCGACTACCTCATTTGGCTTATCTGTCTCGGTTGGCTCCCCGGCCACATTTACTTCTTCCGATTTGGCTGATTCAACCGGATGAACAGGCTGGATCGCCTGCCCTGTCGGGTAACCGCAGTAAGGACAGAACTTGACATAATCCTCCAGCTTTTGTCCGCACTTGATACAGAACATATACTCCTCCTACTCCATTCGGCAGTTTCTCACCGAAACCGCCCTGTTTTCTATTTCGTCTACATTAATATAACGAATTTTTCCGAAAAATGTTACAAAATTCTCCCCCCTCCCTTATAATAAACATATATTTCATCGTTAAATGTTGGAGGGCTATATCGTGAACCATTCTTTACCACACCATCATAATGACAATGATTTCGATCTCATGCGTCATGTTCCGGGACCTGAAACCGTTACCGCCGTTTCAGAAGCCATGAAGCAATTGGGCGATCCCACCAGACTTCGCATCTTCTGGTTTCTTTGTCATACCGAGGAGTGCGTGATTGACATTGCTTCTGCTGTTGAAATGTCAAGCCCTGCCGTCTCCCACCATCTGCGCCTGCTAAAGTCCGCCGGACTGATCACATCCCGCCGGAACGGCAAGGAAATGTTCTACCGGGCTGCAGACACGGAGCTCGTCCACTCGCTGCATTATTTCATTGAGAAAATTGCTATGATTCACTGTCCGGGAGAAGATGAATAAAAACAAGCGAGCTTGCGGATGGGACTTAGGCTCGTTGTTCTACAAAAAACACCAGCCACAGGATTCTCTATCCCGGGCTGGCGTTCACACCAAGTCTATTCATTTGCAGTCACACGACTTCAAAACTTTTTCAATCAGTTCCATTGGATATTTCTCTGCTATTATTTCTTTGCTCAGACCTAAGTCAAGCATATTCATGATTGCATGCTCTTTTTCCTCCGCTCTTCCTTGCTCAACGCCTTCCTTAATACCTTCTCGATGCCCTTCTGCAATTCCAGCTTCTCGGCCTTCTGCGATTCCAGCTTTCCGCCCCTCCTCAATTCCGGCTTCCCAGCCTTCTT